>NZ_JAMWZB010000027.1 GCF_024305035.1 Algoriphagus sp.
TTCAAAATCTCAGTCCTCCTTTCAATTATTCTAATGCATAATTCGGGTTAAAAAACCAGAACTGAGAACGGCCACTTGACCTTCGAGCATTTCACTGAGGTAGGAAATGGAAATTTCCTGCTCATTTTCTAGAGTCATCAAATTGTAGGCATGATACAGCTGATCTTCTCGCTTATTGGCTTGAATGGAGTGTTCGAGATAATTTTGGCAAAGGGCACAAAAGTCAATCAAAACCTGAATGGAAAGGGGTTTTCGCTCGCTACTAAATGAACCTTTATAGATTTTTTCACGATACTGACTTCCAGCCTGTCCCAAGGCATCCAAAACTAATTTTCTGTCCCGGTCACTAAAACCAGAAGAAAGTAAGTGTTTGCTTGCCGTCAGTCCCTGCAGAATTGCCTCGAAAAATTCCAACAACTCCTTAGAAATCTGAACTTCAGCCTTATTGCTTTTAGCTAAAACCGAAGTAAAAAAATTAAAAAACCGCCTGAGATAGTATAGGGTCACCATCGACACTCCATTACCCACCAAGGCATTGTTGGCATCATTCCATTCTGGCCGCTGTGTATTCATCCAAATTCCAGCCTCTGGGATGAAATTGGATAGTTTTGCCAAAACGGTTGCCAGAATTTTTTCAGTAAAATTGACATGATGAATAGTGCCAGTTTGATTTTGGACCAAAGCAGCATCTGAACCTAGTTCAAATCCACGTTTTTGGATAAACCGATCCAGTTCATGGTCAAAATCAATGGTATCCTTAGGATTTTGCAAAATAGCCTCATAAGGCTTGATTTTGTAGGGGACATTGGCGTATACAAAAATATCTTGTGTAAAATATTGAGCTAGCCGACCTGGTATATATTGCTCGGCAAACTCCAAAAACTTTAATAGATAAATAATCTGGTGATCTCCCCAATACCCGATATACGACCAGGGATCATCTGCCTCAATTCGCTCCCAATCCATTCCACCTTTGGTAACTCGGTAGGGGTTATACCCATCGAAAGTTGAGGCATTGAGAAATTTTAAGATCATGCCCTCAATGAAACCCGGGTAAGAAAGTGCCAAAGCTTCCCAATTCTGGAATATATCACGCCAGTTCCCGGCATAATCAAGGACTTTTGACCCATCGGATTCATTTCGGGTATTGATGGAAAAATTATTCCAAGGTCGGCTTGGATCGCCATGTCTTCGGCTAAATTTTAAGGGTAAATATTCCAGGCAGAGCCGAATGAAATCGGGATCTTCCGATCCTGCGGCAAATTTGTTGAGCTCGAAAAGTGAGAACTGCACGCCAAAGGTTTCGAAACTCCTTACATGCTTTTCAAAAACGTTCTTGTTGGCCGCTAGCAGGTAGCTTTTTATATCCGACTTTTCAATTTGGTAATTGTAATCAAAAATTCCCCCGCGCATGATATTAAACATCGCATTGGCAAAGTGCCGGGTATCTTTTCGCCGATCTGCTGTCAATTGTAAACCATCCGCAGCGGCGTTCAATTTGATTAATTCCCTCGAACCCTGTTCGATATCCTCTTTAACTTTGGCATATAATCCGGAATCATGTTTTATGGCATGTGCTAAAGATCGAATTTGGGCGATCGTTTGATTAAGTTCTGCTAGGATCATCCACTCTTGAGCTTCCCCCGCCGCCAACTTCAGATCAAAAACTACAAAATAGGCTCCTCGTTGGGCTTTGATGTCAGTTTCAGGAAGAAGAGAGTGGCCTTGTCGGAAAGCATTAAGCTGGGAAGAAGAGAGGAGATGTTGTGGTTTTTCAAGGCCTAGTGACCAGGCAATCGTCGCTTTCAAGGCCTCACTTGGCTCGGCTTTATCCACGATAATCGCGCTTGGAGCAAAAATCCCAATTCCGCTTTCAGGTTCGAGTTCGTTGCGTTTATAAGCGTCTACTAAATTGCTTCTTACATTTTGCAGCATACTTCCCACACCAAATGGCATGATGTTTTGAATTCCATCCAAACAGGAAATACGGATGTCCGACTCGGATTCATTGATGATTTTACTCGTTTTTACAAATCCGTACCGTTCACTGCTGGTCCATTGATAGTGGAAGCTGAGTTTTAGATCTAAATTCTTTTCTTCAAAAATAATTTTAGTTCCCAGTACATTTTTGTACAGATTTCTGCTGAGTTTGTATTGAGCTGCAAAGTGAATGGAGAACGGTTCCCATACCAGGGTCTGACCGTCTTTTTGGACTTTTAGAATGCTCTTTGAGCCGGTGTGTTCAGAAGACTCAATGATCTTATCATCTGTGTAATAGGGGAAAAGTGCATTTTCGGGATCTTTTCTTCCCGCACTCACGCCTCCATTACTACCCATAAACAACCAGTGATTTGATGGGCTGAGAATACTCATAAAAAAAGGAGGGATGGAATCAATCGATGAAATTTGATAAAAGAGCTCTTGGTTAATTTCAACTTGGGTTAATTGGGCAGACTCGATTTTCTTCACGGGTAATCGAAATTAATTGGGTGGAGTTAGAAATCAATTTAAATCAGGTCAGGCTGTTAAACCTGACCTGGTAAGCCTATAATAAGACCTATTCTTTAGTTAAGGATTGAGGAAAATTCGCACGTTGTCAATATTTGCCTCCACACTACATCCTGCATCTCCTCCACAAACCGCCTCAATTAATACCGAAATGCCATTGGATACATCTATATCTGCAGGGATAGTAAAATTACCTGTAAAGGTAGTCCAACCTTCTTCAGGGATAGGCCCAGGGTTAAACACATGCGTGAAAGAGGCCCCATTGGCACCTTCTCCAAATAACAGCACGTTAAATATTCCTCCTGGAGGTACGATGACCCCTTTGTGATCAAATCGTATTCTAACCTGATCACCCGGATTTACGGTGCCCCCTCCAATCCTTTCCTGCTTAAATGCGGGGTTACTTGGTCCATTTGTGGCTAACTTTCCCGACCAAGACCCACCGTTGTTTTCGGTATTGTCCAATTCCGCCAAGCCTCCATTTTGGAACAAAATCCACCCCGTATCATCGCCGGTTTCAAAATCTCCATTGATGGCAATATTGGTTCCGCTATCGGTTTGATTTTCTCCACCGCCCTCATCCCCGCCACCATCAGTACCACCGTTACCATTTTCTCCATCAATCAAGGTGATATCATCAAAATAGTAGGTTTCGGTTGACCCGGTCAGTTCTCCATCCGTTCCTTCAGGATTATCCGGCTTGATGACTAGTTGATTAAGCCCCGTATTGGTATCAGGAACACCGGTAAAAGTCACTTCAATTTCTACCCAGGTATTCGCCGGACCTATGGTCTGAAATTGAGCGGGTGGATTACCTGATCCTGTGGGCTGAGGATCACTATTTAATTCAAATCTCATCACCGCCTCGGGCTTGCTTGAGTACACTTTTAGCTTAAATGTTTTAGTCGGATCAATCGTTTCGGCAAAGGCGTTTTGCAATCCTGCCCATCTATTGGTTCCCGCAGCTTTGACTACTTTCAAGGAATTTTCAGAGCTGTTTACCTCCGAAATTGAGGGATTAGGAGCCAATTCGGTGGTAAGACTTCCTTCTCCAAAAAAGGTGTTGACGAATGACTCACAGGTTTCAAAAGTTACCGGAAAAGAAACCGCTGCGATGGGTTCCCCTTCACAACCAGATTCTCCACCTGAGGAATCAGAAGTTTGAATGATGTCATCGACATAAAAATCCCCAACAGTAGTACCCGGCCCATCCACAAAAAGGGTTAATTGACGGTATGAGCCTGAAGCGGCATTGAAATCAAAAGTTAATTCTTGCCATCCTTCATCTGAAGCGTCTACAGAAATCTCCACCGGATCGGTGCTGCCCCCTTCAAATTTCATCAATACAGGTATACCGGCAGTCGGGGTATTAAACCTCATGGTGATCAATTTATTGGCTCCCCCAAAATCAACTGGAGTCGCTAAGGAGAATGTGACACCTTCATATTCTGCTCCTGAATTTGTCAGTTTTCCTACAGTATTACCGGAGTTGTTAGGGTCAGGTGCCACTTCAAAAGCTGCTCCGTTGAAAGGTGAAGCCTGCACCTCTCCATTTTCAAAGGTGATGGGAAGGGCTGTCGTATTTTCTGACAGGAGTTCAAGTGAAACATTGTCCAAAACTACTACACCGATTTCCGCTCCCATGTCAAAAATGACCCGGCTATTATCGTTATCGAAATTTGCCGTAAACTCAGCACTGAAGCGTTGTTCATCAGTAGTCAGTTCGAATTCTTGGGTGACATTAGTAAAGGGATCCTCATTTAGTCCAATACCCGCCAAAATAGTTCGCCCATCTTCCACATCAGTGACCGCATTGAAGGAGAGTCTATACTCGCTTCCAGCTCGGATGGGTACTACTTGACTGACATTGACGTCAAAGGGATTTCCAGCAGTGGTGACATTGGTGAATGAAAACTGATTACCTCCTTCTTCTCTTACTTCCAAGCCGTTTCCTATCCAGCCAGCGTCTCCTGCTTCAAAATCGCCATTGGTTAAGATTCCCTGGTCAAAGTTTACCGTAACTGTCCGAGTGACTTGCTCTGCTTGATTTCCCGCCCCATCTGTTACATTATAGGCAAGGACGTATTCACCGGGCTGTAGGGTATTTACTTCTCCGGTAACTTCAATATTTTCGGTCAGGTCTCCATCCACCTCGTCATTTGCTGTTGCTCCCGGATCGGTAAATTCATCCCCAATTTCCAGTTCGATGGTAGCTTCTCCTTCCAGAGCAATTACTGGAGGATCATTGTCAGTAATGACCACAATCAAATCAATGGTTAGCGTTTGGGTTTCTTGGCTGGATCCGCCTGCATTGGTTGCAGTCAAGGAGACCTCATAGCTTCCGTCCTCCATGTAAATTTTTCTGGGATTACTCAAGGTAGAAAAAGTGCCGTCCCCAAAATCCCATTGAAAGGTCTCCGCCTCTTCGGAGGTATTGGTAAACGTAACTATTCCGCCGGTTTCCTGATCTATGGAAAAGGTAAATCCAGCCGTAGGGGGTTGAATAATCATTTCATCTTCTACACAGCTTACTAGTAATAAAATTGACCCGAGTACTAAAAAGCTTAGTATGAGATCTAGTCTAAATTTCCTAATCATGTTTTTTTAGGTTTAATGTGATTATTTATTGATATACTCGGACATAGTCGATGAGCATGGTTTGTGGAAAACGGGTATCTGGAGAAGGTGAACCCACAAAATTTCCACCTACAGCCACATTCAAAAGAAGGAAAAAATGTCTGTCAAAAACCCAATCGCTACCCGCTGGTAAATCATCAGGGGTCAATCGTTGATAAAGCCGTTCATCCACGAAAAAATCAATGAAATCAGCGCCCCATTCTATTGCGAATACATGAAATTCGGTATCAAATCTTGAGTCAAAGAGTTGGAAGGATCCTGAAATTGCATCGCCGGCAGAATACCCCGGGCCATGAATAGACCCCAGAATAGTACTGGGTTGCTGACCCCGTAACTCCATAATATCCATCTCTCCGGCTTGAGGCCAACCCACTCCGTCAATATTTGCTCCAAGCATCCAAAATGCCGGCCAAAGGCCCTGACCGAAGGGGGTTTTGATTCGAGCTTCTATTCTTCCAAACCGAAACTCCTTCAAGCCCTGGGTCGTAATCCTCGCTGAAGTAAAATTCCTGCCGGCAAAAGGTTCATTAATTGCTTTTATGACCAAGTTCCCTTTTCCGTCAATATGGATATTTTCGGTTCGGTTGGTGTAATATTGAAGTTCGTTATTTCCCCAGCCGTTAGTTCCTGTGCCGATTTCATAATTCCAAAATTCCGGATTGGGGGGATCACCAGTGGTCCCGTCAAATTCATCCGACCAAACTAAAGTGTACCCTCTATCCGGCAGTTCATTGGTTTCCATGCACCCAATCATGAGCAGGAATCCAAAAGAAAGGATCAGGATGTAAGTAAAAATTCTATTAGTATTATTCATGCGCTCTGTTCATTTAACTTTAAGTATGGACTGGTTATCTGTAGAAATAAATATTATCTACAAAAATGTCGGAGATGGTGCCATCGGAGATGAAAAAGATCAAGTCGACATCGTTAGTGGCCCCCAAACCTGCAAAATCACTCAATGGGATATCGTAGCTGACCCATTCTTGAGAAACTAAGGGTTGATAAGTAGTCAAATCAACCGTTCCTGAGGTCTCACCTGGACCATTGTTATTGATGATTTGAAATCGAAGGAAATCACCTGGATCGACATTCTCTCTGACATTGATATCGACATGAATATGAGTCATTTGGGATGCATCCACGTCTGGGGAATTAAACATATTCACACTCACAAAATTCAGGTCGGTGTAGCTAATGATCGTTTCACCAGCGATGTCGATCGCTCCACCTTGGGTGGTTGCAAATTGAAAGAAGCCATTAAAATTGTCCACCGGTACATTTTGGTAAGCGTCACTGAAAATGGATACGACATCTTCTGCATCCAAATCCGGTGGAGTAGGGGCTGACAAAAACGGTCCCTCCGAGACAACAGTCAAAGAACCCACCGCATCCATTTCATTTTCACCAACACCTATACTGGCTGATATTCTTGCGTTTCCTGAACTTAAAACCGATACTTGGCCAAGTTCATTAACTGTGGCCACATTGGGATTGGATGATTTAAAATTGAAATAGGAGGGAGAGGATTCCACCCGAACGTCAAAACCGTCTACATTCATTAAAACTCCTGTTCCTGTTACCGGCAGCGTAACCCCATTGAAGGAATTAATGGACTGATCTTCTCCATTATTGACCAAAGGCAGCGGTTGGGCAACGGAGGGAAGGTTTTCAAACTTCAATTCATCAATCCAAAATGAAAATCCCACTTCTTCACCTTCCGGACCAATTCCTCCTGCCGCAAATTGAAATACCCCTCTGACTTCCAATAATTTTGACGGATCTGGTATTGGAATTATGTATTTCTGCCAGTTAGTGGTGAAGTTTACTTGGGTCCTATAAGCACGGTAAGTATCACCCAAAAAATCTTGTCCAAATCCTATTTCGGATAGGGTAGCTGCTTGACTGGCTCTGGCATAAAAAGACAACACATTATAATCCTGCAAGTCTCTACCCGCTCCATCAATTCTGAAAATTGCACCTGCAAAATTTCCTGCCGGATCATTCGCATCCGGTACATCAATTCTGATGGAGGCATTTCCTTTGTAACTTTCATTGTCATCAACGGAGAACACATTCGGCTTTGCGGTTTGATAAGGGAAATAGAAATCACTTCCCAATCCCACAAAATCATCGGTAAAAATATCAGCAGCTGTGCTGAACCTTGCTCTTGGAAGATCTTCAAACTCTTCCCTCATACATCCTAATAAACTAACAATCAATAGGATTCCAAATAAGTTGATCGTTGATTTTTTCATGGTTATGCTGTTCGGCTTTGCGACTTTCATTATTTTCCGATATAGATGTGAACATAGGTTCTCAATTCCCACTCATTTCCATTCGGAAAACCTATTGCAGTGGGGTCAGGGACCCTATTTCCACTGACATCAACAGTTTGAGCTGGATTGTACCGGGGTGAATATTGATCTAATGATCGCCACGTAAATCGTACCCCCATGGTGGTATTGGGAAGCATGTACCATTCTTGCTTGCCCACAGAAGTCGAGATATCTGCCATCACTTGCACAGGGAATGTCAAGTTAAAATCTCGATGAAAGTCAAAAGGCCCCCAATCATTAAACTTTAAGAAGGAGGAAAACTTTAAATCTTTATAAAGTACCCTGACATCGCCCCCAAACCGTTCTATGGTTCTGGGATCAGGGCCATTTGCTTGACCGTTTCCTCCATAGAGATTGGCGATTATTCCAAACCTTGAATTGATTTTGGAAACGATTCGGGTATTGACTTCCCATAAATCCAAAGCGGGTGGGGCTCCATTTGCCGCAACAGGGACACGGCCGGTTCCGGGAAAAATGATGGCTGCATCCATGGTAGTTGGCAAGTGTCTATAAACAAAACCTAAACTCGCTGCAAAAGGAGCGTCTTCCTGCATGTCATTATCCCATTCATACATCCAAGTTCCTGGCGTGGGATCAAAGGTGAGAAGCAGTTCCCCAGCCACCGTTTCCCTATTCGAGCGGACCACGAAGGGATCATCCAGAATGTTTCTTGGTCGGGCAGGACCTCCAATATCACCGGGAATAGGATCTACCAAAGGTTTCTGCCACATGAAATTTGGGGCTACCTGGAAATTCCCCATCGTATAGGTAAATCCAGTGAGCACATTGTTTTTATTTCCGCTGCCGGCATCTTTTAAAGACCATCCGGTAAATGTTCGGGTATAATCTCCACCGCCATTAGCCACTAAGCCTTGAGAGGCCGCCTGACCATACCAGTTAATTTTTCCTTTGGTGAAGGAAAATTTAATTTTACCACCCCACAAGTCACTAGGTCTGATTCGATCAGTGAAGGTTTCAAAATTTCCATTTTCATTGCGAACGACCTGAAATTCTCTTCCTACCAGGGGTTGACCACCCCAAATTCCTCCAAGCTCAACTTTGAAGTTTTCAGAAAAAAGGGTTTCGCTTGTCAAAGTCAATCTTCGTGTTCGCGGCTGAGGAATAGCAATTGAACTGACCGCTACACCCGGGTCATCCAGGTCTTCATGAAAAATACCGGATAAAGCAGTTTTCCCCAATTGTTTTCTGTATTTAACCAATACGGCGGGGTTGGCTCCCCACCACAGCTCCCTTCCGAAAGCTACTTTTAAACCGTCCAAGAGTTTTTTTCCCGAAAGCTCCAAGCCTGATGGGGCTAAGGCATTGTAAATATCTATGTTGGGTCCATAGTTGGCTTCCGGATAAAGTCCAAAAAAATCGCCCTCATAACCCCAATGATAATGGCCAGTCCGGTAAAATCCATTTAAATCAAAAAGTTCATGGTTCCAGGTATAATCGGCTTGATAGACGGCCAAACGCCCCAAAGCATCGGCTACCTGTGTCCCAGATTGCGTTTGGATGGTAACGGGTCTACCTCGAGTTTCATAAAAAATCTCATCTATGGGATTCAAGGCTACATTGCCTAGGACGTTAAACGATACGTTTGCGCGCACATTGCTGGAAGGATTGGCTTGAACGCCCACAAAAAATGACTGCAAATGATCAAAACCTTGTTGATTGGGAAATGTAATCTGATCCGGATCGGGACTTTCGGGTGTCGTAGTTAATGTTCCACCGGTGTTAAAAGTACTTAGCTCGGCTCTAAACTCACTGACTGATAGGATATTAGCCTGTTCACCTTGCAAAGCAGCTTTATCCCCACGAGCCGTTAAAACCGCCTCCATAAAATCTATGGAAGAAAAATGATTCCTTAAAGACTGAAGGGTCATCGTACCCGAATAAGGATCAAACTGATGCGCTTGTTGCAAGGCATAATATGCAGCTCGCGGATAAAGCGTATACAGTCCACGAGGGGTGGTTTGCCCTTTGGCAGCTATGCCAAACCATTCCTCATTCATGTTATTTTCACCCTCTACAAAATCATGGGTATAACCACCATTGGACCAGGATGCTTCGGTGTTATGAATGTTTAATTCAACAGTCTGACCGGCTTTCCACCAGCCGTCGCTAAACTGAAAAGTATATCCACCCAAAGAATTGCCAGCCTTTCCTAGTCCAGCTGCATTTTCATAAATCTCTTTCCAATTATTGACCATATAATAGGCCTGGCGCTCTTGATCTTCTGCATTTTCAAGCGTGTTAAAAGCATCAGCGCCAAATTCGGTAAAAAGAATCGGCTTGTTTAATTCCGCCTTAACCCGATCAAAAGCATCCCCAAAGGATGCGCCTCGATACATATTGGTACCGAAAATATCGATGTCCTTACATTCTTCTTTGATGATCTCCAAAAACAACAAGTCACCGTTACAGATGGCGATAGGTACTCCCTGATCAATTTCTTTCATAGCCAAGCTTGCCTCATTAAACAATTTATACATGGCTAAGGCCCGCACGGTAGATTCTCGATCTTCGATTGGAATATCCTCTGTTTCTGCACCTCCCCAAAACAATCCATAGTTGTTTTCATTGCCCAGTAGATAGAGTAGGAGACCGGGTGTACCTTGATATTGGCGAACCATATCGGTTACTTCCTTCACTAAAAGCGCTCTCACCCTGGGGTCTGCATACTCTGTATTTGCCATCCAAGCTCCGTTCAGTGTCAGACCATATCTGCCAAAGGAATGATTGAGCATGGTGTAAATCCCATATTTCTGGTAGATATAAGTAATCCATTTGGCAGGAATACCGGTGTAAATCCGTATGGAATTAACACCCATGTTTCTCAAAAGAGACATTTCTGTATCTAGAGCTGCCCTGATGATATCATCGGGTTGCCGCCACAGGCTATAATTAAAATTGGTGCCTATGGGAAAATAATCCCAATTCATCCCATTGACCATAAAATCTTGTCCATCTACTTGAAGTCTCATTCCGCTTTCATCTTCAAGAATGGTTACTAGGGAGCTCTGTGCATCGGCTAACTTGATGGCGACTAAGAAAGCAAGCGCTGTTAGGTAGAGGTATTTCATAACAATTTTAGTATAAAAGTATTTTTCGTTAGTATTTTTGAGGAGCGGTGTCAATCAAAAATCGTTGTAACTTAATCTTGATTGATTCAAAATGCCTCATTTCAGACTACATCAATTCTTTCATTTGAATACTACAAAACCTCAAAATTTGGCAGCGCAATCGATTTTTTAGATCAATTACTAGCTTACCTTTGAAATAAGCCCTAAAAGGAACCGGGATAAGCTGTAGGGTATCCTGTAGTAGATGAACTAGGAATCCTGGGTTTTCAGATTGATTTAAAAGTTACATAATTTATATTATGTTAAGTAAATAATTTTAAACCTCATATTTTCCAAATTATATTTACCTTCCGATCTGTAAAATCTATCGTTAAACCCTCCCATCCAAATGAAGTTCAGCCTGTCGACTTGGGGACTTTATCTAGGTCCTATTAGCTTTTTTTTACTGCTCCTTATGGCAAAAGCGCCTGATTTAAGTACTGAAGGGCTAGCCATGTTAGGTTTAGCCGTTTGGATGGCGATTTGGTGGATAACCGAAGCACTTCCTATTGCAGCCACGGCTTTTCTTCCGTTGATATGTATGCCTACGCTTGGGATTTTGCCAATTTCAGATGCCTCTGCCAATTACATGCATCCCACCGTGATGCTTTACATGGGTGGATTTTTAATGGCAACTGGCATCGAAAAATGGAATTTGCATCGCAGAATTGCACTATCCATCATTCAATTCATCGGAACGGATTTAAGGACTATTGTTTTGGGATTTGTTTTGGCTACGGGTTTTCTTTCCATGTGGATTTCAAATTCAGCCACTTCCCTGATGATGCTGCCTATTGGGTTAGCAGTAGTCAAACAGTTTCAAGATCAGTTACAAAATAGTGAATCTCTTTCCCTGAATTTGGGCAAAAACATCATGCTTGGGATTGCCTACGGCGCTTCCATTGGCGGTATTGCCACCTTAATCGGGACCCCCACCAATACGATTTTAGTAGCGGTTATTGATGAGCTCTATGATTACACGATCGGTTTTAACGAATGGTTCTTTTTTGGCCTCCCCCTATCGCTTTTTCTTCTTTTTGTAACTTGGTATTATTTAATTCAATACGCCAATCCCCTCCCCAAAAAATTTAAACTGGCTGATGCGGGCACAATCGTTAAGGATCAATTAAGCGCTCTAGGCAAGATGAGTTATGAAGAAAAATCAGTACTGATTGTCTTTGGGCTGGTCTGTTTTTCGTGGATTTTTAGGCAATATCTGCTAGAACCCTTAATTCCAGCCATTAACGACACGATCATCGTCTTGACCGGAGTGGTACTCTTGTTTGTCCTCCCCGATTCAACTAAAACTAAAAGAATTCTAGATTGGAAAACTGCCGAACAGATTCCCTGGGGAATATTGATTCTTTTCGGAGGTGGTTTGGCATTGGCAGAAGGTTTTCAAGCCACAGGATTAGCAGAGTGGATCGGTCAAAAATTCACCTTGATCGAGGGGGTGGGTTTTATTGTTCTGCTTTTGATCATTGTCGCATCGGTAAATTTCCTCACCGAGGTCACATCAAATGTAGCAACCGCATCCATGTTGCTGCCCATTTTGGCCTCCGTTGCTTCCAAGCTGGACCTTCATCCTTTTGGACTAATGATCGGTGCGACTCTTGCGGCCAGTTGTGCCTTTATGCTGCCAGTAGCCACGCCACCCAATGCGGTGGTTTTCGGATCCGGCTTTTTACAAATGAAAGACATGGTCAAAGCGGGATTTTGGCTAAATATGCTTTCAATCTTGCTGGTGACCCTGATGGTCTATTTCATCCTTCCTTGGCTTTGGAATATCGATTTGAGGGAATTTCCGTTTGGTTAATTCCTTTTGGAGGAAATTCAGCTAGAATCTATCCCGAAATTATCCCTTTTCGTCCCATGAAGTTGAATGCCTTTTTTACTTCGATTAAGCTTGCATCAGTTTTAATCAAAATTCATTCAGACCATGGAAAAGAAACGGGGATTTTACGCATTGATTTTCGTCGCTGTGCTTTACAATCTCTTTTTAATCCTCTGGTCTTAATCCCAAAACCTCATCCAAGCTCTTATGAAATCCAAAAGTCTTGATTTTCGTCAAATTGAATGGTGGATCGTCACCACAGCAACACTTATCGCATTCCTGTTCATTCTTTTTGGGTATCGTCCTCAATTTTACAATGACAATAATGCACAAGTCATTTTTAAGTTTGTCAGTAGACTGGTGATTTTGGGGACGATTTATGCTGGATTTCATCTCATCCACATGGTTCTGATTCCTAAATTCATACGGGAAACAAAAAAGTGGCCTTCCCTCATCTGGATATTTTTAACAGGTTTGATTGCCTTTGGCACTAGTGCGCTTTTTGGCTTCAATGGGGGGTTAATCAAAAATCCTTTTCCTACGTTTTTTCTGGGAATCATTGTTCTTTATGCCTGTTACCAAATTGGGGCACATCTACTCAGCCAAGCCTTGACCCCTCCCAAACTTCGCGATTTCCAATTTTATAATTATTCTCGTCTACTTTTAGGTTACCTTTTTACCTTGTTTTTCTTGATTCAGTTAAGTCCGATTTCTAGCCCCGGCCCTTCGATCATTTTTGGAATATTCCTGCCAGGAATCTTTATTTCCAGCCTGTACAATTACTTTTTGGTTTACGGGAAAAGGAAAAAAGGTAAAATTGCACAGGCCCGTTTGTTTAACTGGGGTTTGGCAGCACTAATTCTTTTGATATTTCTCATCGTTTCTATTGATGAAAACCAAGAAGAAATTTTCTTTGTCGGCGGCTTAGGTGTAGTTGGCTTTATCCAGTTGATTTTCTTCCCTTTAACTTCTTTAATTTTTAAAAGACTTGAAGTGTATGCGGGTCAGATCACCGAACTTACCTATCAAGTTGATCAGGGTCAGGCCAATATGGAATTTCTTCGTTCGCAGATCAATCCTCACTTTTTGTTCAATGCATTGAATACGCTCTATGCCAGTTCGCTGATGGAAAAGGCCGAAAAAACCTCTGATGGGATTCAGAAACTGGGCGATATGATGCGCTTTATGCTTCATGAAAATCAATTGCCACGAATTCCCATTTCCCGGGAGATCGATTACCTGAGAAACTACATCGATCTTCAGTTACTACGCTTTGGCAATCAAGCCAATTTGGACCTGGATTTCCAAATCAATCCTTCGGAATGCAAAGGTGAAATCGCCCCGATGCTGATCATTCCCTTTGTGGAAAATGCCTTCAAACATGGGATTTCAACCAAGGAGAAATCCTGGATCCGTTTAAATTTGAGATGTATTTCAGGTTCACTTCACTTGGACCTAGTCAATAGCGTGCATCCGGTTAAATCCAAGGAAAACGCTCGGGAAAGCTCAGGAATAGGTCTTGACAATCTAAAAAAACGTCTAAATTTAGTCTATCCAAATCGTCATCAACTCAATATCGTGAGTAATGATTCGGATTTCTTTGTTCATTTTTCTGTGCAATTATAGATGTATGATTAGTCCATTTTATCCTAAAGTCCTCCTATCAAATTGAATATGAAATCACTCGGACCATTCCTTTCCCCTTTTCTTTTTCTATCCCTTTTCGCCTGTAATAACTCCCTTGACAAAGGTGCTCAATCAGCACTTCGTACGATTCCATTTAGGCAGGCTCAAGCCATGGTTCACGCTGAACTGGTGGAAAATCAAGAATTTGTTTTGCTCAGCACAGCAGAAAATGCACTTTTCAGTAGAGTAGATAAGCTTTTGGCAAGCAATGATCGGTTTTACCTTTTTGATCATCTTGATGATGCTGGAGTTTTGGTCTTTGACCGTGAAGGGAATTTTATTCAAAGCATCGGAGAATTTGGTGAAGGTCCTAATCAGTTAAAAACTATCGATGACTTTCAGGTTTTGGAAAATGGAGATGTTTTGATTTTAGATAAAATTCAAAAACGAATTATAACTTATAATTCGACAGGGAAATTTAAAGCAGCTACTTCAATTCCAGTTAATTCGGGTGGTTTTGTCAAGCAGGAGGATACATGGTTTTTGGCGATCAATTTTGATCATCAAAATCCAGATCTCATCCATAATCAAAAAATAGGTGTTTTTAACTCAACCTTTGATCCGGATAGCCTTTATTTTCACTATCCGTCAAATGTCCCGAATGCTAATGTTTATTACCACGCTGGTATACTTTCCCAAAGTCAAACATCAGTTGTTTACCATAGGCCCCCTAATGACACGATAGCCATTTTTTCTTCTACTGGAAAATTGGCAAACCAACTCGTTATCGATTTTGAAACCAATCGATTACCGGCTGAGGTCGTTTTTGACTTCCAACTCCTGGATGATTTTCAACCGCAAGATCAGGTATTTCGTTACCTGCTAACTCCCGTCCTGCCGGTAAGTGATTATTTATTTGGAATGATCAGTGGTACCGATCGGACATTTTGGACATTTGCGCTCCATAGCAAAAGCATGAGTTTGTTAGTCCATAAAATTGATTTCGATGATTTTCATCTTCCTAAATTAATTCTTCCTTCCGCAAATTTAGATAATAAGGCCATTGTGTCTTTAATCGACCCAGTCACCTTTAGGCAAGATTCGAATCCAGAAGCTTACCCTAAGGAAGTTCAAAACCACCTTAAAAAGGAAGGAACGGTTCTACTCCTTCAGTTTTTAAAACGCTAACTAATGATCAAATCAATCGCTATTGACGATGAGACCTATGCGTTGGAGGTAATCAAATCCTTGGCCGAGCGGGTTCCATTTCTGGAAATTGAAGCTACGTTTACCAATGCCATCGAGGGCTTGGAATATGCAAAGAATGGTTCTGTCCAATTGGTGTTTTTGGACATTAATATGCCGGATATTTCAGGAATTGATGTAGCTACTTTGCTCCCCAAAGACATTTTGATTGTATTCACCACCGCGTATTCAGAGTTTGCCGTCCAAGGGTTTGAGTTGGATGCCCTAGATTATTTGCTTAAACCGTTTAGTTTAAGTCGATTTCTGAAAGCCTGTCAAAAAGCCCAAGAGTGGCTCGATCTCAATACGGCATCCGACAACAGGTATACCTTTGTGAAAACCGCCGAAGGACAAATCAGAATTGATTTTGATGAGTTACATTTTTGCGAGGCCCAAGGCAATTACGTAACCTTCCAATCCAAAAGCCAAAAAGCAGTCAGCCGAATGACCTTGACTGAGGTAGAAACCATCCTTCCCGCTTACTTTATTCGTTCCCATCGCTCCTATTTAGTCAACAAGCACCTGGTCCAAAAAATTGAACGCCATCAGATCTGGGTGGGGCCTTACAAAGTCCCTGTTAGCGGGTCCTATTACCAGGATTTGATAGCTAAAGTCTAGCTGCCAAAACTGTTTATAAACTCCCGACGATATTCTCCTGGGGTTTGATTCATGCGCTCGCGAAATAGTTTGTTGAAATTTGAAAGAGTTAAAAAACCACTTTCATAGGCAACTTCACTGATATTTAGGTCCGTATCATGCAAAAGTTTGCAGGCATGCGAAATCCGTAAATCGGTCAAGAAGTCCGAAAATGATTTGTTTACTCGGGCTTTAAAAAATCGACTGAATGCACTGGGAGACAGATTGGCCAACGCAGCCACTTTTTCTAAACTAACTTTGGTTTGAAAGTGCTCCATGACATATTCATACACGTGACCCATTCGGTCCTTTTCGGACTCTTTATGCGTATTGATGTAAGCTGCATCTGCGATTTGTACACTTTCTGGGGAAGAGGCAATTGCCTCTAAAATTTGAATTAAACGGATGATCCTACCTACCCCTTTTTCATGTAGGAGTTCGATCATTTGAGTTTTGATCCATTGGTTGGTTTTTCCAAAAATCTCAATCCCTCGTTGGGACTTTTGGAGCATTGCTGCGATAGACTCAAACTCTTCTAATTCAAAGACCGAATTTCGTAAAAAATCCTCGGGAAAATAGATGACAATCCCATGGGTTTTCAAAGTGGAATTCGGTTTAAAATAGGCTTGATCATTTCTCCAGAGATGAGGTAGATTGGGGCCTGTCAAGACCATGTCCCCTTCTTTGAAGCTTTTCACATGATCGCCAATAAAACGGGTACCCCTACCTTCCAGAGCGGTAAATAATTGGTATTCTGAATGAAAATGCCAATTCACATCAAAGTAAGGGGCAATTAACTCCTTGATCACAAAAGCTTTATCCTGAGGGATCCTTGATTTTTTGACTGGTTTCTTCACTTAGTTATGCAGTATTCTTTTTGAAAACTAGTTAAAAATAACAAAATACAGTCAAAAATTAAGAGAATACAGTAAGGTAGAGTGGTGTTTTTTATGGAATATAGTACTTCGAAATTACCGTAAAGTTAAACCCATGAATAACCCAAATTTCTTCAAAAGCATTTTAATGCTTTTTGTACTTGGAATAGTGACTTTGGCGGGTTGCTCGGACAAAAAATCTTATTTGTCCATGACCGAGCCCCGACGAGTTGAAATTCTAGTCCTCGGACATGAAAGTGAACATCACAATTCCGAAAAATTGATGATGTATCTTGGTACTCCGCTCTTTCAAAAAGGGATCAATCTCACCTACACCACGGATCCCAATGATCTCAACGATGAGAAACTCTCCAATTACGATGGCTTGATGATCTATGCCAATCATGATGAAATCACCTCTGAGCAGGAAAGCGCACTCAAAGATTACGTGGAAGGGGGAAAAGCTTTGATTCCCATACACAGCGCCTCTTTTTGCTTTAGAAATTCAGATTGGTTTGTAGAGACGGTCGGTGGCCAATTTAGCCGGCACGGTGTGGGAGATTTTACCGCGGAAATCGTAGATCCCTCCCACCCCATCATGGAAGGAATCGAAGAATTTGAAACTTGGGATGAAACCTACGTCCACGCTTCGGTCAATCCTGACATGCATATCCTGATGGAACGAGTGGACCAGGAAGGTCGCGAACCTTATACTTGGACCCGAGAGCAGGGAAAAGGAAGAGTTTTTTACACGGCCTATGGACATGACGAGCGCACTTGGCAAAAGGATCAATTTCAACAATTGGTAGCCAATGGAATTCTTTGGGCAGTAGGTGATCAAGTTGGTGAGCTGTTGGCAGCTTATGCTATTCCAAAGCCTGAATTCAGAGATGCAGAAATCCCCAATTATGAGCGAAGGGACCCCGCCCCGCGTTTTCAGCTTCCGCTTTCCGCAGAAGAAAGCCAAAAACTCGTACAGGTTCCGGTAGATTTTAAATTAGAATTATTCGCCTCCGAACCCATGATCATTAATCCGATTGCCATGACTTGGGATGAGCGAGGACGACTATTTGTGATTGAGACCACCGACTACCCGAACGAAGTCCGTAAAGACGGAGGAAATGACAAGATCAAAATCCTTGAAGACACCGATGGCGATGGCAAAGCAGATAAAGTCACCGTTTTTGCCGATAACCTAAATATCCCAACCTCCATTACTCCAGTCAATGGAGGTATGCTGATTTCCATGGCTCCTGATTTTGTTTTCCTCAAAGATACCGATGGGGATGATGTCGCCGATGTCCGGGAAGTGATTATGACAGGTTGGGGAAAAAGTGATACCCATGCCGGACCCTCTAACCTCAAATATGGATTTGATAATAAAATCTGGGGAGTATTGGGATACTCGGGCTTCAATGGCGAAGTTAGTGGTCAGCAGTTTAATTTTGGACAGGGGGTTTACCGCTTTGACCCCAATGGGGAAAACTTAGAATACCTCGGTAATACGTCCAATAACACCTGGGGATTGGGTTTTACTGAAGATTTTGAAACCTTCATCTCTACGGCTAATGGACAGCACAGTGTGTATTTTTCCATGGAGAATAAATACATCCGCAGACCCATTTACCAAGGATCGGCCAATACCGTTCACGGAATCGATTCCCACTACGATATGCCTCATTTGACTCCGTTTTTACGTCAGGTGGATTGGCATGGTAGCTATACTGCTGCTGCAGGCCATAATTTCTATACGGCTCGGAATTTTCCCAAAGAATATTGGAACCGTATCGCTTTTGTAGCCGAACCGACCGGAAGGGTTTTGCACAATGCCATTATTAATCCAGACGGATCCGGATTTACTGAGAAAAACGGATTTAATATTTTGGCTAGCTCTGATGAATGGTTTTCACCTGTTCATGCTGAAGTAGGCCCAGATGGTGCACTTTGGGTAGCAGATTGGTATAACTTTATTATTCAGCATAACCCTACTCCAAGAGGTTTTGAAAATGGGGAAGGAAATGCCTATATCAATCCTCTTCGGGATGCCAAGCATGGGCGTATTTACAGGCTGGTTTACAAAGGAGCAAAGGAAGCTGAGCAATTTGACTTAAGCGAAAAAAACAACAGCGAACTTCTGGCAGCGCTGAATAGCGATAATATGTTTTGGAGATTAACAGCTCAACGCTTAATCGTCGAAAATCAGATGCAGGAGCTTCTTCCTGAACTTTACCAAGTTATCAGCAATCAGGAGCAAGATGAAATCGGCTTAAACCCACCTGCTATTCATGCGCTTTGGACTTTAAAAGGACTAGGGGCTTTGGATGGAAGCAATCCAGAAGCTGAGATGGTTGTAGAGAAGGCACTTCGCCATCCTTCTGCTTCGGTTCGAAAAAATGCACTAAAAGTTTTGCCTAAAACACCAAGAGCCTTAAAGGCGATTTTAGCGTCCAATCTATTGAAAGATGAAGATGCCCATACTCGAAAGCAGGCATTTTTGACCGTGGCAGAAATGCCATTTTCAGAAGATGCTGCTAAGGCAATAGTTCCATTAGCTGAAGATCAAACCAATGCTCAAGACAGTTATTTGCCACAGGCAATGTTTGCCGCAGTCCTCTCCCATCCTACCGAATTTTCCAAAAGGGAATTTACTATGACTAATGGTGAAAGTGCCGATGAGGAAGTTTCCCTGGCAGACCGGATCAGTCGAAGTCTGATCAGCGAGCAATACCCGCTCGATCAGCGAAATTCCATTCTTTTTCCACCCGATGTAGCTGGAAAGGAAATTGACCTTCGTATGATCATTTCCAAAGGAGATGATCCATATGAGGGCGTTTTGGTAGCTCAGGGAAATAATACCAATGGATACAGCCTTTACCTATACCAAGATGCCTTGCATTTTGCCGTAGCACAAAATGAAAAGCTAACCCTCATCAGTTCTTCTAAAAATCTCCCCGAGGAGCAATTTGTGATCAATGCGAGCCTCAAGGAAGACGGCACGATGAGTCTTGGAATCAATGGCAATGAAATTGGCAGGGCAAAAGTGGGTGGGCTTTTTGAAGAGGAACTCAATCCCAAAAATGTGCGTGTCGGACGCAATGATGGTCGAAATGTCGTTGGCAAGTACGAAGGTACGTGGTGGTTTGGTGGGAGATTAAGCAATAAATCTACGCTTTCGTTGACCAAACCCGGAGTTGAACTCGGTTCAGAAGAATCCTCAACTGAGGCTACTGCCACTGCCAACGGAACCTCAATGATCAAGCTCAGCGTGATCCCTCACGAAATGAAATTTGACAAAGCAACGTTTACCGTGAAAGCAGGTTCGCAAGTCACCATTGACTTTGAAAACCCGGACTTTATGCAGCATAATTTGGTGATCGGGCAGAAAGGCAGCATGGATGCCATCGGAAAAGCGGCGGATGAATTGGCAAGAAATCCCCGCGGTGCTGAGCAAAACTATGTACCTGAGATTCCAGAAGTGATCATTGCCACCGCACTAGTCGATCCGGAAGGTAGAGAATCTCTGGTATTCACCGCTCCTACTGAGCCTGGGGAATATCCTTTTGTCTGTACCGTACCGGGTCACTGGAGAATTATGAACGGAATCATGAAAGTAGAATAAGCATGGCTTTAGACGTAAAATTCGGAGTGAGTACTTGGCTTTGGACCTCTCCCTTTAATTCAGAAGCTTTCAAACTATTTCCGAAAATCAAGGAATACGGCTATGATGCTGTTGAAATTCCCGTTGAAGATCCGGGGTTGATCCATTCGACTGAAGTCAAAAAAGCACTCGCAGATCATGGCTTGGAAGCGGTGATTTGTGGTGCCTTTGGACCTAGCCGCGATCTGACACATGAGGACCCTTCTTTTCATCAGACCTGCTTTGATTACTTGGACCAATGCTTTGCGATAGCGGCCGAATTGGGTACTGGCTTTGTTGCCGGTCCCATGTACTCGGCAGTAGGAAAAGCCCGATTGGTTTCAGTTGAGCAAAAAAAGGTCGAATGGAATCGGGCAGTGAGCAATTTGCGGAAAGTCTGCCAACGGGCGCGTGAACATGGATTGGAGATCGCAATTGAAACGCTAAACCGATTTGAAACCGACCTGATCAATACCTCCGAGGAATTAATGCAACTCATCATTGACATTAATGAACCCGAAGCCAAAGCGCTTTTAGACGGTTTCCATTTGAATATTGAGGAGCCAAGCATTGAACAAGCCATCCGAAATGTAGGCTCAAAGTTGATTCATGTGCAGGTTTCTGAAAATTACCGCGGTACTCCAGGAACAGGCCAAACCAACTGGGATGCATGGAAAAGAGGCTTGGAAGCGGTGAATTACAGTGGAACCATCTCCATTGAAAGTTTCACTCCCGAGGTAAAAGAACTTGCTGGAGCAGTCTGCATCTGGAAACCGCTGGTGCCCTCTCAGGATGGCTTTGCCAAAGAAGGGCTGGAATTTCTACGCAATTGGGCATCAAAATAAATGTAAAATAGGATTACCCTTCCTCTCTCCCAAACCAAGTTTGGCGCAGGCTACGCAGGGTAACAAATTCCGATTATAATCAATCTTTTTCAACCCAAAACATAACACACACATGAGCAAAAAACCTATCAATATCGCGATCATCGGCTTAGGCTTTGGAGCGGAATTTATCCCGATCTACCAAAAACATCCGCTAGCCAATATGTACGCCATTTGTCAGCGAAATCAAGAAAAAGCCGAGACCATCGGGAAAGCCTTTGGAATTGAACACGTTTATACCGATTACGATGAACTGCTTAAAGACCCCAATATTGACGCCGTTCATATCAATACTCCGATTCAAAATCACGCGGAGCAATCTCTGAAGGCCCTTCGTGCCGGTAAGCATGTAGCCTGTACCGTTCCGATGGCTACCACCGTCGAGGAATGCCGGCAAATTGTCGAAGAAACTGAACGGACCGGGCTTACCTACATGATGATGGAGACCGTGGTCTATTCCCGCGAATTTCTATTTGTCAAGGAGATGTATGAAAAAGGTGAGTTGGGTAAAATCCAGTTTCTTCGAGCCTCCCATCAGCAGGAAATGGCTGGATGGCCGGGATATTGGGAAGGCCTCCCTCCTATGCACTATGCGACGCACTGCGTAGGTCCTGTCTTGGCTTTACCGAAAGGAGAAGCAGAATACGTATCCTGTTTGGGTTCGGGTAGAATCGATGAAAATTTGATTCCGAAATACGGGTCTCCTTTTGCCATTGAAACCTGCCACATCAAGCTGAAAGACTCCGATTTGGCGGCAGAAGTCACTCGCTCTTTATTCAATACAGCCAGACAATACCGGGAAAGTTTTGACGTCTACGGTTCCAAAAAATCCTTTGAGTGGACATTAATCGAACATGAAGATTCGGTGATTCACACCGGAGAAGTTCCCCAGCGGGTGAAGATTCCAGATTATGCCCATTTATTACCGGATGAAATTGCCTCTTTTACCACACAGGGAGTCTATGACCAAGACGAAAATCAGCATTTATCTTTTATTCAGGGCTCTGGCCATGGAGGATCCCATCCGCATTTAGTGCACGAATTTTTAGTTGCCTTGACTGAGGAACGTTCCCCTTATCCTAATGCCCGACAGTCGGCTAATATCACCTGTGTTGGGATTTTAGCCCATGAGTCTGCCATGGATGGAGGTAAAATCAAGCATTTGCCAGAGTTTACCTTGAGTAAAAAATAAGGGGTTTAGAAGGTAGCTTTTTAAACGCTGATGGCTCCTTGTTCCTCATCTTAGGCAAGAATAGAAATCAGTAGAAAAGCGGGATTAAAAAAAAAGACTCTGACAGGATTTTAAACCGTGCATGGGTAGCTTTAGAAAAGAGAAGCCACCCGTGTACGTTTTTTTTTGCCTTTATTGGCTAGTTTCCCCACTCCGAAGAGCTCCTAGCTCTTCCCATTAAAGAAAATAGTTTAATTATTAGTTTGTTTCAATCTGTTAAGCTGTGGGTAAGAATATCGGATTTACGGATTGGCAACAGTCAAGCCGCAAACTGGATCCGAGATTTCTTTGGCCTGGATTTCAACACTCCTTAAATGCAAAAAACCACTCATCTCTGAGTGGTTTTTTGAGCCCCTTGCCGGGATCGAACCAGCGACCTACTGATTACAAGTCAGTTGCTCTACCAGCTGAGCTAAAGAGGCTTTTATCTTTAACGTGGTGCAAATATAGGCCTTCATTCCATTGCTACCAAATGCTGGGATTTGATTTTTTCGGTTTAAGACCTATCTCACTAATTCTGAGAAAGATTAATTTAGAATTCCCGCAAAATTGATAGGCGCTTTTTCAGTTTGTCTATCTCCTCCTCGGCTTTTTGGATCTTGACATCAAATTGATCCTTGAGCTTATCGGCCGTTTTGGATGCTGCAAAAAACTCCAAATTGGTTTTCCAAAGGGTGATGTTGTTCTCCAAATCCGAAATCTGCTTGCGGATGCCGTGCTCCTTTTTGTTGAAGGTTTTTACCGCATTTGGATCAGATTGAATTCGGTTCAGATTTAATCGGAATAAGAAGTCTTCCCGATCAAAATTCTCAGGATCGAGTTTTTCCAAATAGGTGTCCACGGCCGCTTTAAATTGGGCCTGGATTTCTTTCATATTTTTGCGGGGCACAAATCCGATCTCATTAAACTTGCTCACAAATGCAGTCAACTCCTCTTCAGATGGGGCTCCTTCTTGGGAAGCTTTGATGATTTCCTCGCAGACTTCTTTCTTCTTTTTGTAATTTGACTCGTATTCAGTATTAGCCTGTTTATTGGAATTTCTACGGCTTTCAAAAAAGGAATCGCAGGCGTTTTTAAAGCGCTTATACAAACCATCTCGGCTTTTCTCGGGAGTAGGTCCGAGTTTTTTCCACTCTTGCTGCAGCTTGATCAGTTCATTTGCTGTGGTTTGCCATTCGGTAGAATCTTTAAGTTCCTCCGCTTTTTGAATCAATTCCTCTGCTTTGGACTGATTACTAGCCCGGATCTCATCGAGCTCTTTGAAGAAGTGGTTTTTATTTTGGAAAAACTGCTTGAATCCAGACCAAAAAGCCTTATTGATTTCTCTTCCGCTTTCTCGGGGAACTTGCCCTATTTTTTCCCAAGCCTTTTGAATCTCCAAAATTTCTTTGGTTTTGGTATTCCAGTCTTTGATTCGATCTGCTTTAAATTCGGTAAACGCTGCAAGTTTTTCGATCAAAGCCTCTTTGGATTCCTGATTCTTTTTGAAGATCTCCTTTTGGCTATCGTAAAATTCTTTTCTGCGATCATAAACCGCGTCTGAGGCTTTTTTAAAACGCTGCCAAAGAGTTTCTTGCTCATCTCTAGGAACAGGTCCGATATGCTTAAACTCCTCGTGAAGATCATTGAGCGTTTTGATTGCCTCTTTTAAGTCCGGTACCTGCTGAAGGGCCTCGGCTTTCTGACAAAGCTCCAGTTTGCTTTCTAGATTCTTCTTCCGGTCTAGTTCCTTGAGCTCAAAGTAAATGCTTCGATTGTCGTAAAAACGATCCATCAATGCATTATAGCTCGCCCACAAGTTTCTGTTTTGGGCAGAAGGTACCGGTCCAATAGATTTCCATTCATCTTGAATAGCCTTGATGGCATTCATACTGAGTGTGGTCTCTTCCCCATCTACCAATTCACGAAGCCGGTTGAGAATATCTGTTTTTGCCTCGAAGTTTTTCTCTTTTTGTCGCTCAGATTCCTTTCGGATGGTGGATACCTGTTTTCTGAATTCGAAATAAAACTGATTAAATTCTCGTTCCTCCTCAGATGGACGGAAATCAAAATCGTCTTCGACGCCACCTTCAGATTGGAATTTTTCCAAGGCTTCCTCGCGCTCCTTAGCCGTAATTTCATCAAATGCTGCCTTGATGTCATTAATCTGCCTGTCGGATTTGAGTGGATTGGTACTTTCTTTTAGTTTATCTTTGAGAACCTGAAGAAGTTGTACCTTGTCCATGCCGGACAGATCAAGTTCTTCTTCCGGGTGTTCATCCTCGTGATGTTCTTCTTCTTCCTCGGAAGCTTCCTCCTGATGTTCTCCTTCGGTATTTTCTACCGGATCTTTTTGGCTTTCTGCAGTCGCATCTGGTGCATTGGGAATAGGTTCGGTGATTTCCTCAGATGGAGATGAAGAAGCCGCACCTTCCTGAACGGGAATTTCTTCCATTTGCTGGTCGGATCCTGTTTTCGGGTCTTCCGTTTTACCCTTTGCATCCGCTTGATCTGCTGCTTGGGTCACCTTGTCTTTTTCAGACATATCTTCGTTTTTTTCAGTCATAAAAACACTAAATTTCGAGGCAATATGGGCAAAAGTAGGGATTTTGCCTAATTTAATCTTGGGTCTAGTGGATAATTTGCGAGAAGCTTAAAATCTCCCCCCATGTTTAATAGAATCTTTCGCCAGAGTTCATCCGGGGTATATTGCAAGGTAAATTCATCCAGGGCATCCTTGCAAACAATCCAGGTATTTTCGGTAAGCTCCTCGACCAATTGATCAGGTGCCCATCCTGAATACCCTAAGAAAAAATGAAAGTCGGAAGAATCAAATTCTTTTGACTTTAGTCCTTCCACAAGCTGATCAAAATTACCTCCCCACCACATATTTGGGCCGATATTGATACTTTCATCGAGTTTCTTATCTCCTTGATAAATATAGTGAAGTGTATTTTGCTCTACTGGTCCACCCACATAGACTTCTTTGTCCAAAAAAGACAGGCTCTCCACCAGTTCAGAAAGCTTTAGAATGGAGGGCTTATTTAGGATGAAACCAAAGCTTCCCTCAGCATTGTGCTCACAAAGCAACACAACGGATCTGGTAAAATTTTCATCTAGCAAAAAAGGCTCTGAGATCAATAAATCACCAGCCGAAAGGTCGGGAATCTTGTCAATGCTCATAAAGAATCAATTATGGTTGGGATTAAAAATATATGCCTAAATTTTATAAATGCAATGCTGATCGTACTTTTATTGTTGAAAAAAATGATTCATCTGATCTGCATAAAGGGACAAAATTGTGCATAACAAATAGGAAGGGTTCCAGTTTTACCCTAAAATCGATTGCATCAACAAAAGCAGGGCTTTTTGAAGAATTGTTTTTCGCAGAATAGTTAAAGAAAAAATGAAACCCATGGATATTGCCTCAATACGAAAAGAATACTCCCTTAAATCTCTAGACAAAAATGACGTCCATGATGATCCAATGATTCAATTTAAAAACTGGCTCCAAGAGTCCATTGATTCGCAAGTGCTGGAGGCCAATGCCATGACTTTAGCTACCCATGGGGAGGGTGGCTATCCCAATGCACGAATTGTTTTGCTCAAAGAAGTCGATCATGGTTTTGTTTTTTTTACCAATTATGAAAGTGAAAAAGGGCGAGAACTAATTCTAAATCCAAAAGCTGCGCTGACATTTTTTTGGGCTGAACTAGAGCGGCAAGTTCGTGTTCTTGGAAAGGTTGAACAAATCAGTGCCGCAGAATCAGATGAGTATTTTTTCAGCAGACCGCTCGGATCACAAATCGGAGCCTGGACCTCCCCTCAAAGTCATAAAATTGCTTCCCGTGAGGTATTGGATCAAAAACTGAAGGAAATGGAAGATAAGTTTGCCAAGGAAAAAATTAAAAGACCTCCTTTTTGGGGAGGTTTTCGATTGATTCCTCATAAAATCGAATTCTGGCAAGGAAGACCCAGCCGGCTTCATGATCGTATCCTTTACGAATACACCAATCAAAATGTATGGGAAATTTCCAGGCTAGCCCCTTGATTCTTATTTCAAGTCAAATAGATCCTCTGAGCCGATCATCCGCTCCACGGTGAATCCCTCTCCGTAAGTTTTGAGGATTCGATGCCCCATTTCTCGAGCTCGAGCTTCAATAAATGGCAAAAAGTCAGGATTGGAAATAAAGCTTTCCGGTTCTTGACTATTCGGATCATGAAATTGAGATTGATATGCCAGAATGCTTTTAACTTTGGTGTCCCAGTATTCTGTGATATCAAATACAAAATCCGGTTCGATGTAATTATTTTGAATGTAGTGATATACAAATTTTGGTCTCCAGGCCTCCTGAGCTTTCCCTTTGTAGGTAGTTTCGATTTTGCGAAGCCCACTCATAAAACAGGCATTGGTCGCTAGGCTTGCACCTTTACCATGGTCAGGATGACGGTCACGAATGGCATTGGCCAAAACGATTTCCGGTTGGTATTTTCGGATAATTTTGATGAGCTCCAGTTGATGTTTCTCATCATCTAAAAATAAAACATCCTGAAAGCCCATATTTTCCCTTGCTGAAAGTCCTAAGATTTTTGCAGCCTCATCGGCTTCTTTTAATCTTATCTCTGGGGTGCCTCTGGTGCCCATTTCACCTTGGGTTAAATCTACGATTCCTACCTTATGCCCTTTGGCAACGTGCGCCAGAATGGTACCCGAACAACCAAGTTCGGCATCATCGGGGTGAGCGGCGATTACTAAAATGTCTAATTTGTTCATGGAATTATCTGACTCGTAGATTTTGACCAATTCGGAGAATACTTCTGGTAGAAATTCGATTTAATCGGGTAAGCGTGCTGATGCTCACGCCATACCTTCGTGCGATACCGCCAAGGGTATCTCCTCTTTTTACCCGATGATAAGCTGCTGTCCGGGCTTTGGCAACTTGGTTGAAGGTAGTTGGGGTGATTTGGTAATCTTGATATTTAATTTTTCCATTGGGAAAATCATACACCAACTCTGGATCAAATGGCAGACCCCGATACCGAAGTTCATAATGCAAATGAGCGCCTGTACTTCTTCCTGTACTTCCTCCCCTGCCAATTACATCACCAGCTTTGACCTCGTCGCCAACTTTGGCAATTAATTTTGACATGTGCCCATAAAGTGTTTCCAGACCATTTTTATGCCTAATCACCAAAAAATAGCCATAGCCATAGCGATCGTAGGAACGAACCCGGACAATGCCATCAAAAGCGGCATAGACTGGGTCACCGGTGTTTAAGTCCAAATCTGTCCCATAGTGCATTCTTCCCCATCTGGGCCCGTAGGAGGAATTAATTTTCAAGATTTCTGAAGGCATTTTCCATTCATAACCAAAAAACGGATCGTAAAGACGGAGATTTACTGTGTCTTGAAACTTTCGGACATCAAAATTGTAGATGTCGACTTTTTTAGAATCCCAGGCTGAATAATATTCAAATGCCGTTACCCAAATGCTATCGATTTGGATTTGCTCTGAAACTTTGACCAGACGGTTGGTAGGAGCCCAAATCATCAGATTTTGATCTTCTGCGATGATGGATCGCGACTTCCTTAAATTGACGTTATTTTCAAAGATAAGGGAGTCCGTAATAGAGCTTAACGACTGCAAGTAGCTTTCCTGATCAAAAGTCCTCAACTCTATATTTCTTCGCTCTTGAGGAACGGAAATGGTTTCTGACTTACTTTTTTTGATGATTTTCGGAAAAATTTGAGCATTGGCCGTAGGTAGACCAATGCTCAAAATTAATCCTATACATAGTATCAGGTGTGGATACTTCATGAATGCGTTTTAATGATTCTCCAATGCAGCTAAAAACCTCTCAGCATCCAGTGCAGCCATACAACCTGTTCCTGCTGCAGTGACCGCCTGTCTGTAAATATGATCCTGAGCATCTCCACATGCGAAAACGCCCTCTACGTTGGTTTTGGTACTGCCTGGGATGGTTTTTATGTAACCAGACTCGTCCATGTGGATAAAGTCTTTGAAGACACTGGTGTTTGGCTGATGACCAATAGCAACAAAGAAGCCAGAAATCTTGAGTTCTCGTTTTTGGTGTGTAACATTATTTATTACCCGAGCGCCGGTCACTTCTTCTTCACCTAGAATCTCTTCTGTTTCAGTGTTCCAAAGGATTTCTATTTTAGGATTGTTCATCACACGATTTTGCATAATCTGGGAAGCGCGCATTTCATCCCTTCTAACAATCATGTAAACCTTGCTACAGATATTTGCTAAATAAGAGGCTTCCTCACAGGCGGTGTCGCCAGCTCCTACAATAGCCACATCTTGACCTCTAAAGAAAAACCCATCACAGACTGCGCAAGCAGAAACCCCTTTGCCATTTAAGCGGGTTTCGCTATCTAGCCCCAGCCATTTGGCAGAGGCTCCGGTAGAGATAATGACCGTATCGGCATGGACAGTAACCTGTTCATCCACCGTGACTACATAGGGTGTTTGGCTGAAGTCAACTGCAGTGACCATTCCGTAGCGGACCTTCGTCCCAAATCGCTCGGCCTGTTTTCGGAAATCTTCCATCATCTCAGGCCCCATGATCCCATCGGGATATCCGGGATAGTTTTCCACGTCTGTGGTAATGGTCAATTGACCTCCCGGCTGACCTCCGGTATAAAGCACGGGATTTAATCCCGCACGAGAAGCATAAATAGCTGCAGTATATCCTGCAGGCCCTGATCCGATGATCAGCACCTTTACTCGTTCAATGTCTTGATTCATCTTTAAGAAGTATTAAATCGGGTAAAATTTGACAAATATTGGATGGTAACAAAACTACCAATTGTTAAAATTCCCAAATGTGACTCTTATCCTATGAAAATCAGTCACTGGGTGCCAGGTTGACTAAAAATAAAAAAGGGAGTCGCCTCCCCTTTTTGTTAACCTAAGTAAGGCTTCAGTGTCTTACTTCGAGAAGTGTGCCTTAGCCTACGTATTGCTTTTTCTTTGATCTGCCTCACCCGCTCTCGGGTAAGATTAAATTTCTCGCCAATTTCCTCAAGGGTCATGGCTTGCTCTCCGTTCAATCCGAAATAAAGGGTGATCACATCGGCTTCACGTTGCGTTAGGGTAGACAAAGCACGCTGCACTTCTTTTCGAAGCGAGTCGTTCATCAGTTCATCATCTGGCTTTTCATCCCCGTCATTTTCCAAGACATCCAAAAGACTATTTTCCTCACCTTGTACAAAAGGTGCGTCCATAGATACATGACGTCCGGAGATTTTCATGGTATCCACAACCTCGGAAGCAGTTACTTCAAGCACTTCGGCTAGCTCTTCTGGAGAGGGCTCTCGCTCAAATTTCTGCTCGAGTTCACTGAATGTTTTGGAGATTTTATTTAATGACCCCACCCGGTTCAATGGCAATCGCACAATTCTAGATTGCTCGGCCAATGCCTGCAAAATTGATTGACGAATCCACCAAACGGCGTAGGAGATAAATTTGAATCCTCTGGTTTCATCAAATCGCTGTGCCGCCTTGATCAATCCCAAATTCCCCTCGTTGATCAAGTCACCCAGAGAGAGTCCTTGGTTTTGATATTGCTTTGCTACTGAAACCACAAATCGAAGATTGGCTTTGGTTAACTTCTCCAAGGCCAATTGGTCTCCTTCACGGATCCTCTTTGCCAAAACAACTTCTTCGTCTGCAGTTAACAAATCTACCTTTCCAATTTCCTGAAGGTATTTGTCCAGGGATTGGCTTTCTCTGTTGGTAATCTGTTTACTGATTTTTAGCTGCCTCATTCAGAATAATGATTTGTGTAATTGATTTTTAGATATGGAATGTAATCAAAGGAAGGCTAATCTTAACCTTTTGGTTCCTGTTTTTCTGGTTTTGGGATTAAAACTTTTCTGGAAAGCTTAAATTTCCCAGTCTTTTTATCCACATCGATAAGCTTAACGACGATTTCCTCTCCAGGTTCAAGAACACCTTCCATGCTTTCCAGACGCTCCCATTTGATTTCAGATATATGGAGTAAACCATCTTTACCAGGCATAAATTCCACGAAGGCGCCGAAAGGCTGAATATTTTTCACTTTACCGGTGTAGGTCTCTCCGATCTCCGGCTGAGCGACAATTGCTTTGATACGCTTGATAGCCGCATCCATATTCTCCTGATTGGCAGAGAAAACGTTGATTTTACCTTGATTATCGATCTCTTCGATCACAATCGTAGTACTGGTATCTTTTTGAATTTCCTGGATTACTTTTCCACCAGGCCCGATCACTGCACCGATCAATTCCTTAGGAATCATCATTACAAAAGATCGAGGAGTATGAGGTTTTAAATCCGGTTTTGGAGCAGCGAGTGTTTTGTTGATTTCATTCAAAATATGAAGTCTGCCTTCTTTGGCTTGATGCAACGCTTCTTTCAAGACCGAGTAATCCAATCCTTCTACTTTCAAATCCATCTGACAAGCCGTGATTCCCTTCTCAGTACCCGTGACTTTGAAATCCATATCTCCCAAATGATCTTCATCTCCTAATATATCAGAAAGGATGGCATACTTTCCAGTTTTGGCATCAGAAATCATTCCCATGGCAATTCCAGTAACCGGTGCTTTGATTTTTACCCCTGCATCCATCAGGGCCAAAGAACCTGCACAAACGGTGGCCATGGAAGAAGATCCATTTGATTCCAAAATATCGGATACGATGCGGATGGTATAGGGGTTTTCAACCTCAGAAGGCAACACTTTTTTCAAGGCTCTCATCGCCAAGTTTCCGTGTCCTACTTCTCTTCTGCCCGGACCTCGATTCGGTTTTACCTCCCCTGTAGAAAATCCAGGGAAGTTGTAATGAAGGAAAAATTTATTGTATCCAGAAATTACAGCTCCATCCACCATCTGCTCGTCCATTTTGGTACCTAATGTACAGGTGGTGACGGATTGGGTTTCTCCTCTAGTAAACACCGCAGAACCGTGTGCTGAAGGTAGGTAATCCACCACAGACCAAATCGGTCTCACTTCGGTAAGATTCCGGCCATCCATTCGTTTTTTGGTATCTAATGTGAAGTTTCTTGCAGCTTCTTTGTGAATTTTGTGAAAATAAGGACCGATCAAACTCGCCTCATATTCATGCTCCTCACCCAATGCCTCTACAAACTCATCTTTGATCTCTTTAATCAGAGCAGATCGCTCGCTCTTGTTTGCAATTTGCTTGGCAACCGACTGATATAATTTATCATACAATTCTGAACGCATCTTGTCAAACAGCGCTGGATCCGATTTCTCGTGATTGTATTCTCGCTTTTGCTCCTTTCCTACTTCTTTGGTCAGTTCAAGTTGTATTTGACAATGACGTTTGATCTCTTCATGTGCAAATTCCATGGCCTCAACCATTTCATCTTCTTGGATTTCGTTGGCTTCGCCCTCTACCATCAAAATGAAATCCAAGGATCCAGCTACGATAAACTCCAAGGAAGCCTTCTCAAGATCGCTGGGTTTGGGGTTGATGACTAATTGACCATCAATCTTTGCTACGCGAACCTCAGAAATGGGTCCATTAAACGGGATATCAGAAACTGCCAATGCTGCCGATGCAGCCAATCCGGCTAAACAATCTGGCAAAACCTCCTCATCTGAGGACATTAAAGTAATGGCAATTTGTGTATCTGCATGATAATCGTCGGGAAAAATAGGACGAATCGCTCGATCAACAATACGGCTAATTAGAATTTCATAATCGGAAAGTCTTCCTTCCCGTTTCAAAAAACCTCCAGGTATTTTTCCGGATGCTGCGAATTTTTCTTGATAATCCACAGACATAGGTAAAAAGTCGACTCCTTCTCCAGCCTCTTTTTTGGATACTACTGTAGCCAAAAGCATGGCTTTCCCCATTCGTACTACTACAGAACCATCAGCTTGCTTTGCCAATGCACCTGTTTCAATAGTGATTTCTCTACCATCCTTAAGGGTGATGGTCTTAGTGATTAAATTTGGTAACATAAATTATGATTTGTATTATTTTTCTCGTTTTAAAAATTAAGGCATCCAGTTTAAAAAGAAAAAAGTAAGGTCCTCCAAAAGAGAACCTTACCTTGATTCGTTATTTTCTGATTCCTAATTCAGAAATAATCGCTCTGTATCGCTCAATGTCAGTTTTGATTAAGTAATCGAGCAAGCTTCTACGCTTACCTACGAGCTTAAGTAATCCCAAACGTGAGGAGTGGTCCTTTTTATTGGACTTCAAATGTTCAGTCAAATGCTGAATTCTGTGAGTAAAGAGGGCAATCTGAGACTCAGGAGATCCTGTGTCAGTTTCAGATTTTAACCGTCCATGATTTTTAAACAACTCTTGTTTTTTCTCTGATGTTAAATACATGTTTAGCTAAATTAATTAAAACAGCTACAAAGGTAAGGGTAATATTCCAAATTAGAAAATATCAACTGCTTTTTGAAGCGCTACTCTTCCAGCGTTTCTGGATAGATTTCCACCATTCGATGTAAAAATCAGGTTCAAATAGTCGCGCATCTTTTCTGGCCTGCTTCAAGAAAAACAAACCAAAGGGCAAAAGCATCACACAGGAAAACCAAGTCCCGATCAAGGGATCAGTAACTCCCTCTTTTGCCCATTTTTCTCCGGTAATGGTCAGCATATAGTATACGATGAAAAATATGATGGAAACCAAAACCGGCATACCCAGTCCTCCTTTTTTGATAATCGCTCCCAAGGGGGCACCGATCAAAAACATGACAAAACAGGCAAATGCCTGAGTGTACTTTTGATACCAAGCGATTTCAAATCTTCTGAATTCCCGCTGGTAATTGTCAATTTGCACTTTTTTCACCTGAAAATTATTCTTTAAGTTCCGAGAATTATTCAGCGCCATTGTGAGTGCATTGGAGCGATAGCCTCTTTTATTGACCAGCGAATCGATCAATTCCCGCTCATCATCGGTCAATGGAGTAGTACGGGTTAGGGTTACTTTCCGATCATCAGGATCGTCAGCGACAGGATTATCCACCATTGCCTCTTCTAATCTGCGTTGCGGACTTAAAGGCTTGGACCTATTGGATCTCTTGGCTTGTAAGAGTGAATCGACTCTGGGGTTGGCCGGTTTGGAGGCAGTTACCGGAAGTGAACCACTAGAGTCCAAGGTGACCCCCAAACTTTCTTTGAAATCCAGCACGACGGTATCTTTTTTCTGATCCCCTAAAACTTGTTTTAGGGAATCCATTTCACGTCGCTCTTTTCTACTCATTTCGGCGCGAAGCGAATCAGCCATTGCCTTTCGTTCCATGATCGGATCCAAGGGGTCCAGGTTTCTGGTTCGCGAATAAAATGGAAAAATACTTTCTGCTTGTCGATAGTTTTGGAATTGTTGTTCGTTGACCAAAGAACGAATCGAGTCTAGGCCTAATTTGATTTGCGAAATATTTTTAATGGATCGATTAGTAGACCAAAGGTCTTCCGGAGTACGGCTGAGCTGAAACTCATCTAGATCAAAAATTATGATATTTTCATCAAAAGTAGTCCGGTTGAAGGGAATTGGCTTTTCTGCAATTCCTCGCATTCCTCTCTCCTCATGATAATTGGTTCCTTGGTAAAGGGTCAATTTCATGTAGTTATCATTGAAAAATTTCTCCATCCGGCCAGAGTCAGCTACGGTCACATCCAAGTTTCCCGAACCTGCACCGTGATTATAAATAATGATATCTTTTAGGTCATTGTCGTTTAATTTTTGATTGACTTTGATACTGTAGCCGGGAATGCCTGCATAAAATACGCCTTCTCGAATATCCAACGCCGGAGACTTCATCCGAATGTCATAGAGCAAACTAAAGGTTTTAAGATTGACTTTGGGTACTAAATAATTATTTGAAAAAAAGGCGGCTATCATCAGAAAAACAGTAAACACGCCAATGGGTCGAAGTGCCCTGACCAACGAAATCCCACTGCTTTTGATGGCTGTAATTTCAAAATGTTCTCCTAGATTCCCAAAAGTCATCAAGCTGGACAGTAAAACAGCCAAAGGCAGCGCCATTGGAGAGATACTGATTACAAAATAGCCGATCAACTCAGCATAGATCCAAAAGCTCAGTCCTTTACCAAATATTTCATCAAAATATTTAAGCATGTTGACAATCAACAAAATGAAGTCAACCACCACAAAAGTCAATAAAAATGGCCCTATAAAAGAGCCAAGTATTAATTTATCTAATTTTTTCATAGAAAATCCTCTTCCTCGTCCCAAATACGAAACAACGATTTTTGAGGTTCAAAATTGGTGATTTAGATTGAATTAACCACCAATTATTTCTTTCAGTTTACCAATCAACCCTTCCCAAATTGCAGTCAATTCATCATCATCATACCCATCAGAATAATCAATTACCTTTAGAAAAAGCGTCTGGGTTAATTCATTTTCTTCCAATTTAAATTCAATGAATGCGTGATCCTTTTCCTCAGGATTTGTGGGGTCGAAAAACTCAAATTTCACATGGGAGTTAATTCTCAAAGAAGCGAGTTTGGCAGGATGATCTTCCCCGTCGAAATTAAAAATGTAGACTTTGTCTTCATTAATTCTCACTTCATCTGCAAACCACTCCTCTAAACCGCTAGCAGTACTTAAATACTGAAAAACAATTTTTTTTGAGGCATTAATTTGATAATCAGCAACAAACTTATTTTTAACCATGATTTTTAAATTTCTGGAGTGAAAATTTCACTTTTTTAAAGAACGTCAACTTGCATTTCACAGCACAAGACCTCATATTTGCATTCCCATTTGAAGGGGGACATTGTCCAGAGAAAATGAAAGATTTTCGCTCCTGAACTATTGAAATTCGACTGTGTCATAATATAGGCATTAATTCGAACATTCGATATCAAAATTAAAATATTGGAAAAAATTATGGCGAGGTAGCTCAGTTGGTTAGAGCGCAGGATTCATAACCCTGAGGTCACGGGTTCAACTCCCGTCCTCGCTACAAAGGCTTTCGGAAACGGGAGCCTTTTTTTGTTGATGGGGTATCCACAAAAAGAAGGGTCCCTATCGGGCTATTCCAAGGTGCACAGGAGAGAAAATAGAGGCTACCATCAGTCGGTAAATCCAAGGCTACTTCTACCCTTGGAACTGCCAAAACTTTCTGATGCAGCGACCTTTTAATTTTGGGGGCATTTTTAAAAAATGCGCATAAAAAAAGCCTCCCCGAAGGAAGGCTTTCTGCAAAATAAGGTGTGCCGACCTTATTTTACTCTTTCAACTACAGCTTTGAATGCCTCTGGGTGATTCATGGCCAAATCTGCCAAAACCTTACGGTTTAATTCGATATCGGCTTTTTTCAACATACCCATAAACTGAGAGTAGGAAATTCCATGCTCACGAGCACCAGCATTGATTCGCTGAATCCACAATGCTCTGAATTCACGTTTCTTTGCTTTTCTGTCTCTGTATGCATACTGAAGACCTTTCTCATACTTGTTTTTGGCTACAGTCCACACATTTTTACCTCTACCGAAGTAACCTCTGGTGGCCTTTAACACTTTTTTTCTTCTTGCTCTTGACGCTACTGCGTTTACCGATCTAGGCATAGTTTTTTGTTTTTTGACGCTTGGTGTCCTGACGATTTAGGATCTTTAGAACCAAAGCACCTGGTGAATAAATAAACCTTAATTAATTGATAGACAAATTGATCAGATTCTCAACATGTCACGTACTCGGCCCTCATCAGACTCGTGTACCAAACCCGTTTTGGTCAGGTTACGTTTTCTTTTGGTGGCTTTCTTGGTCAGAATGTGGCTTTTGAAAGCGTGTTTCCTTTTGATTTTACCGGTTCCCGTTAAGGCAAACCGCTTTTTTGCACTTGATTTAGTTTTTACTTTAGGCATCTTACTGTATTTATTTAGTTGAAATTATTTCTTCGACTGCTTGGGTGCGATGAAAATATTCATTCGCTTTCCTTCTAATTTGGGCAGCTGTTCCACCGCTCCGTAATCTTCCAAAGCCTGGGCAAATTTCAGTAAAAGCATCTCTCCTCTTTCTTTGAAGACTATACTTCTACCCACAAAATGCACGTAGGCTTTAACTTTGGCACCTTCTTTCAGAAAGCTAATGGCATGCTTTAGTTTAAAGTTAAAGTCATGATCATCGGTATTGGGGCCAAAACGAATTTCCTTCAAAACAACTTTTGCTGCATTCGCCTTAATCTCCTTTTGTTTTTTCTTTTGCTCGTACTTAAACTTCGCATAATCCAAAATCTTACATACGGGAGGATTGACGCTGGGTGAAATCTCGACCAGATCCAAGTCGTTTTCTTCGGCCAGTTTGATGGCTTTGTCTGTAGGCATCACTGCGTTTCCGCCCTCTACAAAATCTCCTACTACCCGTACTTCTCTTGCTCTGATTCGTTGATTTACCTTATATGGTTCTTCTTGTCGACCTCTGTGTGGTTGTCTGTCTCTCAAGTTAGCTGTTGTTGTTTTTGTGAAATTGACTGCAAATATCGGAATTATTTTTAATCGAAAAAAGCGGAATAAAATTTTACCAACTTATTCTTTACTCAACGATTCTGAAATAATCCCCTGAAAATACTGAATAAACTCCTCAATCGAGTAGTTGCCGAGGTCACCTTCTCCATGCTTTCTTACCGAGAGCACGCGATTTTCCTGCTCTTTCTCACCCACAATGAGCATAAAAGGCACTTTTTTCACTTCCGAGTCTCTAATCTTACGACCGATTTTCTCATCTCTGTTATCAATACTACCGGTGATTCCAGCATCTTCCAACAAGGATTTGACTTCCTCAGCGTAAGTGATAAATTTCTCAGAGATCGGAAGAATATTAATTTGTTCCGGTGAAAGCCAAAGCGGGAAATTACCCGCACAATGCTCAATCAATACTGCGACAAATCGCTCCAAGGAACCAAATGGCGCACGGTGAATCATCACCGGTCTATGCTTGGCATTGTCCGAACCGATGTATTCCAATTCAAAGCGCTCAGGTAGATTATAATCCACCTGAATAGTTCCCAACTGCCATTTTCTACCCAACGCATCCTTGACCATAAAATCAAGTTTCGGGCCATAGAAAGCCGCTTCACCCAATTCGGTGACGGTTTCCAAGCCTTTTTCGGCTGCTGCCTCAATAATTGCGGCTTCGGCTTTGGCCCAAGCCTCGTCCGTTCCGATGTATTTCTGCTTGTTTTCGGGATCCCGAAGGGAAATCTGGGCAGTGTAATCTTCAAAACCCAGAGCTTTAAACACATAAAGCACCAAATCAATCACTTTGATAAACTCTTCCTTTACTTGCTCCGGACGGCAGAAAATATGGGCATCATCCTGGGTAAATCCTCTCACCCGGGTTAATCCATGCAACTCTCCACTTTGCTCGTAGCGATAGACCGTTCCAAATTCAGCATAGCGAATCGGCAAATCCTTGTACGATCGCGGCTTATGCTTGTAGATTTCGCAGTGATGAGGACAGTTCATCGGTTTGAGCAAAAACTCCTCCCCTTCATGTGGAGTATGAATCGGCTGAAAGGAATCCTTTCCGTATTTTTCATAATGACCCGAAGTCTCATACAGCACTTTGTGCCCGATATGAGGCGTGGTCACTTGCTCGTATCCTGATTTGTCTTGAGCTTTTTTCATAAAAGCAACCAATCGCTCCCGTAAGAGAGTCCCTTTTGGTAGCCAAAGCGGTAGCCCCTGCCCTACTTTTTCAGAAAAAGTAAACAACTCCAATTCCCGCCCAATCTTGCGGTGATCCCGCTTTTTGGCTTCCTCCAATAAGGTAAGGTATTCCTGTAGCTCTTTTGCCTTGGGGAAAGTGACCCCGTAGATTCGGGTTAGCATTTTCCGCTTTTCGTCCCCTCTCCAATAAGCTCCGGCAATATTGGTCAGCTTCACCGCTTTGATAAATCCGGTATTGGGAATATGAGGACCACGGCAAAGATCCGTGAAATTGCCCTGCTCATAAAAAGTGATCGAACCGTCTTCCAATCCTTCCAAGAGATCGAGCTTATACTCGTCGCCTTTTTCCTGATAGTATGCGATGGCGTCTTTCTTTGAAATCGCTTTTCGGACATATTCATTTTTTTCCCGGGCCAGTTCGATCATTTTTTGCTCGATCTTTTCCAATTCGGATCCATCCAAGGTGTGATCGCCAAAATCTACATCGTAGTAAAAACCCGTTTCAATTGGCGGGCCGATACCAAACTTGATTCCAGGATAAAGCGCTTCCAACGCTTCTGCCAATAAGTGGGCGGAAGAATGCCAAAAGGTGTTTTTCCCTTCCCCGTCATTCCAGGTCAACAGCTGAACGTTGGAATCCTGCTCGATCGCACGGGTAGCGTCCCATACCTGACCGTTGACTTTTGCGGCTAGGACATTCCGGGCTAAACCCTCGCTGATACTGGCAGCAATCTGTAGTCCGGTAGTTCCTTTTTCGTATTCCCTTTCCGATCCATCCGGAAGGGTAATTTTAATGGATTGTGACATAAAATAAATAAGCCTTTACAAACAGGCGTTTGGTTTAAGATGCAAATATGCGAAGAGTGATCACAAAGGAAAAATTTAGGCGAAAGGAATGTGTAAATCAATTTTGAATATCCAGTGGATTTTGTAAAAGTCTGACTTCTGAAAAAGCCAAAAACTGTCTTATTTACTTTCTTTTGACTTTTTTAAGGCACTAAAAAGTTCCTTGGGGTCTTGACGATTGTCCCAAAATGCCACAATGGTGATTTGAAGGCCATCAACTTTGTAATAGATACTAAAATTACCTATCGGAGCGACCCTTACCCCATTGAATTCTGTGGACTTGTAAATAAATGGTCTTTTGGATAGTTGCCTTGTTTTCTTTGAAACTAAATCTAAAAGTTTTTTTGAGTAGGTGGTGGACTTATTTCGATTAACCCAATATTTTAAAACACCTATAAATTGAAGATCTGCTGTTTTTGTCCAAATTACAATGCGTTTAGCCATTCCAGATTTCTTTTGTCCATGGCTTCTTGTGAAATTAACTTCCCATTTTTAATATCCTCCTCACTCATTTCCAACATCTTCTTTTGATCTTCTGTCAATTTTGACATTTCGAATACTGAAGAATCAGAAGAAATCAGCTGATCCAAGGCTTGCAAAAAATCCTTATTATTGATAGAGAGAATTTTCTCAATTAGTCCATTTCGTAAACTGTCAACTGTAGCCATTTTAATTTAATTTTATAGCTTAAAATTCGGCATTTTTTAATTTAATACCAATTCAGCAACGATATCAATATCGAAGAATAGACTTTGTTAAAAGATTTTCTAATAAAATCCACTCAAACGATTCAAAAACTCTTCCCAAAACTTAGTCCGGCCCAATAAGGATTGAAGGACCAATTTCCTCCTGTTCTTGGCGGAAAGTCAATAATTGGCGTATAACCCAATCTAAAAAAGAATCCACCTTCCGGTTTTTGGTACCTGTATCCGACTCTAAGAGGAATGAAGGCGTCAATAACCACTATATCTCTATATCCAATCGTTTCCGAAACTAAATCTAAGCTTGTGCCTAAGTAGGGGGTAAACCCAATTCCCATTTCCAGGTGATGATTTGACTTTCCGTAAAAGGCTGTCATCTCCAAAGGAACTGTAGGAAGCCAAGTAGTCCTCGAATCTAATTTTTCATGCCTCCACATAGAAAAACCTGCACTGGCACTTAGCTTTAGCTTCCCTTTTTGATGGAAAATCTTGCTGTAGTTAACTGCATAGATCCCAGAACTTCCTCCAACTTCAAGATAAATCCCTTTTTTTGCGGTGAAGGTTCCGGGTTCGGTCTGAGCTGTTGCCCCTAAAGAAATAGCGAAAGTCAAGATCAAAACTGAGATAAAAGCTTTTTGGAATAGATTTTTCATGATTGGGACTTTAAAAATGAAATCATCTGATCGATAAAGATCTCTGAGTTAGACTATTCCTCTAAACTAATCGTTTTTTTTTTCAAACAAAATTTTTTTACAAAATAATCTGCGCACTGACCTTTACCACAAAGGGATTGGCTTCGGGCACATCCAAGTAGGTCATCCGATGAATAAAATCCACCCGGAAAAACTTAAAAATATTTTCGATCCCATAACCCAACTCCACATAGGGTTTGTTGGGGTCTAATCTTCCGAAAGTTTCAATCGGGTTTCCGGCTGGGTCGATACCGGGGACATTTTCGATATTCTGATCGGAGACCGAACCAAACAGCACATTGGCATTGGCCACTGCACGCCATTTCAGTTTTTTGATCAGAGGAATCCGGTTGAGCAGAAATCCTTCAAAGAAATGCCGGTAGCGTAAACTGACAAATTGATCCGAAGCGAATTCATTAAAGTTCATCGTATTAAATGCTGCCGTGGTGTAAAACAATGTTTCATTTCCCAAATGGTTTTTCAAAATCGGATAAGGGACTTCTCCAAATACCTTTCCGGCATCCACTTCATACCGTGAAATCCCAAAAAGTCCCATATTCAGCTTTTGATACAGGTAAAAATTCAACTTGTGATAGTTCAAGTCTCCACCGAGCCATTGCAGCCCTTTGGCATAATTCACCTCAAAAATCGGCCATCGAGACGGACCAAAGGAAGCCCGTTCATTGTCATTGATAATGATGATTTCATCCCGACCATAGCGTAGGCCCGTTCTCACTTCCGTCGCCTCAAAGCGTGATTTCAAATCTCCGCTGCCCTTTTCCCGATAGTAAAAATCAAATAGCGGATCAAATTGGCCGACATTGACTCCGGCAGAAAACAAAAAGCCTTTGAAAAACTCCCGCTGAAAAGTCAGTCGCTGATTGGAACTTAGAAATGGTCTTCGGAGCGTGCCAAAACGGCTTGCGGCCAGAAAGATTGAGTTTCCCTCCAAGGATTCCATTTCCAAACCGACTTGATCAATTTCCCGGCTCGATTTGAGTTCCAACGTTGTCCAGCGTTTTCGATCCAAAATATGTTTAGCCGAAACACTGTACTTAAATCGCTCATCAATAAATCCATAAGCCAAATAGCCCTGAAAAGCCCATTTCGTACTGAATTTATAATTGGTACGTAAGCCCAATCCCCCTCGGAGGCCTTCCACATTATTGAAATTGCCAAACTCCGTCCACGGTCCGATATCAATTTTCCCTACGGGTAAAAAACCGGTCGCCAAAAATTTTAGCCCTTCCGAGTAAAGTCTTACAATCGGAATTTGCTTCAAGGTATCAACCATCTGCAGCACTGAGAGCTCCTCAGAGGTCAGCGGATCAGCGCGATTTTGGGACCAAAACTCTTCACTGGATTCGGAAAAATCAGAGTTAAGCTCAACCGAATTATTGAAAAACGAAGTGGGTTTGGGCTCACTCACCACGATACTGTCAGTGGCTGTGTAAAACTTGGCAAGCAGTCCAGCTGTTTTGGGTGTGATTTGGCCGATTTTGACTTGAACCCGGGTTTTGGCAGGAATAAGCGGTCCGGCACTGGTCGGAATCAATTCCTGTTGAATTTTAATCCGCTCGATGAAGTTTAGATTGGCACTTTTGGGAATCGTTAAATCCACTTGCTTGAGCGCATAGGTGTCTTTATTGATCCAAATAAACCCCTCAAAAGCCAAATCCTGTTCTCGTCTTGGAATTACTTTGAGCAAATAACAGGAATCATTTCCCACCAAAACCGAATCCATCAAATCGTAATCATAAAAAGTCTTCCACCCATCGGCGATAGGAGACACAAATTCCTTTTCGACGATGTTCAGCCAATTTTTGTAGAAATTATATTCTTGAAATGCCGAACCCGTAATCTGCGATGTCGTGGATCCATCCGTGATGCCCACACCGGTCACTTTTGACTTTTCGACGATTTCCTTTTTTAAAACAGGATCGTTTCGATAATAAAATTTACTCAGGGTTTCCGAAAAAAATACCGGAAGTATCTTCTCCCCTTCATCGTTGGTCAGTTGCCGAATACTATCCAAAACAGAAGTTACCTTTTTGACCGTCCGGCGATTGGTAAAGCTTTCCGAAAGGTGGTCAATATCAATTTCGATTTTGGTATAGTTACTTGTTTCATAGGCCGCTAATTGCCGCTTATCAAATTGATTTTTCCGCTCAACAGCCTCTCGGATGATGGCAAAAGCAGGATTCTCCCCCGCTTCAAACACAAAGGTCTCCAACTCCAGATCCGAGGGGCGCAACTGAAAATTAATCACTTGCTCCTGGGTTTGAGCAAGCACTTTGGTTTGGGTGAAGTAACCTAAATAACTCACCTGAATACTGTCGTTCAAAACGGCCGATTTGATTTCAAAAAAACCTTCAAAATCGGTGTTCTGGCCGGTCGAGGTTCCTTTCAGTAGGACTGCAGCAAAGGGAATGGGATCTCCGGTCTCCGCATCGGTGACTTTACCTTTAATGAGAAACTGCCCAAAACTGCTGAAAGACTGAACGAAAAAGAATAGGATTAAAAGATAGCGACTCATCCCTGAAATTTTGAAGAAAACTAACGTGCTGCAAAATAAATTCATTCCCGTTCCTTTTTCATCAGTTCCCTGTTTTTATTTCTTAATTCTTCCCTCATTCAAGCTCAGTTTAGCTAAGGGAAATCGCTCCACTCTTGCTATATTTGAACTTTGTTTTTGAGAAAATATGACATACGATATAGCGATCATAGGAGGAGGAATCGTCGGCTTGGCGACAGGCTTGAAAATCTTGAACCAAAAACCGGACTTGAAAATCGTCATTTTGGAAAAGGAAAATCAACTCGCCAAGCATCAAACGGGAAATAACTCTGGAGTGATTCATTCAGGACTTTATTACAAACCGGGCTCACTCAAAGCTAGCAATTGCATCAAGGGCTATCAGGAGTTGATTCAGTTTTGCGAAGGCGAAAAGATCCCTTTTGAGATCACCGGAAAAGTCGTCGTCGCCACTCGGCAGGAGCAAAAACCGCTTCTGGATACCCTGCTCAAAAGAGGCTTGGAAAATGGGCTTGAAGGCACTCGGAAAATCAGTTTGGAGGAACTCAACGAATACGAACCGCATTGCGCCGGAGTGGCTGCTATCCATGTGCCGCAGACTGGAATCGTGGATTACCATCAAGTTGCCTTAGCTTATGGGCGTAAAATTCTACAAGCTGGAGGAGCTATTTTATTAAATCATAAAGTCCTAAGCATAAGCCATAAAAAAGGCATTAATCAAATTGAAACTTCAAATAAAAGCATGGAAGCAAAGTTGGTCATTAATTGCGCGGGACTGTATTCAGATAAAGTGGCCAAAATGAATGATGAATCCTCTACTGGGGTTAAAATCATTCCCTTCCGAGGAGAATATTTCAAACTCAAAAAAGAAAAAGAGTACCTAGTCAAAAACCTGATTTATCCCGTACCTGATCCGAATTTTCCTTTTTTGGGGGTGCACTTTACCCGCATGATGAAAGGCGGTGTGGAAGCCGGTCCCAATGCAGTGCTGGCTTTTCGACGCGAAGGCTATAAAAAATCTCAAATTAACCTTGGAGAATTGGCAGAAACCTTGACTTGGCCGGGTTTTCAAAAAGTAGCGGCCAAGTATTGGAAAACAGGATTTGGGGAACTGTACCGATCCTTTTCAAAAGCTGCTTTTACCAAAGCTTTGCAGGAATTAATTCCTGAAATCCAAGAATCTGATTTAGTCGAAGGCGGAGCTGGCGTCCGTGCCCAAGCCTGTGATCGAACCGGAGGGCTGCTGGATGATTTTGCCATCAAAGAATCTGAGTTTGCCATCAACGTGCTCAATGCCCCTTCTCCTGCGGCGACAAGCTCGCTTTCGATCGGAGGAACTGTTGCAAAAATGGCTTTAACTCGATTTAAATAACTACTTTATTTACAGCTATTTTATAAGTAAAAAAAAACTAAACCTGTGTATTGACCGTATCCGGGAAATAGCGATTAGCCAATTTGATCATTTCATCGCCTTTGACCAAATCATGCACACTTAAGGTATCGGTATGCTCATGCCCCGCAGCACCAATTAATTCCCGAACTGCTTCAATCGTATTTTGATGAAAGTTAAAAACTCGTTCGGCTTTATCGGTCACCACAAGCCCTTTGGCTAGACTTCGATTTTGGGTAGCAACTCCTGTGGGACAATCGTTGCTATTGCAGCGCAATGCCTGAATACAGCCTAAACTAAACATAAATCCCCTAGCCGAATTGCAAATATCCGCACCCAGCGCTATGTTTTTTACAATTGAAAAAGCACTGATTACTTTCCCTGAGGCAATCAACTTGATTTCATCCTTCAGGTTGAATTTTTCCAAAGCCGCTTTGACAAAAATCAAAGCCGGTTCCAGCGGTAATCCCACACTGTCTGAAAATTCCAAGGGAGCCGCTCCAGTTCCTCCTTCTGCTCCATCGATCGTAATGAAATCCGGCCAGTTCTCCTGACTGACCATTTCTTTGCAGAGTTCGATAAATTCCTCCGTTCTACCAATGCAGAGCTTGATTCCTACGGGTTTGCCACCAGCGAGTTCTCTAAGCTTTTCGATAAACTGAATCATTTCTTGAGGATTGGAAAAGGCGGTATGGGCAGGAGGTGATAAAACCGTGGTTTCTGGCTTTAAACTTCTTATTTTTGCGATTTCAGGTGTGTTTTTTACACCGGGCAGCACGCCTCCATGACCAGGTTTGGCTCCTTGGGAAAGCTTTAATTCGATCATTTTTACCTGGGGCAAACTTGCTTTTTCCTTAAAATCGGTTGGAGAAAACTGTCCCGATTCATCTCTACAGCCAAAATAACCTGTTCCGATTTGCCAACAGATATCTCCTCCATCTAAATGATAAGAGGCTATTCCTCCCTCTCCGGTATTATGCAAAAAATTGCCCTTTTTCGCGCCTCGATTCAAGGCACTGATGGCATTACTACTCAGCGAACCAAAACTCATAGCAGAGATATTCAAAATGGATGAGGAATACGGCTGAGTGCAGAATTTTGACCCTATGGTAATCCGGATATCTTCTTCTTTTGGATGAACGGCATAAATGGAGTGTCGTAATGCCGTGTAATCCTCTCCGCCGATATCTCCCTGCGTGCCAAAAGGATGGGTATCATTGACGTTTTTGGCGCGACGATAAGCCAGTGCACGGAGATTTCTACTAAATGGTCGCCCATCGGTATTGCTTTCGATGAAATACTGCTGAATTTCAGGGCTGATCGATTCGAGCATATAACGGAAATTGCCAATTACTGGAAAGTTTCGACGAATCGCATGTTTTTTCTGAAGGGAATCATACACTCCTAAAAAAGTCAACCCAGCTAAAATTGCCAGCACTAAGTATCCAAAACGAAACTCCCGAAATTCATAAAACCACATCAACAAAAAGGTCAACAGAAATAGGGAAATTATGGAAATGAAAAATAGTTTTCTCATGGTTTACTGGACTTTTCACGAATATAAATAATTGAATGAACTTCCTTTTAATCTGTCAAAAATTCCAAGAGTCGATATTCAGCAAATGAAAACTCATTTTTCGGAATCAAAAATCCGGTATGCCCTCCCCGCTTCGGCATTTCTAGGAATAATTCGGGTTTATCCTGGGCAAGTTTCCGCGGATAACATTCAGGCCCCAAAAGTGGATCATTCAAGGCATTTAAAATCAGGGTTGGAATAGCGATGTGATTCATCCAATTATCCGGACTAACGGATTGATAAAAATCAGCCGCATCTTTGAATCCATGCAGCTTAGCTGTAAAATGGGTATCAAATTCATCAAAGGAATTGACTCGAGCCAACAAATCCAAGTCAATCAACTCGGGAAATTGCATGGCCTTTGCCTGGATTTTGGTTTTCAATTTTCCCAGAAAACGGTTTTTATAAAACTGATTGGATTTTAATTTAAGGGTGGCCGCACTGGAGGGAAGGTTACAGGGGGTTGAATAAACTGCGGCTCGCTTGATTTGGGTTGGGAGATCATGTGATTTTTCTCCCAAATATTTGAGGGTTTGAGCTCCTCCCATACTGATCCCGGACAGAAAAATATGCGGATAATTTCTATTGCTGATTACATGCTGCACGACCGTTTCCAAATCATAGCTGGCCCCGTGATGATATAAGATGGGCTTGAGATTGATCTCTCCTCCGCAGCTTCGGTTATTCCAAACTATGACATCAACTCCATGTTGATTAAATAATTTGACCAAGCCCATGGCATAGTGTCGATAGGAGTCTCCTTCAAGTCCATGCGAAACAATCAGCAGCCGATCCGAACCCACTTTTGACCAATCCAAATTCAGGAAATCACCATCCGGGGTATTGATTTTTTCCCGTTGATAGCTAACTCCTTTGACTGTTCGCAAAAGACTGGGCACGACTGTTTCCACATGTCCGTTGAGTAAATAGAATGGAGGATTCCTGTATTGAGATGAAATAATAGGCATGGCACAAAAAACTTAACACGCTATTCATCTTGGGATAAATAGCGCAACCTAATCAACTGTTACATTTGTGAAGAATTTTCTTCATAGGGTATACAACTAGAAAAGCGGAGTCGCAGGTGCAGACTCCTTTTTTTATATCAATTTGGCTACCAATTCTATGGCCTGAGAAACTTGAAGATTTAATTTAGCCCAATGGCTTTCAAACTCTTCGCCGAATCCCCGAGATTCTAGGATTTCCTTTCCCTCTTGTAAAATCTCAGTCAAATCATCAAATTCAAACATCCCTAAGGTGGGCTTCACTTTATGTCTGATTTGTTGGATGGTAACTTCATCACGAAACCTTACCCCCTGTTCATACACTTCTTTTAGCTCTATTAGCCCATGGTGTATTGCCTGGGTAAGTTCATCTTTGAATTCTTCATCCCCCTCTGCCATATCTACGATGAGTTGTTGTAGATTAGGATAACTTGTGCTCATATAGAATGCCTTATTGAAGATATGCCCGCTAAATAACCGGTGGACCAAGCGGCTTGAAAATTAAATCCACCTGTGATTCCATCAATGTTCAACACTTCTCCTGAAAAATAAATATTCGGGTGATACCTACTTTCCATAGTTTCGGGATGAATGCCTGAAAGGTCCACGCCACCTGCAGTTACGAACTCTTCCTTGAAGGTGGTTTTTCCTTTGATGGTCAAAATATAGCAAAAAAGATTCTGCACCAATTTATTAAGTTGTTTTTTGGAAAAATTCCCAAAAGAATCGGAATCCTTGATTTCTGCCCGCTCTAAAAAATGTTCCCAAAGTCGCGCTGGAATATCAAACAAGGGATAATTTTTAACGAGTCGATTGGGGTGGGCTTTTTGGTAATTTCGTAGCTGATCTTCATAGTCCATTTCCTTATAATTCCCATTCCAGTTAATCACCGCTCTTGCTTCATACTTCTGTTCATGCAGCCAATCAGCTCCAAATGCTGATAGTTTCAAGACCGCAGGGCCACTGATTCCCCAATGGGTGATCAACAGGGGGCCCGAATAGGAAAGTTTGCTCGCCTCAAACCTTACGTGAGCATGAGGCACCGAAAGGCCCATCAATTTTCGAATTGGCTCTGATGGAGTATTGAAGGTAAATAAGGATGGAATTGGGGAGGCAATTTGATGGCTTAAGCCATTAAGAAAATGATATCCCGAGCTCTTTGGACTTCCACCAGTTGCCAAAATTACGGCATCTACTCGAATCGTTTGCTGATCAAATTGTAAGTTAATTCCTGTGGATTGAAGTTGAATGGAATTCAAATTCATGCCCGTTTGAATCAAAACGCCTTGGTTGTTGGCCTCTTTTAGTAAAGCATCCACAATTGAGGAGGAATTATCCGAAACAGGAAAAACGCGACCGTCTTCTTCGATTTTGAGTTTAACCCCACGAGATTCAAACCAGTTTACGGTATCCTCTTGGTCAAAATGCCGGAATACACGCTTCAGAAATTTTTCTCCCCGAGGATAGTTTTTGACCAATTTAGAAATTTCCATCGGCCGATGAGTAACATTACATCGTCCTCCTCCAGAGATCCTGACTTTGGACAGAAGCTTGGAAGTCTTTTCATAGATGGTCACCTGATTTCCAGGTTTCGCTGCATGGACTGCGGCAAAGAAACCAGCCGCACCCCCCCCAATCACTGCTATATGTATCAAAATAATTTTACCTTTTTCGAGAAAATGATCCTAAAATCCCCCGGGTCAACTCGCGAAAGATTGTCCTTCCGATTTGTCTGACCAGTGTATTTTTACTGAGCTCTTCGATTAGCGATTGATCCTGAGGGGTACGAGCCGTGGTTTTTGTCCGACTTTTTTGGCCTGTAAGTTCAGCTTCTTCTTGTTGCTTTTCGATTTCATCCATTTTTTGATTGAGAATTTCAAACGCACTTTGTCGATCAATTTCTTGATTGTATTTGGGAACCAGGGTCGACTCACTGACTACCTGATCAATTTCAGAAGAATTCAAAATATCCATCCTCGTGATCGGAGCCCGGATAAGCGTATGGGCCAAGGGAGTAGGAATTCCTTTCTCATTCAAGGCCGTGACCAAAGCCTCTCCGATACCCATTGAAGTCAATACTTCAGAAGTATTATAATAAGTCGATATCGGATAGTTTTCGGCAGTTTTGCTGATTGCCTTTCGGTCCTTGGCAGTAAATGCCCGAAGCGAATGCTGGACTTTTAATCCCAATTGACCTAAGACAGATTCAGGAATATCGGTAGGCGTTTGCGTACAAAAATAAACCCCTACTCCTTTGGATCGAATCAACTTGATGATGGTTTCGATTTTTTCCAACAGATCCTTGGAAGCGCTTCCGAAAACCAAATGGGCTTCATCAATAAACAAACAAAGTTTGGGTTGGTCTGAATCTCCCTGTTCGGGAAATGTCTCATAAATCTCCGATAAAATACTCAACATAAAGGTTGAGAATAGTTTTGGTTTACTTTGAATATCGGTCAAGCGAATGATGGAAATAATTCCTTTCCCGTCTTTTCTTCGTACAAAATCAGTTACATCGAAAGACTGCTCGCCAAAAAACCGCTCGGCTCCCTGCTGCTCGAGCTCGATGATTTTACGCATGATGGTATTGACTGAAGCAGCTGAGACTTGACCAAACTCCCGTTGTATGGCTTCTTTGCCTTCATTGGTGATGAATTGCAAGACACGCTTCAGGTCCTTCAAATCCAACAGTGGCAAATGATGGGTATCGCAATACCGGAAAACCAAGGCAATCACGCCCTGCTGGGTAGCATTCAAATCCAAAATCTGAGCAATCAATACCGGTCCAAATTCCGAAACAGTGGCTTTAAGCTTTACACCCTTTTCTTTGGATATTGACATCAACTCTACGGGTAATCCCATGGGGTCGTAGTTCACCCCGATTTGTTGGGACCGCTTCAGAATAAAATCATTGGCCTGGCCCGGTTGTGCCAAGCCAGATAAATCTCCTTTGAGGTCCATCAGCACCGAGGAAATCCCTTTGAGGGAAAGTTGCTCAGCAATCACCTGAAGCGTTTTTGTCTTTCCGGTCCCTGTCGCGCCGGCAATCAATCCATGTCGATTGAGCGTTTTCAGTGGAACTTTGATGCTAGCCCCGGTAATAGGTTCTCCATCCAAAATTCCGGTACCTAAAACGATAAAATCTTTCTTATACGATTGACCTTCTGCCAGGTCTTGGATAAATTTTTCTTTTTGACTCATGCTTTAAAAAGATTGGGGTTTGAATCTACAAAAAAACCTTAAAGCCATTGGCATTAAGGTTTTCGTAAAGTTGAAGTATTTTGAAATTGATCAATACGTGACCATGGGTTCAAGTTCTTTGGCTTGTGCTATAAAATCCTGAATTTTGGATAAGGCAGGAACGGCTTTGGTCAGTCCTTTTTCCTCCTGTGTTTTCACCAATGCGGCATGAAGGTTTTCCGCATTTCTGGTTCTAAGTTCCTTTACCGTATCCACTCCAGCGGCTTTCAGGAGCTCAGCGAATTGACTGGCCACTCCGTTGATTCGGAATAGATCAGCCATATTGACCCAATCGAGAATTTTGCCTTCATCAATTCCAGAGGATTCAGCAATGGATTTTCTTCCTGCTTTTGAGGCGCCTTTTTCTAAAAGCCCTTCGACGGTCTTAATTCCTGCTTGCTCTAGTTTTCCTTGAAAAATTTCTCCAATTCCTTCGATGGCTGTAATTGATTTTCCCATGATTTTTTTGGTTTATGGTAAGTAAAGTGGAAGCCTCATTAGCTTGAATGAGATTTCTTTTGATGGCCTAAAATAAAGACATTTTTCGGCTTCTAAAATCCAATTTTAAAAATACCTTCAAAATCTTCATTGATAAACTTTAACTTTACAAATACATATCATCTGCTTTTCTTGCAGCCATCACAATTTCTTCTTACCCCGTGAACAAAAAAAATCTTTATTTTCTTTCCTTACTCATTCTCCTTGCTCAAGCACCGCTTTTGGCACAATCTGTACCCAACTTGGGACAAACCGATCGATGGATGAAAGGGGCCCTAGCGGCTATGGAGCGGAATGATTTTGAAACAGCCAATTCCATATTCAGAAATCTAATTGATTCAGGCTTGCCCCTTCCCGAGGAAATGCCCTATTATTTTGCCGAAACACTTTTTGAATTAAAGCAATTCGACAATAGCCAAAATTTTTTAAACAAATACCTGGAAATCAATGGATTTAGAGGAGAGAACTATGAGGGGGCACAAGCACTCAAAAAGAAACTGGAAAAACCCTTAAGGGAGATCAACCAGTGTCAACTGTGCAATGCCCAAGGCTACCGTCTTCAAACCTGTGAAACGTGTAACGGAGCTCAACAAATTGAGCAATCCTGTAGCTATTGCAAAGGGATCGGAATTGTAGGCTGCAGTCGATGTGCTGCCAGTGGGATGATCACCAAACGGAATATTTTCAACATTGTAGAATTCTATGAATGTGATCGATGCAATGGAAAAGGGAGATTGACCTGTCCAACGTGTCAAGGAAGTAAATTGGAAAAAAGTGATTGTCGAGTTTGTGGTGGTGCCGGAAAAACGGTAACTGAGTCGGTCTGTAATCACCAGGAACTTGAGCATGATCACCAGTAATTAAAAAAGGCTGTCTCCAACTTTATTTCAAGTTTTGAGACAGCCTCTTTGTTACTGAACAATTGTTACTCGTTACTGGCAATATTTTTTGTAGGCCTCAGAAGATCCGGGGTATTCCAAGCCACTAGCCAGCTGTAAATCCTCACAGCCACTTCCGATATTACCCATTCCCACTTTTAACAATCCACGGTTATAATAGGCTTGGCCGAAATTCTTATCGCGTCTGATGGCACTTCCATAGGCTTTAAGCGCTTCCTCTGTATTTCCCAGAGAATGATAGGCCCTCCCTTTCAGAAACGAAGCCATTGCGGGAGCTCCGGAGATTTCTTCGGCACGATTGGCATAAAGAAGCGCATTGGTATAATTCTCATTGGTATGATGAATATTGGATAAACTCAATAATAGTTGAAAATTATTGGGTTCTAGTTCCAAGGCCTTTTCAAAATCATCTTTTGCCAATTCAAAATTTCCACTTTCCTCATAAGCCCTTCCTCTGCTATACAGTGTGGATACATCATTGGGCTCGAACTTAAGCTTCTCGGTGTATTTCTCTATGGCTTGCTCATAATTTCCCTGCTCATAGTAAATATCACCTTGATTTTGATCAGATTTTGAACAAGAAAGCAGAACAGCAAAGATCGATGCCATGATCCCCGCTTGGATAATAAATTTCATATGAGTTGGTTTAGACTGCTACATTATTTTCTCTCAACGCATCGTTGAGGGAAGTCTTTAGATCTGTAGAAGCTTTACGTTGACCGATAATTAGTGCACAGGGTACTTGAAAGGTTCCTGCAGGAAATTCTTTGGCCAATGACCCGGGAATAACCACGGATCTAGGAGGCACATAGCCTTTGTATTCGACAGGTTCTGATCCGGTTACATCAATGATTTTCGAACTTGCTGTAAGGGTAACTCCTGCACCAATTACTGCTTCCTTACCGATGTGTACACCTTCTACAATGATGGCTCGAGACCCGACAAAAGCCCCATCTTCGACAATCACCGGAGCAGCTTGTACCGGCTCCAAAACTCCCCCTATCCCTACTCCCCCGCTGAGGTGTACATTTTTGCCGATTTGGGCGCAGGAACCGACTGTGGCCCACGTATCAACCATCGTGCCACTGTCCACGTAAGCGCCGATGTTAACGTAACTCGGCATCATCACCACGCCACTAGCCAAATGTGCTCCATAGCGAGCTACCGCATGCGGTACTACTCGTACACCTTGTTTGGCATAATTTGATTTCAAGGCCATTTTATCGTGAAACTCGAACGGACCAACTTCAATGGTTTGCATTTTTTGGATTGGAAAATATAAGATCACGGCTTTTTTGACCCAATCATTCACTATCCAGGATCCATCTTCTGCGGGCTCAGCCACACGAAGATTCCCTGCATCCAAATCCGCAATTACCGTTTTAATCGCAATCTCGGTGTCTTTTTCTTTTAATAATTCCCGGTTATCCCAGGCTTTTTCGATGATGGTTTTTAGTTCCATTATTTTGGTTAGTTTCGTTTATGCAAGTTAAAGGTGTTCAAAAACCCGCTATTTTAATCGCCTCAGGATTAAAACCCGTCAAAGATAGCCGGGCATTTGATAAGCTTGGGCTTTCGCTGCGTGAAACAAATAAATACCGCCTAAACTTCATAGGCTTTTCCGCAAAATCAACGTTTAAACAAGATGGAATTCGATTTTTTAGTTCATTATCCCATACAAAATCTCTAGGACAGCGGGCATTGATGCCCTTCCGATTCTTAGTAATTCTCTTGAAAATCAGACCAAAGATCCTGATTTGCTGCACTTGGGAATTTTTACCGATTGCAAAGTTCTTCAAGCCACTGCTTGGCTATCGCTTGATTTATGATGTTCAGGAGAACTATTGCCAAAATCTCAACTTAAATCCAAAATTGAGTCGGTGGAAAAGGCGATTGGGTAAAAAACTAATTAGCTGGGCAGAAAAGGGGGAATCCATCGATTATTTTTTCTTGGCCGAGTCCTGTTACGCCACCGAGATGCGGGATAAATCTCCCCATTTGATCCTTGAAAACAAATATGCAGGCGCACAAGCCAAGTCGATAACTGAGCACAGATTTGAAGGGAAAAATGAATTTCATTTCGTGTTAGGGGGGACCATTTCACCAGCTTTTGGAAGTGTAGATGCAATCCATTGGTTTGAGGAAATTTTAAAATTTTATCCCAAGAGCACCTTGACTTTAATCGGTCATGTGCCCCTATCGGCTCATCAATTGGAAATCGAAAAAATGGCAAGTTCCAATCCCAGACTGAATCTGATTTTTTCCTCCGACCCCATTGATCACCTTAGAATTCTTGAAGCTTACCAAGAGGCTGATTTCATTTTAATGCCCTATCAAAATCGTCCAGAAATTAATTCAAAAATGCCTACCAAACTTTTTGAGGCAGCCGCTCTGGGCATCCCTCTTTTATATTCTCCCAATCCCAAATGGGAAGAGTACATCCGAACGTATCGGGGAGGTTATCCCATGGATTTCTCCAAACCAGAAGTTGCAATTTCCACTTTTCAATTTGCGATCAGGAATCGGTATTTCAGCCAAGACCTTCCTGTTGAAACCTTTTGGGCATGTCAAGAACCTAAATTCTTGGCACTTATAGATTCCCTTTAATTCCAGTTGATTTTACATCGTGGATAAGTCAAAATCTTATCCACTCCTACCCCAGATTTTACACGATTTTCTCAATCAGGAAACTCCCTGTATCCTTCGTTTCAGAAGTTTGATTTTATTAAAATCAATTTTATGATCAATTTATTACATTGTTTTTCAATTAATTATGACTTTTTATTTATGAAGCTAAATTTATTTTTAGTCATGCCTAATACAGAAACCACAATCCATTTTGACTTATCAACAGCTCTTTTAGATTATTTCAAACTTTTATTTAGATATGACTTAATTTATTTTTATATTTGACTGACAATTGAAAAACTATGAACCTGACAACAGCTGAAGAGAATTATCTTAAAGCGATCTACCATCTCTCCGAGGAAGGAAAAAAATCTGTTTCGACCAATGACATTGCAGCTGAAATGAAAACCAAGCCGGCTTCTGTATCGGACATGCTTCGTAAACTGGGAGAAAAATCAGTGATTGAATACCGCAAATATTACGGGGTTCATATTACCGAGGAAGGAAAGAAGCTCGCCTTGCAAACGATTCGAAAACATCGGCTTTGGGAAGTATTTTTGGTAGAAAAATTAAATTTTGCTTGGGACGAAGTCCATGAGGTAGCCGAGGAACTGGAGCACATCCAGTCTCCCCTTTTGATTCAGCGATTAGATGCCTATTTGAATTTTCCAAAGTTTGATCCCCACGGCGATCCGATCCCTGATGAATACGGAGACGTCCGTTCCCGTCCACGAATCCCACTCAATGAAATGGAAATCGATCAATCCGGTCAAATTGTGGCGGTAAAAGATAGCTCGGCCGCATTCCTCAGGTACTTGGATAAAGTTGGTGCCTACATCGGAGCGCGAATCAAAGTACTAGACAAAGTAGAGTTTGATGGTTCGCTGGAGATTTTGGTTGATCAAAAGAAAACGCTGTTTATGTCCAAGGATGTAGCCTCCAATATTTTGGTTCTTCAATCATGAAACATCTACTTCTCTGGGTTTTATTTTTCGCTCTTTTCTCCTGTAAAATAGAAGATGAGAGCGCAGGCACCAAACCACTCATCGTGGCGACCACCAGTATATTGGCCGATGGCGTTTACAATCTTGTCGGGGAAAATGCCGAGGTCGTTTCGCTGATGCCTGCAGGAGTCGACCCCCATTTGTACAAGGCCTCCGTCCGAGATTTGGACTTACTTCAAAAGGCGGACTTGGTTGTTTATCACGGACTATTTTTAGAGGGAAAGATGACCGAAATTTTCGAGAAGCTGGAGTTTAACCAATCCATCATCAATATCTCAACGGAGATCCCCGATAGTTTGCTTATTCGATCAGGCCCGGAAGCGCACAGCGTGGATCCTCATATTTGGTTTGATGTTAAACTCTGGTCTTTGGCCATGAACTACACGAGGAAAGAACTGATCAAATGGAAGCCTGAATGGAAGGTAATGATCGAGGAAAATGCTACCTTATATCAACTAAAACTAAACCAGCTTGACAAAGAAATCCAAGCTAAAGTCCAAGAACTGAAAACAACTGGACAGGCCTTAATTACTGCTCATGACGCTTTTGCTTATTTTGGAAAAGCCTACGATTTTGAAGTAAAGGGACTTCAAGGGCTGTCCACCTTAAGTGAACCAGGAATTAGGGATTTGACAGATTTGGCGGAATTTGTAGCCGAACAAAAAATCAGGGCTGTATTTGCAGAACAAACCATTTCCCCAAAAGCAATTAATGCTTTGGTAGCTGCGGGGAAAAACCAAGGTCATGAAATTAAATTGGCAGGTCCCCTCTATACTGACAGCCTTGATCAACCGGGGACTCCTGCCGGTACCTACATCGGTATGATAGAAACCAACCTTCAAATCATATTTGAAAACCTCAAGCCATGATTAAACAAGTCGATAACCCTATTCTCGAAATTCATGATCTCACGGTCAGCTATGAACAAAGCCCGGTACTTTGGAACGTGGATCTTTCACTACCCGCTGGAAAGCTTATTGGGATTTTGGGACCAAATGGTGCCGGAAAATCTACCTTGATCAAGGCAATTATGGGGCTGGTGGACCACAGTAGCGGTTATGTCAAAATCTTTGATAAAAATCTAAGCGAGGTTCGAAGTAGGATCAGTTACGTCCCCCAGCGTGAATCCGTAGATTGGAATTTTCCAACTTCGGTTTTGGATGTGGTCACCATGGGCACGTATGGTAAATTGGGAATTTTCAGGCGTCCCGGTAAGAACGAAAAATCACTTGCGTTAGCTTCACTTGAAAAAGTGGGAATGAGCGCCTTTGCCAAACGCCAAATCTCCGAATTATCAGGGGGACAGCAGCAGCGGGTTTTCATCGCCCGCGCTTTGGCACAAGAAGCTGATTTGTATTTGATGGACGAGCCTTTTGCAGGAGTGGATATGGCGACCGAAAACGCCATTTTTGAACTTCTACAGGAAATGGCAAAAGCTGGTAAAACAGTGATTGTTGTTCATCATGACATTCATTCGGCCATGAAATATTTTGACTGGATGATTATGCTTAATCTCCATTTGGTAGCCTCTGGACCCAAGGATGACGTGGTAACTGAAGAATTACTTCGAAAAACGTATGGTGGGAAATTAAACCTACTGACCAAAGTCTCCGAAATTATCCGCCGAAAGGATTTTAATCCCCTTAAAAACTAATAAAATGGAGCATTTTCTATACTTCTTCACCTTCCAAGATTCTTCGATTGCCTTTATCGTGATTGGCATTACGCTATTGGGAATTGGTTCGGCCTACGTGGGAACATTCAGTTTTTTGGATAAAAAAGCCTTATTAGGAGATGCTATTTCTCATGCTGTCTTACCTGGTATTTGTCTGGGCTTTCTTTTTGCCGAAGAAAAAAATCCTATCTATATCGTTGGAGGAGCTTTCATCGCTGGGGCAATGGCTACTTTTTTGAGCTCTTGGCTTAACGAAAACACCAAATTGAGCGAAGATACCATCATTGCCAGTATACTTTCTATCTTTTTTGGTTTCGGGATTGTATTGTTGACTGTGATTCAGAAAACCGGCAACCCTGAGATGGCCGGTTTGAACCAGTTTATTTTTGGAAATGCCATCGGGATTTTGGAGGAAGACCTCTGGGTGTATGGAGGATTAGCCGTGTTGATAATTTTGACTTTGACTGTTTTTATGAAAGAATTCAGTCTGATGGTATTCAATGCTGAATTTGGGAAAGCGATCGGGTATCCCATGGGAAGGATTCGACTTCTTTTTAATGTATTGATGATTCTATCGGTTATCATCGGGATTCAAGCCATCGGTGTGGTCTTAATGGCAGCTTTGTTGATCACACCGGGTGCTGCCGCACGATTTTGGACCGATAAGCTTTCAGTACTGTTAGTGCTTGCGGGTGCTTTTGCTGTTATCTCAGGAATTACCGGTACCTACATCTCCTACGTTATCCCCCAAATGCCCACTGGTCCTTGGGTGGTGGTGAGCTTGTCACTTTTGGCTTTAATCTCCTTTCTTTTTGCTCCGAAGCGAGGCATGCTTTACCGTTACTTTGCTCGAAAAAATTACTTGAGAAAAACCCAGAATGAGCACATCCTCAAAAGTATTTTCAAAGCCATGGAAGAAGGAAAATCCGGACTGACCATAGAAGAAATCTATCAGCTTTATCCTGAACAAAAGAAACAATCCTTAAAATCAATCAAAAGTTTATCAAAATCAAACCATCTAGTTATAAATCAGAATATTATATACTTATCATCTACTGGATTGACTGAAGCAAAACGGGTGGTAAGACTTCATCGACTTTGGGAGTCTTACCTGAACGAATACATGAATATCGCTCCAGATCATGTGCATGAATCCGCTGAAAAACTTGAACATTTGCTCACCCCCGAACTGGAAGCTTTGCTGGAAAGCAGATTGAATTACCCCAAGCTTGATCCCCACCAAGAAAACATCCCACGAGACCATGATTAGTTTTGACCAAAATGCATTCTTGATCATTGTTACGGCATCGCTCATTGCGATATCCTGCGGCCTGTTAGGCGTATTTATGATGCTAAGAAAAATGGCCATGACAGGAGACGCCATTTCACATGCCGTATTACCGGGAATCGTAATCGGTTTTTTTGTTTCGGGGAGTCAACGAGGCTTGGAGGTAATTATCGGGGCAGGGCTTTTAGGGATTTTGGCCACCTTAATGATCGATTGGCTACGTAAAAGAGCAAAGGTTCAGCTAGACGCCTCGATAGGAATCACCTTTACGCTATTATTTGCTATCGGAATTATTTTGATCAATATTTTCGCCTACAAAGTAGACCTGGATCAAGAATGTGTGCTTTATGGAGAAATCGCCTATCTCCCCATTGACCTTTGGATTACGGCTTCAGGCATGAGCATGGGACCGCGAATTACCTGGTTAGCGGTCTTAAATTTACTTTTGGTCACAGGGTTTATCTGGCTTTTATTTAAAGAGTTAACACTAACTAGCTTTGATGAGAATTTTGGTTTGGCTTTGGGGATTCCAGCCGGTGCGATCAATCTTTCGCTCATGAGCATGGTTTCCTATACCACCGTCAGTTCTTTTGAAGCGGTGGGAGCCATACTAGTAGTCGCCCTGTTAGTGGTACCTCCTGCGATTGCATTTCTTTGGACCAAAGCCTTGATCCCATTGATGAAACTTACGGTGGTTTTAGGCGTTTTGATTTCTGTATTAGGTTATTATTTAGCTTTTTGGTTGGACTCATCGATAGCAGGAATGATGGTTACCGTGGCTGGGATCATATTTTTGGTTTCTGCTGTTTTGAAAAGTAAAAAGGCTAAATTTAGTTTTGGAACTCAAGAAAAGGAGAAGTCGTTTACTACCTAATGACTAGTACTATGAAAAAATACTTGATCCTGTTTTCATTTCTGCTTTCAGCCCAACTGGGTTGGTCACAGGATAAAATTGAATGGATGAAATTTGAGGACGCTATTGCAGCCAATCAAACCCATCCCAAAATGCTATTGGTCGATGTCTATACAGACTGGTGTGGTTGGTGCAAAAAAATGGATAAGGAAACATTTACTGACCCCAAAGTTGTCGCTTACATCAATGAAAAATTTCATGCGGTAAAATTAAATGCCGAAGACAATGAACGAACGTTCGATTTTCAGGGAAAACAATTTAGTGAAGCACAAATGGCAGCAGCCATGCGGGTTCGCTCTTATCCCAATTTTGTGATCATCGAACCAACCCTTAAAAACATCGCCCAGTTACCCGGGTACCGAAATCCGGAACAGTTTATGGCGGGATTGAATGAATTAATCGAAAAAGCTTTTAGATCAAAACCATGAGTTTTAACCTCGCAGAACGCGATGATACCATCATAGCCCTGGCTACCCCACAAGGTGTCGGGGCTATTGCCGTTATACGGCTGTCTGGAAAAGACGCAATTAAAGTTTGTAATGATGTATTCTTTGGGAAAAATCTCGAAAAGCAAGCCAGTCATACCATTCATTTTGGTACTATTCGTGACGGAGATCGGGTAATCGATGAAGTATTGGTCTCACTTTTTGTTGCCCCCAAATCATTTACTAAAGAAAATGTCGTAGAAATCTCCACTCACGGCTCATCCTATATCATCAACCAAGTCATCCGGCTTTTTGTCAAAAAAGGGGTTCGTCTGGCCAAGCCGGGAGAATTTACCCAGCGTGCTTTTCTCAACGGTCAGTTTGATTTAGCTCAAGCCGAAGCCGTTGCCGACTTGATTCATGCCGATTCAGAAGCCTCACACAGTGCCGCTCTAAATCAAATGCGTGGTGGATTTTCTTCAGAAATTCAGGAATTGAGGGCACAATTGATTCATTTTGCTTCGATGATCGAATTAGAATTGGATTTTACAGAAGAAGATGTAGAATTTGCCAGTAGAGATGATTTAAGAGTGTTGGTTGAAAAACTTCTTCGTGTAGTTGAGGAATTGATTTTGAGCTTTGACTTAGGCAATGTGATTAAAAATGGTGTTCCAACAGTCATTGCAGGAAAGCCCAATGCCGGCAAGTCTACCCTGCTTAATGCCCTTCTAAATGAAGAAAAAGCCATCGTATCGGAAATTGCCGGAACCACTCGAGATTTTATTGAGGATGAAATCAACATCGGCGGAGTAATTTTTCGATTTATCGATACGGCAGGCTTGCGGGAAACCACCGATACCATTGAAGCTATTGGAGTTAGTCGAACTCAAGAAAAAATGAAAACGGCCTCGCTGATTCTCTACCTATTTGACTTAAGCGATACGGACTTGGTGGAGATTAATCGGGACATCAATAAACTAGAAAACTTGGGAGTTCCTTTTGTTAAAGTTGCAAACAAAACTGATAAAGCTAAAATAAATATAATCAAAGAGTTAAAAGAAATTCATTCGGATACTATCTTTATCTCCGCAGGTCAAAAGGAAAACCTAGAAGGACTTAAAGCTAAGATTTTGGAGTTGGTTAATTTAGACAAATTCAAGACTGGAAATACGGTGGTTACCAACATTCGTCATTACGACAGCTTGACCAAAACCCGGGAATCTTTATTGGATGTGTTGAATGGTTTGGATCAGGAAGTGACCAATGATTTCTTGGCCATGGATATCCGCAGATCTTTACATTATCTGGGAGAAATTACCGGTGAAATCACTACCGATGATTTACTAGCCAATATTTTTTCTAAGTTTTGTATCGGCAAATAGACATCTAAAAACAACTCTAAATTACTATAAGTAATTACAAATAAAACCCTCTAATTGAACAAATTAGAGGGTTTTTCATTTTTAAGTGATTTTCAAGGTTTCTCAAAATCTGTTGAAAATTTGTACCGTATTTGTACCGTTTTTTAGCGGTACAAATTTTTTATTAAATTGGGGGAGATTATGAAACAATAGGAAACAACTAGAAACAACCAGAAACATCAGGAAACAACCAGAAACAAACTGACCATAAAAATCAGCTATGAGCTCAAACATTAGAATAACTCGGATATGCCAGTTCTGTGGAAATTCATTCACGGCAAAGACCACAGTGACAAAGTATTGTGGTGAACCTTGCGCCAAAAGAGCTTATAAACTCCGAATCAAAGAAGATAAAATTCAGCAAAGCAATGTTGAGACGGCCACTGTCCTAAATCAGGCTTGGGTCAATGCCAGCCAAAAGGACTATTTGAATGTGAAGGAAACTTGCGTCTTCATGGGGATCAGTCGAACTACCCTATGGCGTTTGATCAAGAATAATTCCTTAGGAGTAAAGAACATCGGAAGAAAAAGGATTTTCAGAAAATCGGATCTTGAGACATTTTTGAACCAATAGCCTACACCAACCATGAAACCGATAAAAGTAACCCTGCGAAAGCGTCCCTTGGAGAAAAACAGAATCAGTTTATATCTGGATTTCTATCCCCCCATTGTAGATCCACAATCGGGACAGAAAAAAAGAAGAGACTACCTGGGGTTGCACATTTACGCAAATCCAAAAACTCATACCGAAAAAGAGTTTAATCGGATCTGCCTTTTGAAAGCCGAAAGCATCAGAAGTCAGAAGGAAATTGAATTTCTGAATAACAGCTTCGGATTTTATGACAAATTCAATCAAAAGCGGGATTTCCTTCAGTATTTCCATGAAAAAGGAAGACAGCATTCTAACTCCTCTGGAAACCTTGGAAATTGGCAAAGTGTCTTAGAGCATCTAAAAATCTATTCCAGAGGCAATTGTTCTTTTGCTGATGTTACTCCTGAATTTTGTGAAGGATTTAAGAAGTATCTGGCAAAAGCCAAATCTATCGGCAGAAGCCATCAGCTATCCGCCAATACCCAACTTAGTTACTTTGCTAAACTGAGGGCAGCGCTAAAAGACGCAGTAAAAGAACGAATTATTACTGCAGATCCCTGTATTTCTATAAATAACGTCAGAGCGGAAGGCAGCAACCGGGTTTACCTGACCCAGGCCGAGGTGAAGAAACTCTACCTTACTCCCTGTCCAATGCTTCCCTCCCTTCGGATTGCTTCACTTTTCTCCTGTCTCACAGGACTTCGGTGGTCTGATATTGAGAAATTGACCTGGGGAGAAATCGAGGAAACGGATCAGTCAGATATTTCACTTTTAAAATATCGCCAAAAGAAAACCGGAAGATCTGAATATCTCCCCATTTCAAATCAAGCCAGAGAACTATTGGGTACCAGAAAACCACAAACTGAACGTGTGTTTCCAGGCCTGAAATATTCTGCTACGAATAACACCATTCTAAAAAACTGGATCCTCAGCGCAGGAATCCAAAAGAATATTACTTTCCACTGTTTCAGACACACTTATGCTACGCTTCAACTTGCAGGCGGAACAGATATATATGTGATTTCAGGAAATCTGGGACACAGCAACCTGAAGACTACCGAGATTTACACTAAAATTACAAATGAGAAAAAGGTAGAAGCTGCAGACAAAATCAAGCTCTACTAAGGCAAGTTTTCCTGTTTGTGAAGTAGGTTATTTTTTATTGACTACTCTAAATCCGACGTAGTTTTCTGAGTTCAAAAAGTTCGGATTGAAAAAAAAACAATTTTTTTTGAAAAATTTTTCCTTGAAAATCTCTCGTATATCTAGATATACATATATACTTATATACCATTATTTTTCAAAATAAATAATAGCCTTCTACACTGAGTAGGCAAAGAATTCGTACTTAGAGAAGTTGATAAATTGTATTTATTAAAGAAAATTGAACTTTATAAATAGATTACTCGATTCTACTTTTTACAAACAAACTTTTTATTAAATAAAAAATCAAATCAAAGCTATCTAACATACTGTTTTTCAATTATTTAAGATTATAAAAAGGTCAATGAAATATATACAGATATATAGATATACAGCCCTTCATATATAGCTATATATAGATATACAAAGGAGGTAATAATCTAATAAAAGCAATGATTAATACATTTGCTTTATAAAATCTATTTCATATAAATTAGGGCAAACAAAACCAATTTACCATGAAATCAGAAAACCCTTTTGAAATTCTAAACAGTCGGTTAGACGAGATTTTTCTTCGCCTGGAAGAAATTCAAAATTCCAAAGTTTCAACTGCCACTATGGAAGAGTCAAATGAAATATTGACGGTAAAACAAGCCGCAGAATATTTAAACCTGAGCATCTATTCTATCTATGCTAAAACCTCTCAGAAATCCATTCCACATGCTAAGAGAGGAAGGCATCTCTACTTCTTTAAAGATGACCTCCGAAATTGGTTAGCGTCTGCTAAATCCAAAACAAGAGAGGAAATCAATCAGGAAGCTGATGATTATCTCCTTAAGAACAAGAAAAGATCTGCAAAAACCCGATAGATATGAATAAATCAGAAGATAAATATATCCGGGTCGGTACTTCCCTTTTCAAAAGAGTCAAGAAGCCAAAGATGAGTGGCAAAGATGAGGAAATGATGATTTCCTGGAATTTGGACACGATTAAGCAAGACTATCCCAATTGGCGTGAAGTAGTCAAAGAGATGGAACGGTACAATGGATTTTGTACGATACCGGAGCATTTGGAATACCAACGTAACTACCAGGGCTTTTACAATCTCTATGAACCCATTTCAGTTTGTCCAGAGCCCGGAGATTGCCCCAACATTTTACGGTTCATCAGACATATTTTCGGAGATCAATATGAGATAGGTTTGGACTACCTACAGCTCCTTTTTACTAAACCCAGTCAGCGCCTTCCAGTGCTCTGTCTGGTGAGCAGCGAAGGAAATACAGGGAAAACCACCTTTTTGAACCTGCTGAAGGCGATCTATGGAAACAACATGACCTTCAACACGAACTCAGATTTCAGAAGCAATTTCAATTCTGACTGGGTTTCAAAATTGATCATTGCCATTGACGAAGTTCTGCTAGATCGGAAGGAAGACAGCGAGAAGATTAAAAATCTGAGCACTGCCAAATCTTACAAAGCCGAGGCAAAGGGCAAAGATCGGTTTGAGGTTGAGTTTTTTGGCAAGATTATCCTTTGTTCCAATAACGAGGAGAACTTCATGGTCATCGGCGTTCAGGAAACCAGGTATTGGGTAAGGAAAGTCCCGACTCTGGAAAAACTAGATCCTGACTTTCTTTACAAGCTGGAAGATGAAATCCCGCAGCTACTTTTCTATCTACTTCATCGGAAGCTTTCTACCTCAAAGAGTTCAAGAATGTGGTTTACTCCTGAGCAAATCTATACCCCTGCACTTCGCCGGGTAAAATCCTACTCTATAAACAAAGTTGAGCTGGAGCTTTTTGAAACCATCAAAGAAATCATGGAAAGCCGGGAGCTTGAGGAATTTTGCCTGACCAATACCCACGCCAAGAAATTGCTGGAAAGATCCGGTTTCTCAGTTTCGCGCTCCCACGTCAGAAGGATTCTAGAGGAAGTCTGGAAATTAAAGCAGTATCCCAATGCTTCTAACTTCACTGCTTACCAATATGATTTGACCGGGAGCATTTACGAGAAAGAAGAGAAAGGAAGGTATTACAAAATCCTTCAACAGGAATTAGACCGAATTCTCTCTGGAATGTTGACTAACTGATTTAACACATTGAAAATAATATATTTAACAAGTCAACATTCAGTCAACAATTGGTAAACAATAGAATAAAAGTTGACTGCCGATCAACATACTAGTTCGAATGTTGACTGGAAAGTTGATCGAATGTTTACCATATATCATTCGGTAATTCAGATCACTAGACCCTAAAGTCAACAAATCAACATTCTAATGAGCGTATTTTCACGACCCAAAACCAAAGAGGAAGTTGATAACTGATATTGACCACAAACTGCCGTCTTTTTCTTTTTGCTGAAAGCTCCTATTGAAGACTTCAAGAAGCCAAATGTAGGTGAAAATCAGTGGCCATGATAACGGATTCCTTTGCCAAGTAAGCCTTACTAAGGTTAGACCACAAAAACAGCAAAAGAAAAAAGAGAGAACAAGCAGACGTTTTCTTATTTGCGTGTGCCTTGCAAGTTGTGTTTTTGTGACACAAATTCTCCCGAATTTGCCTCACCAAACCTACTTGCCTTCGGGTTCACCTATTGCATACGGTAAAACCAATGGAGTTTAGAACCTCGCAACTCAGTCCACTTTAAGGATGGATCCAATCATGAAATGGATATGTCAGAACAGATATATCCATTCAAAAAAGTTATTTCCGTAATTTTTCTAGGCCTTTTGAGGGGCCGAAAAATTCCAGAATAACTTTTTCTAACACCTACAAACTTATCGGGAAGATACCTAAATATTGAGCAACGTTTGGCAGCTACACGCAGGTGGGGATTTTTAGCACTGAACTTCATTAAAAGTACAGAACTTGGATGTAGCACTTCACTGTCATAGAAGCACTGAACCCCCACTTGCGTGTAGGTGCTGTTGCACTAAACCTGCGGTAGTTTCTCCGGTAAGCAGTCCGAAAGAGGTAACTTTTTAGCTCATTCATAAACTCTTATTAATCATGAAAAAAAAGAAAACCTCCTCCAGACCGCTTGCTCCAAGATAGCGGGATTTGCTGAACTACTGGCCAAGTTTGAACAAAAAGTTACCGTGGCCGGGAAAAGCCAAAGTACCGTCACCAACTATGGCCGTCATCTGGCTAAACTCGCCCTTCACTTCAATGAATTGCCCACTGATGTAGATCCCGACCGGATCAATGATTACCTGCATCTGGTCAAACGGGGGCATAACACACCCTCTGATTCTTACTTCAAGTTCACCGTCTATGCCCTCCGCTTCGCCTATCGGATCGAAGGGATGAAGGATAAAAGGATCGAACTTCCCACTATCAAGCACAGCAAAAAGCTTCCCGTAGTCCTGAGTCAGGAAGAAGTCCGCAGACTGCTTAAAGCACCCAATCTACTCAAGCATCGCGTGCTGATCGGTCTGCTGTATGGCTGTGGTCTTCGCTGCTTTGAGGTTCGTAATCTGAAGATCTCTGACTTGGATTTTGACCGGAAAGTCCTTCATGTGAAGGATGGGAAAGGCAAAAAAGACCGCTACGTCCCGTTGGCTGACATCCTGATCAGAGGGCTGAAAGCCTATCTGCAATCCGAGCAGCCGAGCCAATGGGTCTTCAACAGCAAAGATCAGGAGATCAAAGGTCGGGTCGGAGGAGATTTTGACTCCCGCTATTCCCAGCGGGGCGTTCAGTGGGCGGTGAATGAAGCCAAAAAGAAAGCTGGGATCGAAAAGCCGATGAACGTGCACACCCTTAGGCATACTTTTGCGACCCATCTGCTGGAAGAAGGTCTGGACATCCTGACGATCAAAGATCTCCTTGGCCATGAGTCCATCGACACCACGATGATCTATCTCCACGTCGCCCAAACTGACAAGTGCCGTGCCTTCAGTCCGCTGGATCGGCTGTATCTGTCCCGTCGTTGAGAGCCAATCACGAAGTGGCTCAAGTGCTACGACAGCACTGGGCTGAGGTGGAACATCATCCCCAGATCAACCGTTGGCAGCTGCGGACGCTTTTCGGCGTTGAGGCGTTGCCGAACAGCTGACTTGGGCGGACATGTGGATGCCTGCACGGACTGTGGGAATACCCGGATCAGTTACAACAGTTGCAGAAACCGACACTGTCCGAAGTGTCAGGGTAAGAACCGGGAGGAATGGATCTTCAAGCGGGAAGCCGAGTTGCTTCCTGTTCCCTACTTCCATGTGGTCTTTACCTTACCCGACACGCTGAATCAGCTGGCGATGTATAAGCCCAAGGCCGTCTATGACAGTCTGTTTGAAGCAGCCTGGCAGACGGTCCGTTGCTTTGCCAAAGATCCCAAGCATCTGGGGGCTATGGCCGGGATGATTGCTATTCTCCACACTTGGGGACAGACCCTGACACTTCATCCCCATCTTCACTGCATCGTACCAGGAGGCGGACTGACTAAGCACCAAAAGTGGAAGACAGCCAAAACTCAGGGCAAATACCTCTTTCCGGTCAAGGCGATGAGCAAAGTCTTTCGGGCAAAATATATCAAAGCGCTTAAGTCCCGGATCCAACAGGAAAAGGAACTGGTCAATCAACTCTTTCAAAAAGAGTGGGTGGTATACGCCAAGCGGCCTTTTGGACATCCCAAAGCCGTGCTGGAATACCTGGGAAGATACACCCACAAGGTGGCCATCTCCAATCACCGAATTCTGGAAATTGACTCCAAACAAATCACCTTCAGCTACAAAGACTATCGGCAGGAAGCCCAAAAGCTGGAGATGAGTTTGGACAATATGGAGTTTATCCGGCGGTTCTCCTTGCATATCCTGCCCAGAGGATTGGTGCGAATCCGCCACTTCGGGATATTGGGAAGTTCGGCCAAAAAGATCACGATTCCTCTCATTCATCAGGAACTCGGAATTCCGATCCCAGAAAAGGAGCCAAGGATTCTGGAAAGCTACAACTCAGGGTACTGTCCCTGCTGCCAGAAGGAAAGCATGGTGAGCATCCAGCGACTTCCCAAAAGAGGACCTCCAAAGACAGTCTTTTCCGATGTCCCAACCCAATTTTAATTCCTGATTTTGATCGGGCTGGCGAAGCTACGCCCATGCGACAAAAAAGCCCTTCCAAAAAGGGGTTGGAAGGGCTCAAAATGATCTAATTTTTTGACTCGATACTGAATCTGCTAGCAGGGGTTACATTTTAATCTAATCGGATACATCGTTTGCCTCCAAAAATTCCGACTCAATCCCCATAAGAACTTCACGGTTTCGTGCAACAGCGGTTTCATTGTTCGTGCTTCGCACGCAACGAAAACCTAGTTGTTAGCAGCTGGCGTTCTGTCCACCGTCTTAGTAAACCATTGTCTGTATGTCGTTCAAGTGTCGTTGTCGGCTTGTGTGTTCGGGTATTTTTTCTTTTTTCAGAAGGGCAGGAAAATTTTTTATTCATTTTTTTTCGGGGGAACAAGCACACTCTTTTTGCAGCTTTGGTTTGCGTGTTGGCTTGTAGCGGCTGCAAAATGTGTGTGCTTGTGTGCGTTGGCTTTTTATTTCGCTAACTGTAATATCCTGTATGCTCCTCTTGCAACAATTACAAAAACAATTGCTCCAATAATCAAGTCGGGATAACCTGAATTAAGCCAATTAACCAAAAGTCCTGCAAGGATTACACCCGAATTAATTATTACGTCATTGGAAGTAAAAATCATACTTGCTTGCATATGGGCTTCTTTACTTTTTCCTTTTTGTAATAAGTAAAGACAAATCACATTTGCTATCAGGGCTAAAACAGAAACTACAATCATTGTTTGGAAATCGGGCATTTTTTCAACTCCGATAAAACGTCTGACAACTTCAACGAAACCGATAACAGCTAAAAGGATTTGAAAATATCCTGCAAACTTGGCGATGTTATTTTTTCTTGCAATCGTTCCTCCAACTGCAAATAATGCCAATGCGTAAACGATACTGTCAGCAAGCATATCCAAACTGTCCGCTACCAATCCCATTGAATTGGAAAAAATGCCAAACAGCATTTCTAACCCGAAAAACAGAAAATTGATAATAAGAACCGTCCACAATAATTTTCGTTGCATACTGCTTGTGTCTGCTTCTATTTCTATTGTATTTTCTTCCGTTGAAATTAAAGTTGTATCAAGATTTAGAGTTTCCAAAGCCGAAAGTATAGGTTGGCTTTCCGCAATATGATGAACTGTCAATTTTCGGTTTGCAATATCAAACTCCAATGATTTTATTTCATCAAACTTTTGCAGTTTCATTCGTATCAATTGCTCCTCGCTTGGGCAATCCATTTTTATGATTTTAAATATTGTCTTTTGCATAATTCTTACAATTTTAATTTTATACCGCCATTAATTAAAAATCCGTCAAGCGGTGCGTAAATGTCCCTGAAAACAGGATTGGTAACTGTTCCTGTATAAATGGTGTCAAATCGGGTTTGTCGTGCGTCAAGGAAATTTTCAAAGTTGATGTAAACAGAAAATTTTTCCCATAGCTTTTCAACCATAAATCCGCAAAGCACATATTGTTTTCCTGTTGCTCCGTCACTTAATTTTTGAGGGCTGAAATAATACGCTTCCAAACCTACTTTCCATTTATCCTCTATTTCATACATTAAAACTGAATTTATCCTGTGCTTTGGCGTAAGTGGCGTATTTGTTGAAACTCCGTTTTGATGCAAGCGTGTATCTGTAAACGTATAGCCCAAAAACAATTTAAAATCTTCATAGCCGATTTTGATATTGGTTTCCGTTCCTCTTGTATCAATATGCCCTGCCGAATTGATAAATTGGTATAAGCCGTTTGTTTGATAGTCAAGCAACAAAGGATTATCCAAATAGGTGTAAAAGAAAAGTTGGTTAATGCTAAACGTTACTTTTTCGCCAAATGCGGTGCGATAATTAAAATCAACATTTCCTCCGTAACTGCGTTCTAATTTGTTGATGTTTTTATCAATCGGCATTACATTTTGATATTGTATGCGTTCGCTTTCTTCTGTAAAAATGGTTGGCGTTTTATAGCCAAATCCACCGCCAAGACGTGAAGAAAATTTATCCGTTATTTTGAATAATGCCGAAACTCTTGGCAGTAATGCAATGCCATAGTCAATAACATAATCGGCTCTGAAACCTGTTTCAAGATTGAGCCACTTGGTAGCTTTCCACGAATTTTGAGCAAATGCACCAAAAGTAATTTGGTCGTAATTTCTCAACGGAAAAGTATCTAACTGCTTTTCCTGAAAATTGTCTGTCCAAAGATTTACCCCTGTAACCCATTCTGTTTTTTCCCTGACATTGGTATAGCTTGCTTCGCTGAAAGTTGCCGTTTGTGTGCCGTCAAAACTATAATTAGGAATGTTGATTATCCTGTTAAAGTAACTCACGCTGTTTTTAAAATTGAAAAAACTTTTGTCATTAAATTTATGGTCAAAAGACAATTGTGTAGAATAGCGTTGTGTTTTGTTTTCTTCAAAATAACTGTGGATAGTGTCGCCATTTCCCTGAATATAATGTATGTCGCCACCGATACGGTTTTCAATGGCTGTGTTTAATCCAACATTCAGTTTTGTTTTATCGCTGAAATAAACAAACAACTTGGGATTGAAAACATACCTGTCAAATTTTGGAATAGCTGTAAGGTCAATATTGGCAGGGTCGTAAGCCCAATTGCGGTTATGTGAGGCAAAAACAGTTGTCCCGATTTTGTTAAATCGTTGTCCGTAAAAACCATTTATATCAAAACCTCTGCCCGAACTTCCGTTTAAATGAAAACGCAACTCTCTTTCATCAGTTGGCGTTTTGGAAATCAGGTTTACCAATCCTGCTATTGCTCCACCTCCGTAAAGCGTAGATGAAGAACCTTTAATAATTTCTACCTGCTTTAAGTCAAGCGGTGGTGTTTGCAAAAGTCCCAAACCACTTGCTGCTCCTGCAAATAAGGGAAATCCGTCTTTAAGAATTTGGGTGTATCGTCCGTCAAGTCCCTGAATACGAATAGAAGCGTTGGCAGATGTTGCCGATGTTTGTTGCGTTTGTATGCCTGTACTTTCGCTCAAAAGCATACGAATATCGCCCGCTTTCATATTTCCCTTTTCTTCTAATTCCTCTCCTGCAATAAATTCAATTCTTGTCGGAATGTCTTTGATTGTTCTTGAACTTCGTGTAGATGAAATCACAAATTCGTCCAACTCGTCTGTTTCTGATTGTAGAAAAATTTCAATCGGGTCTATTGTTGTTAAAGGAAATTCAAAGGTGTCTTTTCGTGTTTCATAACCTATATAACGAAATTCAATTACCTGTTTTCCGTTCGGAATATTGGTTAAGGTTATCAGTCCGTCAATATCTGCGGTTGCTCCTGTTGCTGTTCCTGATAAAATTGCTGTCGCACCGATTAACGGCTCTTTTGTTTCGCTGTCTTTTATGACCGCTTTAAATGTATTCTGTCCGAATACGGTATTTATATGAAATGCTACCATTAGCAGCAAAATGATTTTTAACTTCATTGTCTGAATGATTATTAATGTTTGAAAAATAAGAATTGGCGGTGCGTAGCACCGCAATTTGTTATTGTGCCTAAGGCACTGAAACATTAACTAATCTTAGGCGGTTGCCAAATGGCAGAGAAAAAGTCAGACGTAGTATTGTCCTTGTATATGGAAACTTTTTTGTCTGAATAGGTAAGAACAGAGTGTAAAGCAAAGTTTGCTATCGGGAAAGTAAACCCTACACAAGTATGGCAATTCATAAAAGGTGAACAACAATCGCCACAATCTTTATCATCTTGGTTGTCTTGGGATTGTTCAGTCGTTTGCTCCTGAAAACATTTGTCCTCCACTAAGTTCGGTGCTGCTGTCAGCAACAAAACGTAAATGGCTAATATGGAAGATAAATATTTCACGGTGCAAATTTAATAAAAATCATTTTTCTACTGTCCAATCATCATTGTCATTTTCTTCAACATTAATTTTGCTGATAACAGCGTTTGCCCCTGAGTCTGTGTAAGTTCCATATCCATTAACAAATACGCCTTTTGCTCCGTCTTTTCGGTTTCTCATTGCGTATAAAATGGCTTCATCGTCCAAGTCGTTTTGTCCGGTAAAACGATATATTTTATCAATAACGATGTCGTTCAGATCAACTTTTTCGCCTCCTTTTTTATATGAGATGTTTTCTTCTAACAGGTTAAAGTCTTCTGTGTAACCTCGTTGTCTTAATATTTCAATTACTTCTGATAATGTTTTCTCTGTTGATAGCATAGTGTTCTCTTTATAGATGTTTTATAAATGCAAAGTTAAAAAAGCGTTGGGAAAAATGGCTCTTTGGCTTTTGCCGAAGCGTGGGCTTTTGCGTGTCGGGGCAAAAGCCAATGTGCCATTGTGCGGTGGCAAAAAAATGAATAAAAAATGTGCGGTGGGGAAAAAGAAAAAATACAGAAGGGTCAGCAAAGAGTGTCGGCTTACCCGTTGTCCCGTTTCAATATGGTCTGTCTTTGTTTGTCTGTCTGTCAAAATGGTTTACTTTTCTTGTCCGTCCGTCCGTTACTGTCAGGTTGCACGGTCGTCTGTTACGCTTGCTGCTAACGTTTTACAATATGAAACGGTTGGGTTTTCGGAGCGCGTTCCTATCCACCGTTGGAAAAAGTTGGAGCGAGAACTAAAGCCTCGCAAACCACTGAACCCCAACTGTTTTATATTGTGTGTTGGCGGTTGTTAATATTCATATCTATAAATATAGTTTCCATAACAAACATCAAATCCTGGGTCAATTCCGAAATAGTAAGTTCTTTTTTCAATCAGTTTTTTATCAATGTAATCATTTTCCTCAATAATATTTTCTCCGTCTTGAATTTGAACTAATCGGTTTTGAGAATCATACTTGTAGGTTTTTAAATACATTAAACTGCCAGCTTTTGTCTCCTTTTTTTCTTCAGTCAATAAATCTCCAAAATATTTATAAGTCGTAATGTGGTGTTTTTCACCATTCTTGGTATAGTCAATCTTTTTAACAACCTTATCACCACTATACTCATATGTATTAAATCCACCCCAATATTCCCATTCTTTAACTAATTTATTGTTATCATATTCTCTCGGAGCTTCGTTTTCACTTGTGTTTGTTATTTGTCCATCAGTGTCATAGTCAGTGAATTTGTATAAAATATTAATTAGTTGGTTATCCTCATTATAAATATAGGTCATCTCAGTTTTTTTCCAATCAGTCAGATATATTTCTGAGGTTATCTGATTTTCTGAATTATATTCAAAAATTGTCTCGCTATGAACCTCTCCATTTAGAATTGAGGTTTCTTTTATCAAATTAGCATTGTCATACTCGTATTCAACTATTCTTAAGGTATCATCTATTGAAGCTTGGCAGAATACTATCATACCACTTGGATTATCAAGTTCGGCAGGAATCAATAAGTCGTCATCTATTGAACAAGATATAACTATCAGGAAAATTGATGTTAGTGTTATTATTTTTTTCATGTCAATCTAATCTTTATTTACTAATCTAAGATGAATATCACTGATTTGAGGTTGCGTTGCTGTCTCTTAATTACCGCCAACGTTTTGGCGCTTGGCGCAGTGGCGGATTTCGGAGCTCAAAACTGTCAATACACCACAAAAGTTGATGTGAGGTAGAATGTTCAACCGCAATTATGCAATAGGAATAGTAAAGTTTCCCAAAATCTTTGAAAGGGAAG
>NZ_JAMWZB010000028.1 GCF_024305035.1 Algoriphagus sp.
AAAATTATGTACTTATTATTTCTGAAAACTGTGTAATGTTATTTTCTGGTGACATTCCCCGGTCAAAGTATTTGAAGTATAAAGAAATTGAATTTAAAAAAGAATACTTAGGCTTAAATGCAAGAGAACAAAGCCAATTCCGTGAGGATATTTTGATTGATATGGTGGTAGTTGATGATTGGTTTTTACAATTATGGGCTATTTTTGGGGATTTCGGGGAGGATATTACCTATAAGCAGCTTCTATTAGTGTCTGATGGGGAAAGGATGAAAGAAAAAATTGTAGAACCCAATTTTCTAAATTTTGATAAGAAAGGAAACAGCTATCAATTAGTTCAATCAAAAGGAAAATCCATGTTGATTACCCATCCGATTTTGGAATTGGTAGATTGGTAAAGTGAAATATTTTAAAAAATTTTCTCTCTTTTATTTTTTAAAAAAGGGGTGATTTTCCGTCAAAAGCAAATAATTGGTGATTCCATTATCATCCCTTTCCATTAGGGTAATAGAGTCTTCTTTGTAGCTGATGACTTTCAACTGATTTGATTTTGCCCGAAGTGAGGGGATGGTGACAAAAATCGCATCTTCTGATCGGGTGATTTTTTCGATATTGAGTGCAATGCTTTCCCCTGAGTCGGTAAAAGAGGGTTTATCAAAGGTTTTTGGAGACCAGCCATTTCTTTTTAATACGACTTTTTGAAATGAGGTCAATTGCTGAGTTTTTAACAACTCCTCAATTCCATCCAGATTCAGTTTTTTGTTCGAAAAGGCCATTCCCGAATAAGAGGTCTGAGTACTGTTCCCCGGGGTGTACTCATTTCCATATTGATTTCCTCTTTGATATTGGTTTCCGATATAGACCGCATTGGCACCCATCATGGCAGCTTCGTACTTCAATTTTTCTAAGGCTCGATTGTTGACATTATTAATGCTGGAGAGGGTGGTGACACCTGTAGCTTTTGAGAAGAGATTGCCCAAATTATAAAGTCCTGTTACTTCATCGGGGTTAAACGTGAGGTAAACATCTTTGGCATCTGCTAAATTATAAACCGGTTTCAGTGGTGATTTGAAATTCTCCACTCTACCGCTTTTAAATTCTACTTTGGAAACCAAAAACTTATTGATGGAGTAAACGACCTCCTCGTCTGGATAAGTGTATTTAATATTGGATTGGCCTATTTCTTTGACCTTGACTTCTTTGGGGCCTTCGGGAAGGTAAAGAATATCGTGGTTTGATTGAGCCAATGATTGAAAGCCAATTAAAAAAACAGAGAAAATAAGAAGGATAAGACGCATGATTAGAAATTAAAGTTTCAATGAATACACGGTTAAGAACTTAAAAAAGTTTAAGTTAATCAAAGAGAAATTCATGAATCGCTGGATAATAGGCAAGAAAAAAGACCTCAGTAAGGTTCTCACTGAGGTCTTTGATCAAATTTTTAAATTACTAATAACTCCCTTTTATGATCAGGATTCTTTCTTAGCCATTCGATTTCGCTCGTTTTCATCCAAGTAAATTTTTCTCATTCGGATGGATTTTGGCGTAATCTCCAAGTATTCATCTTTTTGGATATATTCCATGGCTTCCTCTAAAGAGAATTTCTTTGCTGGAGCAATTCTGACGTTATCGTCTGAACCTGAGGCTCTCATGTTAGTCAGTTTTTTGCCTTTCTGCACATTAACAACAATATCACTGTCCCTTGAGTTTTCACCGATTACCTGTCCTGCATATAGTTCATCTCCCGGCTCGATAAAGAAGGTTCCTCGATCCTGCAATTTGTCAATCGCATAAGCGGTGCACTGTCCAGCTTCCATGGAAATTAACGAACCGTTATTTCGTTCAGGGATATTTCCCTTGAAAGGCTCGTAAGCAGAAAACCGATGGTTCATGATGGCCTCTCCTTGAGTGGCAGTTAGGACGTTGTTTCTTAAACCAATCAATCCTCTGGAAGGAATTTTGAATTCCAAATGTTGTAAATCACCTTTTGGCTCCATGACAAGCAATTCACCTTTTCGTTGAGTGGCCAGTTCGATTACTTTTCCAGCAGTTTCCTGAGGAACATCGACTACGAGCGTCTCGATCGGTTCGTGCTTCACTCCATCGATTTCTTTGAAAATCACCTGTGGCTGGCCTACTTGAAGTTCATAGCCCTCTCTTCTCATCGTCTCGATCAAAACCGACAAGTGAAGAATACCGCGACCATAAACCAAAAACTTATCCTCGGAGTCGGTTGGTTCTACGCGAAGCGCCAAGTTTTTCTCCATTTCTTTCATCAAACGATCTCTTAAGTGACGAGAAGTCACGAATTTTCCTTCCTTGCCAAAGAAAGGAGAGTTGTTGATGGTAAAGAGCATATTCATCGTAGGCTCGTCAATGGCGATTCTTGGAAGTGCTTCAGGCTTTTCCAGGTCTGCCAACGTATCTCCGATTTCAAAATCATCGATTCCGGTTACCGCACAAATATCTCCGGCGACCACTTCTGAAACTTTTGCTTTTCCAAGGCCTTCGAATACATGAAGTTCTTTAACTTTTACTTTTTTGAAAACGCCATCTGCTTTGCAAAGGGTGAGTTGGGCACCTTCTTTGATCGTTCCTCTTTTTACTCGTCCGATGGCGATACGGCCTACGAAATTGGAGTAATCCAAGGAAGTGATTTGCATCTGCAAAGTACCTTCATCAATTTTAGGTTCTGGAATATATTCCAAAATGGCATCTAAAAGCGGAAGAATGGAATCAGTTGGGTTTTTCCAATCAGGCCCCATCCAGTTGTTTTTGGCCGAACCATACAGGGTATGGAATTCCAATTGCTCTTCGGTTGCATCCAAGTTGAACATTAAATCAAAAACTGATTCGTGCACCTCATCTGGACGGCAGTTTTCTTTATCCACCTTGTTAACGACCACAATTGGGGTTAATCCCAAAGCAAGCGCCTTCCCCAATACAAATCGAGTTTGAGGCATAGGGCCTTCGAAAGCATCCACCAATAGGATTACTCCATCGGCCATTTTCAATACGCGCTCTACTTCTCCTCCAAAGTCAGCGTGACCCGGAGTATCAATGATATTGATTTTGGTGTCTTTGTAACGAACCGATACGTTCTTTGAAAGAATGGTGATTCCACGCTCTCGTTCCAAATCATTGTTGTCCAGGATCAAGTCTTCAAACTGCTGATTTTCCCGGAAGATTTTGGAAGCATGGATGATTTTGTCCACTAGCGTAGTTTTGCCGTGGTCAACGTGTGCGATAATCGCGATATTTCTGATATTCTGCATGATCTGCGTTTTTCGAGCCGCAAAGGTAGCGAAAAATAATGGGAGTTAGATTATGGTATTGTGAAGTAAAATTTGATCCAAGCAAAGGGTAAAAGTAATCAGAGGTTAGGGATTTTGACATCTAAGGTAAAAAATTGGATAAAGTGGGCAGTTCCAGTGGTCAAAAAAGAGGACCTACGCTCCAAGGTGGAAAACCTAGGAAGTGGAAAAAGACGCTTACTTTTCCGCTGATTCATAGCGTTTTTTGAGCCTTTCAGTCTCAGTGATCGATTGCTCGAGAAGTTTGGGAAGAATAAACGAGCTGATGGCGCATCCAACAAGTATTAAAATGATCAAAATTTTGAAAATGAAGAGGAAAAGAAATGACCCCTCTTCGGTGGATTTATAAACGAACTGATAGGAATAGAGGCTAGCCAAGATTCCCATATTCAAGGCTTGAAAGACTTGAGTCGAACCTATAAACGAAGCAAAATTTTTTAAGTATTGGTATTTTTTCCAATAAGTAAAGATAAAAATAGAATTGCCCCCTAAAACGAAACCTGCCAAGACTAAAACCCAAGCTTCGGGGTCTTTCAATAGAATGGAGGTTTGGTAAATAAGTAGACCCAGTAGAATAGGAAATAAGAGCCTATAGCTGGTTAGAAGGTGTTTTAACTCTTTCCAATAATTCAACCGTATTCTTTTCTCGATAGCCTTTTTGTAAGATTCTTCCAACTCACTAAATCCAAAAATTCCAAAACTGGCATGTACTTTTCGAAAGGCGTCTTCTAAATTTAAAGAAGGGTGGTCTTTGAGTAAATCCTCGATTTTACAGGCCACATGATCAAGAATCTCATATTGCACGTCAATCTCCGAATAGCCTTTTTTGGAGATCAGTTTTTTGAGCTGTTTGATTTGGTCTTTAGAGCATGTCATACCCAGGCAGTTTTAGATTTGATTTTCCAGACTTCCATCAAGGAAAGAAAATACAGAATTAAACCAGCAGTCAATAGGGTAGCTAGTGGAGCTTGGATTTGATCATAGGGTATAGGAAGTTCAAAAAGTCTGGAAAGAAAGAAATTTGCCGTATAAATCAGTAAAACCGGCAAATGCATGCGTTCTGAAATAGGCAAAGCCAGAGAGGATTGAATCGGGATGCCATTTCCCCTAAAGGCTTTTTTTATCGGCTTCAGTTTTACATAATTTTTCCAATGGAAAATAAAGGAAGTGATCGTTAGTAAAACCAAAGGAGAAAGTACTAAAAGCTGGGTTTCTCGTTCGCTTCGGGACTGAGTTGCAATTAAAAAAATTATCACCAAAACCCCTGCTAAAAACAACCACCGAGAAGTACAGAAATAGGATCGGATCACTTTCCATTGAGTTTGATAGATGTCCTTTTTCGCCTCTGTTTTAAAATTGGCTTGCAGTGCATGGCAATACCCATAGGTGAATTTTTGATCCAATTCAAAAAGCTGATTTGAAAATTCTGATAGGGAATATTCCTCTAAATGACTGATGTAATGGTCATATATTTCCATCAGAATTTCGGCTGAGGAAATTTCTTTCCGCAGGATGGATTTGCGTATTTCTTGGAGTTCTGGGTCTGTAAGTTGGCGCATAGTCTTTGGTTTCTCATGACGGGCGCATAGTTTTCGCCGTGTAATCCTTTTTCTTTGGTGTCCTAGTTATGAAATTACTTTTTATAATTGCTTTGCGTGTGTTAGGTTAAATAATTAGGCTAATCCCGGCTTCCACTCTGGATCTAGGATGCGTTGGAGGTGGCCAACGAAACGCTGAAACTCGCTCATTTTGGCGCTAACTTCCTTTTGACCGTCTTGGGTCAGGCTATAGTATTTCCGTACCCTATTGTCAACCTGCTGGATTTCGGTGGTCAACATTCCCTCTGCCTCCAACTTGTGCAGGGCAGGATAAAGCGCACCTTCGGTGATTTTGATTTCACCACCAGTCAGTTCTTTTACCCGTTGGGTTATCTCATAGCCGTACATTTTTTCATTTTCCTCAAGGAGCTTGAGGATGATGGTCTGTAAGCTTCCTTTAATCAGACTGTTGTTTGACATAGCCGTTTCAATGCATTAGCAAATCAAATATATCAAAAAACTAGATACATCAGTTTCTTATGTATGGTTAAATTAGATTCTCAGGCTTTTTTCTTTTCAAGTCCCCATAATTTTCCCAACTTACTCCGATGGATTATCAGGAAATCATTGAAGAAGTTTACCAAGAGGTAAAGCAGGAAAACCAAAGAGGCAAAGTGGCCACCTACATTCCTGAGCTAGCTAGTGTCAATCCCGATCAGTTTGGGATCGCTCTGGTAGATCTTAAGGGAAAGGTATATGGTATTGGCGATTATCAGAAGTCCTTTTCGATTCAAAGTATTAGCAAGGTGCATACGCTGACCATGGTTTTTCCAAAATTCGACCCCCAGCTTTGGTCACGAGTCAATGTGGAGCCCAGCGGTAATCCCTTCAATTCAATCGCACAGTTGGAATATGAAAAGGGAATTCCCAGAAACCCCTTCATTAATGCCGGAGCCCTAGTGATCACCGATGCCCTTTGCAGTAAATTCGAAAATCCAACTCAGCAGATTTCGGAATTTATCAATGAAATCGCAGGGAAAAATTGTGTAGCAATTAATTCTGCAGTCAAAAGTTCGGAGCAAAACCATGCCGAGCGAAATACAGCTTTAGCCTATTTTCTGAAATCCTACAAGAATTTTAACAATTCCATCGACGAAGTACTGGACGTGTACTTTTCCCACTGCGCCATGGAGATGAGTTGTGTGGATCTGGCCAAATCCTTTTCCTTTTTAGCCAATGATGGCTATTCCATTTTTGCTCAACGGGAAATTCTCTCGGAAAGTCATGCTCGGCGGATCAACGCCATCATGTTGACTTGCGGATTTTATGATGAAGCTGGAGAATTTGCCTATCGGGTTGGCCTTCCGGGAAAGAGTGGAGTAGGGGGTGGGGTCGCTGCGGTAATGCCGCATAAGTTTAGCATTGCTGTCTGGAGTCCTGAACTCAACGAAAAAGGAAACTCGGTCAAAGCTATTCGAGCTTTGGAACTATTGACCAACAAGCTTTCTTTCTCGCTCTTCTAATTTTTTGATCAGGGTCAGATGGCTTCCTTTGCGATTTTTGAATGAAGTTCAAGTAATAAAGGGAGAGCTGCAGATGCATACCATTCTTTGAGCTCCATTTTGAGAATTCCAGCCTTGACTGAAGGGTCGGACTCGGTTAGTTTCTGTGCCTCTTCAATGGACTCCACATTGAAGAAGAACAATCCTCGGAGTTCTTCATTTCCGAAGAAGGGACCCGCCAAAACCATTTTACCCTCCTTGGCCAGTTTGGTGATATTTTCTAGGTGTCCACGCTGAAATTCGGCACGCTCCTCATCGCTATATTCACTGACTCGATCCCCGCGGTATAGGAAGGCGACCACATATTTTTTCATCCCATATTCATCTGCTCCCAGTTTGGTGGCGAGCTCTTGATCAAATTTTTCTTGGGCAGGGGAGATCGTCCAAAAGGCCAAAAAGAAGAGAGCTGATAGCAAAATTTTTTTCATGGTGTTGGCGGTTTCTAGTGATGAAATAACTGATCGAAATTACGACAATTTTTGAAAGGAATTGATTTTTTGAAGAGGTAATAAATTCTGGGAAAAGTTAAATTATGGAGTTGATTCGCTCATCATTAATGAATAAAATATAAGCGAGATTAGAAGCCGTTTTTATTAGATTTTTGACAAGATAAAGATGGGGGATTCCTCTTTGCATTCCTGACAAATTAGCTTGTTTGCAATTTTCAAAAGAACGGTTGCTCCTCATGATTTAAGAACGGGGTTTGATCAGGAAGCAGAAAATGGAGGCGTATAGTTTTGCTCTTGGGATAACCATTGTTTTAAGAGGTAAAACCCTCTGATAGGTAAAGTCTATCGTTTGGAAACCCTTATTTTCCTGGCTTAAAACTTGCAGTTAATTAGTTATTCTTGATTCAATTTTCTTCGGTTCATAACGTTTTATTTCACTTTAGATTTTGTTAGTCAAATGACTGATCTATAATTTTTTAAGTATAAATTAGCGAAGACTTAATTAGATTAAGCTAAAAAAATTAGTCTAGGCTAAACTATTGAAGAAATTTACTTTTGTCCAATGGGGCTAAAATCCATTTGTTTATTTTTTACGTACTTGCCATTAATGTAAAAATGGGAGATGGCAGACCGGAATCCCGGTAGATTTGTGTGTCAAAACCAATTAGGAAATACAGTTTTGGAGCATAGGCAAGTCAAAAAATATATCTGAAAACCGTATCAATTTAATGAATTAAAAAAATGACTAAGAGACAAATTTTGATGATAGATGATGACAAAATTCAACATATTCTCTTACAAAAAAGGCTTTCTAAAGTGGACCCGAAATCCGAATTACATTGCTTTGATAATCCTATTTTTGCGGTTGATTTTTTAAAAAATAATTCAGTTGATTTGATCTTGCTGGATCTTCATTTACCGGAAATGGGTGGCTGGGAAATTATTACAGAAATGAAGAAAATTGGAACTAAGGGCAGGGTTTTTGTTTTAAGTGGTTCAGTGGATCCTGGAGATAAAAATAGAATTAAAGACGATCCATTTATCCAAGGACATTTTGAAAAACCCCTCTCACAGCAAGATCTAGAATCGATGCTGTCCTAATCAAATCAGAAAGGGGTTCCTTTAGAATATTTTAATTAATTTCGGGCATTCGAATCAACATTATGGCTGAAGAAGCAGATGACAGAAAGCCCTTGCTTTCGAAGAAAATAGATAAGTTTTTCAAAGGATTGGCAGATGCCTGGAATTTTGTCAGGCGATATTTTCAGGAAGTGTTTATGCCTCCTTTTGAATTTAAGGAACTCATTCACCAATGCTACCGCATTGGGGTGGAATCACTCCCCTTGATTTCTTTAACAGGCTTTATAGTCGGTATCGTATTCACCAATCAGTCTCGACCCTCTTTGTCCGAGTTTGGAGCGAGTTCTTGGTTGCCTTCTTTGATTTCTATTGCAGTAGTTAGAGCCATGGGACCTTTGGTGACCGCGCTAATTGCAGCGGGTAAAGTAGGCTCCAGTATTGGAGCGGAGATCGGTTCGATGAAGGTAACCGAGCAGATTGACGCTATGGAAGTTTCGGCAACAAATCCCTTTAAATTTTTGGTCGTAACTCGCGTGACAGCTACTACGATTATGATCCCGCTTTTGGTGATGTATACCGACTTTGTGGCTTTGATGGGCTCCTTCTTGAATGTAAATGCCAATGAAATGGTATCGCTGACGACCTTTTTCTTTCAGGTATTTGAGTCCATTACCTTTTTGGACATTTGGTCTTCAGTGCTCAAGTCTATTCTTTTCGGATTTACGATCGGAATTGTAGGTTGTTATAAAGGCTACAATTCGACCAAAGGAACCGAGGGAGTGGGTCGCGCTGCGAACTCTGCGGTGGTGATTTCTATGTTTTTGATATTTATTGAAGAGCTTTTGGCCCTTCAGATCGTCAACGCAATCCGGAATATGTAATGAAGGAAAAAGTAGTAGAAGCAATTGGTCTGAAAAAATCTTTTGGAGATCTTCATGTCCTTAAGGGAGTAGATTTGGATTTACATCGAGGGGAAACGGTGGTTATTCTCGGGAAATCTGGTGCAGGGAAATCGGTATTCATTAAAATTATGGTCGGATTGCTGACTCAGGATTCCGGTGTGATGCGTGTGTTGGGCCAGGACGTTGAAAAGTTGAAAACCAAAGCGCTGAATGCACTACGGTTGAAAATTGGTTTTTCATTTCAAAATTCAGCTCTTTATGACAGTATGACGGTCAAGGAAAATCTGGAGTTTCCATTGGTTAGAAATATCAAAAATTTGTCTCGAAAGGAGAAAGATCTGAAAATCGAGGAAATGCTCGATAGTGTGGGTTTGCCTCAGACCATCAACCAAATGCCATCAGAGCTTTCGGGTGGTCAGAAAAAAAGAATTGGGGTAGCCCGAACTTTAATCCTCAATCCTGAAATTATGCTCTATGATGAGCCTACCGCAGGATTGGATCCAATTACCTGTATGGACATCAATAATCTGATTAATGAGGTGCAAGAGAGATACCGTACTTCATCGATCGTTATTACCCATGACTTAACCTGTGCTAAAGTCACCGGGGATCGCATGGCGGTATTGCTGGATGGGCAGTTCCGGTCCAAAGGCTCTTTTCAGGAAGTCTTTTCTAAAGCAGAGGACGAGCAAGTAAAATCATTCTACGATTATAATTTTATCGAATCATGAGAGGTGAAAATAAACGATCCGTTATCGTTGGCATATTTGTTTTTATAGGTATTGCCATTTTGGTTACCGGGGTACTTACCCTAGGAGGACAACAGAAGAAATTTGTTCAGGCGATTCAGCTCAAGGCAGTGTTTGATGATATCGGAGGTTTACAGCCAGGGAATAATATTTGGTTTTCCGGAGTAAAAATTGGAACGGTCAAAAAGATCAATTTCTATGGAGATTCTCAGGTAGAAGTGGAGATGAATGTGGAAGAATCGGTTCAGGATTTTATCCGAAAGGATTCCAAAGCGACCATCAGTTCGGATGGATTGATAGGAAATAAGATCATTGTTATTTATGGGGGTACAACTATGGCTCCTGCAGTGGAGGATGGTGACCGACTAGAGGCCGTCATGCCCTTGGATACAGACCGAATGATGGAAACGCTTCAGGAGAACAATAAAAACTTGGTAGACATCACCAATGATTTGAAAAAACTAACCTCAAAACTAGCTGCCGGAGAAGGGATTGTTGGCGCGGTGATGACTGATCCTGTTTTGGCGGATAATTTTAAATCTATTCTTGCAAACCTGAACCAGGCCAGTATCAACAGCAATAAAATGCTCACTGATCTGAATAAATTCACTTCCACACTCAATCAGGAAGGAAACCTCTTCAATGATTTAGCTTCAGATACCACCATGGCCAGTGACCTGAGAGCGACGCTTGAAAGCTTTAAAAGCTCAGCGGCAAATACAGAGGAGCTTACCGCAAAACTCAATGAAATATCCGCAAAACTAGATGATCCCAACACTTCCATGGGAATGCTGCTTAATGATCCCGAATTTGCAGAAATTCTGAAAAGTACCCTGAATAATACCGATTCGGCCACTTATAATTTGAACCGTGGCCTGGAAGCCTTGGAATATACCTGGCCATTTAGAAAAGGATTCAAACGAAAAGCCCAAGCGGAAGAAAACGAGAATTAAATCGATCGTTTTTAATTCATGGCAAGCCCACTGGCAATTTTCTGGTGGGCTTCTTCTTTATCTTCCCCATCTGCTTTCAGCGTATCGGTGTCGTTGGTCATGGTCAACACGGCCTTGATACTAATTGGAAAATGATCTGAGCCGACTCCCCGGTGAACCTTCAAACTGGACAGGGCAAAGTGCTTGCTGAGAAAAAAATGGTCTAGAGGCCATCTAAATACAGGGACTTTAGCGTGGAAAGTATTGTACATCCCGCGTCCTCTTCTGGGATCAGCCATTTCAGAGACTTTCAGGAACAATTCGGATGTGTAGCTCCACGCTACATCGTTTAAGTCCCCAAAAACGATAGAGGGTAGGGGATTGTTTTTTGACTTTTTGCCTACGATCAAAATTTCAGCATCCCGCTCAGTACTGAGCGTATTTTCTCCAGGCACCGGAGGTGTAGGATGAATCGCATAAACGGTGATTTTTTTGCCGTTTCGAAGTAGGAGATCCAATTCCAGAGAAGGGATCTCCGGGTCTACCAAATAGTGTATTTCTTTCCTGACAATTTCCAGGTTCGTGTAAAAAAGCAAGCCATAGGTATTTTCAAGAGGGATTTTGATGTGGTAGTTGTACTTTTCTTCCAGTGGTATCATGTGCTTTTCCCATTCTTTATTGGTCTCGACCAGAAAGACCAAATCGGGAGATCTTCGTTTGACTAACTTGAGGACTTTATCGTACTTTTTATTGAATTGGTAAATGTTGGCCACTAACGCATGAATCCCACTATCGATGTCATAATTGACCTTGGAAATCATTTTTTTTCCTAAAAAAGTAAAGGGATAGACTTTTTTGACTAAAAAACTGGAAGCTAGAATTAATCCAAAACTATAGAGTAGTGTTTTATGGGAAAAAGCTGGATCCAAAATTATCCAAAAAGAAAGCAGTATGAGGTTGATAATTAGCTTTTGAAGTCTGGGATAGTCAAAGACCCGAATCCACCAATAATCCCATTTGATTAGAGGAAGAAAGGTAGCAAGAATAAAAAACGAACTGAAAATTTCTAAAATCAACATTAGATAAGGGTTTGAAAGAAGGAAGTTAAATCTTCATGGTCAATTTTCTATTCATTTTGACAAAAAATAGATATCTTAAAATCCCTAGAAATTAAAATAAACCAATTCTAAGAAGCTAATCGAATTAGATTTTTAACCAATACCAAAAGTATGAAGCTAGATCCATTTAACATCAAATCAACTTTGAACACACCCCAAGGGGATGTGACTTATTGGAGTCTTAAAAAACTGGAAGAATCAGGTAAAAAAGTAAAACACTTGCCTTTTTCAATTCGGATTTTACTCGAAAATGCCTTACGAAATTTCGATGATTTTGCCATTACTCAAGACCACCTCGATACCTTGCTTTCCTGGTCTCCCTCGCCTACAGATAAGGACATACCCTATAAACCTGCCCGAGTGTTGATGCAGGATTTTACTGGAGTACCGGCCGTGGTCGATATTGCATCTTTGCGGTCTGAGGCCAAACGTAAAGGGAAAAATCCGGCAAAAATTAATCCTTTGATCCCAGTTGATCTGGTGATTGATCATTCAGTTCAGGTAGATTTTTTTGGAACCAATTACAGTTACCTCAAGAACGTCGAAGTAGAATATGAGCGAAATCGGGAGCGCTACCAATTTTTGAAATGGGCGCAAAAATCCTTTGACAATTTCTCGGTAGTGCCTCCTGGTATGGGGATCTGTCATCAAGTGAACTTAGAGTACCTAGCTCAAGGGGTTATCCTACGGGATGGGATGGCTTTTCCCGATACACTCGTCGGTACGGATTCGCATACACCCATGGTCAATGGAATAGGAGTAGTCGGTTGGGGAGTAGGAGGTATCGAAGCAGAAGCGGCGTTGCTGGGACAGCCTATTTATTTTATTATGCCGGAGGTGGTTGGATTAAAGCTGACCGGAAAATTACCTGCTGGAACCACTGCCACAGATATGGTTTTAACAATTACTGAGCTTTTGAGAAGACATGGGGTGGTCGGGAAATTTGTGGAAGTTTTTGGCCCAGGCCTGGACCACCTTTCTGTGCCTGATCGAGCTACAATTGCGAATATGTCACCGGAATTTGGCTGTACGGTCACGTATTTCCCTATCGATGACCGTACCTTAGACTACATGTCTAAAACCAACCGAAGTGAAGAGCAGATCCAATTAGTAGCGAATTATTGTAAGTCCAATTTACTTTGGAGAGAGGATGAGGATTTGATCCAATATTCTTCGTTGGTAGAATTGGATTTAGCAACGGTGGAGGCTACTGTTTCAGGACCGAAACGGCCTCAAGATAAAATTTTGGTTAGAGATTTCAAGTCGAAGTTTGAGGAGCTTATTCATGCGGTTCATGGAAGAACTTATATTCCCATTGATCAGCGGGAAGTGAGTAGATGGTTTGCAGAAGGTGGAGGACAGGAGGGAAAAGAGAAGACCTCCAATGAGGCAGATGTAAGCTATGAAACTAAAGTTAAAAATGGGCTGAAAACCGTTACGGTGGATCTTCACCATGAAAAATTCGAACTGTATGATGGCTCTATCGTCATTGCTGCTATCACCTCCTGTACCAATACCTCCAACCCTTCGGTTATGTTAGGGGCGGGTCTGGTAGCCCGAAAGGCGCGGGAAAAAGGCCTTGATGTCAAACCCTGGGTCAAAACCTCATTGGCACCCGGCTCTAAGGTAGTGACCGATTATCTGGAAAAAGCTGGACTGATGGATGATTTAGAAGCGATGAGGTTTCACACGGTTGGCTATGGCTGCACCTCTTGCATTGGTAACTCAGGTCCTTTACCCAGACACATTGCTACTGCTGTTGAGGAAAATGATTTGGTGGTGGCTTCGGTACTTTCGGGTAATCGTAACTTTGAGGCGCGAGTCCACCCTCAAGTTAAAATGAACTACCTGATGTCTCCGATGCTCGTAGTCGTTTATGCCATTGCCGGTAGGGTGGATGTTGATTTGTACAATGAACCAGTGGGATATGATCCTAATTTGGAGCCGGTGTATATGAAAGATATTTGGCCTACCCAGGAAGAAATCGATGAGCTATCACGTCAGGTTCTTTCTCCATCGGATTATCAAAAGAGCTATGGGGAAATTTTCGAAGGAAACGAAATTTGGCAAAACCTGGAATCTGGAAAAGGCGAGATTTACCCGTGGGATGATTCATCTACTTACATCAAAGAAGCCCCCTTTTTCAAAGGAATCAGCGAGGAAGTTCCCAGTCCCAGAAATATTGAAGGGGCTCAGGTATTGCTGAAATTGGGAGATTCCATCACCACAGATCATATTTCTCCGGCCGGTTCATTCCGAGAAAACTCTCCGGCCGGTCAATACCTTATTGAGCGAGGAGTGCAGCGACCCGATTTCAATTCTTATGGCTCTCGGCGAGGAAACGATGAAGTGATGGTCAGAGGCACTTTTGCCAATGTTCGGATTAAGAATCAATTGGCTCAAAAAGAAGGTGGATTCACTACGCACATTCCTACAGGTAATGAAATGAGCATTTATGAGGCCTCTCAAAAATACCAAGAAGCCGGTGTGCCATTGATCGTTTTAGCGGGGAAAGAATATGGTTCAGGATCTTCGAGAGATTGGGCGGCAAAAGGAACAAATTTATTGGGAATCAAGGCAGTCATTGCCGAAAGTTATGAGCGGATTCACCGCAGTAATCTGGTCGGCATGGGAGTTCTACCCTTACAGTTTTTGGATGGTGAAAATGCCAGCTCCCTAGGTTTATCTGGAGCGGAGAAGTTTACGATTTCCGGGATCGAAGGAGGCTTAAAGCCGGGTCAAGAATTGGCCGTATTGGCTGTTTCCGAAAAAGGAGAAACTCAATTTAAAGTCAAATCCCGTTTGGACTCGGAAGTAGAAATCGCCTACTTCAGCCATGGAGGGATTCTCAATTATGTCTTGAGGGATTTTCTCAAAAACGAATAATATCTAAAAAAGCCCGAGTGATCGGGCTTTTTTAATGTTTTTTATAGGTAATTGGTACATAGAGCCATTTTTCAGTTGGATTCCCAAAGGAATCTAAGGCGGGTAGAAAATTTCTACTCCAACCTTTAACGGCAGCAATTGCTTTTTCTGCCAAATAGGGCTCAGCTCCCCGAGGATTGGCCCACTCTACTTTTTTAACCATCCCAATTTCATCGACCAAAATTCCGACGATGACATTTTGATTTGACTCTTTGACTTTCTTCTGGTCTATCGACAGATGATTTATAAGATATAAATTCCAGGTCTCCAACGGCTCAGTAAACCGTGGCTCAAAGTCATTTGAATTTTTCAAGCTTGGTTTTTCCTCCCCATTTCGAATGACATGATAGGTTTTATTTCCCTCGAATAGAACCTGTCCTACCTGTTTTTGGTCAAAAAAGAAAGTTTCAATGAACTTTCCATTTGCCAAATTGGCAATTCGATGAGAGAGTATATTTCCTTGTGGATCGTAGGTATCTGTCGTTTTTTCTTTAAAATCGGCAACTGGATTCAACGCTGTTTTAATCACTCTTATCAGTCGATTTTTCCGATCAAAAATCCGCTCCAGTTTAACCGAGTCTTTGGTCAGAGAAGTCATTTTAAAATAAGAGAATGAAGCACTGTCTTCTTCAGAAACCGGGTAAAAATGCGTATTCAATTTTTCAATTGTCTTATTTTGGCTCATGCCAGGGAGCGGAGGGCCCATAGCCAATCCAAAAGTCAACAGGAAAGTTAAAAGGACTTTGGGATTCTTAAATTTTAAAAAAAACATTTTTAGTATTTTTGATTCAATTGGCTAAGAAATAAGAAAGATTCAATTCTTCAAAAGCCATCGGTACTTTTCCCCTCCAAGATAAATCTTAATTTTGTGCATCATTCCTATTCATAACCTTCTTATGCACCAGATTAACCCTTCAAAAACCCAAGCTTGGTCGCAATTGATCAGTTTGGCGTCAAACTATAAAGACCTCTCCATTACTTCACTTTTTGAAGATAAAAGCAGATTTGAGCGATACAGTCTCTGGATCGAAGATCTGCTGGTGGATTTTTCTAAAAATAAAATCAACGATGAAATCCGATCAGCTTTAGTTGATCTTGCCAGAGAAACCAAGCTTCAAGATGCTATCCAATCCATGTTTGAGGGGGAGCCGATCAATAAAACGGAGGGGCGGGCAGTGTTGCACACCGCCTTGCGTAATCGTTCCAATCGCCCAGTTTATGTTGATGGAGTAGATGTCATGCCCGAAATCAAGCAAGTGCTCGATAAAATGAAGCGCTTTGCCGATAAAGTCAATCGAGGAAAATGGTTGGGTTATACCGGAAAGCCGATTAAAAGCCTGGTAAATATTGGAATAGGTGGATCGGATCTCGGACCGGTAATGGTCACTGAGGCACTCAAGCCTTATCAGTCGGCATCGTTGGACTGCTTTTTTGTCTCCAATGTGGATGGAACCCATATCGCAGAAACGCTCAAAAAAATCGATCCAGAAACTACTCTGTTTTTTATCGCATCCAAAACCTTCACTACCCAAGAAACCATGACCAACGCTCATACGGCGCGAAATTGGTTTTTGGATCATGCCCTAGAAGAAGCTGCTGTCGCTAAGCATTTTGTGGCACTTTCCACAAATTTGAATGGGGTTCAGGCATTCGGGATTGATCCCGAAAATATGTTTGAATTTTGGGATTGGGTTGGAGGGAGATACTCTCTTTGGTCTGCGATTGGTCTTCCGATTGCCTGTGCGATTGGATTTGAGAATTTTGAGCAGCTGCTTTCCGGAGCTTTTGCCATGGATGAGCACTTCCGAAAAAGCGATTTTGACCAGAATATTCCGGTGCTATTGGCTTTGATCGGAATTTGGAATACTAATTTTCTGGGAGCGGCTTCCGAGGCAATTCTTCCATACGATCAATATTTACATCGATTTGCGGCGTATTTTCAGCAGGGGAATATGGAAAGCAACGGGAAGTATGTCAGTCGAAATGGTGAGCGAGTGAATTACAGCACCGGACCAATTATCTGGGGAGAACCAGGAACCAACGGTCAGCATGCTTTTTATCAATTAATTCATCAGGGCACCCAAATCATCCCCTGCGACTTCATTGCTCCCGCAGTTTCTCATAATCCTATTGGAGATCACCACCAAAAGTTATTATCCAATTTCTTTGCGCAAACCGAAGCCTTGATGAAAGGGAAGACGATTCAAGAGGTCAGAACGGAGATGAATCAAGCAGGTAAATCGCTTGAGACCATCGATCAAGTGGCTCCGCATCGGGTATTTGAAGGGAATCGACCTACGAACTCGATTTTGGTTCGCAAAATTACCCCCTATACCTTAGGAATGTTGGTAGCGATGTACGAGCATAAGATTTTTGTTCAAGGGGTGATCTGGAATATTTTTAGTTTTGATCAATGGGGAGTGGAATTGGGAAAAGTTCTGGCCAATGGGATTTTGCCGGAACTGGAAAACGATGATCCGGTAACTGCCCATGATGCTTCGACCAATGGTTTGATTAATGCTTACAAGAAAATGCGCTAAAAATAGCCCTCTTTTTCATAAAAAAAAGCCGCCATTTCAGTAAATATGGCGGCTTTTTCAGTCTATAATTTTTATCCCAGCTGCTTCTATTCCAGAAAGATGCTCTGTTCGCATGTATTGGAGCAGGGTAATCGACACGGTATGATTTGGGATTGAAAAAGGCAAGGTGTCGTATTTAGTAAAAGTACTACCAAATCCATCCCCTAGAGGCTCTCCTGTTTTTGAATCAAAAAGTGGGATATCCAATAATTTATTCGCAAGAATTGATCGCGTGGAATCTCTACTGATTACCCGAATGTAACAGTTGGAGTATCTGTATTCTTCATTAAATCGAAGGGCAATGAGCGCTTTTTTACCTGTTAAATCAATCGCTTCAAGTTCAAATTGCAGGCTGTCGGAAATATTCCAAGATTGATTTTCAAGAGAAATAAATTCCTCATAAACCCTTCTTTGGCCACAAGAGAAAAACAGGAAAACCAAAGCCAGAAATAAATAGGTTGACTTATTCATTACTTGAACCTTTAGTTGAATTAGGCCCCTGGTTTTTCCTGGGAGGAAATTTCCGTTTCCCTTCCTGGGTATTTTTGTGGGGATTTGGTTTTGGTGCACTGCTTCCAGTTTCCAGATTTTGGGGTTTTGGCACTTTTCCTTGAGGGTTGGGAGGTCGGCGGCGACTTTTATTCCGACGTTTCCTGTTTTCTGGATTAGTTTGGTCAGGTTTCCTGTTGTCAGCCTCTTTACTTCGAGGATTTCTGGGCGAAGGAGCCGCTGACTTCGAAGGAGTAGGTAAATCCTGATTCGATTGATTTCGGGTTTTGTTTCTAGGCTTTTTCTTTTTCTTCTTTTTAGCAAATTTCTTATCTAAAATCTCTAGTTCCCGAGTGGATTGGGCAGCTAGATCTTCCAGCTCAGAGGACTCGTTAAACTGAAGATTAAATACCTTTTTTCCTTGACTATTAATTTCTTGGATTTCCTTTACCCGATCGCAAGTAATGCTGTGCCAATCATTGTCGTGGTTATAACTGAACCACATGAGTTTTCTGAAAATGTCTGTTTTTTGAAGTTTAGCAGGCCCCTGCTCAGTTTGAAGGGGTCTTTCTACTGATGGAATGTCCTTAATGGCATCCATGTAAGTATCCAGCTCATAATTAAGGCAGCACTTCAGTCGACCGCATTGTCCACTGAGTTTACTGGGATTAAGTGATAGATTTTGATAGCGAGCCGCTGAGGTACTGACATTTTTAAAATCAACAAGCCAAGTCGAGCAACAAAGCTCCCGGCCGCAAACTCCTATTCCTCCTAATCTTCCAGCTTCTTGTCGAAGGCTGATTTGGCGCATTTCTACTCGGATTTTAAATTCTCCGGCCAATACTTTGATTAGTTCACGAAAATCTACCCGCTCATCGGCAGAATAGTAAAAAGTAGCTTTGGAATTGTCCGCTTGATATTCTACATCAGACATTTTCATTTTAAGCCCGAGTTCTTGGACTATCTGACGACAACGGTAAAGCGTGGGCATTTCCCGATTTCGGGCTTCTTCCCATTTTTCCAAATCCTTTGCATTAGCAATCCGATATATTCTCAAAATTGAATCATCATTTCTGATTTTTCGCTTTTGCATTTGCAATCTCACGAGTTCTCCTTGTAGGGAAACATAGCCAATATGATGGCCACTCGGAACATCGACAACCACGGGATCTCCTGTATTGAGTGCGAGGTAATCGACATTGCGGTAGTATTCCTTTCTACCGCCTTTGAATTTAATTTCGACAATATCGTAGGTATCGACCTGAGGAATTCCCATGTGGGAAAGCCAGTCGAATGCATTCATTTTATTACAATCGCTCGTACCGCAGGTGCCGTTGTTTTGGCAGCCTCCGGAACCACCCGGAGTGGTGGAGCAGCTACTACATCCTGACATATATTTAGACAAGGTATGAAAACCTTGATTAGTTTTGGGTTTAATTTTTTAATGCTAAGATATCTTGACCGATATCCTTTCGGAAGTAGGATTTTTCCCAAGAAATTTGGGAAACCGTTTCGTAAGCATTTTCCAAAGCATTTTCCAGGGAATTTCCCCTTCCGGTCACGGCTAGTACTCTACCTCCTTGATTAATCAATTGGTTCTCCTGATTAAATGCCGTTCCTGCATGGAAGATGGTCGCATGGTTTGTTTTTTCTGGCAAGCTGATGGGGAATCCTTTCTGATAAGATTCCGGATAGCCACCACTGACCATTACGACTGTAGTGGCATAGTCATCTGATATTTTCAGCGAATAATCTTGCAAAGTGCCGGTTCCAATAGACCAGAGCAAATCCACAAAATCGCTTTCGATTCGGGGAAGTACTGCTTCGGTTTCGGGGTCGCCCATACGCACATTGTATTCGATCACATAAGGCTCGCCATTTTTATTCATTAAGCCGATGAAAAGAAAACCTTTGTAGGGAATATCCTCTGCGGCCAAACCGGCTACTGTAGGTTGGACGACTTGAGTTTCCACTTTTCTCATGAATTCTGAATCTGCAAAAAGCACAGGAGAAACAGCACCCATTCCACCAGTATTGAGACCCGTGTCTTTTTCACCGATACGCTTGTAGTCTTTTGCTTCAGGAAGGATACTGTAGCTTTTGCCGTCGGTAGCCACAAAAACTGACAATTCTATCCCCGTCAAAAACTCCTCAATTACCACTTTGGATGAGGCGGCGCCAAACTTTTGATCCAGAAGCATTTCTTTTAAAGCTGACTTGGCTTCCTGAAGACTATCAAGAATCAAAACACCTTTACCTGCCGCTAGTCCATCGGCTTTTAGGACGATAGGTAGGGATTGTTTCTCCAGATAAGCCAAGCCTTCTTCCAGCTGGTTTGCATCGAAGGTTTCATAAGCCGCTGTTGGGATTTGGTTTCGCTGCATAAAACGCTTCGAAAAGTCCTTACTCCCCTCCAAAGTCGCTCCTAACTTAGGTGGTCCTACAACAGGAATTTCTTTGGTTTTGTCATCGGAAAGCAAAAAGTCGATCAATCCTTTGACCAATGGCTCCTCAGGACCTACCACGACTAGGTCGATTTTATTTTCCAGGACCGCAGTTTTTATCTGCTCAAAGTCAGTGACCGAAATCGGGAGATTGGTCGCAATAGACTGCGTTCCGGCATTTCCAGGTGCGACAAATAAGTTGCTGCATTTTGGGCTTTGTACAATTTTCCAAGCGAAGGCATGTTCACGTCCTCCGCTTCCCAATAGGAGTATATTCATGGATAAGATTCAGGTTTAGTTGGCATGCTCAGAAATGAACTTGATTCGATAGACTCTTAGCTCGTCTTCGGCAAAGTCTTCCTCTTCAAGTTCCTCCAATGCTGCCTTGATATGATCAGTTTCAGCATTCATGAAATAATCGTGGAGAATTTCTTCCCGCTCATCATCCATGATATGGTGAATGTAGTAATCGATGTTTAATTTTGTACCGCTATAGATAATCTGCTCGATTTCCTGCAGTAATTCGGCCATGGTGAAATTGAGGTTATCCGCAATTTCATCTAAGTCGATTTTTCGATCGATTTGCTGGATAATTGAAATTTTGACTTTTGATCGGGTGCCAGAGGATTTGACTACCACGTCAGATGCAGTTTCTATTTCATTTTCTTCGACATAATTGTTGATAAGCTTCAAAAAGCTTGATCCAAATTTAGCCACTTTTCCCATCCCCACACCGTTGATTTGGGCGAGTTCCTCTCGAGTTGTTGGGTAAACAGTGGCCATTTCCTCCAAGGATGGATCTTGAAAAATCACATAAGGGGGAAGGCCTTTTGACCGGGCTACTTTCTTTCGCTCAGCTTTGAGTAACTCGAAGAGTTTTTCATCATAAGCCACGCCGCCAGCATTGACTTCCACTTCAGGTTGGTCGTTTTCCAACTCTTTTTCAAAGTCATGATCTTCGTAAAATGCCAAAGAGTAGGGAGCTTCAAGGAATTTTGAACCTTTATCGGTTATTTTTAAAATTCCATAGTTTTCGATGTCTTTTTCCAAAAGATTCATCACCAAAGCTTGTCGATAGACCGAGGTCCAGCGTTTTTCACTTTCCTCTTTTCCGGAACCGAAAACTTCAAGTTGATCGTGTTGGTAGCTTTCGACGTAATCGTTTTTCTCTCCCAGGATCACTTTGACTAGATGATCGAGCCCAAAGCGCTCTTTGGTCTGTTTCACAGCTTCTAATGCTGTGACCGCCAACTCCATTCCCTCGTAGGTTTCTCGCTCTCGCTTACAGTTGTCACAAAAGCCGCAGTCTTCATCCATGGTTTCCCCAAAGTAGTTGAGGATAAATTTTCGACGGCATACCCCTGTTTCGGCGTAAGCGGCCATTTCTTGGAGCAGTAACTTAGCATTTTCTCGCTCAGTAACCGCTTTGTCTTTGTTGAATTTGTCGAGTTTGATAATGTCATCGTAACGATAAAACATCAGGCAATGTCCTTCCAGTCCATCCCTTCCTGCTCGACCGGTTTCCTGGTAGTATCCCTCCAGTGATTTTGGCACATCGTAGTGAATGACATACCGCACGTCTGGTTTATCTATTCCCATCCCAAAAGCGATGGTGGCCACGATTACATCCAATTCCTCATTGAGAAAATCATCTTGATTTTTAATCCGAACTGCGGATTCCAAACCCGCATGATAGGGTGCTGCATTGATCTGATTTACCTTGAGAAGATTGGCGATTTCCTCTACCTTTTTTCTGCTTAGGCAATAGATGATCCCTGATTTTCCCTTGTGGGACTTAATAAATTTAATCAGGTGCTTCTTGGAGTCGTTTTTGACTTTTGGACGGACTTCGTAAAATAAATTGGTCCGGTTAAAGGAGGATTTAAACAGGTCGGCTTCCTCCATTTGAAGATTTCGTTGAATATCCTGCTGCACTTTAGGAGTAGCGGTGGCAGTCAGGGCAATGATCGGAAGATTCGGAGCGATCTGTGCGACAATGGATTTTATCCTTCGATACTCGGGTCTGAAATCATGGCCCCATTCGGAGATACAGTGTGCTTCGTCGATGGCCACAAAACTCAAATGGGCTTCTTTCAAAAAGGCCACATTTTCTTCCTTGGTCAAGGATTCGGGTGCCACATAGAGGAGTTTGGTTTTTTTCTTCAAAACCTCGGACTTGACTCGATTTGATTCGGACTTGCTCAGAGTTGAATTGAGAAAATGAGCGTTGATCCCGATGGCGTTAAGTTGGTCTACTTGATTTTTCATCAAGGCGATCAAGGGAGATATCACCACAGCGGTTCCTTCGGATACAATTGCCGGGAGCTGATAGCAGAGAGATTTACCCGCACCAGTAGGCATAATGACGAAGGTATTTCGCTTTTTGAGCAAATTATCTACAATCGGTTCTTGGTTTCCGCGAAATTGACTGAAACCGAATATCTTCTTAAGATCTTCTTTTACTTTTTCTTCCACTTGGACGAGGGCTTTTAAGGTTAGTTAAACCCTGTAAACAGGAATGATTAATTACTTTTATACCTTTGTGCAAAATTAGTGATTAACACAGGTAAAATTGAATTTAGCTAAAAATATTAGAAATACAGCGCTCAGAGTACTGCAAAATGAAGCGGATGCAATCTTAAAGTTGAAAGATTACCTAAATGGTGATTTTGAGGCATGCGTACAGCACATTCTTCAGACCAAAGGACGCGTGGTGATTACCGGAATTGGAAAAAGTGCCATTATCGCCAACAAAATTGTGGCGACATTAAATTCCACGGGTACGCCAGCTTTGTTTATGCATGCCGCCGATGCGATCCATGGAGATTTAGGAATGATCCAATCCGATGACGTAGTTATTTGTATTTCAAAAAGTGGTAATACTCCTGAAATTAAGGTCTTGGTACCTTTGCTTAAGCGATTGGGATCCGTATTGGTGGCCTTGGTGAGCAACCCTCACAGTTATTTGGCGGAGCAGGCGAATTTTATACTGAATGCGACCATCGGGGAGGAGGCATGTCCTAATAATCTCGCACCTACCACAAGTACAACTGTTCATTTGGCGCTGGGAGATGCTTTGGCTGTCTGTCTGCTTGAGGCAAGGGGATTTACTTCGGAGGATTTTGCAAAATACCACCCAGGAGGTTCATTGGGTAAACAACTTTACCTAAAAGTATCTGATGTTTTGGGAAGTAATGAAGTGCCTAAAGTAAGCGAAACGGCAAATCTCGCTGAAGTGATCGTAGAAATAAGCGGCAAAAGACTAGGAGCAACAGCAGTAGTCAATGCTAACGATGAGCTGAAAGGAATCATCACAGATGGGGACTTGCGTAGGATGCTGCAGAAAACTCTTGATATTGCGCACTTACGAGCCTCGGATATTATGACTGCTTCTCCAAAAACGATTTCAAAAGATGAATTTGCCATTCGTGCTTTAAATATGATGCGTAATCATAATATCACACAGCTTGTGGCCATGGATGGGGAAAAAATCGCTGGATTTGTCCATATTCATGAATTAATGAAGGAAGGCATCGTTTAACCTAGTCCATGAATAATAAACCCTATATCGTCATAATGGCAGGTGGGATTGGTTCCCGCTTTTGGCCCTACAGCAGGAGAAAAAAACCTAAGCAATTTTTGGATGTACTCGGTACTGGACGTACGCTACTTCAGATGACTTTTGATCGATTCAGTGAGATAGCAGATACAGTGCAGTTTCGCATAATTACCTACAAAAAATATGTTCACCTGGTCAAAGAGCAACTTCCAGAGCTACAAGATGAACAGATTCTGATCGAACCTAATCGAAAAAATACCGCTACCTGTATTGCATATGCGACTTATAGAATCCATAGTTATGATCCTAATGCTACACTGATCGTCACTCCGGTGGATCATTTGATTTTGCAGGAAAGTAAATTTTTGAGAACGATCCAAAAGGCAGTAATTGCCGCACAAGAGGGCGACCGATTGATCACGCTTGGAATCAAACCCAATCGTCCTGAAACAGGCTATGGGTACATTCAGTATATCGAAGGGGTTGAAAAAGAGGTTCTTAAAGTTAAAACTTTTACTGAAAAGCCCAATTTAAAGTTAGCAAAGACCTTTTTAGAGAGTGGGGAATTTGTCTGGAATTCGGGGATGTTTGTCTGGAAATCAGCCAGTTTGATCAATGCCTTCCGAAAATACATGCCAGATTTGGCAGAAGTTTTTGAGGAGGCTACTGAGTATTTCGGTACAGAAAAGGAAGCCGAATTTGTGTCCAAAGCCTATTTACAGGTAAAAAATATTTCCATTGACTACGGTATCATGGAAAAATCCAGCGAAGTCTATGTGATTTTAGGCGAATTTGGTTGGGCAGATTTGGGTTCTTGGAATAGTTTGAAGGAGAACCGAGATAAAGATGAAAATCAAAATGTAGTAGAAGCGAATGCGTTGCTCTACAATACCAGAAACTGCTTTATTAAAACCGATAATGACAAGCTCGTGGTGGTCGAGGGGCTGGATAATTTCCTGATTAATGAAACAGATAATGTTTTGTTAATCTGTTCCTTAGACGGGGATCGAAAGTTCAGGGAATTTGTCTCTAATGCACGCAAAAAAGGAGAGGACTTTATCTAAGTCCTCTTTGAATGGATTTGTTTAAGCTTTCCGCTGACGGATGGCCTCGTAAATCGCTACACCGGCAGATACCGAAACATTTAAACTGTCGATATTTCCCGCCATCGGGATTTTAACCTTATGGTCAACGATTCCCATGATTTCTTGAGATATGCCATCTTCTTCAGATCCCATGACCATGGCTACGGGTACAGAAAAATCGGCTTCATACATGTTTTTTTCAGTCTTTTCAGTGATGGCGATCAGGGAAAGTCCCATTTTCTGAAGGTCTCTACAAGCGTAAAATAAATTTTTAACCCGAGCAACAGGGATATAATTTAATGCGCCGGCGGAGGTTTTTACCGCATCAGAATTAATCTGGGCACTGCCCTTTTCAGGAATGAGGATCGCATCCACCCCTGCGCATTCTGCCGTTCGGGCGATGGCGCCAAAGTTTCGCACATCGGTGATATGGTCCAAAATCAAAATTAAAGGGGATTTTCCCACAGCAAAACAGCTGTCTACTACATGGTCTAATGAAGCGTAGGAAATCGAAGACATTTGAGCAACGACCCCCTGATGATTTTTTCGGGTAATTCGGTTGAGTTTTGCTTCAGGGACCCGGACAACTGGAAGGTTTGCACTTTTGCAAACTTGCAAGAGCTCTTTGATCAGCTCATTATTGAGTTCCTTTTGAACCAGTATTTTATCAATATCTTTTCCGGCATGGATGGACTCCATCACCGCCCTGGTACCAAAAATAAAATCTTTTTCGTGGGCTCCTTTTTCGATTAAAAAGCCATCTTTCCGCTTCTCCATTGGGATATATTTTTAAACCAGATCGGCTGATAAGCTCTCGATCGATTTAAGGTGTAATAATGTGGGTTAAGTATGTTCTTAACCCGCGCAAAGGTAAATCGAATTTTTGAACTCTCGTCTACCCCTTGGTAAGTCCAGACCTCCCTGTCTAAAAAGAAATTGACTTCCTGAGGTGGCCCCATGACGATGTACACCATTCCCTTATCGGTTTTCCAGCCAGCTTTGAAGTCGGTAAATAGGATATTGGCAAACTCCACTTGCCGAAAATATTCTCGAATAAGTTCCTTAGCAGTTTCCGGGTTTTTAGTCAAATTAATCCAGTATTCGTCTAAAGCTCGTTTTTTATCTTCAGCGGTAAGCAGCGTTTCGTGTTCGCGCCGAGTAGAAATATAAGTAACCATTTGAACCATTTCTTCCCAATCTTTCACTTTTGGGAAAGCTTCGTGTGTGGTCTTGACCAATACTCCATTGGTATCAGCAGTGTCTTGCTGAAAAAAATAGTATCCGAGTTCGCTTAATTCTTTGGGAACATTGGCCAGGAAGTCACCTTCGTCCACTACATTCAGTTCTCTGGGAACTGGTGCAGGCTTGGTTTCCATGGGTGGGTAAGGGACTTCAAATTCCATGGGATAATAGAATCCATGAAGATTTGGTCCTTGGGACGATTTGAAAAGTAAAGCTTCTCCAGCTGGTAGATAGGTCTGGTCAAAAGGGACATCATTGGCATAATAAGCTCCGAAGGTTGGGTGAGAAAAAACAAAGGGGCTTTTTAAATCGACATGGTAATAATAGGAGTCGCCTTGTCGTGTATCCAGGGCCGTTAATAAAACGATCGCCTGTTCTTGATCGCTAGGGATTTCAATTTCCCGTTCAAATACCCAGTGACGATCCGTATCAAATTTCAACTCACTTTCACCCAATAAGATCGTATTCTCCGCAGTAATCGGCTCGTCATAGCCACTCACCAAATTATAGGAGAAGCTATAAGTATTGAACGCTGAATTCTCTTCGATTTTTTCTACAACGAATTGGGTAATAAATCGATCTTTACCTTTTTTGATCGGGATTATTTTCAATGCCAATCGAGAATATCTCGAGTAGCGGAGCGTCTGATTTAATTCGCTAATTGAGCTTTGAGAAATGGCCTGATACGGAGCTCCTGTTATCAAGAGTAAAAAAAGTAAAATCGGAATTAGGTTTTGCTTCATTGGGTATTGATCTTCGGTTTTAAAAATTAACCTTACTTTTGCCAAAATAGTAAAATTTCTAATGGCTACCTATACAACGGAAATTGCATCTGATAAGTTAATCAGCGATAATCCCATTCATCAGCGCTTGCTCAAAGCCTATTTTGCTGCCCAGCCTTGGGTTAGTGGATCCCTGCTGGAGATCGGTTGTGGCGAAGGTCGAGGAGTGGAGACCTTGCTGCCACTGGCCGATTCGTATTTAGGTATTGATAAAATCGGAGAGGTTATTCAAAGCCTCAAACAAAGCTTTCCCGAGGTGGAGTTCAAGCAAGCAGTAATTCCTCCATTTGAAGGAATTGCAGATCAGTCCTTTGACACAATTGTGAGTTTTCAGGTAATTGAGCATATCGAGAATGATCAACTTTTCCTTCAGGAAATTTACCGGATGCTCAAACCTGGAGGGAAAGCCATTATTTCCACTCCAAATAATACCCATACCCTGTCAAGAAATCCTTGGCATGTCAGGGAGTACTTACCTCAAGAATTAATCGATTTATCTACCTCCATTTTTGATCGTGTGGAGGCAAAAGGGATTGGTGGAAATGAAAAAGTCTGGGCCTATCATGAAGCCAATCGAAAATCAGTTCAGAAAATCATGCGCTTTGATGTTCTAGACCTGCAGCACAAGCTTCCTGCTTGGATTTTAAAAATGCCTTATGAAATTCTCAATCGAATGAATCGTAATAAACTGCACAAACAGCAAGGCGATTCGGTTACTCGAATCAGTCACGAAGATTATCCTTTGGTCGATAAACCTGCTTTGGGTTTGGATCTTTTTTACATTCTTTGGAAAAAGTAAAAAGGCCGGACATTTCGTCCAGCCTTTCGGTTTAACCAGATAATATAGTACTATTTACGCTGTAATACGCCCGGCTGATTGCTCTCAGCCCCGACAAAGTCCTCGAGCCTAAGCTTGAGTTCTTGGGCTCTTTCTTGATAGCCTCTTTCTTCCAATAGAGGAATGAAGTATTTGACCATTTCGATTGAAATCATCATTTCCCGATCGTAATCTCTATTTTCTAGGGTATAATATTCAATCATATCCAGTGATTTTTTAGAGATTTTATCGATGATTTCCAAGGCTTTTTCTTCCTCACCTACTTCAAAAAACAAAGGAACGGATTGACCACTTGCCAAATCGTATGGGATCGCTTCATCAGGCATGACTTCAAGACCGTAATTGAGAATGTTAGCTGCTCGCTCCATATCATCTTGGTCCAAGAGAGCGATAGCTATACTATTGATCGCACTTCGATGGTTGGAGGCAAATCGTCGATATTCCTCATCCAAATAGGCTTTAGGGTTGTCCATGCCTCGGAAGGCAAACTTAGTCATGTAGTTTTCATAGGCTAGATCCACATTGACTAATTCTTCTCTGACATATTCAGGTTTTCGGATAGGAAGAAGTCGGTAGGTCAATCCTTCCATTACGACATGATCTTCGATATTGATTCCAATGGTGGCCAGTGAAGTATTATTAAAATAAATGGGGCGTTCCCAATTGTTGCTGGCGATCAAGTCAAGAAGCATCAAGGTTCCCTTAGTTACGTATTGACCTTTAATCTGCAAATTGATTTGTGGGGTGTAAAGGGAGATAAACTCCTCCGGAATGATGTTTTTCTCAGCTACCGAGCTGCTATCCACGTCTAGAATAAGATTTCGGGAAGGCACCATATTAACTTGGGCTTTTCCTCCGGTCCGCATGCGCAGTAAATCGGAACCAGAATTAAGTAGTTTTAAGTATTCACGGGCGGAAATTGCATCCATTCCATCCCGCTCCATGACATAAAGGACATCATTGGTTCCTTTTTGATACCGTTCCGGGTCTAATGAAAAAGGAAGTGGTTCAGATTCATTGGCAGGAAGGGTCATTTGATCCACATACCAGTCGGTGTCGAAGTAACTCAAGACGATTACTCGGACGTCAGTTCGGAACCCTTCGACTTCCTGAACATACCAAAGTGGGAAGGTATCATTGTCTCCTCCAGTAAACAAAATAGCGTTTGGCGCACAGGAAGCAAGGAAATTTCGTGCAGAGTCAACAGAAAAATATCTCCCTTTTCGGTTGTGATCATTCCAGTTTTCGGCTGCCATTAGGCCTGCAACCGGGATGGTCAGCAAGGTAGCTGCGATCCCTGCAGTTGCTAGATTTTTGGTAACCTTAGCCAAGCTGTGTGCAATAGCTAAAACGCCCATTCCAGCCCAGATGGCAAAGGCATAAAAACTACCCACATAGATGTAATCCCGTTCCCTAGGTTCCACAGGCGGAGAATTGAGATAAAGTACCAAAACCGCTCCCATCATCAGAAAAAGCATCAAGTTGATGTAAAAGGATTTGGGATCCACTTTTGCCTGGAAAAACAATCCGATAATTCCCAGCAAAAGGGGGAGCATCAGATAATTATTATGTGCTTTATTTTCTTTGATGTATTCGGGGAATTTATCCGAAAAGGCATCGGTCAAACCGATCCAAGGTGCATCGGTAAAGTCACTTTCTCTTCCGGAAAAATTCCACATGAAATACCGCCAATACATGTGACCGAGTTGATGACTAAACATAAAATACAAATTATCTCCGAAAGTGGGTTCTTGACCTTCTCTCAAACCCAACTTTTGACGATAAATCCGTTTATGGTTTTCCTGTGTGGAATAGATTCTTGGAAGGATGGTTGTCTTTTCTGGATCGTAGGTATTTTTCAATTCATAGTCGGCGATTTCATACTTCTCATTTCCTTTACGGTAAATGGGGGCTCCTTCCACTTGATCCACCAGTTGGGCTGTGAAATATTGTCCATGAATTAAAGGACGGTAGCCATATTGCTCTCGTTTCAAATAGGAAATATAGCTAATGACATCTTTAGGAGCATTTTGATTAATCACTGGATCCTGATTGGCACGAACTACAATCAGGGTGTAAGAACTGTAGCCTATCAAAATAAAGATCAGTGAAAGTAAAATCGTATTCAGACCGGCCATTGCTTTTTTGCGGGAATAACGATAGGCAAAATACAAGGCTGTAAAAAAGACAATCCCAAAAAAGATAATACCTGATCCAAAAGGAAGTCCGAGGCTATTGACAAAAAAGATTTCGGTCGAACCAGCAATACTTGGCAATCCCGGGATAATGAAATTATTGATAATCACTAAAGCCACTCCACCTAATAAGAAAGCAATGATGCCACCTTTGAGTGTGGGTTTTTGGTATTTTTTGAAATAATAGATTAAAGCTAATGCAGGCAATGTGACCAAGTTGAGCAAGTGAACCCCAATCGAAAGTCCCACCAAATAGGCTATGAAAATCATCCATTTATTTTCTTCCCGAGGAGCTTTGATTACGTCCCATTTGAGAAAAGCCCAAATCACAATGGCAGTGAAAAAGGAGGACATGGCGTATACTTCAGCTTCGACTGCAGAGAACCAGAAACTATCAGAGAATGTATAAATCAATGACCCGACAATTCCGGCTCCCATTAAGCTGATTACTTGCCCTTTACTTTCTTGGTTAGAAACCACTCCAAGCAGTTTTCTTCCGAAAAGCGTGATTGACCAAAATAAGAAAAGGATAGTAAAACCAGAAAATAAGGCACTTCCGATATTCATCCAATAGGCTACGCTTAGTTCATTACCAAAGGCTAAAAAACTGAATATCCGATAGACCAATAGAAAGAACGGAGCTCCCGGAGGGTGGGGTACCTGAAGCTTATACGAAACGGCAATAAACTCTCCAGGATCCCAAAAACTGGCAGTTTGCTCTACTGTTAGCACATATACTAAAGTAGCCACTGCAAAGACAACCCAACCGGTAATGTTGTTAATTTGCTTGTAATTGAGCATTTATATGGAAATTTTGACGGACGAAATTAGGAAAATTATTCCCAAATCGTGGAATTTTAGCACTTTTTAAAACTAAGTATAAAAAGTGTCTTGTGATTTTTATTACTGAACGGGGGAGGGTACAACCTTTATATTTGTGAAGTATTTTAAATCACATCCAAATGAGTACACAACCTAAATCATTTCAGGAATTGATCGAGGGGGAAACCCCAGTCTTAGTTGATTTCTTCGCTACCTGGTGCGGACCTTGCAAAATGATGCAACCTATCTTAGAAGATACAGCTCGACAGTTGGGAGAAAAAGTAAAAATCGTTAAGGTCGATGTGGATCGAAATCAACTGGCCGCGAGTAAATTTCAGGTTCGTGGAGTGCCTACTTTGATTCTCTTCCACAAAGGAAAAATTCTTTGGAGACAATCGGGCGTCGTGCCGGCTCACCAGTTGGTTCAGCTGATCCAATCCCAGCAAGTAGTTGCCTCATGATGGCATTGTGACAAAAGTCATGTTGACATTCTAATGTTCTGAATAGTTTTGAAAATTAGTATCAATTGAATCTAATAAATTAAGCATATGAAAATCGAACAAATCTATACGGGCTGCCTAGCCCAAGGTGCCTACTACCTCGAGTCCAACGGAGAGGCTGCGGTGATTGATCCGCTTCGAGAGGTTCAGCCCTATATTGAAAAAGCTGAGCGTAGAGGAGCAAAAATCAAGTATGTTTTCGAAACACATTTTCATGCAGACTTTGTGTCTGGGCATCAAGATTTAGCTGCTAAAACAGGGGCCAAAATCGTTTATGGTCCCACGGGAATGAAGATGGGATTTGAGGCGACTATAGCAGAAGATGGGCAGATTTTTGAATTGGGGAAATCAAAAATCAAGGTGATCCATACCCCGGGGCATACCATGGAATCGGTTTGCTATCTTTTGATTAATGAAGATGGAAAAGAAGAGGCGATTTTTACCGGTGATACCTTATTTATTGGTGATGTAGGTAGACCTGATCTGGCTCAAAAAGTGGTCAAGGATTTGACCCAGGAAAAATTAGCCGGTCATCTTTACGATTCACTTCGGAACAAAATTATGCCACTATCTGATGATTTGATCGTTTATCCGGCACACGGTGCGGGTTCGGCTTGTGGTAAAAATATGAGTAAAGAAACTTCCGATACGTTGGGTAACCAGAAGAAAACTAATTATGCGCTTCAGGAAATGACCAAAGAAGCGTTTGTTAAAGAAGTACTGACCGGATTAACTCCTCCTCCCGCCTATTTTCCTCAAAACGTCATGATGAACATACAGGGGTATGATAGTATAGATGAGGTACTGGAAAGAGGAATTAAACCCTTGAGCCCTTCAGAATTTGAAGCGGTAGCCAATGAAACCGGTGCCATGATTTTGGATACCCGCGACCCGCAGAGTTTTGCCAAAGGATTTATTCCCAACTCGATTAACATCGGGATCGATGGAAGTTTTGCGGTTTGGGTTGGAGCGATGATCCCCGATTTGAAACAGGAAATCTTGGTCGTTGCCGACCCGGGAAGAGAAGAAGAAGTGATCACTAGACTAGCCCGAGTGGGATACGATTATGCCCTTGGATATCTTCAAGGAGGATTTGAAGCTTGGAAAGCAGCCGGTGAGGAAGTGGACTCGATTACTTCCATTTCTGTAGAGGAATTAGCAAGAATTAAAGAATCTGACCCTGAGGCCTTGGTTTTAGATGTAAGAAAGAATTCCGAGTTTCTTTCAGAGCATGTCATTGGAGCAGAAAACGCACCACTTGATTACATCAATGACAGTATGCTCAAAGTCAAAAAAGATAAAACTTACTACGTCCATTGTGCGGGAGGATATCGGTCAATGATTTTTAATTCCATCTTGAGGGCACGTGGATACGATAATTTGATCGATGTAGACGGGGGATTCAAAGCAATTAAGGAATCCGGGAAGTTTAAGGTTTCCGACTATGTATGTCCCACTACCTTACTTTGAAAACAAAAATAAATTCAATTAGAAATGGCAGGCCTTCGGGCTTGCCATTTTTGGTATCTACCCTAAGGATGTGATTAAAGTCACAATTTTATGCCAATAATCATCCGCAAATTTGCAGTGTTCCTCGGATTAGGGATTTCCCTATTCCTGAGTTTTCCGGTAAACGCTCAACATGAGCACGAGCCGGAATCAGAAAATCCAGACGAAAAGTTGTTTGGAAAAGTACTGGAGAGTGGCTCATTTGAATTTCACCTTCGATCCTTCTTTATGAGTACACTCAACCAGGGCGATTTGACAGACTATATGACTTGGGGTACAGGAGCTGGTTTAGGGTATTTCAGTCCGAGATGGAAAGGTTTTGGGGTTGGATTTAGTGGTTTCTTTGTTTTCAGGCATTTCGAAAACAACATCACAGAAATGGACCCTCAGACCGGTTTATTCAATCGCTATGAGATGCTTTTGTATGACGCTCACCATCCCGACAACAATAAGGACATGGACCGGCTAGAGGAGTTTTATCTTTCTTACCAAAAAGAGCAACTCTCGATCTGGGCAGGAAGACATCACTTTGAAAGTCCACTGCTCAATGCTTCAGATAATCGGATGCGTCCCAATCTCTACAGTGGGATCTCAGTGGATTATGAGCCCGGAAAATTCCGAATAAACGGAGCTTGGTTTTCCCATGTCATTTCGAGAGGATCTTTGGAGTGGGTATCCGTAGCAGAGTCCTTTGGGACCTATTCTACTGGAAGAAATCCGGTTTATGGCCTACAGGAAAGTTACCAGCATCATGTAGAGTCCAAAGGAATAGCTGTGATCGGTGCCGAATACAAAGGAGAAATGCTAAATCTTAAAGCCTGGAATTACCTGGCCGAAAATGTCTTTAACCTGACGTTTTTAGAAGGTACGGGAACATTCGGTGCTCAACATGGGCAGCAATTCCTCTGGGGGGCCCAAGGGTTTTATGAAAGTGCTCTAGCAGAAGGAGGAAATCCAAAGGTAGAAAATGCTTACCTGCTAAAGGATGAAAGCACTTTTGGATTAGGTTTTCAGCTTGGAATGGCTTGGCCACATGCTAAGTGGACGGTGAATTACTTGGGGATTTCCGATCAAGGCCGTTTTCTTTTCCCTCGGGAATGGGGACGAGAGCAGTTCTTTGTGAGTTTGCAACGTGAGCGGCATGAAGGTATGGGAGGGGTCAACGCAATAATGACTCAATATGATCACACCTTTATTCAGGATAAACTCAAAGTCAGTTTGGGAGCAGCACATGTGAAAAGCCCTGATTTGAATAATGTTGAATTGAATAAGTATGGTGTACCTACTTATTATCATTTCTCTGGTCTTTTGGATTATCGCTTTGATGGATTCTTCAAAGGATTGGATTTTCAGCTTTTGGCCGTATATAAAAAAGAAGACCGAGATCAGCAGATTCCTTTAGAATATGTCCTTAATCGGGTAAATATGCTGAATATGAACTTAATCTTGGATTACAGATTTTAAATCAAAAAGCAACTAATAAACAAAACAACTTTAGAATATGATGGAGTGGATAACTCAACCTTGGCCATGGTATGTAGCAGGTCCCTTGATTGGGCTCACTGTACCGGCGTTGTTAATTTTAGGAAATAAGACTTTTGGGATTTCATCTTCACTGCGCCACGTTTGTGCCGCCTGTGTTCCTGCTGGGATTCCTTTCTTTACCTATAACTGGAAAAAAGAAATCTGGAACTTACTCTTTGTAGTAGGGATATTGATTGGGGGGGTTATTGCCACCAATTTCTTGGCAAATCCCAATGAAATCATCATTGCAGAATCGACCAAAGCAGACTTGACTGCACTAGGGGTGACTGATTATGGCAATCTGTTGCCTTCGGATATTTTCTCTTGGGAAAATCTATTTACCGCTAAGGGACTTTTGTTCTTTGTGATCGGTGGGTTTTTGGTTGGATTTGGAACTCGCTATGCGGGAGGATGTACATCCGGTCATGCGATTATGGGGATTAGTTCTTTGCAGTGGCAGTCTGTTGTAGCAACAATGTTCTTCATGATCGGAGGGTTTTTGATGACCCACGTGATGTTGGAGCCTTTAATGAAATGGGTAGGATTTTAATCAAGAAAGAAAATGAAAGTAGCAGAAAAAATAACGAGACAGGATTCGCATTGTGAGGCCCCCAATCTTCGAGCAAATCATGACAAAGGAGTAGAGCTGTTGAAATATTTGATTTTAGGGGTTCTTTTTGGGATCGTCTTTGTCAAAGCCGAAGTGATCTCATGGTTTAGAATTCAGGAGATGTTTCGACTGCAATCGTTTCACATGTATGGGGTGATTGGGTCAGCGGTGATAACGGGAATTATTTCGATTCAAGTAATCAAGCGATTTGGAATAAAAACTATCCATGGAGAAGCCATTAATATTCCAAAAAAGGAGTTTAGAAAAGGACAGGTAATCGGTGGATTTATCTTTGGATTGGGATGGGCGCTGACGGGAGCATGTCCGGGTCCGCTATTTGCGCAGATTGGAAGCGGATATACCGTGATTTTGGTAACACTGTTCTCTGCTTTAGCAGGGACTTGGGTCTATGGGCGATTTGCGGATAAATTTCCAAACTAAGTATTGACTTCATCAAAAAGCCGCAAGATTTTAGTTTGCGGCTTTTTTTAGTTAAATACCTTCTTGATAATAAACCTAATCATCATAATAATCGTCGCCAGTATCGCCCCCACAATTACAAATTCCATAATCTCGATTTTTAAAATAACCCGTGGGCTCTAAAATAGTTTTAGCCAGTCGGCTGGTATCCTCTTTTTTTACTGTGAAACTTCTTTTATTTGCAGGACCTATTAAACCCTCATCTATGAACCCGCTGATCAAAAGGAGAATAGCCTTAGGAAGTTTATTCTTTTTTATCGGACTGTGTTTTGCCAGCTGGGCAGCTCGGATCCCTGATATTCAATCTAAGTTTGATCTTTCCGAAGGTCAGTTGGGAACCCTTTTGCTTTTTTTGCCGATAGGCTCCATGATGGGTTTGCCGATAGCCGGATGGTCAGTACATCATTATGGAAGTAGAAAGGTGATTTTGTTTGGCAGCTTTGCCTATGCGATGAGTCTTCCGTTGATTGGAATGAGTCCTAGTACTTGGATTTTGATTCCGGTGTTGATTTTATTTGGGTTGCTCGGAAATATTATGAATATCGCGTTGAATACTCAGGCTTTGGATTTGGAAGATCAAATGGGTAAGAGTATTCTGGCCTCTTTTCATGGGCTTTGGAGTATGGCTGGTTTTGCAGGAGCAGGGTTGGGGGCCGGAATGATTTATTTGGGTTTTACTCCTTTTTTGCATTACCTGATCGTGATGGGGATTTCGCTTGTGATTGTTTTGCTTTCCCATCGATTTATAGTTCAGGAAAAGTCAAGTGGTGATGCCGGGGGCTTGGTATTGAAGCGTCCGGATGATTTGCTTTTGAGAATTGGTTTGATCGCGTTTTTGGGAATGATGGCTGAAGGGTGCATGTTTGATTGGAGTGGGGTCTATTTCAAAAAAGTGGTGATGACAGATCCCTCTTTGGTGGCGGTGGGTTACGTGGCCTTCATGGGGGCAATGGCTTCGGGAAGATTTGTTTCTGATCGATTTATTTATCGGTTTGGTAAAGTTGCCATCCTCAGAGCCAGCGGAATTTTACTCTTTTCGGGCTTGTCGATTTCGGTTATTTTCCCCACATTCTTCACCGCTACGTTGGGCTTTTTAATGGTCGGATTTGGGGTGGCTTCGGTCATCCCAGTAGCCTATAGCATTGCCGGTAGATCAAAACTTTATTCTCCTGGGGTAGCATTAGCCCTAGTTTCTACCATTTCTTTTTTCGGGTTTTTACTTGGTCCCCCATTGATTGGGTTCATCGCAGATTTGTTTAATTTAAAGACATCCTTTGCCTTGATTGCGGTAAATGGCCTAGGAATCGCCTTATTGGCTACGATCAGGACCCAAGTCTTTTTTCAATCTGAACCAAAATGAGTGAACTTCCCGAAGGATTTCAATTTTCAAAGTCGTTTGAAATCGGCTCTTATCAGGTCAATCCCAAAGGATTGATCCGGCTGAAGGATTTGGCGGATTTGTTTCAAGAAGTAGCCTGGAAGCATGCAGATTCGGCGGATTTTGGGAGAATTCTTCTGGAGAAAAAATTTATGTGGGCGCTTTCTCGACTTGAAATTAAGCAGTTTCAATCTCCGGTTTGGGGTCAAAAAATTATCCTCTATACCGGCGGAAGGGGCCTGGATAAGCTGTTTGCATTTCGTGAGTTTTTGGCAGTGTCTGAATCGGGAGAGGTATTGGCTAGAGGCATGTCTTCCTGGCTTTTGGTGCACACAGAGACCAAGCGGGTTCAACGTCCAGCTCAGGTTTTGACCGATAGGCTTTTTTCTCCTTCAACGCTTCCAGAATGGCAGCCACCAAAAATAAAATTGCCTGAAGTCAAAGCCTTAGTTTCGACAGAATATGAAGTCCAAGCCTCAGATTTGGATCTTTATTATCACGTGAATCATACCAGTTATATCCGAATGGTAGAAGATGTATTGGCCGGCCAAAATTTTGCCGGAAAGGACCTTTTGATTAATTACTTGGCTGAATGTAAGTTTAAAGATCAAATTCAGCTTTCGCTTTTTCGTTTTGGGAATAGTGCAGTCATCAAAGGTCAGGTAACTAGCCGAATTGTGTTTTTGGCTTCAGTGATATTGGCGGTAGATAAACAACCGTTTTAATTTATTGTCATGTGATGGAAGTCACAGCTTTTGCTCATTAAATCACTGCATTTTTGTAGTGTAACCTCGAAATCTATGAATCAGATTGGAAAACCTTTCATACAGCTGATTTCCCTTATGCTGGGCTTGTTGGCTTTGGCTACAACTTTGGTTGGTGTGGTTGGATGGGTTGTTTACCTTTCTTACTCAGGAGTCAACTTACCTGAACTCTCTCCGTCTGAACCTGAAGAGGAGTTGAGGGGAGCCGTAGAATTTCCCCAAACCAAAGCACTGATGGATCCAGCAGGGATGTGGGTAGCTCCAGATTGGGCAGTTGTGGATAGCGAGCCCAATGCCGAATCCATCAAGTATGGAAAGGAATTGATCGCTAATACGGCCGAATACCTCGGTCCAAATGGAAAAGTGAGGAAAATGTCCAATGGATTAAATTGTCAAAATTGTCATTTACAGGCCGGAACTGCCCCCCTGGGGAATAATTACAGTGCTGTGGCTTCGACTTATCCTAAAATCCGTGCAAGATCAGGTCAGTCTGAGGATATCGAAAAACGAATTAATGATTGTTTTGAGCGGAGTTTAAACGGTCAGCCTCTCGAACGAAGCTCTAAAGAAATGATCGCTATGGTGGATTATATGAAATGGTTGGGAAAAGAGGTGCCTCGTGGAGAAAAGCCAAAGGGAGTTGGAATCTATGAAGTTCCCCTTTTGGATCGAGCCGCTGATCCTGTAAAAGGAAAAGTAATTTACGAGCAGCAGTGCCAAAGCTGTCACGCCTCCGATGGGCAGGGGCTTCCCAAGCAAGATGGCTCGGGGTATATTTATCCGCCACTTTGGGGAGAGCACAGTTACAATAGTGGAGCGGGGCTTTATCGTCTTTCTAGATTTGCAGGCTATGTGAGAGCCAATATGCCTTTGGGGGCTACGTTTGAAAATCCTTTGATCTCCGATGAAGAGGCTTGGGATGTGGCAGCCTACGTCAATAGTCTTGATCGGCCTTCAAAGGATTTAAGTGCAGATTGGCCTGATATTTCCAAAAAACCTATGGATCATCCCTTTGGACCTTTTAGTGATGGTTTTTCTGAGCTACAGCATAAATACGGGCCTTTTAAATCCATTAAAGAAGCAAAAGCCAAATCTGAATGAGACGTATTTTAATGGGGATAATATTTTCATCCCCCTTTTTTTTGTTGGCCCAATCTCAAGGTGAGCAGAAAAAGTTCTCGGTAATTCCACAGGTTCATTTCCGGACTTTTTGGATGAGTACCACTTATCCCGGTAAATTTAAAGATGATTATTCGTTGGGTGCTTCACTGAGCGTAGGTGCGAAATTGACGTATGGCTCAAATTGGTCTTTACAAAGTAGTTATAGGGGATTTGCGGATATTTGGAGTTCACAAATCTGGGAAGCTAGCCCGATTACAGGACGAAGAAATCGGTATGAAATAGGACTTTATGATCTGCAAAATCCTGGCGACCGGGTATTTGGGAGTTTTGAAAGGTTGACGATTCGGTATAAAGGCCAATTCTGGGAGGTGGCCTTGGGGAGAATGGATATCAATACTCCTTGGGTCAATCCGCAGGACGGGAGGCTTTCGCCCACCTTGATGGAAGGAGTAAGTGTGGCCTACCAACCCAATGAAAATTTGGTTTTTTCAGCATGGTACATCGATCGGCTCCGCGTAAGAGGAATGAGTCAATGGACCAATCCAGGCGAGTCAGTAGGGATATTCCCTGTGGCCAGAGACCCGAATGGGATGCCTTCTCAATATTTTGGAAACACTTTGAGTAAGCGGATTACCATTATGGAAGTGACAAAAAAACTTCCGAAGGGGAAATTGCAGGTCTCTCAAACTCAGGCTCATAATATTTCCAGTACATTTTGGGCCGAATGGAACCAAAAATGGAGCACTGGAGATAAATTAGGGAACTGGCTTTCGGGTGTTCAAGTAGGCTATCAAAGTGGGATGGGGGAAGGAGGAAATCCTGATCCAATCTTAAGGTATAAAAATCCCCAGGATAAAAATTGGTTACTTTCCACACGAATAGGTTTTGAGACAAAGCGCTTGGAGACTCATTTGAATTTTACAAAAACAGGTGGAAAAGGCCGATGGCTCAATCCTCGGGAATGGGGGAAAGATCCTTGGTTTACTTTCATCCCCCGTGAGCGAAATGAGGGCTATGAAAACTTTGAAGCAGTGGTGTTGTATTTGGCATATAATTTTCCCAAAACTAATTTATTGATTTATGCTCACTCGGGAATTCACTGGCTTCCGGACATTAATGACGCTCCGGCCAATAAATATGCGTTCCCCTCTTATAGACAAGTTAATTTAGGTCTAAAATGGAAGCCAAAAAAATGGGAAAAACTAGATTTTCATTTACTCCTGATGAATAAGGAAGCGATTAATTCAACCCCGCTTACGCCTGTACAGCAATACAACAAAGTAGGCATGATTCATGTCAGTGGGATTCTCAATTGGAGACTCCATTGAGTTTTATTTTTGATAAGGAAATGTAAGCAGGGATCAATACCATTTGACACTTTATCCTAAGGACAGTGCATGAGTTGAGAAGAAATAAAAAATCCCAGGAGCAGGGCTGGTTTTATTAGAAAATTAGGAAAATCAAAATCTTATCCTCACCTTTGATCTGTGGAAAAGGAAATTATAAGAATTTCATTCACGATAGTTAAAGTAATCCAGCGTTGATTATCAACCTGCTTAAGTAGCAAATTCCAGAGTTCCTCCTTGCAAAGGTTTTATTCTCTTTTTCTACTTTTTTAATAGATCTACCTTAGGGCGATCAATTAAAACCTGCAGCAAAATCCTATGGGAACAATTAAGTTTATCACCAAATACTACCCTTATTAAAACAGTAAGATTCTCAGAATCAGTTTTATCTGAATTCTCTCAAACACTCCGAAGTAGAGTTTATGGTCATTTCAAGGCCACAAATCAATCGAAATACGGCAATGTGCAAATGGTCGTCAAGACTGTAGTGCTACTTTCATTATATCTCCTGCCCATTACAGCAGTCATAGGTGGTTTAGTTACCGAGACCTGGCAATTGTTTGGCTGTTTTGTTTTGGCCGGATTTGGGATGGCAGGAGTAGGAATGGGGGTGATGCATGATGCAAATCACGGCTCATATTCCAAAAATCCCATGGTCAACAAATGGGTGGGCTACACGCTCAACCTTGTCGGTGCGAGTTCTACCGTTTGGAAGATTCAACATAACGTACTTCATCATAGCTACACCAATATCGATGAGCATGATGATGATATTAATGCCCCTTTCTTTTTGAGATTTTCTCCTAGTGCGGAAAAAAACTCACTTCATAAATATCAACATTTATATGCTTGGTTTTTTTATTCTCTTTCCACAATTGGTTGGGTAACTGCTAAGGATTTTGTTCGATTGACCAGATACCACAAAAAAGGATTGGTTAAAGGTGACAATGCCTACCGGAATAACCTTCTTAAAATTGCTGCATGGAAAATTGGTTACTTCAGTGTGATTTTGGGTTTACCAATTATTTTCTCCCCTTTTTCAGCGGGTCTGATCATTTTAGCTTTCATAGCGATGCATGCAGTGACGGGTTTTGTCATTACGATGGTATTTCAGACTGCTCACATTGTGCCGGAGGTTGAATTTCCAATTGCCAATGAAGACGGTATTGTCGAAGGGGAGCGGATGCTTCATCAATTGGCTACAACCTGTAACTTCGCTCCAAACTCCAGAATTCTGGAATGGTTTATCGGAGGTTTGAATTACCAGGTAGAGCATCACTTGTTTCCCGATGTATGCCATGTCCATTATCGAGAAATCTCAAAAATCGTAAAATCTACGGCTGAGGAATTTAATATTCCATACTATTCAAAGCCGAATTTTGTAGGGGCTGTACTTGATCATTTTAAAATGCTCTATCTCTTGGGGAATAGTCCTGAGCTGGAGCCCGTAAAAGCCTAATATGCAATTTAATACTAGAAATAAACCTAAACCTCAAGGAAAGCCTCAGGCGAATAGAGGGGGACGGGTCAACCAAAAAGCAGCTAAAGTTTCCAAATTGGATGCGAACCTGCTCATCAAGAAAGCTCAGCCGAGTGGACAGGAAGGATTTAGATCTGAGCGTCCCTTCTCGGAATTACCCTTATCCAATCAACTTCTTAAAAATCTAGTGGCCAAGGGTTACCAAACCTTGACTAATATTCAGGAACAGGCAGTTTTGCCTCTTTTGAACGGACGGGATTTATTGGGGATTTCTAATACAGGTTCAGGGAAAACTGCAGCCTTTTTGATTCCAATAATTGAAAAAATAAAGTCATCAAGCGAAGTAAAAACCGCTTTGATTGTCACCCCTACAAGGGAGTTAGCTTTGCAGATTGAAGAGGAATTTAAAAGCTTGACTAAAGGGATGGGGTTGTTTTCAGCCACTTTTATTGGTGGGACAAACATCAACTCGGATTTCAAAACGCTGAGCCGAAAGTTGCACGTTGTAGTCGGGACCCCTGGTAGACTTTTGGATTTGACCAATCGCAAACTTTTGCATTTGAATAAATTTGATACGCTGGTATTGGATGAATTTGATCGAATGCTGGATATGGGTTTTATCAACGACGTGAAAAAGATCGTCAAGTTCATGACTAAAAGAACGCAGACCATGCTTTTTAGTGCGACCTTGGAGCCTTCTCAAAAAGCGATGATCGATTCGCTTTTGACCAATCCGGTGGAAGTTAAAATTAATAATGGTGGCACTACCAGTGAAAACGTCGATCAAGAAATTATTCGTTTGAAGTCAACTGAAGATAAGTTTTTGGTTTTGGAGGGATTATTTCAAAATCCAGATTTGGAAAAGGTTATCATCTTTACCGAGACCAAAAGACTTGCCGATAGACTAAGTAAAAAACTGAATCAAGTGGGGATCCATTCCGGGTTGATTCATGGTAATAAATCCCAGAATTTCCGAAATCGAACGATTGAGGAATTTAAGAAAGGATTAACACGAGTACTAGTAGCCACCGACGTGGCCGCTAGAGGTATAGACGTGGCTGATGTGACCCATGTGATCAATTATCAGCTTCCCATGTCTATGGATAGCTATATCCACAGAATCGGCCGTACGGGTCGAGCTGGCAAGACCGGCAGAGCCATCACATTTGTCAATTAAAAAGCTACAATGTCGAAAAATCAAAACACATTCATCAAAAAACAAAAAGCAGAACTTAAAAAAAGAAAACAAAAAGAAAAATTAGAAAAGAAACTAGCCCGCAAAGAACAGCCTAAAAGCGGGGAACTGGAAGACATGTTGGCCTATGTCGATGAGTTTGGAAACATTTCCGAAACTCCTCCGGAACCGGAGCCACCAAAAAAACAACCGATTTCTAGAAATCAATATTCAAATAACAAACAACAAAGTAAAAATTAGTAATCATGAATGAAGGAACAGTAAAATTCTTTAACACAACCAAAGGTTTTGGTTTTATTACACCAGCTGATCAAAGTGAAGATGTATTCGTACACCACTCAGGCTTGGTTCACGAGATCCGTGAAAATGATAAAGTTACATTTGACGTAGTTCAAGGTAAGAAAGGTGTTAACGCCGTAAACGTGAAAGTAGTAGGATAATTCCAGCCGCTTTTTAAAACGAAATCCCCGATTCCTTCATTGGTTTCGGGGATTTTTATTTCACTTCATTGACAAGTGTCTCTCCATGTTCAAAAGCGACAAGGTTGTCTAGGGTAGTTTTGGCGATTTGATAAAGTGCCTCGTGAGTCAAAAAGGCTTGATGTCCAGTTACTAATACATTGGGAAAAGTCATCAATCGGGCGATTTGCTCATCTTGGAGAATTTCTTCAGATCGATTTTGGAAAAAGAGATCTTCTTCTTGTTCATAAACATCAATGCCTAAATATCCGATTTTCCCGATTTTTAGTGCTTGAATAGCGGCTTTTGTTTCAATGAGTGCTCCTCTTGAAGTATTGATCAACATGCAGCCATTTTTCATGAGTTGAAGTGATTCTTTATTGATCATGTGCTTGGTGGCAGGAGTAAGCGGACAGTGCATCGAAACGATATCCGATTTTTTTAGCAAATCTTTTACCGGCAAAAAAGAAACTCCCAATTTCTTTAATTTTTGATTTTCAAAAGGATCAGATGCTAAAACTGTACAACCCAATCCCAGGACAATTTTACAAAATGCGGTTCCTATGGCTCCAGTGCCTATAACTCCAACCGTTTTTCCATACAAGTTGAATCCAGTTAACCCCTCAATCGAATAATTATTTTCGCGAACTCGATTATAGGCTTTATGAGTTTTTCGGCTTAAAGTTAAAATCAAAGCCAGTGCATGTTCAGCTACAGCCTCTGGACTATAGGCCGGGACCCTGACTAGTGTGATTCCGAGCTTTTTTGCCTCATTAAGATCAACTTGGTTATATCCCGCACAGCGAAGGGCAATGAGCTTTACCCCCTCGTTTTTCAGGTTTTTCAATGTGGCTTTATCCAGTTGATCATTTACAAAAGCGCAAACTACTTCATGTCCATGTGCCAAAATAGCCGAGTTGTGATCCAGTTTAGCTTCAAAATAGGTGATTTGATGGGAATAACTCGGGAGTAGCTGGTCAAAGCTGGCCCTGTCATAGGACTTGGTGCTAAAAAATGCAACATTCATACTTAGATTTCTTTTATTTGATAAATGCCAAATCGGGTGACTTCCTCTTCTAGCTCTGGATTTGGATTTTCCCGAACTAGAAATTTTCCCTCGCCTAGTCCAAATAAAATCGTCCCTTGAATAGAAGGCAATTCGATTGGTAATTGTTTTTGATTTTTGACCAATAAAATCCCCTGCTCCTCCGGATCGGATAAGGGGGAATAGAGTGCATCGATTTCATTTCTGGTCTGATATTCTGATTCCGATACTCCGGTATAGTATTTTACTAAATAGAAATCCGTGTCAATTTTTATGAGGTCGAGATTACGCCCAGCCATAACTCGAAGTTTATTCACTCGCTCGTCATTTCCAGGAGTTTCAATAGGCAGAGGAGAATATCGAAGGAATTCACGGGGATTGAGAGGCACCGTACCCTTTAATGTCAAGCCGGGTAATTCATAGATTTCAATTTCTTTTTCCAGAGAATGAAGAAGCAACAGTTCATTACTTTCCTGGTCAATTAAAAATGATTTGGTCATTAATTCCTGATAAATGTTTTCAGATTCGAAATAAATGGAGTTTTCCCGATAAGGTACTACAGATTGCATGTCGCCGGTTTCAAGGTTGATTCGATAAAAATTTTGAAGTGTATCCCTTCCTACTTCATCTCGGATTAAAAAATGGGCTGATAAGTAATTGGTCGGACCAACCAAAAAATAGGTGCTGTCCTGGATTTGATAATAGGGAGGCTTTCCCATTGGGCCAAAAGTTCGGATAGGAAGAGGAGATTGAATTCGCTGCTCGTGTACTACGTTATAGGCTGAATCATAAGCGAAAATGGTAAATGGAAGTTCTGCTACTCGTAATCCCTTTGGACCAAAAGTTAACCCAATCGGATTCCAGTTTCCATAGAGTCCAGGTCCTTCGCCTTTTTTTTTGACTCGTTTTATAATTTCTCCAGTTTTGCTGATTTCTAGAATTTCATCTTCTACCATCGAATAACCCAAATAGCGTTTTTCTTCAGGGGAATAATCTCTAATCAAAACCTGAGTGAAATTTTCAACTTCAAAAGAATCGATTTTGACCAATTCATAAGAAATATCTTCTGTATTTTCGGTGGAATTTTGTTCCGAATTGCAGGAAAAGAGGATTAAAACCCATGTGCCCAATAAGATTGAAAGGCCAGATCGTAAAATTCTTCTAGTTATCATAAATTAGTTTTTCTATTAATAATTCGTTGAATTTACAAGAAAATCATTAAATCCAAACTTGCCAGATAAAAATTAAAATTTATTCAGGTACATTTTGTAACTATGGCCATCAAATCCTCTCAAAATGAAAAAAATCCTGTTGAAATTACCCTTTCTCCTGCTCTTAGGATGCGGTACGGTCAATGAAAAAGAGCAAATAGTAGAAAAAGAAATAATCAAAGAAAAGGTCATGAACTCACCCGATTCTGTGTTAAGGCATGTGGTCTATTTTTCATTTAAAGAAGAATCTTCCCAAGAAGATATTCAAGGAGTGATTGATGCTTTCCGGGATTTGCAAAATGAAATCGAGGGAATTAAAGGGTTTGAATGGGGAGTAAACTCCAGCCCAGAAGGATTGAATAAGGGGCTGACACATGCTTTCACGCTGACCTTTCACTCTGAAGAAGATCGGGACGCCTATTTACCTCATCCGGCCCATAAACGATTCGGGGAAATTCTAGGTCCACATTTGAAAGACGTTACGGTTGTTGATTATTGGAATAGAGAATAATTACTGATTAAAAGGTACTCCCGAGCTTTTACCATTATCTTCAACCGTGAGTACTTCAGTCACGATAAAATTACTGGCTCCTCTCCAGGGAAGCTGTCCGTTGTATTCCTTGTATCGAAGTTCAACAAATTTGCCTGAGGCACGCTCCAATTTCACAGCGATGCTATCGTCAGCGACACTGAATCTGAATTCATTGCTCTGAAGGGCTCCGGCAGTCGGACTCTGAAATCCTTCTTGGACGACTCGACCCTCATAGGTTTTGAAAATTATACCTTTTTTGACAAAGTAATTTAAGGACCCGGCTTTTACTCCTTCACCAAAAACAAAATAAAATTTGTACCAAAATAATCCGGCTAGTACTGCTATGAGGACCAAGCCGATGATGTATGCTGTTTTTTTCATTTTGAGTATTTTGTCTATTAAAGATAAGGAGCCTTTTGAAAAATTGAATAGCTAGTCTGAAAAATAAACTTTCAAGATAGCAGATCAGTTTTGATCATTATGCAGCAAAAATTATTTCTACCTCCAAATGGAAATTTTCTCCCCTTTCAGGGCGAGGTACATTTTTATGAGAAGTTTTTTGTTCAAAAAGAAGCGGATCAATTTTTCAAATTCTTAATCGACCAAGTCCCTTGGAAGCAAGAGCCCATTTGGATGTTTGGAAAGAAAGTTATGCAGCCTCGCTTGACAGCTTTATACGGAGATCCTAAAGTGGCTTATTCCTATTCCGGAATTGAAATGAAAGCCTTAAATTGGATTCAGCCTTTAGTTGAAATTAGAAAGCGGATAGAATCCCTTGTTTCTATAAATTTCACCCATGTTTTGCTAAATTATTACCGAACTGGTCAGGATAGTATGGGCTGGCACCGAGATAATGAGGCAAGCTTGGGCAAAAACCCATGCATTGCTTCGGTGAGTTTTGGCGCTACCCGCAATTTCCAGCTTCGGCACTATGAGTCAAAATCCAATAAACTTACTATTCCTCTCCATCACGGAAGCCTTTTGATCATGGCTGGGGAGAGCCAACACTATTGGGAACATCAAATTCCAAAAACCAAAAGAGATCCTGGTCCCAGAATTAATTTAACCTTTCGGAAATTGATTTAAAAGATAGCCTGCTCTTTCAATCGCTCCAGGTAATGGAGCATGAGTGGTTTTTCGATATACTCGATCACCGAAGGATAGTCCATCGCCTTTCGTTTGTCATCGAAATTAACTGAGGAACTCAGTAGCATCACTTTGAGGTTTGGGTGAAGTCGGAGTTGTTCGATGAAATCCAGCACCTTCCAACCATCAATGTCAGTCATGTAAATATCCAAAAAGACTAGGTATTTCTCTTTTTTAGGCTGGTGCTCTCGAAGAAAATCAATTATTTTTTGACCACTTTCAAATTTCTTTGGACTTGGACTCAATCCCGATTTTTTGATGAGTATTTCATGTAAAAACAACGTATCAGGATCATCATCAACTAAGAGGATATCAAATTTCATAGGGCTGAGGGTGGTGATAAAACGTGTCTAAAATATTGATTTTTATGGATGAAAAGAATAAAAAGCCTTAGATATGTTTTATTTTTCTTAGAAAAACCTAATTCCTGAAAAGTATGACAGGTTGTGTTGAATAATTTAAAAGAGCAAAAGAAAAAATACTGCTTCTGATAAATCTCAACTTTGATGCCATCTGAATAGATTTTGCGTAAGAACGGGAGGTTTAAAAATGGTTTCTCCCCTAGTAAGGAGCCCAGAAAGAAAAATTGTTTAGGAAGAATTTATCTAAAAAACAGAAAAGAATGGGTTGCCTAAATTGGGCAACCCAACTCGTACTTAATCCACTAACCAAATGAAATCACCATATCCTGCCGCTTCCATTTCAGTTTTTGGGATGAATTTCATGGCTGCAGAATTCATGCAATAGCGCAATTGGGTCGGCTCTGGACCATCGTAAAATACGTGTCCCACATGGCTATTTCCTAGTTTGCTGCGAACTTCCACACGACTCATTGCCATACTTTTATCAATGGGTTTGTCAATGATTCGAGCGTCAATTGGTTTGGTGAAACTCGGCCATCCCGATCCTGACTCGTATTTATCTTTTGAGCTAAACAAAGGCGCCCCCGAAACAATGCAGACGTAAATTCCTTCTTCTTTATTTCCGTTGTATTCATTTTGGAATGCGTATTCGGTTTCATCCTCCATAGTGACCTCGTATTGCAGTGGGGTCAAGGTTTCTTTCAGTTCTTTTTTGGACTTGGCTGGATACTTTTCTTCGGATAATTCTGGCCAATGTTTTTTAATAAAGGCGTCTCTTCCGCTACCATTCCGATAGGCATAATATTCGGTTGGATTTTTTTTGTAATAATCCTGATGATACTCCTCGGCCGGGTAAAAATTGGTGTATTTGATGACCGGAGTGGCGACTGGTTTGTCAAATTTCCCAGAGGCATCCAGCCGTTTTTTAGACTCTTCGGCGACTTTCTTTTGCTCTGCATCGTGAACGAAAATAGCAGATTCATATTGACTTCCTCGATCGTAAAATGATCCACCGACGTCTGTGGGGTCAAAAGTTTGCCAGAATATATCCACCAATTCGGAATAACTGATCACTTCTGGATCAAAGGTGATTTGTACAGATTCGCGATGGGAGGTTTTTCCACCGCTGACCTCACCATAGGTAGGATTTTTTTCTTTGCCACCGGCATAGCCTGAAATCACAGAGATAACTCCATCCAACTCCTCAAATGGTGCTTCTACGCACCAAAAACAGCCGCCTGCAAAGGTAGCTTTTTCGGTTTTTCCAGAGAATTGTTCTGTTTTTGGCTCTTTCGAACTTGCTTGCTCGTTGGATTGCTCAGGAGAGGCGCAAGCCATCATGGCAGCCATAAAAAGCGATAGTATCATAGGTTTTACCTTAAATTGATTTTGCATGAAGTGATAAATTATACAGGAGTTTCTACAGTTTGGTCTTGTATTTGAAACTGGAAAGAAAACATCAAAGTTCGCCTTGTGTTTGGAGTCATTTCTTAAGATTTACGAAAATCATCAAAAAAGAGATCATTTCCGGTTACAAATTGAGTTTTGGTTTAGACTTTCCTTAAAAGCAAGAAAATATGAAATTAGTAAAGGTAGGAATTGCGATAGTTAGTCTGTTTTTCTTTTCAGGATTTGCAGCTTCAGCACAGCAAGGATCAGGATTTGGAGTGAAAGGGGGGATGAATTACAATACTTCCGGAAACTATTTTCGTGATGCAGAATCAGTTTGGAAAGACCCTTTGGGTGGAGTGGGGTACCATGCCGGGGTTTTTTACACCATGAATTCCTATGATATTTACCTAAGGCCGGAACTGGTTTATACAGAAACCCGATTTAATACCGGTTTGGTCGAGGCGGAGGCCAAGCGAATAGATGCCCCGATTTTGGTAGGAATTCGTCTATTTAGAATTGTAAATGTGTTTGGTGGGCCATCCTTTCATTATACGTTGGAAGATAATTTTATTCCCGATACCTCAGAAGATTTTAATCGACGGTTGCGGATGGGATATCAGTTTGGGTTGGGAGTTTCCATGGGGCCGGTGGGCCTAGATTTACGCTATGAGCGAGAATTTAATGATCAGAAATTCAAATTCGACCGAGTCTTTGGCCAAGATCAAAGCTTCCGGTCTCAGCAAATTGTGCTGGCCGTTTCCCTCCGAGTTTTTGGCTCCTAATCAATCAAAATAAGGTCTGAAAATCGATTTCCAGATTTGATATCCTTTGGCATTTAAATGTAGCTGATCATTCAGGTAAAGTTCTGGTCGTGATTTTCCTTGGGAATCGGTCAAGGCTTTCCAAGTGTCGATGTAGGTTGCCTTTTCCACTTTTTGAGCAAACTCCTCTAGGCGTTGGTTAAATTCTCGGTAGAGCGATTCTTTTTCCCAGCGGCTTGGACTTGGCTTGGCGCCGATTAAATAGATTTCTGTTTGGGGATTGGCTAGAAGTATCCGGCTAATTATATCTTCGAAAGTTTCCATGATTTCCTCAGCAGGGACATCTGCCCAGAGGTCATTGTCTCCTTCGTAAATAAAAACTCGGGCAGGCTCATATTTTAAAACTAGGGGGAATAAATGGCGCTTAAGATCGATGGCTTGGGAACCCCCAAATCCCGTATTGATGAGCTCGTTGTTTGGAAAGGTTTCGGCTAGGTCATTCCACATTCGGATCGTAGAGCTACCCGTAAAAACCGTAGCTCCGGGACTCCATCCCAGACTGTCGATTTTCTGGGTGAGACTTCTCACTTCCTGATCGAATGGATGAGATTGACTCAAGCAAATCTGCTCAGTGGCAATGAAAAGGACGATAATTAGGCCGAAGAGTTTTTTCATAACTCAAACATAAACTAAAATCAGGCATGTGCAAAACCGTTCATCCGCTGCTCATATTCGAACAGCTCGGACGGAATATCTACTTGTCCAAATTGGATTTGATCCTGAAAAAATGCCTTTCTGTCCCTGATTTGGGGGTATTGTCCCAGGTGTTACCTGAATACATCTTTTTGGTGAGATTTTAGCGTTTATATTTCAGACCAATCATAAGACTCTATTCATGAATCATCTAAGCCGATTTTTCTGGTTTTGCAGTGGCGCCAATTTTTCCATTCTCAAGCGAACCCCGACTGAATCAAATAAATATGTAGGGATTGGAGCTACGGTGTTTTTCACCGGTGTGCTGGCTGCTATTTCAGCCGGATATGCCTTATTTACAGTGTTTCAGAGTTTGATTCCCTCAATTGGCTTCGGTTTGCTTTGGGGTTTGATGATTTTTAACCTAGACCGGTTTATCGTGTCCAGTATGCGAAAAAAGGAAAATGCTTGGACCGAATGGAAGCTGGCGATTCCTAGGCTAGTCTTGGCTATTTTGTTGGCATTAGTGATTTCCAAGCCGCTGGAATTAAAGATGTTTGAGCGAGAAATCAATCGAAAATTAGATGAGAAAAAAATAGAATTTATAGCAGAGTCAAAAGCTAATTTGGCTAAGGGCTTTCCTGAAATTTTGGAATTGGAAGGAAAAATTGAAGCGCTGAAAGATGAAATTTCAAAGGCGGAGGCCTTTCGGGACCAGATTCAGCAGGAATACGATGCGGAGCGTTTTGGAGAGAAAACCAGTGGCACCAGTGGGATCGTTGGACTAGGGGCCAATGCGAAGAAAAAAGAAGAACAGCTGGACGCTGCACAGCTAGCTTTGGAACAATTGAGAAGTAGAGCTCAAATCCGAATAGATACTCTAGAAACTCAGATTCGGGAATTTATGGCTTTTCGTCAAGCGGAATTTGAAAAACAACAACCCGGAATCGAAGGGTTTGATGGACTGGCAGCCCGAATGGATGCACTGTCGGTCTTGACCACAGAGAGTTCAGCGATGGCCATGGCTAATATTTTTATCCTATTGCTTTTTATTGCCATTGAGACGGCACCGATTTTCGTCAAATTAATTTCGCCACGCGGACCCTATGACGAACTTTTGGAATTACATGAAGATCGGGTTAAACTTTTCAAAGGTGAAAAATGGACCATTGCCAAAGGAGAATCAGAGGCTCGTGTAGGTTATTTTCAGGAAACACATTTTTATGCTACTGATTTGAAAAAGGAAAAAACCAACAGAAAAAACCGAGCTGAAACTGATCGGGAATTGGCAAATTGGGATTGAAAAAGCGGAGAAAATGAGAGAGTTGCTTTGAAATACGTGTAAATATTTTTTTCTTTACGACAGAAAGTAATTGAGAGTGCCATGGATACTAAAATTACATTGTCTTTTAATAAAGACATCATAGACAGAGCCAAGGATTTTGCCGACCAAAATAACATCAGCCTTTCCAGACTGACCGAATTTTTTTATGCCCAGATGACTTCCAAAAATTACCAATCGTTGGAGGAGCTTCCGATTGCTGATTGGGTAAATATGGTGTCTGAGGGTGAGGTAGAATATAAGCGCTCATCATCGAGTCGAAAAGCAATGAAAGAGGAGTTTTTTGGTAGCAAAAAATGAAGGTTTTTCTCGATGCGAATGTTTTGGTTTCTGTATTAAATAAGGAATATCCGCTTTTTCCCCATTCGGCGCGAATCTTAAGCTTGGCTGATAACCTCAGCTATCAACTTTTTACGACACCCATTTGCTTGGCAATTGCCCTCTATTTTTCAGAGAAAAAAAGTGGAGCTGGTCTTGCCAAACGGAAAATGGAAATCCTTTCTTCCAAGCTTCATATTGCTTCGGTCGATTCGGTGGTGGTTTCTCAAGCAGTTTCTGATCCTAGTGTAGTTGATTTCGAGGATGGCTTGGAGTATTATTCCGCTTTGCTGCATGATTGTCAAGCCATCATCACAGAGGACTCGGAAGGCTTTTATTTTTCTGAGATTCCCGTTTATGACTGTCGAAAGTTTTTGGATGAGTTGGTATTTTAGACCTCCTTGGATTCAAACCTATTGTATAGTTTCGTGAGCTACTTGATCCAATTGTTCTAGTGTTTTGCTGACGGATTTCCACTCTGCAAATGCCACGATTTTGATCAAAAAACTCAGGAATTTGCCGGGGTTTACCAATTTTCTAGCTAGTGCAGCTATGTTTTTGTCTCGGTCTTGAATTTGAAATTCCTTGTCTGGGTCAGCATGATATTCGTTGGCATATTTCCAAGCGCCATCTCGAGCTAATTGAATGGAAAAGTTGAGCAGCATTTCATCTTTGCCCTTGGCCAGTGGAATTACCCAGCCAAAGATGGGGGATACTTTGCTGATATTAGCTTTGACTCCATCCACCAATTCAGCGAGAATTTCATTGATTTTATCAAAATCGGCTTTAATGTCCACTAGATTTTTTCCGTGCATGGTTTCAGAGGCAGCAATTCCTAAGTCCAAATTAATGTGGGCATTTATTCCCAAAAAAAGATGTTGCAAAACCAAGTGATTCGATTTTTCGCTTGCCTCAAAAGCAACTTTCCAGCTTTGGGTGGGTACTTGTTCCGATTTCCAAAGATCATAGGCTTGGATGAATCGTTGAGCAAAAAGGACGTCTAGCAGTTCCATTCGTGGATTGTCCAGAAATTCTCCAGTAAAAATCCCGTCTCGTATTCTGCGCGTCACTTGCCGATAAAGGATGGCAAAATATCCCATTCGGCTTTGGCTTTGATGGCATTCGGCTACGATTTGATCCATTCGGACCAAGACTTCATCTAGGGTTGTCATACCTTGTTGATAAAAAATCCTTCCAATATATCTCCTACATAATAGGCTACGAGTGCTGCCAAAAGGCCCAATCCCACCGTTTCAGTAATGCTTCTCAAAGTAGAGGTGTGGTTAACCCAGCTTTTCATCCAGCCTACGAGCATAAAAGCGAAGCCTGTTAATAGGCTGGTGAAAAGGAAGATATTGCTGTCAATTGGGCTGAAAAAATCAATCAAATATACCAATAAAGGAATGAATCCAACCAAAACAAAAGAGATCAAGGTGGCTAAACCAATTTTGAAAGGACTCTTGGTTTCTTCCATCATTTCCAATTCGTCCTTCATCATTTCAGCAACCCACAAATTTTTGTCTGAGCAGATTTGTCGGACTACCTTTTCCAATAATTCTCCTTTAAAGCCTTTTGAAGCATAGATTTCCCGGATTTCCTCTTCCTCTTTTTCGGGGATATTTTCCACCTCCCAATATTCTATTTTTTCGTGTTTTTTAAAGTTTTCCTTGTCTGTTTTGGCGGAAAGGTATGCCCCCACTGACATGGAAAAACCATCGGCCAAAAGATTGGCGAAGCCCAAAATCAAAATAATCCCAGTGTCCAAATTGGCACCAAAACCTCCAGCTACTACCGCAAAAGTGGTGACAGCGCCATCAATTCCTCCGTAGACAAATTCGCGCATGTATTCCTGCAATTTCCCGAGTTTTTGGTTTTGCCCATGAATTTCAAGTTCGCTCATAGATTTTGGGTAAAGTAAAAATTACTTGAGTCTTGAATATAAGAAATATTGGAGTTTGAATATTACTACTTTAAGATCTTCCTTTAGCAAGTAATGTTAATCGATATCTTGTTGTCATTTTAGGTGCCTTGTTTTAATTTTTTTTCAGAGGTCATATGGAATCTTCGCATAGATTATAATCATCCCTCTGTGTGTCTCTTTAGTCGTGCTCGATTTCATCTGGTCCCGCTTTATTTGGAATTGTTGGGGAGTTCCAAACTTGGAAACGATCGTTAGGATTCTATAATTTCTTACACGGAGTAAGGGGGTATCCACTCCGTTTTCAATCCGTTCGTTCCTCATGAAAAGTGTTGCCATCTCCACCGACTCAGCCAAAGGCTGCTCCATTCGCAATGCATTTACTTCTGAGGCTTGGAGCTGAAGTTTTTTCAATACAGCGGAGTAATCCCATGTTGAATTGGAGACAAACTATTGGTATCTGCGGTATTCGCCCAGATCTAGGGTTTCTTCCATTCTTTCCAAATTAGCGGTATTTTTTCACGAGCGATATGTCCCAAAATATGCTCCAGGGCAGTGGAAGAATTGTCCTAGCGGGGGCATAAAAATTCTGGCTGGTAGCGGCAAATGAATAGTGTAAGTTTACTTGCTGACTCAAAAAGGATTGATTTCTAATCAAAATTTTTTCTATCCGATTGAAATGTCCTAGTTAATTTCAATCGGCGAAGTTAAAACTGCTTTATTTATTTCCTTAATACCCTATTATAAACCTAGTTTTACAATCCGAGAAACACAACTTTTTATTTTGTAAAGTATTAATATTCAGTAAATCGATGAAAACGAGACTATCTCAGAACTTTAAGAATTCAAAACTTCCTCTCCAGTTTTGGTCGGTTCTAAGTTTTCCAGTTCCTTCGTCGTAAACAAGCGAGAGCGGATCATAAATCGGATCCCCATGGGGATTTCAATGGAAAAGCTACTTCCCCTTCCGGGAGTGATATCCAGGGTCAATTGGGTGTGTTTCCAGTATTCGAACTGATCTGCGGACATAAAAAAATCACAGCCATAAACTTCCCCCATCCAAATGTCTCGAGATCCGACTTTAAAATCTCCCTTTTCGAAGCACATGGGAGAAGACCCATCGCAGCATCCCCCGCTTTGATGAAACATCAGCTCATTTCCAAAGCGTTTTCTTAAGGTATCAATGGTTTCTTTTGCGGCGTCTGTAATCAGGATTCTTTTGGTATGAGTCATGTTTTTTTGGTTTTTAAGCATTTAAAGGCGGGGTTTATTTCCCCCGCCTCTGATCCAAAGAAATGGTTAATTCTAGAAGAATCCCAATTTCTGCTTGCTATAGGATATCAGCATGTTTTTGGTTTGACGGTAATGATTTAACATCATGGCATGGTTTTCACGTCCAAATCCTGATTTCTTGTATCCTCCAAATGGCGCATGTGCCGGATAGGCATGATAGCAATTGACCCAAACACGTCCGGCTTGAATTGCTCTGGGAACTTGGTAGAGTTCATGGGCATCTCGGGACCATAGTCCTGCCCCCAGTCCGTACATGGTGTCATTGGCGATTTCGATTGCCTCTTGGGTAGTTTTAAAGGTTGTTACGCAGGTTACCGGGCCGAAAATTTCTTCCTGAAATACCCGCATTTTATTATGCCCTTTCAGAATGGTAGGCTGGATATAATACCCATTTTCCAGACCGGAATTTAGTCCAGCTTTGGCTCCTCCTGTCAAAACTGTAGCACCTTCTTCCTTACCAATTTCGATGTAGGAAAGGATTTTTTCATATTGATCATTGGAGGCTTGAGCACCCATCATGGTATCTTCAGCAAGAGGATGGCCCATTTTAATAGCCTGGGTTCGGGCGATGACTTTGTCCATAAAGATATCATAAATGTCCTCATGGACTAAAATCCTCGAAGGACAGGTACATACTTCGCCTTGGTTAAGGGCAAACATGACCGCTCCTTCGATACACTTGTCAAAGAAGTCATCATCGGCATCGGCGATGGATTTCATAAAAATATTAGGTGATTTGCCACCAAGCTCCATCGTCACGGGAATCAAGTTTTCCGACGCATACTGCATAATCAAGCGTCCGGTGGTGGTTTCTCCGGTGAAAGCAACTTTGGCAACTCTTGGAGAGGTGGCAAGCGGCTTTCCTGCCTCAGGACCGAATCCTGTGACCACGTTCAGCACTCCAGCAGGAAGTGCATCTGCAATCAATTCCATGAGTACCATGATACTCGTCGGTGTTTGCTCGGCAGGTTTAACCACCGTACAGCAACCAGCAGCAAGGGCAGGCGCGATTTTCCAAGTCGCCATCAGTAAAGGGAAATTCCAAGGGATGATTTGTCCTACTACTCCAAGCGGCTCACTCAGAGCAATACTTACAGTATGCTCATCATGTTCTGAAATGGTACTTTCATCGGCACGAATCACTCCTGCAAAATAGCGGAAATGGTCCACGCAAAGAGGGAGATCTGCAGCTCTAGTTTCTCGAAGCGCTTTCCCATTGTCCATCGTCTCTATTCGGGCAAGCAGTTCCAAGTTTTCTTCGATGATATCTGCGATTTTGTTTAGAACTCGAGATCGTTCGGCCGCTGAAGTTTTTGACCAGGACTTGAATGCTTCATGTGCGGCGTCCAATGCCTTTTCCACGTCTTCTTTGTTTCCGCGGGCGGCTTTGGAAAAAACAGATCCGTCCACAGGAGAAATATTGTCAAAATATTCTCCGCTGCTGGGTGCTACCCATTTTCCACCAATAAAATGGTCGTATTTCTCTTTAACTTGAGGCCGCTCCACGGGAGTAGCCTGGGATAAGGTTTGTGTACTCATTTGTTAAGTTATTTTGGTTTTTATCAAATTTCCAGAATAAGTCATTTGAAAAATGACACTCTGTGCTCAATCTGTTGTACTCAATTGCTGGCTTACTTCATTTTTTAGAAAAAATCACAAGTCCATTGCGCTCTGGGTCTTTTTTTGTCAGGATGTTCTTGGTAAATTACCGAATGACCCAAAGTAACTTTATAGCAGGAGTTCCTTGGAGAAATCCTAAGGATCTTAAAACTCTGGTGGAAAACAGGACGACCTATACACTAGATAATTGTGAATTAAATATTTTTGAAACCCATCAGGAGGCCGAAAACGTTAATCTTGTTTTTGGTGATTTGGTATTGACGACTATGCTCAAGGGTAAAAAGGTCATGCATTTGTTTGAAAAGCCCGGCTTCGACTACCTACCTGGTGAATCGGTGATTGTTCCTCCCAATGAAGTAATGAAAATAGATTTTCCAGAGGCCAAATGGGAAAACCCTACTCAATGTATCGCCTTGTCCATTTCCAAAGAAATGATAGAAAATACGTTTAACATGCTTAATGAGCGATTTTCAAGCCGAGTGCTCACGCAAGAATGGGGCTTGGATCTCAGTTATTTTCATTTGATTAATACCAATGAGTTGAGTGAAATTATCAACCGATTTATTAAGATAGGAGTAAAAGAGCGCTCCCGTGAGAAAGATTTGATTGCTTCTTTGGCATTGAAAGAACTTTTGATTCGGCTGAGCCAAACTCAAGCTCGAGATATGCTGGAAAAAACTTACAAGCAATTAGCTTCAGGAAATCGGCTGGCCTTTGTGGTGGATTACATCAAACAACGAATCAGGGAAGACTTGAATTTGGAAGAGCTGGCAAATAAAGCCTGTATGAGTAAGGCTCATTTTTTACGGAGTTTCAAGCAAGAGCTAGGACTCACCCCTATGGAGTATGTGCTCAAAGAACGGCTAAAGCTGGCTAAAAATTACCTCAAACTGGGGAGTTATCAAGTCAAGGAAGTGGCGATTATGGCTGGATTTAAAAACATCAGCTACTTTATTCGTGCTTTCAAACAGGAATTTGGCAAAACCCCAAAAGTCTATCAAACTGATTTTTCCGGATAAAGCTCATCTATTGTCATAGTTCCTAGATTCTTTGAGAATAAAAAATGGAAAAATGATAAAAAATTTTTTACTGATTTTATGTATTTCTAATCATTTTCCTTAAGTTTAATAAATTTTGGTACACAAAAAAGTTGCTGAACAAACCTGTTTACCAAATTTTATATGGTTTTAATCCATTAACAATAGACCCACTTAGAGAGCTTATTTTCGGATAAGCTCTCTTTTTTTATCCTTGTTATTTAGAAAATTTTGAAAAAAACAATAAAACTGGTTTAAAATAAAACCCATAATTCAAAAAAAAATGTTTTGAGTAGGAAACGCGGTTCGAAATCTATAAACCTTTTTGAGTAAATTTTATTTTGTTTTAAAAGCCAGATATAAAAAAACCTTCCCGAAAATTCCGAGAAGGTTTCCCACTAATTAACCCTTTAATCCAAAAATCCTAGGCTTTTGGTAGCTCTTTTTTGGCTAAATAGAAATCTACCATTTCATAATCACTTGCTTCTCTTTCAATCATTTCATCAACGGTCTTTGGCGGAGAGACAATCGCCTTTTCACCCGGTACCCAATTGAGCGGAAGGGAGACTTTGTACTTATCTGCTGTTTGAAGTGCAATCAAGGCACGTTTGATTTCTTCCATATTTCTACCCACATTGAGCGGATAGTACATGATCAAGCGAATCTTACCAGCTGGATCAATGAAGAATACTGCTCGCACTGCCGCAGTTTCACTTTCTCCCGGCTGTAGCATTCCGTAGCGCTTGGACACACTCATATCGATGTCCGCAATGATCGGGAATTCGAAGAGGACCCCTGTGTTTTTCTTTACATTATTGACCCATGCAATGTGCGCATGAATCGAATCGATACTCAATCCAACGAGTTTGGTCTTATGTTCATCGAAGAAGCTTTGATCCAAAGCAAAACCGCTCATTTCGGTGGTACATACAGGAGTGAAGTCTGCTGGATGGGAAAAGAGGATGGTCCAGCTGTCCTTGATGTATTCGGAAAATTTCATTTTTCCTGTAGTGGTCATCGCTTCAAAGTCCGGAGCTAAATCTCCTATTCGTGGCATAGATGGCGTTGTTGTTTCCATGGGTATGTTTGATAATGTTTTTTTTATTTGATAGAACAAATCTACTACCTGTCATTTCATTTGATCGTGACCAAGGTCACCTTGGGCGGTAAATTCCGAAAGGTAGTTTATCCGCAATTATGCAATAGGAATAGTAAAGTTTCCCAAAATCTTTGAAAGGGAAGAG
>NZ_JAMWZB010000029.1 GCF_024305035.1 Algoriphagus sp.
GCCAAGGCGTGTTCGGGACTTGCACCCTATAGCTATCGCCCATGCTGGGCACACCCAAAAAGGCCTCCCATCTTTCGTATGAGAGGCCTTTTTGGTTTATAGGTTTTTCTGCCAATTCCAGCTATCCCTTAAGGAGTCTTCCAAGGAAAATTTAGGATACCAGCCCAATACTTGATTGATTTTTTGCGTATCTGCCCAGATTTTAACAACATCACCTGGCCTTCGAGGACCGATTTGATAGTTTAGCTTTATTCCATTTACTTTTTGAAAAGTTTCAATGACTTCCAGAACCGTATTGCCATTTCCTGTACCAACATTAAACACCTCATAATAATCGGTATTTTGTTTAGATAAGAAACTTAGAGCTTTGACATGAGCGTCAGCCAGGTCCATCACATGAATAAAATCTCGGACACAAGATCCATCGGATGTATCGTAATCATTCCCAAAAACAGTCAATTTTTCCCTGATTCCTGCAGCAGTCTGGGTAACAAATGGAACCAAATTATTAGGGGTACCAATGGGTAATTCCCCGATTTTTCCACTTGGATGAGCCCCTATGGGATTGAAATAACGCAAGGAAATCACCCGAATATCGGGTTTACTCTTGACAAAATCCACCAAAATATCTTCACAAACCTTCTTGGTATTTCCATAAGGACTTTCGGCATCTTTTCTTGGAGTATCCTCCGTGACGGGGAGTTGATCAGGTTGACCATAAACAGTACAAGAGGAAGAAAAAACCAAATCTTTGATCCCCCTTTTTTGCATAAATTCCAGCAAAACCACTAATGAGCCAATATTATTTCGATAATAGTCGAGCGGGAATTGAGTACTTTCTCCTACTGCTTTAAAGGCTGCAAAATGAATCACCCCACTGAGTTGGTGATCTTTTCCGATCTGATCCAATACTGCTAGATCATTGCAATCACCCTGATAAAAGGGAATCTTTTTACCCACTATTTCTTCCAGACGATTGAGTACTTTAGAATCCGAATTGGAAAGATCATCCAAGACAATCGGCTCAAAACCGGCATTAACTAATTCCACTGCAGTATGAGAACCAATGTATCCAGCTCCTCCAGTAATTAAAATTTTTTTCATGTGTCTATAATTGATTTTCAAAGGTCACATGGAATCTCACAGGGTTGATCCTCATACCCGTGTGTGATGGCCACATCACGCTCGATTTCATCGATCAAAAATAATTTAAACAAAGCTAAGCGATAAGGCGAATACCTACGAGGTAAAAAGCTTAAAATTACTCAATCAAGGTAAAACTTCCTCTAAGCTGCGCTCGCCCAACACCATTTTCAAGCGCATATTCATAATCCAACAAATAGGAATACACACCTAAGGGTGCTCTTTCTCCCCCGAAAAAGCCATCCCAGCCCTCTTGTCCAGAAAAAAGTAACTGCCCCCAGCGATTAAAAATGGAAAGCCGATAGGAAATGCTACAGTTGGATATGGGTTGATAAGGCCCCCTATCTATTAAAAAACCAGTGGGCATGCGGACAGCCGGTTTGGTTTGGGTAACCCTCCCTACCCCTGTGACTTGACAGCCATTGGCATCAGTGACGGTAAGTTTATATTCTCCAGAAGATAGCCCCACCAAGCGCATGTTTTGGCTTCCATTTTCCCATAAATAGGAATAAGGTGCGACTCCTCCTTGGACGCTAACTTCCAACTCCCCATCGATCCCGCCTGGGCATCCCGGTAAAATCTCCTCAAAAGTCAATTCTAAAGGCTCTGGACTTGGAATGATCAGACTCACAACAAGATTACAACCTTTTGCGTCTTGAACTGTCACTTCATTTTCTCCCCGACTAAGACCAGAGAAATAAAGCCATTCCCCATCCCAGCTAGAATCGAAACCCAAAAGGGTAAACGGACCACTTCCTCCCGAAAGCTGCATTCCCCCTCCTCCATCGCCAGATTCAAAACACGCTGTGGCATCTAGCTGTAAGTTTTCCAATAAAATCGGCTCAGGATCTATTACCTCAATGGTGAGTCTTTGTTCCCCACAACCGGACCGATCAATGGCAAGTACTTCATATTCTCCTGCAGACAGACCCAAAGCTTCCTTTCCGGTTAAATTTGAGTCATGCGCCCATTCAAATATCACATCCCCCGAACCACCCTGAATGGATAGCGCAATACTTCCGTCACTTTCTCCGGGACAGCTTGGACTGATGACTTGGTCTGTAGTCACAGAAAAGGAATCAAAAATCTCCAATTCCAACAGTTCAGAAACTCCAAAGCAATTTCCAAAATCCACTCTTTCCTCGTAAAAAACACTTCTTTCTGATGCATTTAAATTCCATTCAATCTCCACCTGAGTACCAGTTTGACCAGAAAGAATCACGCCCCCTTCAACTATCCAGCGGTAGGTTCGTTCATCCAGCGGAAATGGCACTTCATATACCCATCTGTTTTCACCTCCACTACACAGGCCAGTTTGCCCGATGGGTGCTGCAGGGGTGGTATTTTCTAAAAGCTCAACTTGGAGACTTTGGGTTTCACCCTGACAACCGTTCGAAGCTACAGGAGTCACCTGAACTGAAGCATCGTCCCGCTCTTCTTTCCAATTCACTCGAATAAAATCCCCCCCTTCTTCTACAATTTCCCCTCCTTCAATCTGCCAAAGCAAATCCGCAACATTGGCTGTATCTGTAAACGTATATACGACCGATTCAGTAAAAGGGCAAAGTGAGGATGGGCCTTGTAATTCACCGATAACCCCTTTTACTTCCACCTCAAACAAGTATTCGGTAGTCGCATCACAAGCTTCAGCACCGGTACTGGCAAAAACGCTAACCATGAAGGTCCCTTCTTCCTCAAATACATGGGATACAGTTTGTCCAGTTTTCAAGTCATTTCCATCCCCAAAATCCCATTCGAATACTTCAAACCGAGGATCTTCGGGTAAAATTGTCCATTCCCCCTGCTGGTTCAAACAAGCCACCTGATCTCCGAATACGTCAAAATCATACTCGGTCTGGGTTTGGTATTGGATATTGTCCAATCGAGCTCCAATAGCATAGCTATAGGATTCAATATTCCCAGAAGAATAAACATTTCCTAAAAAACCCACCGGGTTGGAAAGGGTATTTACTCCTTCAGGAACCGCAATTCGAGCAAAATAAAAGTCAGGAGCTACAGGCAAAGGATTGAATTGACTGGAAATATTTTGCCCATTCAAAAGAGTCTCTTCCTTTCCTTTTTCAGGAACTATCAAATTGACAAAATGGATCAAATCCACATCCCTTGATCCAGTCAGCTTACCGGTAGAAAAGCTAATTTCTTTAAGCAGTTGATTGGTTGAACTGAGCGTGACTAGGGAAGGGTCACCAAAAGGGGCAAGTCCAAATTCATTGCAAGCCGCACTTTTGGTAATCACCGAAACTGAGGTGGGCTTTGAGGTTTGAATTAAGGCAAATTCATCTTTGTCAAATTCAAACCGGGTAAATTCACGGGCATTGAGACGCCCGCGAGAAACCCCATTGACAAAAATCTCGGTTTGATCCTGAGCAGCCAAGACTTTGACGATCTCCCCGGAGGTCCGTCCGGCAAAAGGAATGTGGATGTATTCTTTGCCCCAGCTTTCCAAAGGATAAGCTTGCTGAAAAACATGATCCCCACTGGTTCCACAGTCGCCGGCACTACTGGTTTTATTGCCCCCAAAAACTGCCAATAATTTACAGTTATCCGGATCGGGATTCAGGACCTTTACGCTGGTTCCCGTGAGATCTCCCAACCCCTTAATCTGATAACTTTCCCCTTGGTTTAAGGTGATTCGAATGGGAGCACCCGCTGGAATAGTATTCACTGTCCGTGCACTGGGGATGATTTCCACATCCGTATCATTGGCCGTAGCAATGACCAAAAGAGTGCTCTCGTAATTTTGATTCGATCCGGGCTCCTGATTTGAACCAAAAACATCATAATGAGCCGTCAACAGGTACTCTGAGGAGAGCGACTCCAGGGGAAGGACTACTGTTCCGTCAGTACTGAATTCCCGGGAATTTAGCGCATGCACGGTAATATCGGAAGTGGACGTAACTTTAACGGGACGGTATTCGATTCGACCACTTTCCCGATGAATGATTCCTTCCGACTCCCCATCCAGTTGCTGCACAAATTGCTCACCAGCAAGTAAAGTAAAAGGAAAGGATCGAAGAGGCGTCCGTAGCACACCGGAGGTATTTTCCATCGCAGTGATCAGAATAAACACCCCATCAGGCTGCGAATTCCGCCGATTATTATCCATAAATCCGATGTAAAATTCCCTGCCGATGGTGGTGATTTGTGCCAAAGCAAGTTCATTTATCCCAAAAATCATTTGGAACAAGAAAAAACTACCTAAAACCAACCTTCTCCCCATATCAAATTCGCTACCGAAAAGAAATTTACCAGTAAAGGATCAAATTCTCAGTATTATATTTTATCAAATCCTAATTTTCACGGTTGGATGGAAAACTATCCAAATCGACAGATGTTCCAACTCTGGCTATCCTTTGGTCAAATTCCTCCTCCATTAGTCACCAATCGCAGGATAATTCGCACTTAAAATTCAAAAGACGTGCAGAATCCCAGAAAATTAGGTGAATTTTTGAAAGACATCAGCTTATCGGATCAAGGCGAATGCTCCGCTTTTATTTTTCAATTGAACTTGGTCATCCAACATAAAACTGTATTGGACCAAATAACTATAGGTACCCATTGGAGCTTCCATACCGGCTATCATTCCATCCCAGCCTTCCGTTCCCGAATAAACCAATTGCCCCCAACGGTCATAAACCCACAATTCGAAGGTCAACTCACAGTTTGAAATCGCGCGAAACAAATCCTGATCCCGACCAGGGTAATATCCCGTTGGAAGTCGAACCTTAGGTGCTGATTCAGTTACCTGCCCAACTCCAAGGCTTACACAGCCATTTCGGTCTGTTACCGAAATGGAATAGTCCCCTTTTGGCACATCCTTCAGTTGATCTCCAGTAGTAGAATTGAAATCCCAGGAATACACAAATGGGCCATTGGATCCTACCGGAGATGCAATCAATTCTCCATCACTTCCTCCTGGGCAAGCAGGTTGTTCTAATCTAACATCCACTTTCAAAGGGGGCGGAGAGCTTATTTCAAATTCGAGCTCAATCCGACATCCATTGATATCGCTCACCTCCCAGAGGTAATCTCCCTGGGAAAGATCTGAAAGGGTTAAACTTCCGGTAAAATCAATCCCTCCATCAACATCCAAAAAGTAAGGAGCTACTCCACCTGAGACCTCAAGGGTCACCTGCCCATCTGGTTTTCCAAAGCAAGATACTCCTAGGGCAGAAAGCGATTCAACTGCTAAATTCTCAGGCTCTATGATTTCCAGATTTTCCAACACACGCTCACAGCCCAACTGATCTCGAACCTTAACCGAGTACAAACCAGCCGGAAGGTCAGAAGCCATTTCATTAGTTAATCCCGGATCATGTGACCATTCCACATGATAAGGGGCAACTCCTCCGCTGATTTCCAGTTCAATTGCTCCGGAGGCTGAACCCGAACAAGAAACCGGAATTATCGCTGAAGGCTGCACTTGAAATTCCTCTTCTACTCGAACAGAAATGGGAGCCGAAACACCTTCACAGGAGGCATCGATCAAACTGGAAACCTCATAGCTCAAGCTTCCGGTGATCCCTGCCTGATTCCAACTCACTTCCAATTCACCAGTCCCTTGACCAGAGCGGATTTCTCCACCGGATATCGTCCAATTGTAATTTCTTCCTTCACTCACTTGAGGTACCGTGTAAAAATGAGAGATCTCGGGATCAAAACAAACCTGCTCCGCCCCTTCAATAGTTTCGGCCTCCAGTCGCTGATTAATCAATACTGGAAAAAGGACGGGCTCACCAGGACAGCCATTTTCTGAATAGGGAATAACTTCCAAAAAGGCATCATCATTGGCCTCTCCCCAGCGAATGACAGCGGTTTGATCTGAAAACTCGACGACTTCTCCTCCAGTTGGGATAAATTCCACCCTTGAAAATGGCTCAGGACCCTCGAAAGAGTAGAGCAATTCCTCTACATCAGGACAGGCAGAGGATGAACCAATCACCTCGCCCACTGCTTCCAATACCGTCACATTGAAGGTTATGTTCTCTTGTTGATCACAGGTATTCGGACTTAAGGCAGCCAAAACTGTCACCTCATATTCTCCAGGCTGTGAATAGGTGTGTAAAACCTCCTTTCCCTCCTGCAGGTCCGTTCCATCACCAAAATCCCAAACAAAATAGGTGAATTCAGGATTATCGGCCTCTATCACCCAATCAGCCTCAACATTAAGACAAGCTACGTTCTGACCTAGTACATCAAATTCATAGGAAGCCTCTGTTTCAAAATTAAGGTTATCAAGGGCTGCCCCGGCAGCATACCCATAGGATTCCAAGTTTCCGAATCCATAGGCATAAGCTGCAAAACCTTCTGAATTAGCCAGTCGATGAACTCCTTGAGAAATCGAAATTCGAGCATATAAAAAACCGGGGTCTCCGGGTAAAACCTGAAACCGATTAGCAATGGATTCTCCATCCAAAATTGTCAAATTTTCTGTTCCTGTTTTGATGACTACATTGACATAATGATTTTCGATAGAGGGCAAATTGAGGGCATTGAATGTCAGTGTTTTTAAAAATTGCTCGCTCGGGCTATAGGTGATCATGAAAGGGTCTCCGGTAAAAGCATTAGGAGAATTGGCTTCATTACAGGCCTGACTTTTCGAAAATACAGAAACGGATGCGGGCTTACTGGTTTCTATTTTACCAGATTCATTGATTCCAAATTCCAAGGGAATCCACTCACCCCGGTTGATATTCCCTCTTACTACCCCATTAACCCGGATTTCGGTTCCATCTTCGGCTGCCACTACCTTAACCAATTCCCCCGAAGTCCGACCAGACAGCGCGACATGAACAAAAGAAGTCCCCCAAGTATTCACCGGATAAGCTTGCTGAAACAAGTGGTCGTTGGCCTCCCCACAGTTGCCCACAGATGTCCATTTATTCCCTCCAAAAACCGCTATTTTCTTACATTCATCTGCGTTTTCTCCAATCACTCTGACTCGTGTCCCCGTCAAATCATCTTTTGCTTTGAGCTGATAACTCTGTCCCCGGTTTAAGGAAATAGTGATCGGTACATTGGCCGCAGCTCCTCCTATCGTAGGCACAGAACCAGTAATCTCTACCTGGGTATCATCTTCTGTTGCCACGACCAAAAGAGTACTTTCATCATTGATGTTTCCATTGTAATTCACATTTGCAGTGAGCCTCTCGTAATGGGAGGTGAGATAATAATCGGTTCCTAAGGCCCCCACAGGAAGAATGACTGTTCCATCGGCACTCCGGAAGCGTTCGTTGTAGGCATGGACGGCAATTTTTCCAGTACTGGAAATATAAATCCCCTTATTCTCTCTCACTCCAGACCCCCGGTGAAGCAAATCCAAATCCTCAGAAGGAATTCGTAGAGTATATTGTTGACCAGCAGCAATGGAAAAATTAACAGTTTGACCTTGGTATTCGATCGCCCCACCGGCATCTTCGTCGGCAGTAATGATCAAAACCGCAAAATCCGGGGCACCTGCACTCCCATTATTTCCAGGTGGCACCCGGTTATTATCCATAAAGCCAACCCAAAATTCGTTACCCACCGTAGAAAGTTGGCCAAAACCGTGGAACTCTATTCCAAAAAATAAACACATCCCCACTAAAGCCCCGAAATATTTTCTCATCAGATAAACTTGCAAAAACGATAACTCTCGAATATAAGCATCTTCTAAAAAAAATGTTATTCCAATGCCTTGAAAAGATAAGTTGAAGGCCACTTGATTTGAAGTGCCTAAAATTGAAAGGATATAATCCTTATCTTTGCGGCTTCAAAAAATAGAAAGAAGACACCATGATATCAGTAGATAATCTTTCCCTCAAATTTGGAAAACGAACACTCTTTGAAGAAGTCAATCTTAAATTTAATCCAGGCAACTGTTATGGGGTGATTGGAGCAAATGGAGCAGGAAAATCTACCTTTTTAAAAATCCTATCAGGGGATATGGATAGTACCTCTGGCTCGGTAAACATCACTCCTGGCCAGCGAATGGCCGTATTGAAGCAAAATCACTTTGAGTTCGACGAAATAGAAGTCCTCAAGACCGTTTTGATGGGCCATAAAAAATTATACGCCATCATGTCCGAGAAGGATGCGATTTATTTAAAGTCCGACTTCTCCGAAGAGGATGGAATCCGGGCTTCGGAACTGGAAGCTGAATTTGCAGAAATGGATGGATGGAATGCTGAATCTGATGCAGCCGCTCTTCTCTCAGGATTGGGGATTTCTGAAGACCTCCACTATTTACCAATGAAAGAACTGGCAGGAAATCAAAAAGTAAGAGTTCTTTTGGCTCAGGCACTTTTTGGTAATCCTGATATCCTGATTCTTGACGAACCGACCAATGACCTGGATGCGGATACCATCAATTGGTTGGAAGATTTTTTGGTCAATTTCAAAAATTTGGTAATCGTCGTATCTCACGATCGTCACTTTTTGGATTCTGTTGCCACACATATTGTGGATATTGACTTTGGAAAAATCAAAATTTACTCCGGTAACTACACGTTCTGGTATGAGTCCTCTCAACTTGCTTTAAAGCAGCGATCGGATCAAAACAAAAAGGCAGAGGAAAAACGAAAGGAATTGCAGGAATTTATTGCCAGATTCTCGGCCAATGTAGCCAAATCCAAGCAGGCTACTGCCCGTAAAAAAATGCTCGAAAAGCTCAACGTGGATGATATCGAGCCCTCAACCCGAAAATATCCCGGCATTATGTTTAAGCCCGAGCGGGAGGCCGGAGATCAGATATTTATGACTGAGAATCTGGAATTAAAAGCCGATGGAGTCACCTACTTTACCGACGTCAACCTGATGGTGGACAAAGGAGATAAAATCGCTTTTATTTCCAAAACCAAACAAGCAGTCAATAAATTCTTCCAAACCATCATGGACGAAATACCCGCAACTAAGGGTTCGTATAAATGGGGAGTCACGATCAATAAAGCCTACTTACCCAATGACAATTCCAGTTACTTCAACTCGGATTTGAATCTGATTGATTGGTTGCGCCAGTATTCTACCAATCAGGAAGAAGCCTATGTACGAACATTTTTAGGAAGAATGCTTTTCACCGGGGAGGAGACCCTGAAGAAATGTACCGTCCTTTCTGGAGGCGAAAAAGTACGCTGCATGATTTCCAAAATGATGCTGCAAAACCCCAACTTACTGGTCATGGATGAGCCGACCAACCACTTAGATCTCGAATCGATTACCGCATTCAACAACGCGGTTATCGAATTCCCCGGAACGGTTCTGATGTCTTCTTATGACCATGCCTTTGTGCAGTCCTCCGTCAATCGAATCATTGAGTTTACACCCAATGGCACCATAGACCGTAGAATGGGCTACGAAGATTATTTGGAAAGTGAGGAAATTAAAGCTATTCGGGAAAAAATGTATGGAAAAAGTATTTAACTAGCCTTGCTTCTCACAGCGATCATTATTTACCTGGCCGTAACCGTAGCCATTGGAGCTTGGTCTTCCAAGCTGGTTAAAAACTCCAGTGATTTTGTATTAGCGGGAAGATCGCTCCCGCTTTTTTTATCTGCCTCTGCCCTATTTGCAACATGGTTTGGATCTGAAACGATTTTTGGAGCCTCATCAGTGTATTTGGAAGAGGGACTCCTTGGCGTGATCGAAGACCCTTTCGGAGGAGCACTTTGCCTGGTTTTGTTTGGGATGTTTTACTTACGACCCATGTACAAAATGAACGTGCTAACGATTGGGGATGTATTTCGAAGGATTTTTGGAGAAAAAATCGAATTGATGGCGTCTTTATTTATGATTCCGGCTTACTTCGGTTACGTCGCCGCACAGCTTGTTGCCCTAAGTTTGGTGATGGGTGCGGTAACTGATCTAACGCTTTTTGAAGGAATCTTGATTTCTGCAGGGATTGTGGTTGGTTATACTTTTTTAGGCGGAATGTGGGCCATTTCCATCACGGATTTTATTCAAACCACCATGATCGTCATTGGGCTGATCTGGGTTTCCATCATGATTGCCCGGGAAGCGGGTGGTGTGGGAGAAATTCTTTCTAAAGCACCTCCTGAGAGTTTTCAATTTTTCCCAGCACCCGAATTCAATGAGTGGGTAAATTACTTCGGAGCTTGGATAATTTTAGGGTTGGGTTCAATTCCAAGCCAGGATATATACCAGCGAGTAATGTCTGCCAAAAGTGAAAAAGTAGCCGTAAGGTCCACCTATTTGGCCGGAGGATTTTATTTGACGTTCGGTTTACTTCCTCTGTTTATTGCTTTGGGTTCAAAGGCTCTCTATCCTGAGATCTACTTGGATAATAAACAAATGCTACTTCCTTCCATGATTTTGGCTCATGCGGGACTTCCGGTTCAAATTGTCTTTTTTGGGGCCTTGATCTCTGCGATCATGAGCACAACAAGTTCCGGTCTTTTGGCTCCAGCTGCGATCTTGTCGGAGAACATCATTCGTCCCTATTTTGGAAAAAAACTAGACGACCGTCATTTTCTATGGATTTTGAGGGTAAATGTTGTAGCAGTAGCGCTCATCGCTACCGTGATGGCAACCTGGGAAACTAATATTTACGAACTGGTAGCTGGAGCATCCATTTTGATGTTGGTTTCTTTATTTGTTCCACTAACTGCAGGCTTATACTGGAAAAAAGCTTCCCGAATGGGAGCATTATTTTCGATGTTTTTAGGTATGCTCAGCTATTTATATCTTTCCACATTTGAACTCTCCATTTCCCCCCACATTCTGGGATTGGGAGTGAGTATACTTTCCATGATTTTGGGAAGTTATCTATTCCCAGATCAACAATTAACAGACCATGAACTATCCTAAATTAATTCTCAAAAAAGGGAAAGAAATCTCCCTAAAAAGAAAACATCACTGGGTGTTTTCTGGTGCCGTTGACCAAAAAGAGGAAGATTTGAAAGCCGGACAACTTGTTTCGGTAGTCGCTCATAATGGTGCATTTCTAGGTTCTGGGCATTTTTCACCCGGATCAATTATGGTTCGGGTTTTAACCTTTGAGGAGGAATCCATTGATTTGGAGTTTTGGAAAAAGCGAATTTCTGCAGCTTTTGATTTGAGAAAAAACCTGGGATTGGTCAATAATTCCCAAACTACAGTTTTTCGATTGATTCACGGTGAAGGCGATTTGTTACCGGGTCTAATTGTGGATTATTACCAAGGAACCGCAGTCATTCAAACCCATAACATTGGCATGTACGCCCACCTGAATGATATTGCCCAAGCGATCATATCAGTTTTGGGAGAATCCATTCAAGCTGTTTACGACAAAAGCGCGGAGACCCTTCCCAAAACCTTGGGTATCGAATCCAACAAATGGCTCTGGGGAGTACCCAAAACCGATTTGGTTCAAGAATATGGAGCAACTTATCGGATTGATTGGGAAAAGGGCCAAAAAACCGGCTTTTTTATAGATCAGCGAGAAAACCGAAAACTTTTAGCAGATTATTCAACTGGTAAAAAAGTGTTGAATACGTTCTGCTACTCCGGAGGATTTTCAGTCTTGGCTTTGCTCCATGGCGCAGCAGAAGTTCACTCCGTGGACATCTCCCCCAAAGCCATCGAACTCACCGAAGAAAACATTGCCTTAAATCCAAAAATCCTGGGAAAACATGAATCCAAAGTAGCCGATGTGGTCAAATACATCCGGGAAATAGGTGATGATTATGATGTGATTATTTTAGATCCACCTGCTTTTGCCAAAAATATCAAAGCCCGACACAATGCTGTGCAGGCCTATAAGCGACTAAATCTAGAGGCTTTAAAAAAAATAAAGCCTGGCGGCATCTTATTTACTTTTTCCTGTTCGCAGGTCGTAGACAAATCCCTTTTTGCCCATACCCTCACCGCAGCGGCCATGGAATCCAAACGGGAGGTGAAAATTCTCCATCAACTTTCCCAACCAGCAGACCATCCTGTCAATATTTATCATCCTGAAACTGAATATCTAAAAGGGCTGGTTTTATCAGTTCAATAAATTTCAATCAATTTTATAAGGAGCCTTTGTCCTTTTGCCGTATTTTCATCCAAAATTAACGAAACTATGTACACTGGAATACAACATTTACACTCTGGATTGGCCTATTTGGTCTTGATCGCATTGATTGTGGTCATCGTTCTGATGCTTATTGGTTCGCTCAGCGGGAAAGAATTTTCCGAAAAAGATCGAAAAATCGCCTTGATTGCCTTTATTCTTTCCCACATCCAATTGGTCGTGGGATTGATTTTATATGTAATCAGTCCTATAGGATTGGAACTGCTCACCGGTGGAGGGGCCATGTCTGATTCTGTGGCCAGACTGACTGCCTTGGAGCATCCATTGATCAATATTCTAGCGATTGTGGTGATTACTATTGGCTACAGCAGGGCCAAGAAACTACTGGACTCAAGAGCTCGATTCCGAAGCATATACATGTTTTATGCAGTAGGATTGGTTTTGATCTTAAGCCGGATACCTTGGAGTTCTTGGTTGGGATAAAATGAATAACCGGTTTCTTAGTGAAACCGGTTTTTTTAAAACCCCATTTTAATTTGCTCGGCTATTTGGGCGAGTTCCTCTTGGGAAAGCTTTAATTTTTGACGGGTGAAATTAATGTCGTCCATGGTCCTGAGCGGGACCAAATGTACATGAACATGAGGCACTTCCAATCCAATCACCGCCATTCCAATTCGGGTGCACTTGATGGTTTTGTCCATAGCCTTAGCAACTTTTTGGGCAAAGAGATGCAGGCCTGTTAAGATCTCTGGTTCTAAGTCAAAGATATAATCCACTTCTTTTTTTGGAACTACCAATACATGACCCTTCACTAAGGGCATGATATCCAAAAAGGCGATAAATTGATCGTCTTCAGCGACAATATGTGCGGGAATTTCCCGGTTGATGATTTTTGTAAAGATGCTGGCCATAGGGTTCGAAAATAAAAAAATCCTGGTGAAAACCAGGATTCAAGTCGGAAAGAAATTCCAATTAATAGGTGATTTCTAAAATTTCAAATTGCACTTTTCCTGCAGGCGCATCGATTTCTGCGATTTCTCCTACCGATTTTCCATTGATCCCTTTCCCAAAAGGCGATGCCAATGAAATTTTACCTGCCTTCAAATCTGCTTCCTCTTCAGAAACCAAAGTATAACTGACCACCATGCCATTTTTGACATTTTTGATTTTGACTGTGCTAAGAATCCCTGCCTTAGAGGTGTCCATTTTCGAATTATCCAAAATTCTTGCGTTCCCTACAACCGCTTCAAGTTTGGCAATTTTGAGTTCTAAAAGTCCTTGGGCGTCCTTGGCTGCATCATATTCAGCATTTTCCGAAAGGTCTCCCTTGTCTCTTGCCTCTGCAATTTGCTTGGCAATATCAATTCTCCCTTTAGTCTTTAATTCATGAAGCTCATCCTTGAGTTTCTTCAATCCTTCTTCTGTGTAATATTGTACTTTAGACATACGTTTTACTTTTTATACCTAGGCACCAAAAACAAAGTAACGGTCACGTAGTGGAGACCGTTACTTTGTTTGAGCGCGTATTTGTTAAGCAAAAATAAGTAATACTTAATCAGAAAGCAATTTTTTAAAATAAATCATTTTACCTCTTCTATCCGAAACTGAAGACTTTGAAAGCATAGTTACTGTGGAAATGCACTTTTGATTTGCTTAACCAATACCCGATTGATTTTTTCGTAGGATTCAAAAGTCCAACCTGCCACATGGGGAGTAAAAATAACATTTGTTCGGCGAGCCAAGATCTCAAATTCCGACTTTTGACGTGGGGTAAAGTTTTGGAATTTCTCATTTTCCAACACATCCAACACGGCCCCTCGAAGTACTCCCGCATCCAAGGCCTGATTGAGTGTTTTAAAACTAATCACTTCTCCTCTAGCCGTATTGATCAACCAGATTGGTTTTCGAAAACTAGAGAGCTCACTAAAAGTGAAAAAATTTCGGGTTTCAGCGGTCAAGGGTACATGAATACTGAGAATATCGGCTTCAGCCTTTACCCTTTCCCAAAGTACCTCTTCCACTTGATTGCTGGCAAAATCCCGTTTAAATTTATCATAAGCCAAAACTTTAACCCCAAAACCCCGAAGGCGTTTGGCAAATGCACTCCCCATATTGCCGTAACCAAAAATCCCCACTACTTTTCCTTTCAGCTCATGTCCACGATTTCCTTCCCTGTCCCAGATCCCCTTACGAACCTCAGCGTCTGCTTTGACTAATTGATTGAAAAGTGCCAGCAGTCCACCAATCGCATGCTCGGCAACGGCGTCTCGATTGCCTTTCGCCGCATGAAAAAGTTTGATTCCACGTTTTGCCAGGTAATCCAAATCGATTTGATCGAGCCCCGCTCCTGCTCTTCCAATGAATTGAAGCTGCCTACCAGACTCCAATAATTCTCGATCCATCGGGGTTTTGGAACGAATAATCAGGCCCTGATAATCACCTATTTTTGCTAAAATTTCAGCTCGTGTGATCTTTGGTTGATAGTGAACGACATGTCCTTGGCTCTCCAAAAGATCCACCATGCTCGGGTGCATTTCATCAATAATTAATATCAGCATAGGAATCAAAGCTTAAGCAGTAGCATAGCAATACCAAAATAAACAGTTAATCCCAACAAGTCATTAGTCGTGGTGATAAATGGACCTGAAGCAATTGCAGGATTGATCCCAAAACGATTCAAAACCAAAGGAGTAACCGTTCCCATGAAAGATGCCAAAAGCACAACACAAAACAAGGCAACTCCCACGGTCACACCAAAAATCGGTTCAAATCCATATAAAAAAACCACGACGCAAAATACAAATAAGCCCAGAACTAATCCATTGATTAATGCAATTAGCAATCCTTTGACAAATCGCTGGAAAGGGGTGTCATCAAATACCGATTTGGAGGCCAAGGACTGAACGATTAGGGAAGAAGCCTGAATGCCGACATTTCCTCCAGTGGCCGCAACTAAGGGAATAAATGAAGCTAAGGCTAAATATTTATTTAACCCATCTTCAAAAAATCCGATAATCTTGGCTCCCATCAACCCTCCAATCACACCAATTAAAAGCCAAGGCAGTCTGGCTTTGGAAATCAAAAACACGGAGTCAGATTCCTCAATATCCCCTGAAATACCTGCCATTGCCTGAATATCTTCTTCTGCTTCTTCCTGCACGACATCAAGAATGTCATCCACGGTGATGCGTCCTACAAGTTTATTTTTGGCGTTGACTACAGGAACAGATTCCAAATCGTATTTCCGCATGATGGCTGCCACTTCTTCCTGATCCATAAAAGTGGGAACAGAAATCACCTCCTCATCATAGATATCTTCAATTTTGGTGTTTTCTCCTGCCAAAATGATTTTTTTTAGCGAAACTCTCCCCAAAAGCTGTTGCCGGTTATTGACCACATAAATCGAAAAAATCTTTTCGACATTTTCGGCCTGTCGTCGAATTTCATTGATTGTTTGAATGATATTCCAGTTTTTGTTGGCCCGGATAAATTCCTTAGCCATGATTCCACCCGCAGTGTCCTCTTCATAGCGAAGCAGGTCAAGCACCTGATCGGATTTAAGCTTGTCTTGAAAATGTGAAATCACATCCTCTCGCTCACGCTCACCGAGAAGCTTCAAAATATCCGCTCCATCATCGGAATCCATCAATTCGATATAGGAAGCGATTTCCGGTTCATCAAACTCTTTCAATACTCTAAAAAGCGTATTGTCGTCAAGCTCGATCAAAATGTCTGCAGCCACCTGCCGATCTACCGCACGAAGGACATAAATTGATTCCTCCATAGACAACTCATCGAGAATGGAGGCAATATCGGCAACATTAACCCCTTCAAACGATTCGACAATAAAATTCAGATCCTCCGACTCGATCGCATAGCGAAGACTTTCAAGATATTCTTTGGAGAGTTCAAACTGCTTAATTATTTCCACGGGAAGCTTCGATTTGTTGGGTTAAAAAGACAAAATCCGCTACTGCCAGTTGCTCAGCCCTGAGATCCAACATGGGATTTGATTTTAGTGCTTCGGGCAGCTGAAAGGATTTCAACGAGTTTCTTAGCGTTTTCCTTCGGTTGCCAAACCCTGCTTTAACAACTTGAAAAAACAATCGTTCATTACAGGCAAGTTTTGAGGTTTGGTTTCGCTTCAATCGAATCACTCCCGAATTGACTTTGGGAGGAGGATTGAAAACCTGTGGAGGAACAGAAAATAAATATTCAATATCATAATAGGCTTGCAGCAAAACCGACAGGATTCCGTAGTCCTTATTTCCTTTGGGAGAAGCGATCCGCTGGGCTACCTCTTTTTGAAGCATACAGACCACCTCAGTGACTTTTTGCCTTTCTTCTAGAACTCTGAAAAAAATTTGTGAGGAGATATTATAAGGAAAATTTCCTGCAATTGCATAACGTTCGGGCAATTGCTCATCCAGGTTTTGTTTCAAATAATCCCCTTCGATGATGCGTTCAGTGAGTTGGGGGTATTTTTTGTGCAAATACCCGATGGATTCCGAATCAATATCAATCAGGAAAAGGTCCAGAGGCAGTTTAAGCAAATAATCGGTCAGCACTCCCATACCTGGACCAATTTCCAGTAGCTTTTTTACCCCTAGGTGGCCTTGAACCGATTGGGCAATTTGCTCAGCAATCCCCAAATCTGTCAAGAAATGTTGTCCTAGATGTTTTTTGGGTCTTACTTTTTCCATCGATTTGCTCTTGTAAAATTTTATAACTTGCAGCTAAATTAAGACATTATTCCTAAAGGATTGCAGGAGGATTTTCTTCCTGATCCTTTCAAATTCAATTCACTTTATGAGCGCAAAACTTTCCAAGCCAATCCTAGGCATCAGTATAGGTGATATTAATGGAATCGGTGTCGAGGTCATCATGAAATCGCTTCTCGACAATCGAACTTATAAAAACTTCACGCCCTTGATTTATGGCCATGGAAAAGCCATCAGCATTTACAAAAAAATGCTGGAAATGGAGGATTTTAATTTTGTACAGATCAGAAATCTGGATGAAATCCAACACAAGCGGATCAATGTCATCAATGTCCTGGAGGATTGCCCGGAGATCATTCCAGGAGTGGAAACCCAGGAATCCGGAAAAATGGCCATTGAAGCACTCAGAGTTGCAGTAGAAGACCTGAAAGAAAAAAGAATTCAGGCATTAGTCACAGCACCCTTGAATAAAAACAACATCAATTCAGAGGATTTTAAATTTGTCGGTCATACCGAATTTATTACCGATGCTGTGGGGGCAAAAAATAGTCTGATGTTTCTGGTCGCCGAGCAATTACGAGTTGGGTTGGTCACCGGACACCTCCCCATCAGTGAGGTAGCCAAAAACGTAACCAAAGCAAGGATCAAGGAAAAATGTAATCTAATGCTTCAGAGCCTCAAGCAAGATTTTGGCATTGCAAAACCGAAAATTGCGATCATGGGACTCAACCCACACGCTGGAGAAGACGGGCTTTTGGGAAAGGAAGAAATTGAGATCATCAAACCTGCCATCAATGAACTCAAAGAAGAAAACAAATTGGTATTTGGCCCCTATCCTGCCGATGGATTCTTTGGGATGATGCATCAGAGCAAATTTGATGGAGTCTTGGCCATGTACCACGATCAGGGTTTAATTCCCTTCAAATCGATTGCTTTCAGTAATGGGATAAATTTCACGGCAGGACTTCCCGTAATTCGGACCTCCCCGGATCATGGTACCGCCTACAACATAGCGGGAAAGAATCTAGCAGACGAAGGTTCGATGCGAGCTGCAATTTTTCTCGCGGCAGATATTGTGGAAAAACACCAAGAAGCTTTGGAGATTTCAAATTAAAACCAGCCTTTCCCAAATATAATTTCAAGAACTATTTCGGGAAAACAAAAATATCCCTAATTTTGCGGTCTTAAATCGAAAGGAGAAATCGTGAAATTCTTGAGAGGCTTTGACATTGAGGTAATTAAGTTTACAGAGGGCATTCATGAGATCGATTTTCAAGTAGATGATGCTTTCTTAGGGCAGTTTGAAGAAAACGAAATAGCCCAAAAGGGGAATTTGACCGCACGGGTCAAAATGAATAAAGGTGCCAATCTCATTGAGATGGAGTTTCACATCAACGGTACGGTCCGCCTGACTTGTGACAGAAGTTTGGAGGAATTTGATTTCCCATTGGATACCCGGGAAGAAATTCTTTTCAAATACGGGTCGGAAGAGAAAGAAATTGATGAAAACATCATTATGATTACCCGGGATACGCCAAAAGTGAATGTAGCCCAGTTAATCTATGAATTCATCCTGTTGGCTATTCCGGCAAAAAGAATTCATCCGGATTACCGAAACGAACTTGATGAACATGAGGACGCAGAAGGGATCTTTATTTACCTCGATTCAGAAGATTCGGAAGAAGAAGATAAAACAACTAATAACGAGCCGGTAGATCCCCGGTGGGAAAAACTGAAAAATTTAAAAAAGAACGAATAATCATAAACCACGCATAAAATGGCACATCCTAAACGAAAAATTTCGAAAACCAGAAGAGATAAAAGAAGAACGCACTATAAATTAGAGGCTCCTGGATTGGCAAAATGCCCAACTACTGGTGAAATGCACTTGCCGCACCGAGCTTTCTGGCTTGATGGTAAATTGTATTACAAGGGACAAGTAATCATCGAGAAAGAGGTTCTAGCCTAATCGTCTCTCCAAGTATCTCAAAAATCCATCTCCACAACGGGATGGATTTTTTATTTAAAGAATGCAAAAGTTTTATTCACAGTGAGTTAGTTGAGCTATGATTGATTTATTTTGGTGGTAAGAAGCATTTGTAATATTTTTGACCTCCCTGTGGGGACCTATCAACCTTAAAAAATCAAAAATCAGTTTACTGCTTTTTGAAATAACCCAAAAAGAATGAACAATATCAAAGCGATGATCACGGGTATTCAGGGCTACGTGCCGGAATATCGGTTGACCAACAAAGAGCTTGAAAAGCTGGTGGAGACCAACGATGAATGGATTACATCCCGAACGGGCATAAAAGAGCGTCGAATTTTAAAGGGTGAAAATCAGGGTACTTCAGTACTTGGCATTGAAGCAGTGAAAGGCCTTTTAGAAAAAACCGGCACGGATCCACTTGACATTGAATTGATCATCTGTGCTACGGTGACTCCCGATATGCCATTTCCGGCCACTGCAAATATCATTGCAGACAAAGTCGGCGCTAAGAAAAGTTTCAGTTTTGACATTTCAGCTGCATGTTCCGGATTTTTATATGCACTTCAGCTAGGAGCTCAGTTTATACAATCTGGCACACATAAAAAAGTAATCGTCGTCGGTGCCGATAAAATGTCCTCCATCGTAGATTATAAAGACAGAACTACCTGTATTCTGTTTGGCGACGGGGCGGGAGCGGTTCTTTTGGAACCGACTACCGAAGAATTTGGAATCAGAGATGCTATTTTAAAATCCGATGGATCGGGTGAACCCTATCTACACATGAAAGCTGGGGGAAGCCGGCGTCCTGCCACCCATGAATCCGTGGAAGCTCGAGAGCACTTTGCTTATCAGGAAGGGTCGACCGTCTTTAAATTTGCCGTAACCAATATGGCCGATGTCAGCGCTGAAGTTATGGAGAGAAATGGGCTTAGCGGAGATGATGTCGCCTGGCTTGTTCCCCATCAGGCAAACAAACGAATCATCGATGCCACAGCCAACAGAATGGGAGTGGGTCCCGAAAAAGTTATGATGAATATTGAACGCTACGGTAATACTACCGCCGCGACAATTCCCCTTTGCCTCTGGGATTATGAGCGTCAATTGAAAAAAGGCGACAACCTCATTTTAGCAGCTTTTGGTGGAGGATTTACCTGGGGAGCCATCTATGTCAAATGGGCTTACGACCCAAACTAATTAATCTGAAATAAACTCAATATTATAATGGCAAGTACTGCAGATTTTAAAAATGGACTTTGTCTTGAACTGAACAATGACATCTGGAGCATTGTCGAGTTTCAACATGTCAAGCCAGGAAAAGGTGCTGCTTTTGTCCGGACAAAATTCAAAAGTCTTACTACGGGAAAAACCTTGGACAAGACCTTTAATGCCGGTGAAAAAGTAACCACAGCCAGGGTGGAAAAAAGACCTCATCAATATCTTTACGCAGATGACATGGGGTACAATTTCATGGATACCAATACCTTCGAGCAAATTGTCATCGAAGAAAAATTGATTCCACGCCCAGACTTGATGAAAGAGGGACAACTTTGCGACATTCTAATTCATGATGAAACAGAAACTCCCCTATCAGTTGAACTCCCTCCTTTTGTGGAATTAATGATTACTTACACCGAACCTGGAATTAAAGGAGACACCGCGACCAATACCCTCAAACCAGCTACCTTGGAAACTGGAGCTACGGTAATGGTTCCTTTATTCGTCGATCAGGATACCTTAATCAAGGTAGATACACGAGACGGATCCTATTCCGAAAGAGTAAAATAATAGCTAAAGCCATATGATTTTTTTAAATCATATGGCTTTAGTGGTTTAGTCCAAAATCAGCCCTATGGCAGTCAAAAAAAAGAACCCTATGAAAGCAAAAGAAATTCAGGAATTGATCGATTATATTTCAAATTCCGGCTTGGCAGAAGTCAAAATTAAGACCGACGAATTTGAACTTTCAATAAAAAAATATGCGGATTCTGCCCCTGTCCGTATGGTAGAAGCAGCTCCTTCGCCTGCTCCGGTAACCAGTCCCACTCCTGCTGCAGCCTCATCCCCAGCACCCAAACCAGCCGCTCCTGCAGAGAGCCCGGCCTCGTCAAGCTCCAATTTGGTTGAGATCAAATCTCCGATGATTGGCACATTCTACCTTACTGCAAACCCTGATGCTGATCCATTTGTCAACATTGGAGACACCATCAAAGCAGGACAGACGGTATGTATTATCGAGGCGATGAAGCTGTTTAATGAAATCGAATCCGAAATTTCGGGCAAAATTGTAAAAGTGCTCGTATCAAACGCTACTCCAGTAGAATATGATCAGCCTTTGTTCTTGGTCGATCCGGCAGGATGAGTCTAAAACCAAATCATTACGCTGTGTTTAAAAAAATATTAATAGCCAACCGGGGAGAAATCGCACTGAGAATTATCCGTACCTGCAAGGAGATGGGGATTAAGACAGTGGCCGTTTACTCTACCGCAGATAAAGATAGTCTTCATGTGCGATTTGCCGATGAAGCTGTTTGTATCGGACCCGCACCTAGCAAAGATTCTTATCTCAATATTCCACGAATTATAGCTGCAGCGGAGATCACCAATGCCGATGCAATTCATCCAGGATATGGATTTCTTTCCGAAAATGCCGAATTCTCCAGAATCTGCGACGAATACGGGATCAAATTTATCGGAGCTTCTCCAGAAATGATTGCTAAAATGGGAGATAAGGCTACGGCTAAGGCAACCATGAAAGCTGCCGGTGTCCCAACCATACCGGGTTCTGAGGGTCTTCTGGAGTCCATTGAAGAAGGGTTAAAAATTGCCAACGAAATGGGTTATCCAGTGATTTTGAAAGCAACAGCCGGAGGAGGTGGACGAGGGATGCGAATCGTTAAAGAAGATAAAGAATTTAAAAAAGCATGGGATGATGCCAAAATGGAATCTGGAGCTGCTTTTGGAAATGATGGACTCTATTTGGAGAAATTCGTAGAAGAACCCAGACATATCGAAATCCAAGTTGTCGGAGATTCCAACGGAAAAGCCTGTCACCTTTCCGAGCGAGATTGTTCCATTCAACGACGTCATCAAAAACTCGTAGAAGAAACCCCTTCTCCATTTATTACTGACGAACTTCGAGAAGCCATGGGAAAAGCCGCCATCAAAGGGGCCGAAGCCATTGGCTATGAAGGAGCCGGAACCATTGAATTTTTGGTGGATAAAAACCGGAATTTCTACTTTATGGAGATGAATACCCGAATTCAGGTAGAACATCCCATAACCGAGGAAGTCACTGATTTTGACCTCATCAAAGAGCAAATCAAAGTGGCCGCAGGTGAAAAAATCAGTGGTAGAAATTACTTTCCTAAGTTATTTGCCATGGAATGCAGGATTAATGCAGAAGATCCGTCAAACGGTTTTCGTCCTAGTCCAGGCAGAATAAATAATCTTCACATTCCTGGTGGAAGAGGCGTTCGTGTCGATTCCCATGTTTATGCCGGCTATGTTATTCCGCCGAACTATGATTCCATGATTGCCAAACTTATTGTGAGTGGGCAAACCCGTGAAGAGGTTATTGTCAGAATGAAACGTGCGCTGGAAGAGTTTGTGATTGATGGTATTAAAACTACAATTCCGTTCCACATTGCCCTACTTGAAGATGAACAATTCAAGGCGGGGAACTTTACAACTAAATTCCTTGAATCTTTTAACTTTTCTTTGATCAAAAAGTAAGAGAAAATTCATTTTCCATTTAAATTAAAAGGCTTTCCCAAAAGGAAGGCTTTTTTTGTGACTTCCTAAGAAATCGAAATCAACAGGATTTTATTCTTTTTTTAAAGAAGTGAGGCTAATTTTGAAATATTTTTTTTTAACTTATTAGCTGTCAATTCAATTTCCCAAAATGAAATCCAGAGTAATTCATACAGGAGTAATTTTAATTTGGATTAGTTGCGTTATTTCGGCTTGTCAATCGGAAAATCAAAAGTCAATAGGGCTAAGTGGATCAGGCCAAGTCAGCTATAATTTTCATATCCGCCCAATTCTTTCGGACAAATGCTTTACCTGTCATGGACCAGACGCTAATAAACGCGAGGCCAATTTACGCTTGGATCAGGAAGAGTCAGCATTTAAGGCTTTGGAAGAAAGCCCTGGTAAATTTGCTTTGGTCAAGGGTGATATCCTAAATTCTGAAGTCTATCACCGCATTACCAGTCAGGACCCCAGCGAACTAATGCCTCCTCCTAATTCCAATCTTTCACTTAATGAGCAAGAAATTACCCTAATTAAAACCTGGATAGAACAAGGGGCAGAATACGAACCCCATTGGGCCTTTGTCAAACCTGAAAAAAAACTTCCTGAGTTAACTTCGGATTGGGCAAAAAATGAAATCGATCTATTTATTGAAGCCAAACTCCAATCGGTCGAACTCAAACCAAATCCACCTGCACAGCCGCATGAATTGATCAAACGGGCAAGTCTTGACTTGACCGGTCTTCCTCCTAGTCTAGCTATTTTAGAAAAACTAGCCAATTTTGAAGGAGAAATCAGTTATGAAAAATACCTTGATTATTTACTGGAGCAAGAAGCCTTTGGAGAGAAATTAGCCATCCTTTGGATGGATATATCCCGCTATGCGGATAGCTACGGATATCAGGATGACAATATCCGTACGCAATGGCCCTATCGAGACTGGGTGATTCACGCCTTTAACCAAAATCTTCCCTATGATCAGTTTCTGACCTGGCAGCTTGCAGGAGATCTTTTGCCCCATGCGAACAAAGAACAAATTCTGGCCACAGCTTTCAACCGAAATCATAAGTACACTGAGGAAGGTGGCGTCATTGATGAAGAATACCGGGTAGAATACGTCCTAGATAAAACCAACACATTTAGCAAAGGGGTCTTGGGAATCACGATGGAATGTGCCCAATGCCATGATCACAAATATGATCCATTTTCCCAAAAAGAATATTTTGAGCTTTATGCCTTCTTCAATAATAGTCCAGAAAAAGGCTATCAGGGCGATGTAAGTATTTCCAAACCAGCAAAAACTCCTATCCTTTGGATTGAACAGGAAGACACAAAAGATATTTTGAGCTTTATTAATCATCCCGATACAAGCAAACTCTCGGTATCGGTAATGGATGAATTGGATGGCACCGAAAAGCGAACTACCTATATTTTGGATCGGGGTCTCTACGATGCACCGACAATGCCGGTAGACCCTTCCACCCCGGCAGCTATTTTTGAATTTCCGGATCAATTTGAAAAAAACAGGCTAGGCCTTGCTAACTGGACCACACACCCAGACAATCCCCTTACCGCACGCGTTTTTGTCAATTTAATTTGGCAGGAAATATTCGGTACCGGTATCGTAAAATCTGCCGGCGACTTTGGAATGCAGGGAGATCTTCCCTCACATCCTGAATTACTGGATTGGCTTGCCGTGGATTTTATGGAAAACGGATGGGACATCAAGCGATTGTTTAAGCTTATTTTAAGCTCAGCTACTTATCAGCAATCGGCTAAAATCCAAAAAGATCATTTAAAAATTGACCCAGACAATACGTATTTAGCCCGTTCACCCCGACTTCGACTTCCTGCTGAAAACATACAGGATTTAGTGTTAGCCAGCAGTGGCCTTCTTCATCCGGAAATTGGCGGACCAAGTGTCAAACCGTATCAACCCGCAGGAATTTGGGAATCGGCTTCTTCGGGAAGAGGAGAGTTAGCCACTTATATTCAAGACAGTGGGAAAAATTTATACCGACGCGGACTTTACAATTTCATCAAGCTGACAGTTCCGCCACCCAAAGCAATCATTTTTGATTCAAGTAATCGAGATCGATGTGAAGTTGGCAGGGGTCGAACCAATACCCCGCTTCAAGCTTTGGTAATGATGAATGATCCGATGATTTTAGAAGCTTCACGTGTTTTGGCCTCCAAACTGATGACAGCCGAATCCAACCCAGAAAGTGCAATAGAAAATGCTTTCAGGCGGATACTGTGTAGAAAACAGACTTCGAAAGAAAAAATGCTCCTGACTGCGTATTATGAGGATCAACTTGCCCGCTTTGAAAACCAACCTGACCAGGTATTTGAGACTTTAAATGTAGGCGAGTTCCCCTTACGAGAAAAAGATGTAAACCCAAAAGTTGCAGCCTTAATGCAGGTAATTGTGAGTCTTTACAATTTGGAGGAAACCATAACCAAGATTTAAGATGGAAAAAGAACAATTGGAACAAGGACTAAACCACAACCGAAGAAAATTTCTGTCCAAGCTTAGCTTGGGCTTGGGAAGCGCGGCTTTGGGCTCTTTGTTGATTCCAGATTTATTTAGTGGGAAAGACAATTCAGAAGAGGCCTTGATGAACGCACTTCCTCACTTTGCTCCAAAAGCAAAGCGAGTGATTTATCTTTTTCAAAATGGTGCTCCCAGCCAATTGGAATCCTTTGATTATAAACCACTATTGAATTCAAGCTATGGATTGGATCTTCCTGAATCCATCCGAATGGGACAGCGTTTGACTGGAATGACCTCAGGACAGGATAAATTTCCCTTAGTGGGATCCTATTTTGATTTTCAGCAATATGGGGAGAGCCGAGCCTGGATTTCCTCCATTTTTCCTCATACCGCTGGAATAGTGGATGATATTTGCATTGTTAAATCCATGCACACTGAAGCCATCAATCACGATCCGGCGTTGACTTTTTTCCAAACCGGTGCTCAGGTTGGTAATAGACCAAGTTTTGGATCATGGTTGAGCTATGGCTTAGGAAGTGAAAACAGCAACCTTCCCGCCTTTTGTGTTTTGTTAAGTCGGGGGAAAGGAAATGGTCAAGGAGTATATTCCAAACTTTGGAGTAATGGATTTTTGGATGCCACCCACCAAGGAGTGCAATTTTCAAATTCCGAAGACCCTGTACTATACCTAAAAGACCCCAAAAGTATGAGTCGGGATGAGCGTCGAAAAATGCTCGATCAAATTGCTGCCATGAACGATATTCAGTATCAAGAATTTAATGACCCAAGCATATCTGCTAAAATCCAACAATACGAGATGGCCTATCGGATGCAAACAGCCGTCCCTGAGATCACCGATGTATCCAAAGAACCCGATTCCATCATCAAACTTTACGGGCCCGATTGCTTGGTACCGGGGACCTATGCTGCCAATTGTCTTTTGGCTAGAAAACTAAGTGAAAGTGGCGTTCGCTTTGTCCAGCTTTATCATCAAGGTTGGGATCAACACGACAATCTCCCTAGTCAAATGGCCATGCAGGCCAAAGACGTAGATCAGGCCTCTGCAGCCTTAATCACCGACCTCAAACAGCGTGGACTCTTGGATGAAACCCTGGTAATTTGGGGAGGAGAATTTGGCAGAACTAACTATTGTCAAGGAAAAATCCAACAGGACAATTATGGCCGTGATCATCATCCCAGGGCATTTTCGATTTGGATGGCAGGAGGCGGAGTAAAATCGGGAATGGTTTATGGAGAAACCGATGAATTTGGTTACAATATCACCGAAAATCCTGTTCACGTCCATGATTTTCAAGCTACTGTGTTGAATCTACTTGGCATTGATCACGAGCGCCTTACTTACAAACATTTAGGAAGAAGGTATCGACTCACTGATGTGTCTGGAAAAGTAGTCAACGATTTGATTGCTTAACCCATGGCAAAAGTTCCAAAAATTCAAAACTTCTTAGAAAACCTCGTCTTCGTCTGGTTTGGTTTTGCACTAACTGTTACACTAGCAGGTGATTCAATCCAAATTCCGGATTGGCTTCAAATTCTTGGAAGATCCCATCCGCTTGTCCTTCATTTTCCTATTGTCTTGTTATTGTTGGGCGCTTCCTTTTCATTTATCCCTGCAATTGAACAAAACTCCGATCTTAAAAAGCTGGCTCAATTAATTTGGATCATCGGAATAAATTTTGCCGGTATATCAGTTTTGGCTGGCTTAGTTCTCTCCTTGGAAGAATACAGTGGAGAAACACTGAATCTGCATCAATGGACCGGATGGGCAGTATTTATTCTTGCCACGGTTCTTTATTTTTTGAAGGATTCTTCCAAATTTTTTTTGAAAACGGGGAGCTTGCTGCTAGCCCTTCTGGTAGTTTTAGCTGGTCATTGGGGTGCCTCCCTTACTCATGGGGAAACGTTTCTTTTGGCTCCGATTTTTCCAGAAGAAACGGCCCAAACGAACCTTTCCGACGCCGAAATATTCAAAGATGTAATCCAGCCGATTCTTCAGACAAAATGCGTCAGTTGTCATAAAGAAGGCAAAGTTAAAGGAAAGCTCAGGCTAGATAATCCCGAAGACCTGGTCAAAGGAGGAAAATCTGGACCTTTTGTTGTGGGTGGAAATTTAAAAGAATCCCTTTTGATTCAACGAATCCATCTTCCCCTTGATGAGAAAAAGCACATGCCTCCCAAGGACAAAATTCAGCTTAATGAAGAGGAGAAAACACTTCTAGCCGAATGGGTGAAATCTGGTGCCCCTCTCGATCTCAAACTTCATCAATTAGACACCGGCAGTTCACTGTTCCAGTTAGCTTCCTCTCGTTTCACTCCGGAACCGGTTTATTCCTTTGAGTTTGCAGATGCCAAACAGGTAAAAGAGCTGAATAATTTTTTTCGAACGGTGCACCCCCTTTCCCCAGAGTCTCCTGCCTTAGTTGTTTCTTATTTTGGCATTGCTGCTTTTGATCCAGCCTCTTTAAAGGACCTGGAGAAGGTAAAAAAACAAATCATCCAGCTCAACTTGGATAAAATTCCGCTCAAGGGCATTGATTTATCCTTTCTGAAATATTGGACAAATCTGGAAACATTACGATTGAATTTTACCCAATTAGATGAATCCCAGATAATCAAAATCAGTGAAATTCATTGGCTAAAATCCTTGGCAATTTCCGGGAATACCTTGAGCGACAAATCCATCGAAGGATTGGTGAATATGAAAGGTCTTCGTCAGCTATTTATTTGGCAATCCGGGTTAAGTGAAACCCAGAAAGAAAAATTAAAATCCGGGCTGCCCCAAACCACTATTGAATTTGGATACGATGACCGTGGAATAATCTACCCGCTTAACCAACCCAAAATCGAACAGGACAACGTACTTTTTAGCGATAGTCTTGAAATCAAACTCAGCCACCCCATCCAAACGGTCGAAATTAGATATACGCTAAATGGAACAGAGCCTGACAGTTTAACAAGTCCGATCTATCAACATCCTTTTTGGGTTTATTCTTCTGGAAAATTACGGGCTAAAGCCTATGCCAAAGGATGGATCAGCTCCAACTCGGCTTCCTCCATTTTTATGAAATCAGGAGTTTTGCCTTTGAGAGTCAAACTGTTAAACCAACCTAGTCCAAATTATAAAGCTCAAGGGATAGAAACGCTTTTTGATCAAGTTAAAGGAAAAAATAATCACACCTCTGGGGAATGGTTGGGCTTTACCAACGATGCTGCCTGGATCGAAATGGAATTGGACCCCAGCAAAAAACTCAAAACTATTGGGATTTCTTTATTGTATCATGAAAGCGCCTATATTTTCCCTCCTACACGGGTTGAAATTGAGTTTTTTGAAAATCAGCGTTGGAATAAATTCCTCAATGAACAACCCAAGCCATCCACTAAAATCAATGAAATCCGCCCCGAATTAATTCAATATCAAGTCGAAAATCGAAGCCCTGAGAAAATTCGGATCAAGTTGCATCCCATCCCTTCTTTACCTTCATGGCATCCGGGTGCCGGTGCCAAAGGATGGGTGTTTGTAGATGAAATTTTACTCAATTAAATTGAAAAATAAGGCCCTTACTCGAGTTCAACTCGTACTTAGTTGACGTCTTAAGCAGTTCTTTCCCCTGACTAAAAACAAGAAGGGAACCTGACCTAGTTCTCGATAATTACCGGGACTGGAAAACCCCTTTTTTAAATAAAAGGACTAAACATAAGGGTGAAAACATGGTCCACCTGTAGGGAAGCTGCTTTACTTCAACTCATCTTGGCTTAAGCCAATGAATTACTTTGGCGAAGAAATCAAACCTAAGCTTTTTTCCAGATCAACTATCGATTAAAAGGGGAAACAAAATCAGGATTCAATCGCCAAATTGAAAACTAGGTTAAAGGTATTTAATCCAAGCTCGATACTTTGCTGGCACTCCCTTTTGGGCCAAATGCACGAAAATTTAACCCTTTTTGATAGGTGACTTTTTCCGTATAAAGGGGGGATGCTTTGGTTGGAATGGATCCGTCAGCTGTCCAACGGATTTCCAAACCAGGATTCTCCACATTAGCCCAAATATCCTCTCCTACCCTTTTCAAACCGGGCGCAGGGATCCTTAAATTCACCCCCCCAAAAATGGCTTCCAGTCTTGGGATTTCTCTTTGCCCCAATACATTGGAAAACTCATTCCACTCTTCCTCTCGCAGTTGTATTTGAGTATTTTCATCAGCCATTTTTGACCAAGTTGGATCGCCATTCCAAGCGCGCTCTACCAAACCCAGCATTTTTGGAAAAAGGAAATACTCCATCATCTCCACTGATGTGATCATCTCTGTGCAAAGTTGACCTTGAATACCGATACTATTTTGCTTTCCTTTTGCAGTCAATTCGACAAAACGATTGTTTTGATTTTCCCATGACCAAGGTATACTATTACTGCTTTGATCAAAAGAAAGAAAAAGTTGTCCGGGAACCGTTTTCCAGCCCTGATAAACATCCGAAACTCCAGACCAGATCTGTCCGGGTTCACGAGGGTCCCAATCGTAAGCTAAGGCAAAGTGAAAATTGGAACCGGGACTAATAATCACCGGATATCCTGCATTGGCTAATTGATACGCTCGGTCCTCTCCACCCCATCCAGGAACAGAATTCCTTGCATGAATCAGCCAATTTTGATCAGCAAACCGCTCATTTGGAATTAGTCCAACCTTGGATTCCCTTAATCCTACCTCTTCCCATCCTGCAAGCTGAATTCCTTCCGTATTCAAAAATTTTCCAACTCGGAACCTGAAATAATCACCGAGTTCTAATGGAGACCAAGCTTGATTTTCTTCCAAAAATTGATTGCAAACCGGAGAATCTCTCCAGCCTGCTGGAACCTCATAGCCACCGATATGCCAGGTTTTAAGTGGAATCTGGCTCGACCCGTACATTTTTTTGATTTCAAGGATAATTTTTTCATAAAATAAATAGGTGCTTTCCTGACACAGGCAGAGCGTGTTCCCTCTAAAATTCGGTGCGGAAAGATCCTGCGATTTGTCCTCAGGATCGATCAGTCTATACCTTAAACCCTCTTTTTCATCTCCCGACCGCTCATATTTCTCATAGCGCTTCTCCATTGCTTTGATGGCAGCTCTTGAGTGCGCTAATAGGCCGATTTCAGGAATAACCTCAATGAATCGATCATTGGCATACCGAATGATTTCTTTGAAATCTTCCTGAGTATAAAATCCGGTTTCTAATTCATTTTGTGCCCAAGTCCTTGCCCCATAATAAGACCCTAACATTTCAGATTCGTCCTCCGTTGCCCCTCTTTTTGACCCATTATCGGTAAGCTCGGGAAGTCCGGGAATCTCTATTCTCCAGGCCTGGTCATTAGCCAGATTGAGATGAAATTTATTGAGCTTGTAAAAAGCCATCAAATCCAAAAGTTTAAACACGGATTCTTTCGGAATAAAATGGGGGGCCACATCCAAAAAGAAGCCCCGATAGGCAAAATCAGGCACATCATCGATTTGGATTTGGGGAAGCAAAATTTCATTAGATGGTTTAGTCCAAAATTCGGGAGGCATCAAGGCTAAAAAACTTTGAACACCATAAAACGCACCTTCTGGATCTGAAGCAAGAATGAGAACTCGGTGATCGCGGATTTCCAAATGGTAGCCTGCTGAAGCAATGGATTCATTTTTAGCAATCCGAATCTGAATGGGTTTCACACTCCGGTCATTTTCCGGTTTATACCCAACTTGAACCAATTGGGTAACTGTCTTTGCAGCCTTTTCAAACACCTTGTCCGCCAACACCCCCAATCCTGCATTCTTCACCAATATCGGTTTTCCAAGGTAATTCCAAGATTTGGGAATAGGTAAGAACGGTGGAATCTCATCCTCTTTCAATAAAGAAATAATCTCATTGTTCGCATAAATTCGTTGAGCTGTCGGAATGCTGATCCCTTTCTCATCGACCATTTGGTCAAGCTCATCCACGGATAATTCAGACCTTTGGTATTTCTTGATTTCAACAATCGCTCCATTTGAATTCATTAAAATCAACCCTTCCGGAGCATGACTATTTTTCAAAAATGGTGTTTTTGAGCTATAACTGATTTCTAGTTTTTGTCCAGGATCCAGAAAAGGACTTATCCCATCCTTTCCTAAGAGCACAAAAAAATCTCCCTCCACCTGGCGGATTTGAAATTGATCTTCTTTTAAATCGGGATGATCACTTAGAAAAGCGGCGTTAAAATATAACTTCCATCCTGCTGCAATCGTGGTATCTGTATCATTTTGGAGAATAAAGGTTGCTTGATAAGATGGGGTTTCCCCTATCCGAATTTTATCCAGCCTCCATTCTACCAGTAAGTCTCCGTTTTTCTTTTGCAGCGCTGAGGAACAGGCGAAAAAGGTAAACAAGACAAGTGAAAAATTAAGCCCTCCCATGTTAAGATTCACTATTCTTTAGCCAGTATATCGTGATATTTTTGGATGTTCTTTAAGATGGATTCATCTAACTCGGGCTCCTGGATTCCCTCAATTTTGGTCATAGTTTCATAAATAATTTTAGCCACTATTACCCTGGCAATTTTTTTATCATCCGAAGGAATAATAAACCAAGGTGCATGGGGTTTGGAGGTTTCATTGATGGCCTCCTCATAGTATTGTTGATACTTATCCCAAAGTGCCCGCTCTTCGAGGTCTCCGGGTGAAAATTTCCAGTTGTGCTTTTTGTTTTCAAGTCTTCTTAGCAGACGCTGTCGCTGTTCTTCTTTGCTCAGATGAAGATAAAACTTAAAAATAACGGTACCATTTTCTGCGATATGCTGTTCAAAGTTCCGGATTTGCTCAAATCGCTTTTGCCAAAAATCTGGGGTAATATCCTCCACTGAGTCTATTCCCGGAATATTTTCATTCATGAGGTAATAGGGATGAACTCGGGTAACCAATACATTTTCATAATGAGTCCGATTAAAAACCGAATATTTTCCTCGAGCCGGCAAGGCCAAATAATGTCTCCATAAATAATCATGCTTAAGCTCCAGACTGGTGGGAGTTTTAAAACTATGTACGACTACACCCCGAGCATTCAATTCTTTAAAGACCTCGCGAATCAAGCTATCCTTACCTGCAGTGTCCATTCCCTGGAGGCAAATCAAAACCCCATACTTGGCATGGGCGTACATGGTATCCTGATGCTCACTGAGTTGCTCGCGATACTCATTTAACATTGATTTTTTTTCCTTTTTGGTCAGCTCTTGTGCCAAAACGGTAGGAATACTTTGAAGAGAAATCTTGGAGGTTACACGGAATTGATCGATTTGAATATTTTTCATTTGGGGAAGTTCTGACGTTTTTGAACGGAATTAAAAGTAAAAACAAGATAATATTTTATCTTCAAGGCAAATAACCTATTTGTAAATTCCACCAATCAATCACCCAAAATGACAGAAATCCCGATAAAGACCGGACTTGGAACCCGGTATCTTGCACTCGATGTGCTTCGAGGCATGACCATTGCATTCATGATTATCGTCAATACTCCAGGAAGCTGGGGTAGCTTATACGGGCCGCTTGCCCATGCAGATTGGCATGGCTTCACCCCCACAGATTTGGTTTTTCCTACGTTTTTATTTGTTGTTGGAAATGCCATGAGTTTTTCGATGAAAAAGCTCAACGAGATGCCTTCGGCACAGTTTTACAGAAAAGTTCTCAAACGAACTGCTTTGATTTTTATCATCGGTTGGCTTTTGAACGCCTTTCCATTTTTTGATTACCAAGAGGCGGGAGGAATCCAGTTTATTGACCTTACTCAAGTCCGTCTATTTGGAGTACTGCAGCGAATCGCTTTGGCTTATTTTTTCGCAGCTTTGATAGTATACTGGGGAGGAGAACGATGGGGCTGGATTTTTTCAGCAGTAGGACTGATAGGCTATTGGGCGCTTATGTTCATTTTTGGAGAAGCGGGTGATCCTTACAGTCTGACTGGAAATGCAGCAATTAAACTGGATTTATTGCTCATCGGGGAGGATCGAATGTACACTGGTGAGGGAATTCCTTTTGATCCGGAAGGAATTTTAAGTACCCTTCCATCGATTGTCAATGTTCTGGCTGGATTTGGAATTGGAACGTTAATTCAACGAAAAGGAAACACCATTAAGACCGTACAGCTCTTACTGATAAGTGGCCTTATTCTCATTGCCTGCAGCTACCTTTGGGATCTGGCTTTCCCAATCAATAAGAAAATCTGGACCAGTTCTTACGTCCTTCTCACCGTGGGTTGGGATTTAATTTTACTTTCTGCTTTGGTGGGAATTATTGAGATCTGGAAAAAAAACCAATGGACTTATTTCTTTCAAGTATTTGGTCGTAACCCCCTGATTCTTTATGTACTTTCAGGGATTGTGATTTCGATTTCATTCCTGATTCCTATCGGAGAAATATCTCTGAAAGAATACCTGTATTCCACCATGTTCACCAGCTGGCTCGGTCCAAAAAATGCTTCATTTCTGTTTGCGGTCAGTTACATGTTGCTTATCTGGTTGATGGGTTATTGGATGGATAAACAAAAAATTTACATCAAAGTCTAATTTTAGTCCCTGACTCTTTATGAAGCAGCCTCCCCTTCGGAAGCTGCTTCTTTCTTTATCCCTCTATCTGGAGAATAAGTTCCGAATACCAAGCTTCTCCGTATTTTCTGACCAATGCATCTTTTAAAAAACGGTAAAGCGGAACTTGAAGACTCTTTCCGAGCTGACAGGCAGGATCACAAATTTCCCATCGATCATAATTTAAAGCGTCAAATTCATCGTACTTGGTAACCCGAATGGGATACATGTGGCAAGAAATGGGTTTTTTAAATTTAATTTTCCCATCAAGGTAGGCCTGTTCTATCCCACATTTCAGAATTCCCCTTTCATCGTATAGCGCATAAGCACATTCTCGATTGTCTCCGATGGTAGGTGTCCCCTTATCTCCATCTTTGTCAATCACCCAAGTCCCCTGTTGCTCAATGACTTTTCTTCCTTCTTCGGTGATATACTCCTTTACGATTGGATAAATTTCCTCCATAATCTTTATCTCCTCCTCCTCCAAAGGTGCGCCAGCATCTCCTTCTACACAGCAAGCTCCCTTACAAGCCTCCAAGTCGCAGACAAAGAAATTTTCTTTGATGTCATCTGAAAGCACCGTTTTTCCTACCACTATCATAAATTACTATTTTGGCTTAAAGGTAATCATTCCCAAAAACAGAAAAAACCACTTATCGCTCAAAGTTATCCTTTTGATTCCCTCTCACTACGAATAGTCGGATTGTACCAAGGCAAAAGGATGTTGTCGAAATTTTAGTATCTCGTTTGTCTTCCACCCGCTAAAAAAAAGAACCGCTCCTTAAAGGAGCGGCTCAACCCAGCACTATGAAGAAAAGCTATTATTTAGCCTTTGATATACCTAACATGGGATGACAAAAAAGGTTTTCGATGAAATGCTGATTTTTTCAAGATTTAAAAAAAAACGTGGAGTTCCCTTATCATCAATATTCCCTCCAATTTTACATTCTTCTTTCATATGGCATTTTGACAGCTATTAATTTGGAAAAAATTAATTTTAATTAGTATTCAAGAATTTTTCGACCATTTTACAGCTTACATTTTTTCAAATTATTTTTAAAAACTTTTTCCTTAAAAAAAGACTCCAAGTCCACTTCTAAGACTACTTGGATTTCTTCAACGAACGCTTAGATCCAATTCGAAGATTTTACCGTACTTTTGGAAGGTGCAAGTCGTCTTGTCGCTGCATCCCCGATTGCTATCGGGGATGGGGAGGAAAGTCCGGGCAACATAGAGCGCCATACTTCCTAACGGGAAGGAGGCTGACTGGAGACGGTCAGTTTACAGAAAGTGCCACAGAAAATATACCGTCCCGGTTGCTATCGGGATAAGGGTGAAAAGGTGGGGTAAGAGCCCACCGGTCAGATGGCGACATCTGATGCATGGCAAACCTTATGGGTTGAAAGGTCAAATAGGCCTCGGGCGAAGAGCTGCTCGTTCGATTTTGTTGCTGTGCTGATTCGTCAGTACGGAAGCGAATTCCGAGGTGGGTAGACCGATGGATCCCGACCGCGAGGTCGGGACTAGATAAATGACAAGATTCCGTAAAGGAAACAGAACCCGGCTTATAGACTTGCACTTTTTTATTTTAAATTAGTCCTATGTCAAAAATCCTTATCATCGATGACGAAAAAGTCATCAGATCCACCTTGCGTGAGATTCTCGAATACGAGAAATATCAAGTTACCGAAGCCAAAGATGGCGAAGAAGGCCTGGCCAAACTTCAAGAAGAAGATTTCGACTTAGTCCTTTGTGATGTCAAAATGCCAAAAATGGATGGACTCGAAGTGTTGGAAAAAGCAAAGGCCTTAGAAAAATCACCTCAATTTATCATGATATCAGCTCATGGTAGTATTGAAACTGCGGTCGAAGCCACAAAAAAGGGGGCGTTTGATTTTATTCCCAAACCACCGGATCTCAATCGCTTACTTTTAACTGTTCGCAATGCTCTTGATAAGAAGAACCTGGTTACCGAAACCAAGGTACTGAAGAAAAAGCTTTCCAAAAAACTCGATATGGTTGGGGAGTCTGAAGCCATCAAACAGGTGAAAGAAACCATCGAAAAAGTAGCACCCACCGAAGCCCGGGTTTTGATCACCGGACCGAATGGGACCGGAAAGGAACTGGTCGCGCATTGGATCCATCAAAAAAGCAGTCGAAACTCCCAGCCTTTCGTAGCTGTCAACTGTGCCGCGATCCCATCGGAATTGATTGAGTCCGAGCTTTTTGGGCATGAAAAAGGAGCTTTCACTTCTGCTCATAAACAGCGAGCAGGTAAATTTGAACAAGCCCAAGGCGGAACCCTTTTTTTAGATGAAATCGGAGATATGTCCCTTTCCGCTCAATCCAAAGTATTACGGGCGCTCCAAGAAAACCTAATCAACCGAGTCGGAAGCGATAAGGACATCAAGGTGGATGTACGCGTGTTGGCGGCAACGAATAAGGACCTAAAAAAAGAGATTGAGGAAAACCGATTCCGTGAGGATTTGTACCACCGGTTGAGTGTCATCTTAATACAGGTTCCTGCTTTAAAGGATCGTAAAGACGATATTCCTTTACTAGTGGATAAATTTTTGGACGATATCGCCCAAGAAAGTGGTGAAGTCAAAAAGAAAATCAGCAAAGACGCGCTTGCCAAACTGCAGGAATATCCCTGGACAGGAAATATTCGAGAACTCAGAAATGTCGTGGAACGATTGGTGATTTTAGGAGAATCAACGATCAGTTTAGAGGACATAAAAAAATATGCTGACTATTAATTGGTCAGCATATTTTTTAACCCTTACTGTTTTCAACTGTAGAAGCCTTGGCATATGCCGGGCAGGGTTTGCTGGATGCGCAAGCCCCTAAGGCTAAAATTCCGATTAACAGTGCTATGGTGGCAAGTCGTTTCATAAAATTCAAGTCAAGTTTAAGCCAAATATGTTTAATAAAATTTAATCTAGCAATTACTGAACCAATAAGTTGCATCCTCTAATCTCTGAATTATCAAATCGCCCCAGTACGTGTAGTCTTCCTTGTCGATCTATTTTCCCCAAATCCTGCGTTTCTAAAAAAGAACAAGAGTGGAAATTTGCCAAATCAATGATATTGATTCCGCCTTGGCTTCGCGGTGTCAAGGAAAATGGATCATTGACATCTCGAAGAAAAACGCGCATGGTTGTAGGAAGTGTATAATTTCCTCCTCCTTTTGAATAGGCCTGAGACATCATCTCGGTCATCCCGTATTCGGAGTGAATAGTAGAAACCCCAAAAAATCTCATTAAAACTTCATGGACCTCCTCACGGATCATTTCTTTCCGCCGCCCCTTCATTCCGCCAGTTTCCATTACTAGTAGATTTTGAGCTTGAGAAAATTCCAAACCCGATTCTACCAAATCAAGTAAAGCAAACGTGACTCCGAGGAGAAGAATTTTACGGGAATCATTTTTTAATTGGTCAATTTTTGAAAGTAATTCCGCTTGGTTGTAAAGGTAAAAACCCGAATGTTTCGATTGAGAGCTTTTGATAAAAAAATCAGCCATACTTACTAAACTACTCCCCTTTCGCTCCAAATAAGCAGGAAGCAAGGCCAAAACATGAAATCCCTCCAATGACCCGTATTCCTTCTCAAAAATGCGTCGAGCATGATTCAGATACCATTCTTCAGACCAGCTGTAATGCCGGCTGGTTATCATCCCAGTCGTACCTGAGGAAGTAAAAAAGGATGGGAATTGGGCTTGATTTCCACATACCACGGCATGCTCCTTAAAAAATTGAATCGGTAAAAAAGGAATCTGGCTTAGGTTTTGGACTGATTTAACATCAATTTTCCGGGCATTCAGATAAGAACGGTAAATTTTATTTTCCAATGCCTGAAATTGAAAGATTTCCAGAGCAAGTTGATCAAAGTCTTCCTGCTTTAATTCATCTACTGCCTGAGAAAAACTTTTAAAATCATTCATCGTTTTATATTTTGCATCCATAAGATCAGGTGCCGAACTACTTGATTGTAAATTTAACTCGCCTTATGCGTTTGAAAAGCTATTTGGGAATATTCTTTGTCATTTTATGGGCAGCTTCCTGTGTCAATCCCCCAGAAGACTACCCTTCAATTCCCGAAATCGAATTTGAGTCTTTGGAATTCATTCCCACAGCTGGTTCAGATTCTTTAATTTTCGGGTTTGACTTTAGAGATGCGGAAGGGGATTTGGGCCTTTCTTCTACCGATATTTTTCCACCCTTTAATCCGTTGGAATACCAGCGAGATCCTGCTGGAAATCTAATCACCTATGCCAACCGACCCTCAAATGCCCCGGACTACAATCCCATCGATTGGGAAATTGATCCAATCATCAATAATCAAGTGGTACGGGATACGATTTGGGTGGTTCAAAACCCAAATCAATACAATATTTTTGTGAAGTTCTTCATCAAACGAAATGGCCAATTTTCTGAATTCAGATGGCAAGACCCTCCTTTTTACACGACTTTCAATGGCCGATTTCCACGGATTTTAACAACTGAAGAAGGACAAGCTGTGGAGGGAAATGTGAAATATGCCATGCTTTCCTCCGGATGGGAATCCATATTCAGAACTGACACCATCAGAATCGATGTGCAGATTCAAGATCGACAACTCAATAGAAGTAATGAAATTTCTTCCCCAGAAATCACGCTAAGACAAATTACTCGAAACTAAAGGGAAAAAATTATAGCTATTAATAAAAAGGCAACCTAATCGGTTGCCTTTTTATTAGATTTTTGGGAATTTTTTAGGATGAACCTCATGCATCATTTCGTAAGCTTTTTCAATTACATCCTCCACACTCGGTTTTGAAAAATAATCCCCATCTGATGAGTAGGCAGGACGATGAGGTTTAGCCGGTAACGTTAGGGGCTCAGAGTCCAAATAAGGAAATATGTTCTGCCCTTCTATGACTTGCTGCATCATGAAGGCTGAAGCTCCACCGGGAACATCTTCGTCGGCAAAAATCACTCGGTTGGTTTTTTGAATCGACTTACCAATAATCCCCTCGATATCGAAAGGCAATAAAGTTTGCACATCAATGACTTCTACCTCGATTCCAATATCACTCAATTCTTGGGCGGCATCAAGAACTATCCTACACATGGAACCGTAAGTAACCAAGGTCAAATCTTTGCCTTCTCTCAAAACTTCAGGTTTTCCGACAGGAACAGTATACTCTCCGATATTGGAGGGGAGTTTCTCTTTCAGACGATAGCCATTTAAGCATTCGATAATCATTGCCGGCTCATCGGACTTCAAAAGTGTATTATACATTCCTGCAGCCTGGGTCATATCACGGGGAACGCAAATAATCATTCCTCTCAGTGCTGATAGTATCATTCCCATCGGGGAGCCCGCATGCCAAACACCCTCAAGACGATGACCTCTGGTCCGTACAATCATTGGTGCTTTTTGTCCTCCCTTTGTTCGGTATTGTAAAGAGGCCAAATCATCGGAAAGCATTTGTAAGCCATAAAGCAAATAATCCAAATATTGAATTTCCGCCACAGGTCTCAGGCCACGGAGTGCTGCACCGATTCCCTGTCCGATGATTGTCGCCTCACGGATACCCGTATCGGTAACCCGGATCTCACCATGCTTAGCTTGCAATCCTGCAAAAGCCTGATTTACATCGCCTATTTTCCCTACATCTTCCCCAAAGGCAAAGAAGCGCGGATCATTTTCCAATTGGTAATCAAAGAAAGCCTGAAGTACCTCTCTCCCATCCACATTAGGAGCATTTTCATCAAATTCAGGTTTTACTTCTTTTACGTTCAATGCAGACCATTCGGATTCCGAATAAAGATGGCTACTATATCGGTCATGATTGATTTGTTGCTGACGAATCAACCAAGATTTTAATTCCTCCTTTGCTTGGCTTTGATCAAAACGAAGGTTAAGCAGGGCTTTTCGTACCGTGGAAATTACATCTTTACGAATCGGATTGATGGTTTTAGCCAGCTCTTCGGACATTTGCTCCAAAATGACTCGCCGACTACTTCCTTGAGCAGCCGCTTTAATCAATGAAACAGCCTCAGAAAGTTCGTTTTTAATCGAACCACTAAACGCCTCCCAAGCAGCTTCCTTTTCTTTTTTTACCTGTGCTTTGGCTTCTGCCTCAAGTTTATCCAGTTGGTCTGCGGTGGCAATTGCATTTTTAAGAATGTATTCTCTGAATTTCAAATTACAATCCCAAGCCTTTTCCCAGTCCAATCTTTCGGCAGATTTATATCGTTCGTGTGACCCTGAAGTAGAATGTCCCTGAGGCTGTGTCATTTCCACTACATGAATCAAAACTGGAACATGTCCTTCTCGAGCAATTTGTCCAGCTCTTGAAAATGCCTCCAACAACCCTTCGTAGTCCCAGCCTTTGACTTTGATGATCTCATAGCCTTCTTTCCCCTCTGTCCGTTCAAAACCGGCTAAAGCTTCAGAAATATCTCCTTTGGTCGTGTGGTATTTGTTGGGAACTGAAATTCCATACCCATCATCCCAGATCGCCACTACCATGGGAACTTGTAACACTCCGGCGGCATTGATTGATTCGAAAAAAAGTCCCTCTGAAGTCGAAGCGTTCCCAATCGTGCCCCAGGCAACCTCGTTTCCATTTACAGAGAAATCTTGGAATGACTTTAAACCTTTATTGTGTCGAAAAACTTTGGAGGCATAGGCCAAACCCAAGAGTTTAGGCATTTGTGCAGCTGTTGGTGAAATATCGGCCGCAGAATTATACTTTTTGGTTAGCGATTTCCAACTCCCATCTTCATTCAGTGAACGAGTGGCAAAATGTCCATTCATTAAGCGACCTGCACTAGCTGGATCAGCCTCTACGTCAGTGTGTGCATACAGTTGGGCAAAATATTGTTGAACACTCAATTCACCCAAAGCCATCATAAACGTTTGATCACGATAATATCCTGATCTAAAGTCCCCAAGTTGAAAAGCTCTAGCCATGGCTAGCTGAGCCAGCTCTTTTCCATCTCCAAAGATTCCAAATTTGGCTTTTCCCATAAAAACTTCCTTTCGTCCCATCAGCGAAGCCTGTCTGCTGATCATAGCGATTTTGTAGTCCTTAAGAATTTCCTCATTTGAGGGGATCACACCGATTCGGTTTTTGGATAAAGATTTAATTTTTGCCATGGATAACTTTTATCTCTGTAGGTAATTTGGGTTCATTGCTCACTTGCGTATTCCCAAAAATAAACAAATCCTTTATCTATACAAATCTGAAATTTAAATTTTTTCGAATAAATATTCTGCTCAAGAAGATTTTTTGAGGTATATGAAAAATATTATTCTGTCATTGCGAATTTCACATTCGGTTTATTCTATTTTTTACACAACAACTATCTATGGATTAATGTTGATTTAGCAAAAAAAAATTCTCAAAATTATCAATGCTTAAAGTTTAAATTTTGAAATTTTCTTTAAATACCAATGAATTTAAAGAAGAAAGTTTTGAAAAAAAATAATTTTCAAAATCATACAAAATTCTATTCGCTTTTGTTCTTTTCCGAATGGGTTGGCTTAGTATCTTTGCCGTCAAATTATAAATCCAAATAGACAAGTCATGGTAATAGGTGTTCCTAAAGAAATTAAAAATAACGAAAACAGGGTAGCGCTGACTCCCGCTGGTGCCAAAGAATTGGTAAAAAGAGGCCATACGGTATACATACAGCATACTGCAGGAGAAGGAAGTGGTTTCAGTGATGAGACTTATGAGGCTGCCGGAGCCCAAATCCTTCCTACAATTGAATCTACTTATGAGATCGCTGAGATGATTATGAAAGTCAAAGAGCCGATCGAACCTGAGTATAAATTGATCAAAGAAGGGCAGCTTTTGTTCACCTATTTTCATTTTGCCTCCTATGAGCCACTAACCAAGGCTATGGTGGAAAGCAAATCAGTTTGCCTTGCCTATGAAACGGTGGAAAAAGCCGATAGAAGCCTTCCACTTTTGGTACCGATGTCTGAGGTTGCCGGACGAATGGCTGTACAAAAAGGGGCCAATTATTTGGAGAAACCACTCAAAGGAAGAGGTATTCTTTTGGGGGGAGTGCCCGGTGTACTCCCTGCCAAAGTATTGATATTGGGTGGTGGAGTTGTGGGAACTCAAGCTGCGTGGATGGCTGCCGGATTGGGAGCTGATGTGACCATCATGGATGTTTCACTTCAGCGAATGCGCTATTTGGACGATGTAATGCCCGCCAATGTGAATACCATGATGTCTAATGAATACAATGTGAGAGAATTGATTAAATCTGCCGACTTAATTATAGGCGCAGTATTGATCCCAGGAGCAAAAGCACCTCATCTCATTACGCGGGATATGCTAAAAGAAATGAAGCCGGGAACTGTTCTGGTTGACGTGGCTGTGGACCAAGGCGGATGTATCGAAACCTGTAAGCCAACTACACATGAAAACCCCACGTTCATCATTGATGAAGTGGTGCACTACTGCGTGGCCAATATGCCTGGGGCGGTTCCTTACACCTCAACTTTGGCACTCACCAATGCAACCCTACCCTATGCCATCCAACTTGCCGACAAAGGCTGGAAAAAAGCCGCACAGGAAAATCCGGAATTGGTTCCAGGACTCAATGTGATCAATGGAGAAATTGTATATAAAGCCGTAGCTGAAGCGTTCCATCTGTCCTACGTACCCGTGGAAAAATATTTGATGGACTAAGCCACCTTACCTATCTAAAAAGTGAAAAAGCTGAATTCGCAATGAATTCAGCTTTTTCACCTTTAGGGGTATGCTCACTTATTTCAGGCGTTCCAAAACCCGCATCAATTTTTCTCTGACCTCCCCGGCGAGGGATTCGATTTTAGAATTTTTAACAACAGCCATCGCTGCTGCCGGATCCATTACTGCCACTTCATAGGAGTTATCCATCAATTGGCGTATCGTTACATTACAAGGAAGTAAGGTCCCGATATGAGGTTCCACTTCCAGGACCTTGTCAGCAAAAACAGGATTACAGGCACCTAAAATCAAATAAGGAGCATAATCCTTCCCCAGTTTCTTTTTCATCGTAGCCTGAATGTCAATTTCGGTTAAGATTCCAAAACCTTCTATTTTCAAAGCTGCCTCAACTTCACTTCTGATGGCTTCCATGGAGTTTCTTTCAAGTATTTTTTCCTTAAAGTAGGTCATGATTTTTCCTTTTAATGAACTTAAACTTACAAAAACTAATGCGCTCAACTGGTGTAAAATGTCACAAAATGAAGTGAAAAAAGCAATGTCATCAGATTTTCCCCATGGATTATAAACCCTTTGGGGTCAATATTGCTTCGGTTGGTAGAGAAACGGAAAACGTTTAGGTGATTCTCCCAAGAGAATTTATCTTTACTCACTAAACGCTCAAATCCAAAGAGAATGACAATAGCAGATAATTTAAAGGATATCAAATCCTCTTTTCACAATCCAACCTGTCTTTTGATAGCCGTGAGCAAAACTAAACCCATTGAGAATCTTTTGGAGGCCTATGGGGCCGGAGTTCGGGATTTTGGAGAAAACAAAGTTCAAGAACTCCAAGCAAAGGAGCCTCAGCTGCCAAAGGATATCCGGTGGCATATGATCGGTCATTTACAGCGAAACAAAGTCAAGTATATCGCCCCTTTTATCTATCTGATTCATAGCGTGGATTCTTTTAAACTTTTGAAGGAAATCAACAAACAAGGGGAGAAAATTGACCGAAAAATATCAGTACTCTTGCAAATTCACATTGCTGAGGAAGAAAGTAAATTTGGATTTGACATTTCAGAATTAGAAGAAATGTTGGATTCAGAGGAGTTTAAAAAATTAAGCCATGTCACGGTCAAAGGATTAATGGGAATGGCTACCTTAACAAGCAATCAAGATCAAATTCGCAAGGAATTTAAAAGACTTAAAGCTCTTTTTGAAGAAATTAAGAACAAAGAATTACCCGATTTTGTACAACTTACCGAACTTTCGATGGGGATGAGTAGTGACTATCAAGTAGCCCAAGAAGAAGGCAGCACGATGGTGAGAATCGGCTCTTCTATTTTCGGAGCCAGAAACTACAACTAACCCAACTTCAAACACTTTTCAACTTACCATGAACTCAAAACAAATCATTCAACTTGCTGCAATTCTCGGCGCATTGGCCGTGGGAATCGGCGCATTTGGCGCCCATGGATTAGAGGATCTTTTGGCAAAAAATGGCCGAACCGAAACGTTTGAAATTGCGGTCAAATACCATTTTTATCATGCCATTGCTTTGCTTTTGGTGGGCATCCTTTCGACTACCAAAGTAAGCTACCATCGGGGGTTGTCTTTTTCAGCAATCAATCTCATCATCGGAATTCTTATTTTTTCGGGTTCACTCTACATCCTATCAATTTCCAACATCACCTGGCTAGGCGCAGTCACCCCTATCGGAGGGATCGCCTTTATTGTGGGTTGGATTGGTATTTTTTGGACAGTAACCAAGCGATAAACCAAATGAGAAAAAGGATTTTGTTCTTGTTTTTCCTACAGGTATTCCTTCCTGAAAGCGATGCCCAAATTACGCAAGCAAACTATGAAAAACTAAAATCCGCGCTAAGTGACGAGCGTTTTTTTGGCGGTCATTTGACTGGATTTATGCTGTATGACTTGGATTCCCAGCGGGTTTTGTATGAAAAAAATTCACATATCAGATTTACTCCGGCATCCACAACCAAGCTTTTCACCCTTTTTTCCAGTTTGGTGATTCTCAACGACAGCACCCAAACTCTACGATACATTCAATCAGGTGATACGCTGAAAATTTGGGGCTCAGGTGACCCAAGCTGGAACTACCAAGACTTTTTTCAACCCGATTTCAAAAGCTTTTTTAGCCGGGCAAAAGTGATTCAATTCTCTGACTCAAATTTAAAATCCGCTCCTTTTGGGAGTGGCTGGCAATGGGATGATTATTCCTATTATTTTTCGGCAGAACGGTCTTCCTTGCCGATTTATGGAAATCTGATTAAAGTAAAACAATTCAGCAGCCCCCCTATAGTAACTCCTGCATTCTTCCAAGATGCCATATTTACGACTAGCTCTGAAATCAAAGATTTGGAGCGGGATTTCCATTCCAATCGATTTTACTACAATCCAAAAACCTATCGTGGAAGGGAAGACTTCATTCCTTTTATCACTTCTCCGGAGTTGTTTGTCCAGTTGGCTTCAATTGAAACAGGGAAACCTTGGATTTACAAATCAGACCCACTTCCTGAAATTCATCAAACCTGGCGGGCTGCCCCCCTATTTCCTATTCTCGAAGAAATGATGCTCGAAAGTGATAATTTCTTAGCTGAACAATTAATGTACATGGTTTCAGATCGAATATTTGCTGAGATCGACATCGAAAGGGCCATCGAATTTATTTTAAAAACCTATCTGTATGATTTGCCTGACGAACCGATTTGGATAGATGGAAGCGGTCTGAGTCGATATAATTTATTTACTCCAAGAACAATGGTGGCGCTTTTTGAAAAAATTTACCGGGTCCTTCCTGATGATCAGCTTAAAAAGCTCCTTCCAACGGGAGGAGTTTCAGGTACAATCAAAACAAACTATCAAGCTAAAGAGCCTTATATCTTTGCTAAAACTGGAACAATGAGTAATAATCATAGCTTGGTTGGTTTAATAAAAACAAAAAAAGACAAAACGTATTGTTTTGCCTTTATGAACTCCAATTATCCCCAGAAAGCTTCCGTAATCCGCCAGGAAATGGAGAAAGTTCTTTTGCTGATTAGGGATAATTTGTAATTGCGTTTCGTTCCAACACCACCGAGGATTGAGCTCCTAATACCATTTCTGTTCCCTTGATGTCCAATTCCCCAAATTCAAATAATGACTGATTGTAATTTTCCGGAATCGAAATACTCACCTCTTCTTTTCCGAGATTGTGGATTGCAAATACCGATTGAGTTTCATGATGGCGAAAATAAGCCATTACCGAAGTTGGATAAGATGTTTGAGGTAGTTCCAAAGACCCGATCGCCAATGCTGGATTGGTTTTACGCAAAGCGATTAACCTTTTGTAATGATTAAAAAAACTATGGGAATCTTCTCGCTGGAATGCTAAAGGAACCACTTCTCCCTCCACAGAGTATTTGGGTTCAATCCAGGTTGCTCTGCCAATATCCTGTTTTTTCGTGTCCCAAAGAAATGGTTCTCGAATATGCTCATCAGGTTTGATACCTTTCATTCCAATTTCCTCTCCGTAATAAATATAAGGCGCCCCAGGCAGTGACATCATTACAGCGATGGCTTGCTTTTGCTTTGTAGGATCTGACCCCAATTCATTGAGTAATCTAGGCTGATCATGATTGGAGGAGATCGTCGCATCGATGAACTCAGAAGTAATATTCTGATAAAAATCGATGATTTCCTTTTGCTTTTCGGGAAGGATCATTCCATTTTCTGTATGAAAGGCTTCCAGCAAAGTATAATGAAAATCAAAATTAAAAAGTGCTGGCAAGCCAGGTAAGTATGGCGCTACCACTTCTTTTTTATCGTATACCTCACCTACCAAATACACATCGGGTTTTATTTTTTCCATTTCTGCACGAAATTCTTTCCAAAACTCGTGATTGTCCAAGGGTCTGTCATCTGGAAAAATATGCTTGGCCGCATCCAATCTAAAACCATCAACCCCTACTTCTTCCAACCAAAATCGTCCAATTTCATAAATTTCTTCCCTAACTTTTGGATTGTCAAAATTCAAATCCGGCATTCCTCCCCAGAAAAATCCATAGTAATAATCTTCTCCTTCTCCCGGATCATGCCATTGCTGAATATTATCAGAATCAAGGGTAATTACCTTTTTATTCAAATAATCGGCAATGGTATCTTTTTGCGCCCAGACATAGTAATCCCGATAGGGATTCGTTCTCCCTGATTTCGCTTCCAAAAACCATGGATGCTGGTTGGAGGTATGATTGATGATCATATCGATCACAATTTTGATATCCCGCTGATGTGCTTCGGTCAAGAGATTTTTAAACTCATCCATTGTACCGTAATCCGGGTGCACGGCCTTGTAGTCGGTCACATCATACTTGTGGTAGGTAGGCGAAGGCATAATGGGCATAAACCAAATCGCATCTGCGCCCAATTCTTTCACATAGTCAAGTTTTTGAATAACTCCATTAAAATCTCCTATTCCGTCTCCGTTTGAATCGTAAAATGACTGAACAAATATCTCATACGTCACACCAGCTTTGGGCCAATAGTTTACCTGCTGGACCTCATTTTTTTCTTGGCAGGAAACCAAGCCATAAGCAGTCAAAACTGTGAGAATCAAGGATTTTTTCATCTGATTATAATTTGTTTTTTAGCGGTCATATGGAATCTCGCAATGGGAATCATCTTGGTGTGTGACGGGTACGTTGTGCTTGATTTCATCTGTTTATAATTTGTTTTCAGGGGTCATATGGAATCTCGCAATTCTTATCATCCCGCTGTGTGACGGGTACGTTGTGCTCGATTTCATTTGTCTAAAATTAATTTTCAACGGTCACATGGAATCTTGCAGGGTACATAGTCAAACCAATGTATCCCTATTTAATCATGCTCGAAATAATCTGTTTATTAGTTGTATTTCAAGGGTCAGATGGAATACCCTAGATAATCCTTCTCCCGAATGTCTACTACTCCCCATGGGTATTTCCTGATTAATTTTATTTTTTGGAAAAAAAAAGTCACCTGATTCAAGTGACTTCTCTTTCGGTTTATTAAATCGAATTAGTTCCGATTGATTGCATTAAGCATATCAAATGCAACCTCAAGACGCTTGACAAATGCCTCCTCACCCTTGCGTAACCAAACCCGAGGATCGTAGTACTTCTTGTTTGGACTATCCGGACCCTCAGGATTACCCAATTGGGTTTGAAGGTAACCTTCATTTTTCTTGTAATAGTTGAGAATTCCTTCCCAAGTAGCCCATTGCATATCCGTATCAATATTCATTTTGATGGAGCCATACGAATTCGCTTCTCTGATTTCCTCCAAAGAAGAACCCGATCCCCCGTGGAAGACAAAATTCAAGGGCTTCCCAACTGTTCCATACTTACTATTTATGAAATCTTGTGAATTTTTCAGAATGATTGGTTTCAAACTAACATTTCCTGGCTTATACACCCCATGAACATTCCCAAATGCAGCAGCGATGGTAAACAAATCACCAATTTGCTTCAAATGCTCATATGCAAAAGCCACTTCTTCTGGCTGAGTATAAAGTTTGGAGGAATCGATATCGGTATTATCCACTCCATCTTCTTCCCCACCGGTTACTCCAAGCTCAATCTCAATGGCCATTTGAAGTTTTTCAAACTCACGGAAATAATTACAAGAAATCTCGACATTCTCCTCCAAGGGCTCTTCAGAAAGGTCCAACATATGAGAGCTGTACAAAGGCCGCTTATGCAGCTCATAATAGGCTTTTCCTGCCTCCAACATCCCATCTATCCAAGGCAAAAGTTTTTTTGCGGCGTGGTCAGTATGCAAAATTACAGGAACCCCATATGCCTCGGCCATTTGATGTACGTGATGTGCTCCGGAGATGGCTCCGGCGATACTTGCCTGCTGCTTATCATTAGCAAGTCCCTTGCCTGCAAAAAACTGCGCTCCACCATTGGAGAATTGTATGATTACGGGAGAATTTACTTTTTTGGCGGTCTCCAGAACTGCATTAACAGAATTGGTACCGATAACATTGACAGCTGGAAAAGCAAACTCATTTTCTTTTGCATAAGCATAAAGTTCTCTGAGCTCTTGTCCGTACTTTACTCCAGGTTTAAATTTCATTACGAATTAGGTTTGGTTAATTTTTAATAAAGCGCTGATGAAGCACTCGTCTGGTATCAAACGCTTCAAAGATATAAAGACCCGCTTTAATATTCCCTAAATCAAATTCTAAAATCTGATTATCAGCCCGAGTTTGTCCTCCTTTGACTTGTTTTCCAGTCATATCTACAATACGATAATGGGCCTGAGTCATTCCGGCAGGCAAAGTGACAAATAATTTTCCACTGCTAGGGTTGGGATAAACCGAAAACTCGGAATTAACCACTGGCTCCCGGGGTACCGAAGTAACAAAATCTTCCTGCAAAATCCCCGAATCAGGAGTAGGAAGCGGTTTGTTGGTAAATAAATAAAATTCTGAAGGTCTCAAATTAAAGTTTACCGTCGTTTGACTCACACTAAATTCTTCTCCGGTAAAATAATTATACCAGGAACCAGTCGAAGGAAAGGCCAATGGTACATTGCCGGCATTGCTCAAACCGAAATTCCCATGTAAAACCACATCCATGTCTGAATGCTCTAAAATGATCGACTTGACAGCTCCGCTTAATGTCAAATTTACCTTTTCGGGATTACTGAAAACAGAATGTGAAGTCCTTAATCGAATCATTTCTTGATACAGTTGGAAAAGCCTTTTTCGTTGCGGATCTTCTAGATATTCCCATCGCGTAGGTTTGATTCCCAGCCGGTCATTATTCAGCTCCTCATCGTAGCCAAACTCTCCAAACTGCCAAAGCATTTTGGGACCTGGAACTGCAAAAAAGAATGTGGTTAAAAGCTGATTTCGATTTACCGCGTTTTCCAGCTGACGAAGATTCAAGGGTGAAGTACTTCCAAAATTCAACGATTCCCACATCAAGCGTTCTTCATCGTGGGATTCTTGATAAGCGATCAAATTGGGATGGTTCCATCCTCGTTCCCCATGGTAAGCCCAATTAAATGCACGATTTTCTCCTTTTGCCATTCCTCGAAAATCCCCATTCATATTCCCCCAAAACATTAGGCCATAGTCAGCTAGCTCCTTTTCCTCCTCGTTGGCCGCCAAATGCTCCAAAATCACATAGGCTTCGGGATGATTAGCTTTGATTCGATCATAAATATGTTTCCAAATTGCAATTCGACTGGGATCATACTGAGACCAAAAATTAACATTATCTCCTGAGTTTACTTGAGTAAAACCTTTGGATAAGTCAAAGCGGAATCCATCTATTTTATATTCGGTTAACCAGTAATTGTTGACACTATCCACAAACGCCTGGGTATACTTACTTTCATGGTTGAAATCATAGCCCACGTTAAATGGATGTTTGGCTATGCGATTAAACCAAGGATTATCCTCAGTTGGGGCTCCGTAATCACCATCGTTATACAGTCTGACCATCGGATTTTGGCCAAAAGCATGATTGAGCACCATATCCAGAATCACAACCATTCCTCGACCATGTGCCTCATCGATGAGTCTTTTTAAATCGTTCTTGGTTCCGTAATATTTATCGGGCGCAAAGAAGAAGGAGGGATTGTATCCCCAAGAAAGATTTCCCTCAAATTCACCCACAGGCATCAATTCAATGGCATTGATTCCAAGCTCTTGCAGGTAATCGAGCCGATCGATAACAGACTGGTAAGTTCTCTGCTCATCAAAATCACGCACCAAAAGCTCATACACTACCAAATTTTCGGGAGCAGGCTTTTCATAGCTGGTATTTACCCAATCAAACGGTTCTTGGGCAGTTTGAAGGAAAGTGGCTTGAAAACTAGTTTTTCCTGATGGAAAAGGCTTTAATCCCGGATATCTTCCCTGGTCGATGATTTCCTGATCATTAAACGGGTCCGAAGTTTTATCCGCATAGGGGTCTCCAATCCGAATACTTGCATCTACCAAATATTGGAAAATGTATTCTTGCTTAGGAATGAGGTTTTCAATTTTTAACCAAAAAATCTCCCCATCAGGAGTTCTTTTCATTTGATATTCGGGTAAAACTTGCCAATCATTAAAGTCACCTATCACATGGGCAAGTTTTTTACCCGGAGCCTGCAAAGCCAAAATCACCTCGGTATCGGAAATATAATTAATCCCCAATCGTGCACCTTCAGGCAATTCTTGAATTTGAGAGATTCCAAAAACGGTGATATCCAGCGACTGCGTATCGCTTTGTTCCCCGGCCTTGGCTATGGCCTCCAACGTGAAATTTCCCGCCCCTGTTGCCACAAAATTATAGGTCAGCGAAGTAGCTGAACTTACCGATGCCACAGGCTCACCATCAAGTTCAAAACTAATAGCCGCTTCTGCAGAGGTCTCAGCGGTGATGGTATATTCTTCCCCCACCTCCAAGGAAAGTGAAGACCCGGAGGGTTTGGTAAATTGGACCCCAAAGCCTTGGGTGAGATCAACAAAAAAATCGGTATTTGATGCGGTTTTACCTTCTCTGGATCCATCCACGTTGCGAAAAACCATTCCCAGTCGATAAATAGTTTGTCCACTGGGATTTTCAAAAAAGTCTTCCGGGGTCAATTCAAAGGTATACAGGTTTTCCTCTCCCTCTACCTTGGTCATTTTGGCTTCCGGTATATCTTGCCCCCACTCAAAAGGAACAATGGACCAAGTAGTAGATTCCGGTCCCTCTGTTACCGCGCCAATGTGAATATAAACCTCACAGTTGCAATTGACCAGACCACTAGTTCCAAGCGAGGCGTCGTAGGTAATTTTAATAGCCTCCGAAGCACTGGGGATAGCTGGTTCAGTGCTGACTTGAGCAAAAAGTGGAGCGCTCCATACCAGCCCAAGAACTACGAAAATCTGGATAAAGATGTGTTTCATTTTAGAGTTTGAAAGCGGAGAATCCGGCTTTGAGAAATTCCCTGATTCCCCAAAGCCGGATGATGCCAATGTAACTGAAAACCAGTTTAATTTTGGGTAAGGGTATAAGTTACCTTTTCAGGATTATTAAAATTAAGGGTAATGGTATAATTACCGGCTTCTGTAACGGGAATATCTGCACCACCAGCAGTCAAATCTCCATCAGCTCCCCCATAATTATAGTCCCAATTTTCGTTGGCACGGAATTTAAAATTACCGGTGGTCAAATCTGTAGTCAGCGTCAACACATTATTTTCACTGTCAAATTGCATTTTGGTTTCTGAGTCCCAGCCGCCTTCAGTGGCATCACCGATGACCCCCCAATAGAGTGGATCACTCAGCGAATAAGTCATAGCCTCTAAATTAACCTCCATGTAAAATGTTCCAAATTCTTCCACCTTAATGTTGGCACCATCAGGGTCAAGATCACCATCCCCATCATTATCCCCGTAATTTTTCCCGTCGACCCATTCGTTGGTTTCTGAAACTTTAAACTCTCCTGATCCACCCGGTAAAATATGTACATACCCTTGATAAACCTCGTCAAAATTGACTGACTTTAAGGTGGTAGACTCATTTCCCGGATTCCAGCCTTGATAATCCCCGGGCACATACAGCAATGGATAGTCAACAAAAGCCGCAAACGGAGTAATAGAAAGGGTGACTACTTCCCCATAAATTGGGGAAAGAGGCTGGTTTATGGATGATTTTACCCGGAATTCCGTTTCGGCGGCAGTTTCTGGAAGAACACCTTTGGCAATCAATGCATCATTGATGTCCTGAGTGACCACTTCAATGATGTTTGAAGTAGAAGACCCTAATTCCACAGGATCTGAAAAATCCGCTCCAGCAAGGTCCATTTCAATGCTGTAAGTGACTGTTCCCTCCATCCCAAAATCTGCGGAAGTGACCTGAAATTCAATCACCTCCTCAGCTCCTTCATTGGTCAAAACCAAAGTTGAGCCGGGAGAAGGACTGCTCAGGGCTGCTCCAGTTTGGGGGATAATAGGTGGCATTTCATAGGATTCACATGCCAAAAGGACTGGCAATAAAGCCAATCCCCATCTAATTTGTCGAATTGCTTTCATAGAGATTATTGTTAATTAATTGGGTTGAAATCTTGATTTTATACAATTTTTGACTGGAAGGAAAACCAGCGATCCAGGAACGATTATCGAAAACCAAAGTAATTTTTTCTTTCACGGTTGAAAGTATATCCATCAAAAAGCAAAGTTTCAATAGGGATACCCATAAAAACTACTAATTTTTTATTGCAAACGATTGCGTTAACGTTTGCATAAAAAAAAATTTTTTCGCCTACAAGGTCTTTACAATCAATATCTTGAAAATTTAAATTTAAGGCTATATTGAAAATGGGTTTCTGTAAAAGGGATTAAAGTGTATATTCATTTCTCGGAAAAATATAATTTTATGAAAATCGGTCAAGCCACTATTAAAGATATTGCAAAAGAGCTGAATGTTTCCTCTTCTACGGTTTCTAGGGCATTAAAAGATTATCCCGGAATTTCTGACCAAACCAAACGAAAGGTGAAAGAACTTGCCGAGAAACTCAATTACCGACCCAATGCCATCGCCCTTTCCCTTCGAAAAAGCAGATCCTTTACCATCGGGGTGATCATTCCTGAGGTGGTTCATTTCTTTTTTTCTACAGTCATCAGCGGCATCGAAGAAGTGGCTTACGCCCGAGGGTATAATGTTATTCTCACCCAAACCAATGAAAAGCTAGTTCGCGAAAAATCAAGCATAGACACCATGCTCTCCAATCAAATTGATGGCTTTTTAGTAAGTTATTCGAAAGAAACGGAGGATTTTGAGCATTTTTCAAAATTACTTGATCAAGGGTATCCGATAGTTTTTTTTGACCGGGTACCAGCAATTCCCCATGCCATCAACGTCATGGTGGATGATTATCAAGGCGCATACGATGCTGTCACTCATCTCATCCACCAAGGTTATGAGCGAATAGCGCATTTGGCAGGGCCAAAAAGCCTGATGATCAGTAAAGAGCGGGAACGTGGGTACCGTGATGCATTGACTAATCACGGCATTGAAATCAATTCCGATTACATTATCGAGTGTCCCGTCGGCACAGATGACGAAAGCCAGCGGATCACTCAAGAGCTTTTTCAACATATCAAGCCAAGACCTGATGCCTTTTTTGCCAATAATGACATGGCTGCCGTCGGTGCAATGCTTGCCTGTAAGGCAATGGGCTTACAAATTCCGGAGGATGTAGGTATTGTAGGATTTAGCAATTGGCAGTTTTGCTCGATGATTGATCCCAGTCTTTCTTCTGTTGCCCAACCCGGATTTAATATGGGGGCCAAAGCGACTGAAATCTTATTGGATATTATTGAGAAGAAAATTGAAGCTAAAGAATTCGCTTTGCCTGTTACCTTGGAAACAGAACTTTTGGTCAGAAAATCATCGGTGCGCTTAAAATCCTGATTTTTTTTATCGGAGTGAAAAAAAAGATGCAATCGATTGAATAGGTCAAATTTCTTTCAATAGGCAGTTTTAGATTCATCCTTGGGACCAAAATCTGCTTATACCAACCCTATGGTAGATTTTTAGGTTTAATAATCGTTTCTAAATTAGCGATCATTGATAGTTTTTATTCAGCTAAATCAATTAGCATTATGCCTCAACATAATTCATCATCGCGCCATTTAGGGATGGGAAACGTGACAGAATGGAACGAATTTGAATTCGGAATAACAGGAAAAACCAATCAAGCCTATTTTCAGCTAAGCGTGTACGATGAGGGAACAATTAGAGTCCAGGCTAGCAAAAATGATCATTTTGAATTCAACCCCTATGCGGTTGTACAATCTCCAAAGGCTGTCCCTTTTTCAATAAAAAGTGATTCAAATCAAATAACCCTCACCACCAGTTTGCTGCGTGTGGAAATATTACTTTCAGGGTTTTTAATTCGCTTTTTTACCCGGGAAGGGGAGTTTATCAATGAGGACGATTCATTGGGGATCTCTTGGATAGGTACTGAAGTCAGCTGTTATAAGCGCGTGAGACCGGCAGAAAAATTTATCGGACTTGGAGAAAAAACCGGAAATCTCAATCGTGCGGGAAATGCATTTACCAATTGGAATACAGACTATTTTGCCTATGGTGTCGGTGATGACCCGCTGTATATGAGTATTCCTTTTTATATCGGGATTCATGAAAAAGCCAACTACGGAATTTTCTTTGACAACACCCATAAATCGGTTTTCAACTTTGGGGCTAGCACCAATCGCTTCATTTACTTTAGTGCCGAAGACGGAGATATGAATTACTTCTTCATTTACCGTCCCAGTGTCTCGGAAATCATTTCGGGTTACACCGAACTAACTGGAAGAATGGAGATGCCTCCTATCTGGTCTTTGGGTTTTCAACAATGCCGGTACAGCTACTACCCAGACTCGGAGGTTAAAACGCTCGCCAACACGTTCCGGGACAAAGACATGCCTGCAGATGTGATCTACCTGGACATTCATCATATGGAAGAATATAAGGTATTTACATTTGATGGAAAAAGTTTTCCAGATCCCAAAGGCCTGATCACTGAACTTAAGAAAAAAGGCTTCAAAGTAGTCGTAATCATGGATCCGGGGATCAAAATAGAAAAAGGCTACTTCCCTTACGATGAAGGAATACAGCAGGGACTTTTTGTAAACTATCCGGATGGAGAAGAATACCAAGCCCAAGTTTGGCCGGGATGGTGTGCCTTTCCGGATTTCACCAATGAGCAAACCCGAGCTTGGTGGGCTGAGAAAATGGCCTTTTACACCGAGGCTGGAGTGGATGGTTTTTGGACGGACATGAATGAACCGGCATCTTGGGGACAGTTTACACCAAATTTGATTGAGTTTTCTTTTGAGGGAGAAACCGTTTCTCATCGAAAAGCCAGAAACATCTATGGTATGCAAATGGCACGAAGCGCTCAGGAGGGATCAAAACTTAACCGAAAAAATCAGCGCCCTTTTATCTTAACTAGATCTGGCTATGCGGGTATTCAGCGCTATGCTGCTGCCTGGACAGGAGATAATGTGGCCTCTGAAGAACACATGTTGGCCGGAGTGAGACTGGTCAATAGTTTAGGAATCAGTGGGGTTTCCTTTGCGGGCTATGATGTGGGAGGTTTTGCAGGTGAGGCAAGCAAATCCTTATTTGCCAGATGGATGAGCTTGGGCGTTTTTGCCCCACTATTCAGGGCACATTCGATGATCAACAGCAATGATGCCGAGCCCTGGGCATTTGGTGAAGAGGTGGAGGAAATTTCGCGTAATTATATGAAACTGCGTTATGCTCTACTTCCAACGATTTATTCTAAATTTTATCAATCCACTCAAGACGGATTGCCCCTCTCAAAATCGTTGGCAATTTCGTTTCCCCACGACCCAAACGTCTTCCAAACGGCTTATCAAAATCATTATTTATTCTGCGATCATTTTTTAGTTGCACCAGTAGAAAGTACCCGAGATATTGCAAAAGTTTACCTCCCAAAGGGATCCTGGTATTACCTTTATTCGGATAAATTTTACTTGGGAAATCAAGAGATCTACCTTGAAACTCCATTGAATTATCTACCAGTTCTAGTAGAAGAAAGTGCCATCTTCACTACTCAATCGCCCATTTCCCATAGCGGAGAGGCCCCTGATGGTGTGTTATCTATTCACCTGTACAAAGGCGAAAAAGAAAATCAATTTATCCACTACGAGGATGATGGAGAAAGCTACGAATACTTGAACAATGGCTTTTTTAAACGAATCATCCACTATTCACCGGCGGAAATGACCTTGATTTTACAGGAATCTACCGGCGAATTCGAATCTAAATATGAACAAGTAAACTTATACCTCCACGGCTTTCAGACCGATGTGATCACCATCAATGGAAAAAGCAAACCCACTCGAACAACTAATTATGCGTTTTTGAATAAATTATCTGAGTTTGACCCCTTACCCGAGCATGAACAGCCTTATTATGAAATCGAATCGCTGGTCTATGCAAGCTTTAAACATCTTCGGTCAAAAACCATCATTTCAGGGCTTTTTTAAGTCATCTTCTTTCTTCCAACCCATCCTAACCCATGACGCAACACAAAAAAAAATTTAGCTTTTGGCAAATCTGGAACATGAGTTTTGGATTTCTTGGAATCCAATTTGGTTTTGCACTTCAGGGAGGCTTCATGTCTCGGATTTTCCAAACCTTGGGAGCGGATAAAGACACCATTCCCTTTCTTTGGATTGCAGCACCATTGACCGGATTATTAGTCCAGCCAATTGTGGGATATCTCAGTGATCGAACCTGGCATCCCAAGTTCGGCCGGAGAAAACCATTCTTCTTCATTGGAGCGGTTTTAAGTACGGTAGCACTTTTTTTTGCTCCCTACTCTTCGGCACTTTGGATGGCAGCGGGTTCCTTATGGATTTTGGATGCATCGATCAATATCAGCATGGAACCTTTTCGGGCATTGGTTGCCGATAAATTACCGGATTCCCAGCGCTCCTATGGTTTTGTGGTACAAACGTTAATTATTGGCATCGGGACATGGGTCGCTTCCAATTTACCTTGGATGATGACACAACTGGGAGTACCCAATACGGCTGAAGCGGGGGTGATTCCAGACTCGGTCAAATACGCCTTCGGGATAGGAGCAGTTGTGTTATTTGGATCAATCTTGTACACCATTTTGACAACCGATGAATACCCTCCGGAAGATTTGGAAGATTTCCGACGGAAGAATGAAGCAAGTCGGGGATTTTTTGCAGGGTTAAAAGAAATTTTGGGAAATATTGCAAGCATGCCTTCTGTTATGAAAAAACTGGGAGTAGTGCAGTTTTTTTCTTGGTTTGCCTTCTTTACTATGTGGAGTTTTGCGACTCCGGCCATCACTGCGCATGTTTTTGGAGCCACAGACACTACTTCATCGGCGTACAATGATGCCGCCGACAGCGTAGGGAACTACCTGGGAACCTACGGTCTGGTGTCCATGTTTTACGCCTTGATTTTGGCTTTGGTGGCTAGCAAGATAAAAATCAATCGGAAATTGCTCCATTTGGTAAGTTTGATTTTGGGCGGGATTGGCTTTATTTTAATCTATTTTATTCCTGAACCGTGGATGCTGCACATTTGCTTTTCGCTGGTTGGAATTGCTTGGGCAAGTATTCTGTCTATGCCTTATGCCATGCTATCAAGCTCTGTTGATCCCCGAAAAATGGGGGTATATATGGGGATTTTTAATATGTTTATCGTTATCCCACAGATTGTGGCAGCACTTGGTGGGGTCAATTTTCTTTACAAATTTCTCTTTGGAGATGAAGTGATCCATACCATGCTTCTGGCAGGCACTTTCTTGATTTTAGCCGGATTTTCAAATTTGATGATCACCGACAAAAAGGCCATTCATGATTGATTGGAGGTGATTGATCAAAAAAAGGAAACTGCATCCAATCCAAAAAGATAATATTGAACTTAAAAGCGCATTGATTCTCTTACCATGAAAACGTTAAAAATCATAGGAGTACCCGAGCATTTTAATTTTCCTTGGAGGGCTCTGATTGGTCAACAACCACTTGCCAATCACGGAATTGAACTATCCTGGCAGGACGAAAGTCGAGGATCGGGGCAAATGATCAAAGCCTTGAGGAGTGGTGAGGCTGATTTGGGTATTATTCTGACCGAGAGTTTTCTGAAGGCTTTTCAGGAACAAGGAAATCTAAAAATGATGGGCTACCATGTGATTTCACCCTTGCATTGGGGAATTCACATCAGTGCAAAAAGTAAAATCGAATCGTTGAGTGAACTACAAAATCCAATTTTTTTCATCAGTCGTGAAGGCTCGGGTTCTCATTTAATGGCCTCAGTGCTGGCAGCACGGGAAAACTGGCAAAGCCAATCCGTTTCGTATCGAACAGTAGATAACTTACCCGGCGCTTTGTCTGCATTTGAAGAAAATCCTGATGGACTTTTCCTTTGGGAAAAGTTCACCACCCAACCCTACGTGGACCAAGGTCTTGTTAAGCGTATCGATGAAATCCCAAGCCCTTGGCCTTGTTTTGCCCTAATTGCCTCTGAAAAAGCGATGATTGAGTTTGGTGATGTATTAGTTCAAGTGAGAGATTTAGTCTATGAAAAAAGCAAATTATTGAAAAGTTCTACCGAAACGGTTAAGAACATTGCGACAT
>NZ_JAMWZB010000003.1 GCF_024305035.1 Algoriphagus sp.
CCCAAATTCAAAATCTCAGTCCTCCTTTCAATTATTCTAATGCATAATTCGGGTTTATAGCTATTTTCTATGTTCCATAAAAAAAAATCAGACATTCGAAGATGACTGATTTTTAATTAGTTAATCGTGATTTTTATTCCCGGTTTTATTTAATAACTACTTTCATCCAGTTTCACTTTTCCCCGATATGTCCAATAAATGATGATGGTGTAGGAGGCGACAAAAGGAAGACCAAACGCAGCCAAAATAGCCATAGTTTTCAGAGTATAAGAAGAAGAGGCAGCATTATAAATATCCAGATTGTAGGTAGGATCAAGGTTGGAAATCATCATATTGGGAAAGATACCCAGAGCAAACAGTAAGACAACGGCGGCAATCATGCTCGAAGAGGAAATGAAGGCCCAGCCTTCCCGGCCTTTGGCCATCATTCTCGGAATATTGGCTATCGCTAAAATATTAAGCAAAACCATAGTCCAAGCAACTACCGAAATCAAGGTTTGATGACTTTCTATTAACTCGTGCTTGCTGCCTGGAAGATCAATTTTGCCAAATGAAAAATTAGCAATCATCTCAGGCTTTAAATAAATCGTCAAACCTGAAAACAGTAGGTAAAAAACCACAAATATCCAGTAGTTCACTTTGATCCAGCCTTGTACTTGTTTTTGAAGATCTCCTTCAGTTTTCATATTGAGGTAGATCCCTCCATGTAAGGCAAACATAATCAACGCGAAAAATCCGGCAGTCAGGGAATAGGGATTGAGTAAATCAAAGAAGGTGCCTTGGTACTCCATGTCGCTCCCGATGGGGAAACCCATTACCACATTACCGATAGCTATTCCGAAAAGTATCGTGGCCACGATCGATCCGATAGAAAAACCTCCGTCCCAAAAACTCCTCCATCGAGGATTGGCTTCTTTACTTCGAAATTCGATAGAAACCGCCCGAAAAATTAAGGCGATCAATAAGAGCATAAATGGCAAATAGAAACTGGAAAATGCGGTAGCATAGACATTTGGAAATGCAGCAAACAAAGCTCCTCCAGCAGTAATCAACCAAACTTCATTACCATCCCAAACAGGCCCAATTGCATTCATCAAAACACGACGGTTGTGATCACCTTTACTGCGCAAATGGAGTATACCTACTCCTAAATCAAACCCATCCAAGATCGCATAGCCGATCAAAAGAATTCCTACCAAAATATACCAAACAACGTTGTAATCCATAATTAATTCGGTTTTATGACGTCCATGCGTTCAGACTTTTTATGGTATCCAGCTTCCACCCCGCTGGAAAGATGATCGGGCCCATGTTTAATTTCCCGGTCCAACACATAGAGCCAAACGAAAAACAAAAGGATATACACCAGCACAAATAGTACAAGTGAGATCATTACTTCAGGAGCTGAGATGGATTTTGAAACTCCTTCGCTCGTCCTTAGCAATCCTTGTACAATCCAAGGCTGCCGACCTCGCTCTGCGGAAACCCAGCCCAGTTGATTGGCCATGACCGGAAGTGCCACAGCTGGAATGTAGAGTTTGATTAGCCAGGACCATTTAGGCGTAAAGAGCTTTTTTTTCCAAAGTAAAAATAGGCTTAATAAAGTGGCCCCGATAAAAAGCATTCCTAAGGCTACCATCAGGTGATAGCTTTGGAAAACCCCATTGACTGCAGGCCAATCTTCTTTTGGAAATTCCTCCAAGCCTTTTACCTCTCCACCAAAATCTCCATGAACCAAGAAGCTGAGCATTCCCGGAATAGCAATCCCTGAAGTTTCTTGTGTCTCAGGGTTCGTCCAACCAAACAGGTAAAGTGGTGCGTTGGTTTGAGTTTTATATAATCCTTCGAAAGCGGCAAGTTTTGCAGGCTGCCATTCATTGACAATTTTAGCATGCTTGTGACCGATAAAAGGCTGTGCCAAGGACGCCACGGCAGCAAGCCCCAAGGCAATAGCAAAGGATTTTTTAGCAAATTCCACATGCTTGTTTTTGATCAGATAATAAGCCGAGACACTCAAGACCAAAAAGGCGCCCTGTATCCAAGCCCCGAAAATCACATGGGTAAAACGGACCATTGCAGAAGGGTTGAAGACCATTTCCCAAAAATCCGTGATCACTGCACGCCGAATCCCATAATCGACCACGATCTCATAAGCAACGGGGGTTTGCTGCCAGCTATTAGCCACAACGATCCAAAAACCCGATAGCATACTTCCTAGGGCGACCATGATGGTGGAAAAAAGATGCATTCCCGGCTTGACGCGATTCCAACCAAAAAGCAAAATAGCCAAAAAACCAGATTCCAAAAAGAAGGCAAAAATCCCTTCCGCAGCTAAAGGGGAACCGAAAATATCGCCCACAAACCGGGAATAGGTGGACCAGTTGGTGCCAAATTCAAATTCCATTACGATGCCAGAGGCCACACCGACCGAGAAGTTTGCTGCAAATATTTTGATCCAAAACCGCGTAATTTTTTCATAAATCTTCTTTTTGGTGATCAAAAAGAGGGATTCATAAATTACTAGCAATAATCCCAATCCGATACTAAAGGGTGGGAAAATGTAGTGGAACATGATGGTAAAGGCGAATTGAATCCGCGAGAGCGTTTCGACATCCCAGTTCATTGCGTTGTTTTTTTAGATTTTTTATAAGTCCAAAAAGCTATTCCAATAAAGATGAGTCCAAAAATTATTTTTAGAATTTTGCTTGTATCAAACCTACCAATGGAGTCTACCAAGAAAGGAAGCCGGTCAAAAACTCGAAAAAGGAGCATTAATCCCAGTCCAGTCAAAAAAAGAATTTTTACCTTTCCATTCATTGTTTTTGTCTTCTAGTTGGAACAAACTGACACAAAATTAGCTTAGAAAAAAAAGTCGGTGGTGACCCATGTCACCTTCTTGAAATTTACTCAGCATGATGGAAAAAATGAAATCAATTCCCAGTTTTATTCAGGATCATTTTTTTAGTTTTCAGCCCGAATTGGTCTCTGAAATAAAGGCTTGTGGAAAGTTGATTACATTTCAAGCCGACGAATTGATGATGGATATTGGGCAAAAGGTGGAGATTATTCCCTTAATCGTTTCCGGATCGGTGAAGGTTTTTCGAGAAGATGCGGATGATCACGAGCTTTTTATGTACTACCTGCGTGCTGGTGAAGCTTGTGCGATCACGATGATATGTTCGGCACGCGAAGGCTATTCAAAAATAAAGGCGATTCCGGAAGAGGAAACAACCGTTATTGCTGTTCCTATTTCCAAGCTTGACGAGTGGATGATCCAATACAAAACATGGTATTATTTCGTGATGGATACATATCAGGATCGATTTGAGGAATTGCTGAAAGTCGTCGATGGGATTGCCTTTCACCAAATGGATGAGCGCTTGATCGAATACTTGGAAAAGAATGCCGAAGCCAGTCAGCGTAGGGTGGTAAATAAAACCCATCAGCAGATGGCTCAGGAACTAAATTCGAGTAGGGAAGTGATCACTCGATTACTGAAAAAACTTGAGCAGAGAGGTAGGGTAAAAGTCAGTCGAAATCAAATCGAATTACTTAGCTAATCAAATTCAAGGCCTTTAAAAGGGCATTTTTTCTCAGTTCAAAAGAAAACAAGCGGACAATTCGGTCAGTGGCTTTTTTTGAAAGTGAGGGAATTCCCTTGTTCAAAAGTTCAAGGATTTTAGATTCCAAAAGGATAAGGTCTTTTTGAGTAAGAATCGCCCCCGTATCGCCAATAATTTCAGGAATTGCCCCAACGGCCGAACCGATGGGTACACACCCGCAAGCCATGGCTTCTCCCAAGGCATTGGGAAAACCTTCCGAGGTGGAGAGCTGAAGATAGAATTGATGGGAATTATACAATTCCAAGAGTTCGGAAGGATCCATTTTATCTAAAATAGTCACATTCTTATTTGGTGATAAATAGGTCGAGTCACCCACCAAAGTAAAGCCCCAATCCCCATGTTGTTTTGCCAAGTTCTCAATCAAATCATAGCCTTTTACCTTGGCACGGGCAAGATTAGAAGTGCCTGTAGCCACAGAGAGGAAACTTAGTGGCTTTCGTTCTTTTCCTAAATCCCTCCAAAAACCGGTATCAAATCCGTTTGGAATAACTTGAATAGGAGTACGCAAGTCAGGAATCAAATGGAGTAGCCCTTGTTTGGGGTTGATCTGTGGGTCGTAGGCATAATTCTGCTTGAGCAAAGCCTCGGCTACAGGCAAAATCAAAGAGCAATTTTTAAAGGAATAAACCGTGGCAATTCGAAGCCATTTTTTCCGGAAATTCCCATAGCCAATCTCCGGCATGTTCATGCAGTCTGTGCCACCGGCCTGAATCGTACACTTTTTTCTAAACACCTTCCCAAACCAAACTGGCAAGACACTGTGATAGCCTCCAAAAAAACAGAGATATTGACTCGTCCGTGGCAAAAACCAGAGCAATTGAAAAAACTGCAAAATGAAATATACCGGTAGCTTGATGGGGCTTTGCGTAAATTCCAAAGGCTTGATTCCAGAAGCCGGCCTGATCATTTCTAAATCACGGTCGATGAATGACGTGTGGACAGGGAAGGTGTACAGGATCATTTTCCCTTTCATGGAAAAGGTTTTTCTAGGAAATCATAAATCAATTCTTTGGTTTCACCTCCTTCATTTTTGAAGTATGAATTTTGAATCGCTGAATGTTCTAATAAGTTAACTTTCCTTCCAATAAAGTCTTCTAATGTAAATAGTACTTCGAAGAACTTACTGGAAAAACCTAAACTATAGTTTCGATCAAATTCAACCGGATAAACCATATCGAGTTCATTATTAATGGTCGAACAAAGTACCGAATCGCCCTTTTCCACTTTAAATTTCTTACAAAGGGAATTGAGTCGATCATTATTTTTTTCGAATAAGTTCATTAATCAAATATAGGTTGATTCCCATAAAACTAAAAAAGGCCCAATTTTATGAAATTGAGCCTTTTGATACGCTTACATAAGGTTTTATACTACTAAATTCACAATCTTACCGGGAACAACAATCACCTTTTTGGGAGCTTTGCCCTCCAGCCATTTTTGTACGTTGGCATCGCTTAGTGCAGTTTTTTCAATTTCTTCTTTGCTAAGCTCAAGACTCAAGTTGAGTTTTGCACGCATTTTTCCATTGATCATAACTGGATATTCGAAATTGCTCTCGACTAAATACTCTTCTTTGAATTCAGGGAATCGAGCAGTCGTGATTGAACTTGAATGACCCAATAATGACCAAAGTTCTTCAGCGATATGCGGGGCATAGGGAGAGATCAAAATCGCCAGAGGCTCCAATACTTCTCGCTTGTTGCATTTGAGTGCTGTCAGCTCATTGACACAAATCATAAAGCTGGATACCGAAGTGTTGAAGGAATAATTGGCCATGTCTTCTTCCAGCTTCTTGATGGCTTTGTGCAGAGCTTTGAGTTCTTCTTTGCTTGCTTTTTCATCGGAAACGGCAAAGTTTCCTTTTCCGTCATGATATAGGTTCCAAAGCTTTCGTAAGAACTTAAATACCCCATCGATCCCGTTTGTGTTCCAAGGTTTAAATTGCTCCAAAGGTCCCAAGAACATTTCGTATAATCTTAACGTATCTGCTCCATATCGCTCAATAATATCGTCTGGATTGACCACATTGTATTTGGACTTGGACATTTTCTCCACTTCCGCTCCACAAAAATATTTTCCGTCCTCCAGGATAAATTCGGCATCTGCTAAATCTGGTCTCCAAGCTTTAAACTTATCTAGATTCAATTGATCGTTATGAACAATATTCACATCCACATGCATAGCGGAAGTGTCGTATTGATCTTTAAGTCCGAGACTTACGAATTGGTTGGACCCTTTTATTCGATACACAAAATTCGATCTTCCTTGAATCATCCCTTGGTTGATCATCTTTTGGAAGGGCTCATCAATACTTATTACGCCTAAATCAAATAAGAACTTGGTCCAGAAGCGGGAATAGAGCAAGTGACCTGTTGCATGTTCGGATCCTCCGATGTACAAGTCCACCGCTCCCCAATAATCGGTTTTGGTTTTGTCCGCGAAAACTGCCTCATTCCTGGGATCCATGTAGCGGAAGAAGTACCAACTCGATCCTGCCCAACCCGGCATAGTTGAGAGTTCCAATGGATACGCACCATCAGCGGTTTTATAGGTCCAATTTTTTGCTCGGCCTAGAGGAGGCTCTCCATCCTCTGTAGGCAAGTATTTATCTACTTCAGGTAACACTAAAGGCAGGTCTTTTTCCTCAATTAAATAAGGCAAACCATCCTTAAAATAAACAGGAAGAGGTTCGCCCCAATAGCGTTGACGGGTGAAAATTGCATCCCGCATTCGGAATTGAATTTTGCCTTTTCCAATTTCTTTTTCTTCCAAAAATTCGATGGCCTTTCCCATGGCTTCTTTCATGTACAATCCGGATAAAAATCCAGAATTGATAATCAAACCGCCTTTTCCCGGGAAGGAACCATTTTCCATCGAGCCTTCGATGACTTGTCGGATTTCCAGGCCGAAGTGTTTTGCAAAGTTATAATCGCGCTCGTCATGGGCTGGCACGGCCATCACGGCGCCAGTGCCGTATCCAGCCAAAACGTAATCGGCAACCCAAATCTGAATTTCTTCTCCATTAAATGGATTGATGGCGTAGGATCCGGTAAAGGCGCCGGAGATGGTTTTGACATCACTCATTCGCTCTCGCTCTGAGCGGTTTTTGGCAACTTGAATATAAGCTTCGGCGGTGTCCCGCTGATCGTCTGTGATAAGTTCTGTCGCTAAATCCGACTCAGGAGCCAATGCCAAATAAGTCACGCCATAAATCGTGTCGATTCGAGTGGTGAAGACTTTAATTTTTTTATCAGAATCTTTGACTTGGAATACCATTTCAGCGCCGATGGATTTTCCGATCCAGTTTCGCTGCATTTCCTTAATGGGTTCGGACCAGTCCACTTTTTCAAGTCCCTGTAAGAGTCTTTCTGCATAAGCAGTAATACGCATAGACCACTGCATCATCTTTTTTCGCTCTACTGGATGGCCTCCTCTTTCAGAGAATCCGTCTTTAACTTCGTCGTTGGAAAGTACTGTACCCAAAGCAGGACACCAGTTGACCGTAGTCTCAGCTAAGAACGTCAATCGGTATTTAAGTAGCATTTCCTGCTTTTCCTTTTCAGAAGAAGCATTCCAGTCCAAATCGCTAAAAGACGGGGTATCCTCATCGCATACTGCTTTAACTTTGCTATTTCCTTCCTTTTCAAATCGGGAAATAAGGGAGTCTATAGCCAAAGCTTTGTCTTCATCAAGATCATAGTAGCTGTTGAATAGCTGCATAAAAATCCACTGCGTCCACTTGTAGTAAGCAGGGTCGGAGGTGCGGATTTCCCGATCCCAATCGAAAGCGAAGCCGATGTTTTTCAGCTGCTCAGTATATCGGGCAATGTTTTTCGCTGTGGTGATCGCAGGGTGCTGTCCGGTCTGAATGGCATATTGCTCAGCGGGTAAACCAAAGGAATCATACCCCATGGGATGGAGGACATTAAAGCCTTTGAGTAGCTTAAATCGACTGACAATATCCGAGGCGATATACCCCAGCGGATGTCCGACATGGAGGCCAGCACCTGAGGGGTAGGGAAACATGTCAAGGGAGTAAAATTTGGGACGATTAGGGTCCACTTCAGCTTTAAATGTGCCTTTTTCCTTCCAATAGCCCTGCCATTTTTTTTCGGTTTCCCTGAAATTATACTCCGCCATAATTGTGATTTTCTTTATTTTTAAGCTAAACGCCTGCAAAAATAGAAAAATCAAGTGGCTTTGGTAGTCAAATTTTCAATTCCTGTCGTGTTCTTATTTTTCCGCTGGTCAATTTTGTGAGGAGATTCGGGAGCTTTTTGGTAATTTCCACTGGATCAATTAAGCAAATCAAATGACAAAAAAGGTACTAATTAGCCTGAGCTTACTTTTTGGAGTAAGCTTGGTGTCTATTGGGCAAAAGAAATTTTCTCCCAAACAAATCGAGGCCCTAAAAATCGAAGCGGCTCAAATCGTTCAAGACAATCACAAACAAAGTCAAGTGATGGTAGATAAGATTTTCAGTTTTGCTGAATTGGGTTTCCAAGAAATCGAATCTTCCAACTACCTGAGTGGAATCCTAGAGGAAGAAGGGTTTACCATTGAGCATGGTATTTCTGGAATTCCCACAGCTTGGTGGGCCACTTGGTCCAATGGAGAAGGTCCTGTAATCGCACTGGGCTCAGATGTGGACAACATCCCTAAAGCTTCACAATATCCCGGTGTGGCTTATCATAAACCGATGGTCGAGGGTGCGCCAGGTCACGGAGAGGGGCATAATGCGGGTATTCCTTTAAATATCACGGCGGCACTGGCTGTAAAGCAAATCATGGAGCGAGAGAATATCGGAGGTACGTTGATTCTTTGGCCGGGAATCGCAGAGGAGTTGGTGGCGGCAAAAGCTTGGTACACACGGGATGGTTTATTTGACGGGGTTGATCTGTGTATTTTTACCCATGTTTCCAATAATTTGGGAGTGAGCTGGGGACAAGCAAATGGAACAGGCTTGATTTCAGTAGAATACACCTTTTCAGGAGATGCTGCACACTCTGCTGGGGCACCTTGGAGAGGGAAAAGTGCTGCAGATGCAGTGGAGCTCATGAATATAGGCTGGAATTATAAACGGGAGCATTTGCACCCACTCAAGCGCTCTCACTCGGTCATTACCGATGGGGGAGATCAACCGAATGTGGTTCCTTCGAAGGCTTCCATTTGGTATTATTTCCGAGATGTGAAGTACGATGGCATTATGGAAATGTACAAACAGGCGAATAATATAGCCAAGGGTGCCGCTTTAATGACCGAAACCACGATGGACTACAAGGTGTTGGGGACCGCATGGCCCAGGCATTTCAATAAAACCATTGCAGAAACGATGCATGCTAACATCCAAAAAGTAGGATTGCCAGACTGGGATGAAAATGATCAGACCCTAGCTAGGGCGGTACAAAAGGAAATGGGTTCTGAGGAACAGGGGTTGGCTACCGAATTGGTTGATTTGGGAGTTCCTTCTGAAGAAATCCGAAGTGGAGGCTCCGATGACATTGGAGATATTTCTTGGGTAGTTCCCACTGTAACCTTACGATTTCCATCCAATATACCTGGATTGCCGGGGCATCATTGGAGTAATGCGATTGCGATGGCCACTCCGATTGCCCACAAGGGGGTAACTCAAGGCGCCAAAGTTGAAGCCATGACAATTTTAGACTTTTTGCTTCAACCTGAATTAGTGGATCAGGCCTGGGATTATTTCAAAAATGTGCAAACTAAAGAGGAAACCTACAAGCCAATGATTACCGCAGAGGATGCACCACCGATTTATTTGAACGAAGGGATCATGAAACAATTCCGACCCGAGTTGGAGAAATTTTACTATGATGAGACAAAGTTTGATACCTATTTGGAGCAGTTAGGAGTGACTTATCCGACCCTCAAAAAAGATTAAAACAGCTGATTTTAGATGAATTTCATTTCCCGATTTTTTCGGGTTGATTTACCGACATATTCTGTGCTTCAACCTTAGTCTTCCAAGTGGAACCTGTGGAGATTAGGGTTGAATTGCTTTTCTTTACCTTTAGTTGCAATGCGTCAATCAAAAATCGAATGGAACAAAATCAACTAAGTTTTACTATCAGAGAAGCTTCCCCCGGTGAATTACTCTGGGTGCATGGGCGCATTCCAGAGTTTTTGGGTAAGGAGGTCTCATTGAATTTTTACACTGATCGATTAAAAAATCGGCATCATTTAGCTTTGGTGGCTGAAAAGGAAGGGGAGTTGCTTGGGTTTAAAGTTGGATACCAAGATGAAAAGCCTGCAACTTTTTATTCTTGGATGGGAGGGGTAAGACCCGAGTTTCGAAAATTTGGAATTGCCACCGCTCTGGCAGAGTATCAAGAAAAATGGGCCAAGAAAAATGGGTATACCTTTATTTTTTTCAAAACCCGCAACCGCTTGCCCCCCATGATTAATTTCGGATTGAGTCGTGGGTTTAAGATCATCGAAGTAATTAGAAAAGGGGGAGTAGAAGATTACCGGATTGTCATGAAAAAGGACCTATAAATTTGGAGCCGATTTTTTTTGAGTTTAGAACCAAAGAATAGGGTGTTGAAAATCATTCAAATTAACAGGACCTATGTCCAACCTGATTTTGTGCCGCGAAACTTTAAATCTATCTTTGCCCCTCATTTAGCGGTCGAATCACCCGCTTCAACAAAAATTCAACATGACTACCCAAGAACTCATTGCCGCAGGGCTTCAGCTTCCATTAATGGAGGCATTCTATACGATACAAGGCGAAGGTAAATTTACCGGGCATCCGGCTTATTTTATCCGCTTAGGTGGCTGTGATGTGGGATGCGTTTGGTGCGATGTCAAAGAGTCTTGGGAAGCCGGAAAATGGCCTATTGTAGGCATTGAGGAAATTGTTAAGGGCGCTCTGGTACATCCAGCAAGGTTGGTTGTCATTACCGGAGGCGAACCTTTAATGTATAATTTGGGCCCATTGACTGAGCTTTTAAAAGAAAAGGGATTTACGATCAATATTGAGACTTCCGGAGCGCATCCGTTTTCGGGTAATTTTGATTGGGTTTGTTTTTCTCCCAAGAAATTTAAAAAGCCACATCCCTCGATTTATGAGCAAGCCGATGAACTGAAGGTTGTGATTTTTCATTCTAGCGATTTTGCTTTTGCTGAAGAGCATGCAGAATTTGTAAACCCCAGCTGCGATTTGCGGCTTCAACCCGAATGGAGCAAGGCAGAACGTTTCCTCCCAGAGATCATTGAGTACGTTAAAAATCGGCCATTTTGGAAAATATCCCTACAAACTCATAAATTTATGGATATTCCTTGAGTTCATGCGCCCTGTTCTACTGTTGATTTGTTTCTTACTCTTAAGCTATTCTACTTATAGTCAGAGTTATTCGATTATTGATGGAAGAGCAATCCGGTTTTTTACTGAGGCCGAACAGCTCCTTAATGAGCGAAGATATGAGGAAGCGGAGGAAAAATATCGGGATGCAATCAAGCGTGAAGGATCATTTTTAGAAGCGTATGTCAAATTATCTCAGCTTTTAATCACACAAGGGAATTTGGAAGAAGCTGAGTCGGTTGCAGTCCTTGGTAAAAATAGGCTTTCCGGAAAAAATGCGACACAAAAACACCTCGTGGATATCGGTTGGGTTTTTACTAACCTTTATTTGAAAACGGGTAAATTTGATCAGGCCTTAGCTCAATTTAAAGAAATTGATCCCCTTTTTGAGGACAGTTTTCGGGCTAACATGTATTATAAGGACATGAAGGCCCAAATGGATTTTTTGGAGCAACATCTCGGTATGGTAAAAGATATTCAACGCGAACAATTAGCCGAACCGCTGAATCAGTTTCAGTTGCAGTATTTTCCCGTGATGACAGCAGATGGCGTTCAGATTCTTTTTACCAAACGGGATGGAACGGGCAATTTTGATGAGGAGGATATTTACACTTCCTACGTCACTACCAGCGGAGGTTGGTCTCCCCCAGAAAGCATCGCATCTACGATCAATTCACCTTATAATGAAGGGACCTGTACAGTGACCGCTGATGGTAATATTTTGATTTACACGTCCTGTGATGCTCCGGATTCAGAGGGAAGTTGCGATCTCTATGTGTCCTACAGGGAGAACGGTCGTTGGTCACGGCCAAAGAATATGGGCAAAGAGGTGAATTCTCGCTCTTGGGATTCTCAGCCTTCTTTATCTGCCGATGGGCGGATTTTGTTTTTTTCTTCTAATCGTAGAGGAGGTTTTGGGGGGAATGATATTTGGTTTACGGTAAGAATGTCGGATGGATCCTGGTCAGAAGCTAAGAATTTGGGGAATGTGGTCAATACAAGCAAGGATGAAATTTCACCCTTTATGTTTTTTAATAATGAGATTTTGTTCTTCTCCTCGGATGGGCATCAAGGATTTGGTGGAAAAGATATCTTCTTATCCCGAGTGGATGAGGGAGAATTTCAAGAACCAGAAAACCTAGGACTACCCATTAATGATCATCAAGATCAAGTTGCCTTATTTATTACTGCGCAAAAAGATTTTGCCTATTACTCAGAAATGACCTCCTCCCCAGCTGGAGATCGGTCTCTTTTATATCGTTTTCCATTCCCTGAGGAAATTTACCTCGGTGATAATCTTATTGTAACTGGGGGAAGAGTACTCAACTCGAAAACTGGCGAGCCTGTGGATGCGACCCTGTCTTTAGTCGCACTGACCAATGACAGCACACTGTACGAGTTTAAAGCTGATGGCAAAACGGGAGACTTTATGATGCTCTATCCAGAGAAATCAATTTCCGGATTGTATGTGGAAAAGAAAGGCTTCTTGCCCAAAATTTATAATGTAGAGCGGGATTCCATTCAAAATGTAGAAGATTTGAAAGTGGAATTGACTCCGATTGCAGCGGGGGAAGAATTTGTTTTTGAGAATGTCTTCTTTGATTTTGATAAATACGAGCTCAAACCTGAATCAATGAGTTCGCTTACACGCTTGGTCAAGTTTTTGGAAGAAAATCCCAATGTTAACATTATGATATCCGGTCATACCGATAATATAGGCTCAGCGGGATATAATAAGTTGCTCAGTTTACAACGAGCAAAATCAGTTCAGACCTATTTGGTATCACATGGAATTCATGAAGCCCGGGTAGCCACCGAGGGCAAGGGAGACACCAATCCTATGGTACCCAATGACAGCCCCAAAAACCAAGCTTTAAACCGAAGAATCACTATCCGGGTTTTATAAATGTTTTGCTATTTTCCGATTTGATCTATGCTAAAAAAACCAGCTATTTTTTATGATAAATTATATAAAATTCTAGTTAAGTGAGTTTTTTAGTATATTTTTTGATAAAAAAGGGGTTTTAAATCATGTATTATTTGGGAAAATATCTTTTTTTTGAAATAAAAAATTGTTGAGAAAAAAAATCCTCAATATGGCATAAAATAACTGTTGATGTATTTAAAATTAACTTTTGTTAACAATGGCTTAATGAGAATAATTTTTGGAAGAAAGGCCTGATAATCATAATTTACAAAATTTAATATTGTTTTTAACCTATTTCACTTATTAAAACTTCTATGTTTAGGTCAATTCTTTTGTGAATTTTCTCTGTGTGCCTCTTGGGATATTCGAAGATATAAGATATCATTGAGACTAATTTAAACCATAATCAAACCAAATATGAGGAAAGTTTTACTTCTAGGACTCATGCTGTTTTTGGGAAGTGCTGTTGCATTTGCTCAAAGCCGTGTGATTACTGGTACGGTTACCTCCACGGAGGATAACTTAGGAGTACCAGGAGCGACTGTTCTGGTTAAGGGAACTACGATTGGTACTGCCACAGATCTTGATGGTAATTATTCAATCAGTGTACCTGCCGGAAGCAATGTGTTGGTTTTTACCTTTGTGGGGTTAAGGCCACAAGAGGTGACTATCGGAAATCAGACTACAATCAATGTAGCGCTGGAACCGGATGTTCAGGCTCTTTCGGAGTTTGTGATCACATCTTACGGTGATCAATCAAAAAGAGAAATTACTGGTGCGATTGCATCAGTTAAAGGGGAGATCTTCCAAGATTTGCCTATGCAATCATTTGACCGCGCAATGCAAGGTCGTATTGCAGGTGTTCAGGTAACTTCTACCTCTGGTCAACCAGGAGGTGCCTTGAACGTACGAATTCGAGGTGAAGGTTCAATCAACGCGGGCAACGACCCATTGTACATTGTAGATGGTGTGCAGGTGGCTAACGGAGGTCTTTCCGGTCAAGGTTCTCAAAATGCCTTGGCGTCTATCAACCCAAATGATATCGAATCTATTGAGGTGTTGAAAGATGCTGCTGCTGCTGCAATCTATGGAGCACAAGCAGCCAATGGGGTAGTTTTAATTACCACCAAAAAGGGAACTAAAGGAGCAACTAAAACAAGACTTTCTGTACAAGAAGGGATTGTTCAACCTTTAGAGCTTTACGACATGATGAATGCGAATCAACTGGCTACCATAAAGCGTGATGCTTATATCAATGCGGGGTTAAATCCGGCTTCTGCTGCTGCTACTTATGGTAATCCAGAGGATCCAAATCTTCAGTCTTACGATTGGGTAGACGCACTTTACAGAACGGGTCGATTGAGTGTGTATGATCTTTCCGTATCCGGAGGTGATGAGAAGACTACTTTCTTCCTTTCTGGTTCTTACACTAAGCAACAAGGACAAATTATTCGTTCGAACTATCAAAGAGCTACCGGACGTTTGAACTTGACGCACAGACCCAATAAAAAATTGACGGTATCTGCTAATTTGTCGTTGGCATTCCAAAATACCAACGGAACAATTGATAGAGGGAACTTCGTGAATGGTCCATTTGTGGCAGGATACGCAGCAAGACCCAATGTGCCGATTTACAATGAAGATGGGACTTTCAGAAATTACCCTTCCAACCACTTATTTGGTTACAACATTGTTCAGGGTGTAAACCAAGAATTGAGAAGTGGTAAAACTGTACAGACAGTATCCAACTTGCAGTTGAATTATCAAATTGCTCCATGGTTGAGCTGGACCTCCTACTTCGGAATTGATTTCTCCGATAACGCCGATATCAACAACCGACCTTCTACTATTGCTGCATTCTCCTCTTATGGTGGAGCATCTGTATTTACCGGAAGAAGAAATACCAACTTGAACACCAACCATAACTTTAACTTCAATAAGAAGTTCAATGATGTGCACACAGTTTCAGGTATCCTTGGTTTTGAATACAAAGGAGCACAGTCTGACCTGCAGTCGGCTACAGGTCGTGGATTTCCTAATCCTACTTTGATTTATTTACAGAATGCGGCAACCCCGTTTGCTGTAAACTCAAACTTTACGGAGTACAAGCGTGCTGGTGTATTCGGACAAGCTAAATACGATTACGACGATCGTTATACCGCAGACTTTACTTTAAGAAGAGACGGTCACTCTCGATTTGGAGAGCAAAATAGATGGGGTACTTTCGGTGCTGTTTCTGTGGGATGGAGACTTTCTTCAGAATCCTTCCTTCAGGATGTGACTTGGTTAGACAATTTAAGATTTAGAGGGTCTTATGGTATTACCGGTAACTCTGAAATTGCCAACTTTGCTTCTCGCTCTCTAGTTGGTTCAGGTGGCCAGTACCTAGGTGGTGGAGCCTTGACTCTTTCTCAATTGGGTAACGATTTATTGACTTGGGAAGAAGCAGAAACTTTTAACTTCGGATTGGACTGGACCTTGTTCAATGGAAGAATTATTGGTACAGTAGATGTTTGGAGAAAGAATTCAAATGCGCTTTTGTTTGACACTCCTTTACCAGTTGATTCTGGGTTCGGAGAAATTTCCAGAAATACTGCTGGTGTAAGGAACCAAGGAATCGATATTGATTTACAAACTGTAAATATTGTTGCTGGAAAATTCCAATGGAACACTGGCTTTAATATTACATTCCAAGACAACGAATTAATGTCACTTTATGACGGTCTGGATCGAATTGGAAACGATTTAATTGTAGGAAGACCAATTAGATTCTGGTATGCAAATACTTACTTAGGTGTTAATCCTGCCAATGGTCGTCAAATGTTTGATGATTTGAATGGAGGTTATACCTATGTTGCAGGTCAGTCTACTTTAAGTTACATAGGAAGTGCAATTGCGAAAAGCTTTGGAGGGTTATCAAATACACTCACCTATGGTCCAGTTTCCTTGGAAGTTTTCTTCCAGTATCAATTCGGTAATCTTGCATTTAATGCAGATATTTACAATCACGGAAATTGGGGTTCAGGAACGGATAACTTATTTGTTAATCAGTTGGATTACTGGAAAGAGCCAGGAGATATTACAACCGTAGGTCGTCCTTTTGAAGGAGGTCAAGCTCCAGGTACATCTAACATTAGCACTTATTCTACTCGGTTAATTAGTGATGGGTCTTACATTCGTTTGAAGCAAGTAACTTTAAACTATACCCTACCTGCCGTAGCAGCTAGCAAAATAGGGATGCAAAGTGCCAGCTTGTTTGTACAGGGTTTGAACTTGGCAACCTTTACTAAGTACAATGGAATTGATCCTGAAGCGAATTCACTTGGAAATACTTATGGATCTTACCCTAATGCGAAGCAATTTGCTGCTGGTATCAATCTTAACTTCTAATTAAGAGACAAGAATGAAAAAATATATAAAAATCCTAACCTTAGGCGGAGCACTAGCAATGAGTGCATGTTCTGACCTATTGGATACCGAGCCAAGACAAAGTTTAACCCCTGAGTCGGGTTTTGCTGATGCATCGGGTTATCAGTCCTTGGTTTTGGCAACTTATGGAAAAGTAAGAAGCTTTAATTATTATGGACAAACCATGATGATTGCTCCTGATATTTTAGCTGATAATCTAAGAATTATTGCAAATACAGGTAGATATATTGGTCAAGAAGCAAATGCTGATCGTGCTCACATCAACTTGTGGGACTTTTCAAATACTAATAATTTCAGAGGCATTTATTCTGGAATTAATGAGGCCAATATTTTATTAGAAGGAATTGAGGAAGTTGAAGGTGATGAAAGTTTAAAAAACAGAGTAAAGGGTGAAGCCCATTTCCTTAGAGCATTATTCTACTTCGATCTTTCAAGAGTTTATGGATACGAGCCAGGTAGAGAAGTGAATGGATGGGATAGATCTGTGATTATTAGAACTACTCCAACCCTTGGTTTTTCTGATGCTGATTTCAGAGCAAGAGCTAGTAATAGAGAAGTTTATGACTTGATAGAGTCGGATCTTCAAACTGCTATTGGACTACTTCCTACAGCTGAGACAGGTACTTCAGCAGTGTATCGTGCATCTAAAGGAGCCGCAGAAGCCCTTTTGGCAAGAGTTTACCTTTATGATGCTAAGTATGCTGAAGCTGCCGCCATGGCTACTCAGGCGATGGCTACTTTTGGGTTAAGTGATTCAGGTGAAGGCTTGATGTCTCCTACAGAATATGTTGCAGGTTTTTCTACTTTCCCTAATCCAGAGTCCTTGTTTGAGATCGAAATTCGATCCAATGATTGGTCTACGGTAGATGGTGTAAACAACTCTGTTTGTTCCTTAACTTCCAATGTGTTTTCTTCCGCTCAATTTATTGTAACGGCCTCTGATGAGTTGCTTGCAACTTATGAAGAAGGAGATGTTAGAAGAGATACGTGGACCGCTACCACCCGATCAGGCGCTGATGGTACAGTGTATCGTTCTGAAAAGTGGACTGGTTCTAAAGGGGATTTCTTAGAAAACCTACCGATCATTCGTGCCGCTGAACTTTATTTGATTAGAGCTGAGGCTCGATTCAGAACTGGTGATGCTGCTGGTTCACGAGCTGATCTATCTGCGCTTCGTACCAATAGAGGTCTGGAAGCAGTTGAAAGCGGAGTTACTGGTGATCAATTATTCAACCTGATTCTTACCGAGCGAAGAGTTGAGTTTGCTCTAGAAGGACATCGTTTTTTTGATTTGAAGCGTAATGGTTTGGATATTACCAAGCACGCTAATTTCGAGGATGTACCTTATTCTGATTATAGAATTTTAGCTCCTTTGCCTCAGGAAGAGTTAATACTTAATGAGACTTTGGAAGATAACCCAGGCTATAACTAAAACTGGAATACAATATGAAATTTAATAGAATTTATACATTAATTGCAGTTTTAGTTGCCTCTTTGACAGCGACTGCATGTTTTGACGATCCAGGAACGGAGACCTTCTTTGGGGGTAATTACGTTGAATTCAACGATGCGAACCTTCCCAATGGATTGATTTCCCGTTTTGTGAGATCAAGTGATACGCAAACTGATGTGGTGGATGTTCAGTTGAACAGAGTTTCTACTAACGGATCTGGTGCGATCACCGTTAATATTGAAGTGGACCCTGCTTCTACTGCTGTAGAAGGTGTGCATTATGAGCTTAATGCTACTTCTGCCACCATGAACGCAGGAGAATTTGTGAGCACTATTCCAGTTACCGTTTTAACAGGTAATATTGATCCATCTGAAACTCCTGACTTAATCTTAAATATCAGCAGTGTAACTGGTGCTGAAGTTTCTCCAAACTATGGTAGCCTTACCATACCTATTCGTGTAATCTGTCCTTCTGAATTAGCGGGTGAGTACACAGTATTTTGGGAATTCCTCCAAGTTGGGGATGGCGATGGTGGAGCTAGTCAAACTGCTTCTAATCTTGTTTTAAGTGATGACCCTGTGACGTTTGAAGAAATAGGTGCTGGCTCGTATAATATGGACGATATGTCATTTGGTCTTTATTCAGGAGTTTATGGCGACACTTCCCCAACTGGTCGTTTGAATGATAACTGTGATGTTTTGACAGGTGCGTCTTCTAATCAAGACCAATACCAAGATCCATTCACCATTAACGGTGTAGTGCAAGAAGATGGTACCCTTCGAATTGAATGGAGCAATACTTATGGAGATGGAGGTACTGTTATCCTTACTCCTGTGGAGGAAGCGTAAATATATTCGCTAAATATTGAATTGAATAAATGTTAAAATAGGGGCTTCATGCCCCTATTTTTTTAAACTTTTATTAATTTCCTACGGTTTTTTATATACAAAGAAAAAGTTAACTATGCGAAGTATGAAATGTCTGCTTTTACTGTTGGGCATGTTCCTTTCAGTAGCCTACGGGCAGCAGGTAGTAGGGCAGGTGCAGGGAAATAACCAGAACTTTGAAACGTTCAAGCAATCTTTTCCACGGCTATTTGAATCTAAAAATTTGGTCTTAGAAAAGGCCAAACAAAGGGGAATACCTGTAACCCTCCAATTACCCAATAATATTCAAGCAGAGCTCCAGTATTTTGATGAAACCGATTCTCCGATTTACTACACCATTTTTAACTCAACTGCTGCGAAAACAACCGGTGCAAATGCACTTCAGCCGGGAGGAGAATTGAATTTAAACCTAAGTGGTCAAGGAATGACAGTGGGGATTTATGATCAAACCCGACCCAAACCTGATCATGTTGAATTTGAAGATCGCTTGACTCAAGTGGATGGGTCGACCGAAACGATTTCTAATCACGCTACTCACGTTTCCGGAACTATTTTAGCTGCTGGAATCAATGCGAGCGCCCGCGGAATGGCTTATGACGCCACAGGTTGGTCTTTTAATTGGGAGAGTGATTTGTCAAAAATGAATGGCAATGCCTTTGACCCCGAAACCAAACCAACTGGACATATTTTATCTAATCATTCTTATGGAAATATCATTGGATGGTATCGAAATGCAAGTAATAACTGGGTGTGGTCCGGCAATCCATCGATAGATGAAGATGAAGACTATCGATTTGGCTTTTACAGTGCCAAAAGTAAAGGTTTGGATGATTTGATGGTTGATAAACCTTATTACACCATTGTTTGGGCGGCTGGAAATGATCGAAACGATGCAGGGGATGGAACGCGAAATCCAGATGGACCCGATGATTCCATTGGACCTGAGGGAGTAGCCAAGAACGTGATCACGGTAGGTGCAGTAAGTGGAGTTCCGGAATATGCAGGGCCTGAAGATGTTCAAATTAGTAATTTTTCAAGTTGGGGTCCGACTGATGATGGCAGAATCAAGCCTGATATCGTTGGTATGGGTGTAAGTGTTTTTAGCACCGCCATAGCTGATGGTGGTTCCTCAGATAGTTACGCATCTCTGAGTGGAACATCCATGGCTTCCCCTAATGTTACCGGATCACTTCTGTTGCTTCAGCAGCTTTTTAATGAGCGGAATAATGGAAGGTATATGCGGTCTTCCACTTTGAAGGGGCTAATGATTAATACCAGCAAAGAGGCTGGAAACAATCCCGGGCCGGATTACATTCATGGCTGGGGACTTTTAGATGTCAAATCTGCAGCCGAAATTATTCTCAATGAAAATGGTACTTCACAGTTTATTCGAGAAGAACTTTTGGAGGAAAATCAAAGCTATGAATATGAATTTCTTTCCGATGGAATTACTCCGATCCGAGCTACAATTGCTTGGATAGATCCTTCCGGTACGCCTCCTTCACCTTCTCTTAATCCTGAAAATTTGATGCTTGTCAATGATTTAGATATGCGGATCATCGATGAGCAGGGAAATGTTTTTTATCCTTGGACACTCAATCCGGAAAATGGGCCCAATGGAAGAGCTACGCAGGATCAGGATAATTTCCGGGACAATGTGGAGCAGATACAAATTGATAATCCTACTTCGCAGCGTTATAAGTTAATCATTAATCATAAAGGAGCTTTGACGAATGGTCAGCAAGAATTTTCACTGATTTTCAAAGCGGGGATAATTGATGGGGCAGATGAAACCTTATATTGGATTGGTGGGGAGTCCGGTGATTGGAATAATCCTGAGAATTGGTCATTGACGCTGGGAGGAAGTTCGGCAAATCAAATTCCCGATGGAGGGACCCGAGTGGTTTTTGAGGGGACTAGCGGTCAGTCAGAAGTTAGTTTGTCCGCTAATTCGGAGGTATTTAGTATCAATTTTTTTGGTAATCAATTGGTCAATCTCAACTTAGAGGGGAATACCATTAACATTTTAAATGGATTGCGGATTAGTAATCAGATTACCTCAATCACCAATGGTACATTGCTTTTTGAAAATTCAACGGATAATCAACAATTGATTGAACTCGGTCAGTCCGCATTGGATAATGTTGCCATTGAGTTTGGGAGTGGATCTTGGCGAGTGATTTCTGCAGATCATTTGGACCGAATTTGGATTGAAAATTCGCGGGTTCAGTTTGATATTCCGATCATTAGAGCTACCGAACTTGTTCTTCAAGGGAACGCTGTATTGCAGGGGGATTTTGATTTAATCGAATTGGAAGGTGATTTTCAAGCGGGTCCAGGTACCGTGATTCGTCAGGGGACCTATCTAAACTTTATTGGGAATTCAGGTGAGTTTGAAAATAATTCCTCAAATCAACTGATTGATCTTGCTGCTTTGTCTGGTTCCTATAGGTTAACAACAGGCGGCGTAAGTGAATTAACAATAAGTAATGCAACCGTGTTAGTGAATACAGAGTCCCTTAGGATAAACCGATTGAGATTGGGGCAAGCGGCCACGCTTAATTTAGGAGATACGGGCGAACTTATGGTTGTTGAAGAGATGGAGTCTATCGCCGAGTCATCTGAACCCTCTCTCATCCGAGCAAATACAAAAGGCAAAATTGTGCACACAATTTACCGAAAGTATTGTTTTGAGAATATCGGAGTCCTTAATGTGGATTTTGAAGGGGAGGCTATTGTGAATTTAGGATCGGGTGCAGTCATCGAAAATTCAACAGGATGGCTAGCACAAAATTGTGATGATGTACTATTTGCAAACTTTAGCGTTTCCTTTGCCTGTGTGGGTGCAGCAGTAACTTTTGAGAATTTAAGTGAGGGACTAGCGGAGGAGTTTTCATGGAATTTTGCTGATTTGGGATCTTCCTCTTCGGAGCATCCGATTTTTGTGTTTGATTCTCCAGGAAACTATTTGGTTTCTCTTGAAGTTTCAAATGAGACAGGATCAACGGTTTATGAAGAAGAGATTGAAATTCTGCCCAATGAACTTACCAAACCGGTAATCGTTGCTAATGGAACTACCCTGACTTCTCAACAGCCAGGTTCTTCCTACCAGTGGTATCTTAATGGAGAATTGATCCAAAATGCTACTAGCAGGTCACTAAATGCCTCAGAGGATGGAATCTATCAAGTGGCTATTTTTAATGAATTCTGTAATAGAATTTCAGATCCAGTAGTCATATCCGCACTTCCTGATCAAGAAGCCGAATTAGGGCGGTTGGGGATATTTGTCGGTCCAGTTCCATCCGAGAACAATGTATCGGTTTCCATTACTAATGATTACCAAGGACCGGTTCAATTAGTTTTAATGGATATGGCTGGTAGAACTTTCAGGAAAATTGATGCGAGTAAAATTTCGGATAACCTAGAAATTGAACTAACTTTACCATCTAACCAAGGAATATATCTTATTCAAATAGTAACCAACAATTTAACCGTACACAAGAAAGTAATTAAACAATGAAAAAGTTTTTGATAGTAGTAGGCTTTTTGGCTTTCAGCCAGGCTTCATTTGGGCAAATTTCAAATATAAATATGAATGGAGCTCCTGCAAGATTAAACAGTTATAGTGAGATAGAGGGTTCACCCTATCTTTTTGAAGATTGGGCAAAAGCAGACATTGGACTAAGTAACGCGGGATTGAAAGAAAATGTCGCCTATAAGTTAAATATTCATGATAACGAACTTGAAGTAATCAATGAGGCTGGTAACAAAATTTACCTCAATAAAGAGTATATTGAATATGCCCTATTAGAGCGTCCAAGTATCCTTTTGGCAGAAGGCGAAGAGGGTATGCTGACTAGGCTGCTTTTTAAAAAAGGGTACGATATGATTAAGGGAGTGAAAGAACAGGAGCTTGTTAATGTCATTGCGGAAGGTAAAAAGTATGATCTGGTTCGTAGATTTTATTCCGATCTAGTGACTCCTCCAAAAAATTCGTATGCACCCACGGCTGGAAGAATGTTTGTGTTCGAGGAATCTTTTTACCTAATCGACAAAAACGATAATGTTTCAAGTGTAAGAAACAGAACCAAGAATATTGTCAAGTCTTTAAATAAAGAAGATCAAGATGTGGCTAAGAAGATTATTAAGGAAGGTAATCTAAATCTATCTAGAGAGGATCATATCGTGATTTTCTTTCAGAAACTGAATGAAGCCTAATTATACTTCCTCTCGTTGAGAATGAAATAAGCTCGGTGAAAATCGGGCTTATTTCATTTTCCACCAGTTGAGTAGTGGTTTTCAATCTCTTTTCTTTTGACTAACTTGCGCCGAATTTGAAGCGCTGATGATTTACGTTTGCAGGAAAGAGCATTTTAATGCCGCACATAAGCTTTGGAACCCCAATTGGTCAGAGGAAAAAAACTTTGAGGTCTTTGGTCCTTGTGCCAATATCAATTGGCATGGACATAATTTTGAACTGATCGTCACCGTAAAAGGGCTTCCCGATCCGGAAACCGGCTTTGTTGTAGATCTCAAACAATTAAGCATGTTGATCAGGAACCTTGTTATCGACAAAGTTGATCACAAGAATCTCAATCTTGATGTGGATTTCATGCAAGGCAAAATGGCATCTTGCGAAATTTTGATTATGGAGTTTTGGAAGATTTTGGAGCCTGCTGTCAAAGAAATCACACCAAATGGGGGGCTTTATAAATTAACACTCTACGAAACTCCTCGGAATTTTGTAGAGTATTTTGGGGATTGATTCCCATTTTTTATTGCAGAATGTACCAAGAAAGAATGGTGCTGTGAATGGTAAACTGTGAGACTCGGTCCTTTGAGGACTTAGCCCGTATTATGCATTTGGATATGTAAAGAGCCTTCAAGCTCCAATATAATCCGCAATCTGCACATGCGGTAAAGCACCGCATCCGCAATGGAATTAGGTGGGAAGAAAAATTAATTTTCAAGAGCCGTAGGCTCGCTAGATGAAATCTGAGACCTATTTCGGTATCGAAAATAATTAAAATCTATGGCTGACTGGTGAGTTGATCTTTGAGTTTTTCTGCGTTTTTCTAATTTTAAACCAAATTTAGTCAATTGATGGATTGAGTTGATTTTGTTATAAAATTCCTAGATCAAAAGATAGATAACTTGTCTCGAGTGCTTACTATAGGTTTCTTCTTGATTTTCAGGTGGCTGTTCCTTCAATAGTAACTTTCCGTTACTAATCCAATACCCCGGATCGCTTATTTTGGTAGTTTGCAACTTACTGGAGTTTTGGAAGTAAAAGGATGGGTTCCTCGATTTATCTCGAATTTGATCGGTCTTAATGCAGAGGAATTAAAATGTGGGCTTAGCTAGAAAAAGCAGTTGTTTGAGGATTAGTTACTGAACAGGAAATCCAAAAGATTTGTGAAATATGTGGTTTTTTTAATCGTAAATTGAAGGCTAGGTTTACTAAATCAGATTTATTTTGCATCAAGTATGGATGAGGTTTTTCGGCAAACCAATTAAGTAGTACTATTTACCCTTATAAAATTTTGAAAAGAATTTACATCATCTCTGGAGAACGCTCAGGTGATTTACACGCTTCCAATTTGATTTTGGCTTTGAAAGAACGGAGCCCCAATTTGGTGTTCCGAGGTATGGGAGGAAGTTATTCTAAACAAGCAGGAGTTGAATTGGCTGTAGATTATTCCGAGGTGGCTTTGATGGGGTTTTTGGAAGTGGTTTTGGGTTTTCGTAAGGTTCTCAAATACCTGAATCTAATCAAAAGTGATATCCTTCAATACAAGCCTGATGCCATCATTCTAGTGGACTATGGGGGCTTCAATATGAAAATTGCCCGATTTGCAACCCAGCAACAAATTTCCGTTCATTATTACATTCCCCCCAAAGTTTGGGCTTGGAATCAAAAAAGGGCCTATAAGTTAAAGGCTTTTACCAATCATATCTATTCCATATTACCTTTTGAGCCGGACTTTTTTACACGCTTCGATTTAGAGGTGCACTATGTGGGCAATCCGCTTTTAGATGAGATTCGGAAGTTTAAACCCCATGATTTCTTCTTTCAAAAAAATGAGTTAAGCTATCAACCGATAATAGCGCTTTTGCCCGGAAGTCGGAAGCAAGAAATCTTGGGTATGCTTTCCCGAATGGTGGATTTGGTTTCTAAATTTCCCCATGCACAATTTGTGGTCGCAGGGGTTAAATCACTTGACTCGAGTTTGTATTTTTCTGCCCAAAAAGTAGGGATAAAAGTGGTTTTTGATCAAACCTACGACCTGTTATCCCATGCCACTGCCGCCGTAGTCACTTCCGGTACAGCAACCTTGGAAACCGCTTTATTCCGGGTGCCTCAGATTGTCGTCTATCGGACAAGTTCAGTTTCCTATGCTATCGCGAAAAATTTGATTAAGGTTCCTTTTATTTCTCTAGTCAATTTAATTGCGGATAAATTGGTTGTCAAAGAGTTTATTCAGCAGGATTTTTCGGTCCATAATCTGGAGTTAGAATTGAGACAGATTCTTTCAGACCCTGTTTATAGAGGTCAAATGCTTCAAGGTTATGATTGGATCAAAGAAAAAATCGGTGATCAATCTGCTTCTCAAAAAACAGCTGAATTGGTTTTAGCCAGTTTGGGACGTGTAAAAAGTAATTAAATCTTTTTTAAGGATATTTAGGGTATTGTTTTGGTTCAGGGTATTTTAGCCAAATAAATACAATATACCCGATGAAATCAATCTATTTTCTTCTCGTTTTTGTCTTTTTGCTTTTCCCGGAGAAAAGTTGGTCTCAACTGCTTCATGTTGCGGATAAGCAGCCCATTTCAGGAATCGATGAAAACCGAATTTCCCGAATTGATGCTGTGTTGGATGAAGCCATTCGAGATGGTCAAATTCCTGGTTTGGTGGCTATGATTGTGAAAGATGGGAAGGTGATTTACCACGAAGCCAAAGGATTGGCAGACGTCAAAAATGGAAGGAGAATGGAGAAGAATTCGATTTTTCGGATTGCATCTCAGACTAAAGCCATCACTTCCACCGCAATTATGATTTTATGGGAGGAAGGGCATTTCCGTTTGGATGACCCAATTTCAAAGTTTATTCCCGAGTTTAAATCGCCTCAAGTGCTTACAGGCTTTCGCTTTTCTGATACAACCTATACGACAAGAACTGCAGATAAGGAAATCACGATCAGACATCTTCTTACCCATACCTCTGGATTGGGGTATGGCGTAATTGATGGAGATGAGCGAATGAAGATGATCTATCAGAAGGCCAGAGTAGTTGATTTGTTTACCACAGAAGACATTTCCATTGAAGAAAGCGTAAAGCGGTTGGCTAAACTTCCCCTTCACCATGACCCTGGAGCACGATTTACCTATAGCGAGGGATTGGATGTGTTGGGCTACCTGGTGGAAATAGTCTCTGGGATGCCTTTTGATGAGTTTTTAAATTCACGGATTTTTAATCCTTTGGAAATGAAGGATACTCGATTTTATCTCAATGATAATCAAGATGATAGATTAGTTGCGGTGCATACTCACCAAGCGGGGGAGTGGGTTGCATTTCCAATTACATTTTATGATCCTGACTATCCGAAAAAAGGAGCAAAGCGATTTTTTTCTGGTGGAGCTGGCCTTTCGAGCACAACTGAGGATTACGCGAAATTTCTTCAAATGTACTTGAATGGAGGAATTTATAATGGGAACCGAATTCTCAGTCCACATACAATTAAAACCATAATGACCAATCAAGTTGGTGATTTTCTCGGTGAAGGAGGAAAAGATTATGGATTAGCCTTTGGTTTGGTGGATGAAAAGGGAGTTCAAATGGGAGGATTGGGTAGTTTGGGCACGTTTGATTGGGGTGGGTATTTCAATACGCAATACTTTGCTGATCCGGAACAGGATCTAATTGGATTGATATTTAAGCAAACTTCAGGAGCGGGAAATGGAGATGAAACTGGCTGGAAGTTTCGCCAGATGGTCTTCACCTTAGTAGATTAGTGTTGAAGGGTAATACCATTAGCAAGAAGCAAAAGTAGATCAAAAGGGGGACCCAATTTATGGGTAAATTAGAAGCTATTTCTTGTGAGAAAAATAGCTCATCATCAGGATGGACCCAGCTGTTCCATCCATGGTAGGTTCATTGGTGCTGTAATCGCCCACCGCATCATGATAAACGATAAATGGGTTTTGTCTTCCCAGATAGTCGTCAGGTCTTTCGAGTGTAAGTCCAAGCAAATTGGAATGAATGGTTCTAAATATTGGACCATCCACTAAGCCCCCCGGAATTTCTAAATTCAGCAGAACATAAGGGGCTGTATGAACATAAACAGGATAATCTCCCCATTCGGGAATTCCGGTAAACATGCTCGTGCCCCAGGGATTTTTACCAAATAACCAATCTCGTTGCGCAAGTAAATAGGGATGGAAAGTCTGATCTCCACTCATTTTTTCATAAAGAATCAATTGAGTAGCTAGAGAAGTCATGAGGTTATTTGAACACCAAATGAAAGGAATACCTACCTCAAAAGGGCTGCTTTTTGACTTGGAAAGGGTGTATTCAATTCCTTCTTTATAATATTCCTCCAACGTTTTTTTGAAGGTTTCATCCACCACTTCGTGCAAGGAAAAGTGCCCCAAATTTATAAATGGATAAAGTTGATAATGAGCGGCCGAATCGCGTACAGTCCAGGAGTCCGCATTGGAACTGGCCACGGCATAGTCTTTGGCCTGCTCCAAATAGCTAGAATCTCCTGTGGCTTTGAAAAGCTCCGCAGCTCCCCACTCCATGTCGTCATTCCAGGTTTCTTCCATGTAGCGATAAGGGGCTCCGTATGAATTTCCTTGCTGAAATCCTTCCGCTTTCTGACCGAGAGCATAAAGCGTTTTTGCTGCTTGGAGACATTTTTGAGCATAAATTTCATCAAACTCCTTCCAAATTCTGGCTCCTAAAGCCAAAGCAGCGGCTGATCTTCCAGCTAAGTTGGCCAAACCGGTGGCTTCACTTTTGTACTGCATCAAGCCTTGGGGTTTACCTGTGGCAAAATAAGCTACCCGGTAGGAGTTTTCTCCCCAGCCATAATCTGCATTATCTTTATTGGGAATTTTAAACCCCCTATGATCCCGATCATCAGCGATTTGATGGATGAGTTGATCGGGGGCGGGATGCAGTTTGAGCAACCAATCCAAACCCCATTTGGCTTCGTCAAGCACATCAGGGATTCCATTTTTTGCAGGTTGTCCGAGTGCATTGACTTGATCTTCGAATTGATCGGGAAAAAGTTGGTAAGCCATGAGCATATGTCCGGTGGCATAACTTCCGGTGATCAGGTATTTTAATTGGTCACCCGCATCATGCCAGCCTCCTGAGGCATCCACATAGGTAGAGTCAGGCATGGGGCCATAGAAAGATCTCCCGTCTTGCTGATGGCAGACCATATCCAGGGTAGGATTATATCCACAGCGTTGTTGTCTCATGAATTTGAGTAAGTGCTCTTGGATTCCCTGATATGCCTGGTCGGAAATCTGAAATTTTTCCGATGAACTTTTTGAATCCGAATGCCATAAATAATATTCTCCCGATTCTATAACTGATGAAAAATCCAAAGAGTAATAATGAAAATCTCCCCAATCTCCTGCCTCCAATGTTTTCGGTGTCATCAGGAAAGCTGCACTCGAATCCGGCAGGTGCATCAATTGGATTTTGGACTTAATTTTTTCCCTAGAAAAGATGACCGCTTTTTTGGTGTCACCGGGGTGAAACCCGACTTGGTTCACCGAAAAAAAGACTTCTTGGGAAAAGCCTGGTAGGGCAACTAACAAGACCAAAATGCAGCTGATGATGTTCTTCATAAAAGAAAAGGATAGGTTGGGTAATTGAAGATAAAAAAGTAGGTTGATTTTTCTATCTTAATTTATGGTGGCTAGGAAAATTTAGCCTTGTTGAGATTTTAAATTATCTCCATCCCGACGATGTAATCTTCTAAAAACCAATGCGGAGAGCATGGTAAGCCCCCCAATGACCAAAAAGGTATAGCGAAAGGCATTGTGAATTTCGTTTTGAATCAAGCGAATATCCCCCTCAAAGATTTTGAGCACGACCAAGCCGAAAGCGATTCCAAATCCTACCGCCATTTGTTGATTGACTGAGAGGAGTGAATTCCCACTACTGGTATGATAGGGCCGAAGGTCGGCAATGGCGATGGAATTCATCGAGGTGAATTGGATTGAATTAAAAAAACCCAGAACGCCAATGATGGGAATGTGCCAATAAATGGAGCTTTCAATACTCGGAATTGCCAGCAGACAAATAAGCGCGCCGATAATCAAGGTGTTTGCGATCAAGGTTTTTCGGTATCCGATTCGGTTGAGAATTTTCATCACTACAGATTTCCCAAGCATGGCTGTGATGGCCATGGGGGCCACTATCCAGCCTGAAGTTACCGCGGATCGTCCATACCCAATCTGTATCATCAGAGGAAGGAGAAGGGGGATGGCGCTGATTCCCAGTCGGGTGGCCAGATTGCCAAGGATTCCTATTCGAAAAGTCCTTACTTGAAATAAATTCAAAGGAAATATGGGCTCCTCCTTTTTTTGGGCATGTCTGTAGTAGAAAAAAAGGAGTAAAAAGCCCAAGAAAAGCCCAAAAAGCAAAGGAGTAGTCTGTACAGAGTTCCCTAAGAGTTCCAAGGAAATGGATAAAATAAACGTCGCGGCAGCAAAGATGAGAAAACCTTTGATGTCAAAACCGGATGATTTTGAGTGATAATTAGGTAGGTAAAATAGGCTTAAGATCACACCAATCAATGCAATGGGTAAATTGATTAAAAAGATCCAATGCCAAGACAAGTAATCCACCAAATAGCCTCCCACCAAAGGTCCCAAAATCGGCCCGATCAATGCTGGAACGATGGCATAATTCATGGCATTGACTACCTCATTACGAGGAAAAGTTTTAATTAAGGTCAGTCTTCCCACTGGAGTCATCATGCTTCCTCCTATGCCTTGAATTACTCTGGAAATCACCAATTGAGTCAGGCTTTGAGAAAGCGAGCAAAACAACGAACCTAAGGCAAACAGGACCAAGGCAGCGATGAATACTTTTTTGGTCCCAAATCGATCAGCCATAAATCCACTAATTGGCATCAGTAGGGCTACCGTCAGTACATAGCTGATGATAGCGTTCTGCATATTGAGTGGAGATTCATTCAGATCAGCAGCAATGGCAGGAAGCGAGGTATTCAGAATCGTCGAATCCAGCATCAGCATAAAAATCGCCGTCGCCAAAATTAGCGGAAGAATTTTCTTTATTTCTTGGTCAGAAATTACCCTAGACATGAACCCATTTTGATATCGATCATGGAAATTGAACACGGGATAGTGTGGGAGGGTTCAGTGAAAAACAAAGCCCAAGTTTACCCATTTAGGTAGTCCTAAGGATTTTCTCTAGCTTCTTCCCCTTGGCTAATTCATCGACTAGTTTATCTAGATAACGGACCTTTTGACTGAGCGGGTTTTCGATTTCCTCGACTCGATAGCCACAAATCAATCCTTTGATCAAGTGCGCATTGGGATTCAGCTTGGCTTGAGTAAAGAATTCAGCAAAAGATACTTGGCTTTCCATGAGTTCGTATATTTTCTTTTCATCAAATCCAGTCAACCATTCGATGACTTGATGCAGTTCCTCCTTGGTTCTACCTTTTCTTTCTACCTTAGTTAAATAGTGTGGATAAACTGATGAAAAAGTCATGGACCTAATGCGGTCATCTGTGGAAGTAGCCATGATAATGAAGATTAGGATTGAGGTTATTTTCTTTTTTTCTCGTGTTCAAAATAATGGATTAAGTCACTTTCTGCAGCCAAATACCCAAAGGAAGTATAGGCTTTTTCACCCACGAGTTCCTCCAGCATTTGGGTGGCTTTAAGGGTGTCACCATGGTATAAATACCAATTGGCAACGCCATATCGAACCGCATCATTCGATGGACTTCCAGGACCGGATCGGATCAGGGAATCCACAGGGATCCAACCCTTGTAAAGCCTGCATAAATCGGCATAGCTTTGATTTTCAATTACAGTAGAATCAGCATGAATCGGAGCCAAAAGGGAATCGGCTTTCGTGGGGTTGCCCAATCGTTGCTGAATCATATAGAGCCAATGTGTGCTCGATACGATATTGTCGTAATGCGAACCACTTTCCCGGCAGTTTAGGTAAGCCTCGTATGCTTTTTGATAATCATGGATTAAATAATAGGCTAAACCCAAATGATAATAAATATTTCCATGGAGTGAGCTGACGGGAATATTCATCGCATTGGGCATGCCATCCGGCTCAATTTCATTTTCAGTTCCTTGAATTAACTCGGCAGCTTTCTTTAAATCATCGATGGCTTTATCATATTCTCGCAGCGAAATAAATCGATGTCCTCGGTGACGATAAAGCTTGGGTTCATTGGGGAACTTTTCAATACCTTTCGAATATAGTTCGATCGCCTCCTTGTATTTTCCAAGGTAGGCCGCCCTTCGACCATACCAAATCATTCCTTCCAGGTCCTCAGGATTTGCCTCATAGGCCAATTTTGCTTTTTCATAGGCTTTCAACAGCTTCTCGGGTGGATCAGGTACTGCGAACTTCTTCCCCAAAGGAGTAGTAAAAGTATTTTCAGTCAGATTTTTTGAGGTTTCCCTATCTGAAGGTTTTGGGCTACAGGAATGCAAAAACAGTAAAACAGTCAGCGCAGATAGTGTTTTCATGATCAGCGTATTTTGAGGGGAAAAGGATCGGCAGTTGGCATTTATTCGGTTAATTCTTTTTGGTTGAAAATGCAATTTTCCATGGGCTCTTGACCGCTCAAAATCGCAAGCGTATTTTTCACTGTCATCGTACACATTTGAGTATAGGTGGTCTTGGTCAGGCTTCCGACATGGGCAGTGATTAGGGTCTTGGGATGTCTGATTAAAGGGTTGTCCTCAGCTTTAGGAGGCTCTACAGCCAAAACATCTGCCGCAAAGCCACCTAATTTTTCAGAATCCAATGCGTGGAGCAAAGCCTTCTGATCAATGATTTTTCCTCTTGCCGTGTTGATCAGCAAAGCTCCGGTTTTTAGTTGATTTAAAGCCTGATCATTGATCAGGTTTTCTGTCTCAGGGGTAAGAGGCAAATGCAAACTGACTACATCGGAGCTAATGAGTACCTCTTGTAGGGAAAGTTTAGGGTAAGAAACCGCTTCCTTGTAAGCACTCCAATAACACACCTTCATGCCCAAGACCTCAGCGATTCGAGCGACTTTTTTTCCAATATTTCCCATACCCAAAATCCCAAGCGTCTTTCCATGCAGTTCATCGCCTTGGTAGGTTCCGCGCTCGTCCCATCGTCCTTCTTTGACCATAGTAAAGGCTGTAAATAAATTTCGCTGCAGATTGAGCATCAGGCTGATGGTGTGCTCAGCAATGGTGTTGGCATTGCTGTTTGGAGCATTGACTACTTTGATTCCGCGCTTACTGGCAGCAATCACGTCAATATTGTCAAGTCCCACTCCGGCCCGGGCGATGATTTTTAAGCTTGGAATTTGATCCATTAAATTAGCTCGAACTTGGCCTTTTCCACGGGTAATAATCGCAGCAATGTCATTGGATTTTACAGCAGTCTGAAGACTTGACTCGTCCAATCCCATGAGGACTTCAACCTCATCTGCTGACTCCAAGAGTTCCATTGCCTCCTCAGCCAAGGTTTCCAAGAGAAGGATTTTTTTCTTCATTTGTTTTTATGATAAAGCGTGGCGTCCTTGGATTTATATCCACGGAAATCATTTCTTCCAGAAACATAAATTCCGGGTTTGAAAAGCTCATCTTCGAATATTTTTGGATCAATTTCGGCATCTGGCGCAGAAGAGAGTTCGACTAAATTTCCTGAAGGGTCTCGAACAAACATCTGGATCGGTCCATCGGGAAGTTGGCGTACATGTCCCCAAGGTTTGATATCAATTACTCCCAGCGCTTTCATCCGCCAATAAATGGTGTTGATGTCATCTACTTGCAAGCAAAGATGTCCTCGGAAAGAAAAGCTGTCTTCCCACTCGGTTAGGTGGAGTTGCTGATCTTCGTTGATTTTGAAAAAAGCCGTGGGATAGTCAAAAAGAAAGGCCGGGATCACTTCCAACCCGAGTTCTTTTTCATAAAACTCGCAAGCCTCTTCCAAATTGCTAACCACCAAGGCGACATGATTGATGTTGATAGCTTTTGCCATGATTATTATTGTTTAAATTCGTTTACAAAATCCCAGTTCGGAGTCAACCCCAGTCCGGGGCGGGTAGGTTGGGAGAGCATTCCTCGCTCGTCCACGGAAATTTTTTCCTCCACCAAATCATACATCATTGGATTGCCTCCAAGAGAAAATTCGATCACATTGGCAGCGGGGGAAGCAAAAGCTACCGACACGCCGGCCATAAAGGAAAATGCCGACCCCCAACAGTGTGGAGCCAATTCGAGTTGATAAGTATGGGCCAACTGGGCCACCCGCATGGCTTCTGTGATCCCTCCGATAATAGCGCAGTCTGGTTGAATGACGTCCAAAGCTTTCTCTGCTATCATATCCCGCACATCAAAGGCCGTATATTCACTTTCTCCTGCTGCGATGGGGATATAGGTACTTGATCTCACCTCGGCAGTGCCGATTCGATTATCCGGGGAAATTGGCTCTTCAAACCAATATAGATTACAGTCTTCCACTCCCCGACAAAATTGTTTAGCTTCAGGTACACTGAAAGTACCATGGGCATCGGTCATCAATTTGATGTGATCGGGTAAAGCCTGACGGGCGGCACGTACTCGCTTTATGCTTTCTGCCACAGAACCGTCCATGACTCCCACACGCATTTTTACACCAGAAAAACCTTTTTCGGTATAGCTTTTTAGCTGTTCTCCGATGGCGTCTGCACCCGCCCAGCCTCCACTGGCATAAGCGGGCATTTTGTCCCGGCAGCTACCTCCCAAGAGATCCACTACCGGTACACCCAATGCTTTTCCCTTGAGGTCCCAAAGGGCGGTATCGATTCCACTCAAAGCCGAAATAGTGAGGCCTCTTCTCCCCAAAATAGGGAATTTTCTTCCTCTCGACAGCGCATAATGGTCCCGGGTTCCGTTATACACGAATTCCCAAATCCGGTTGATTTGACTCACATCTTGTCCAAGGAGCGCAGGTTTTAATTCATTTTCAACACAACTTACAATGCTTGCGCAGGACCCAGAAGAACCCACCGCAGCTTTAGCTTCCCCAAATCCTTGCAAGCCGTTATCGGTGGTCACCACGACCAAGGTCATGTCAAAATTGGTTAGTAATCCGTAATCAGATCGATGTTGCTTTTCTTTGGGGATGGGACAGCGAAGCCAGAAAGCCTCGATATTGGCTATTTTCATTGGAGATAAGGTTTGAGTTGATCGATGGATTGCTGAGTAAGCATGGTGTAGAATTCTTCCGTCACGGCCGTACTGCCATGGTCCTGTAAAAATTTCAATTGCTCAGGACTCAACCCTTCGGGTGTTTCATCGATTGAATTAGGGTAGGGGTTCGCTGGAGTACGATCGATTGGGGGGCAGAATTCGACCGATAAAACTTGATCGTATTCAATTTCCTTTAAGGTGTCCATAATTCGTTTCCAATCCAGTTTGCCCATACCGGGGGCCATGCGATTATTATCGGCTACATGGAAGTTTACCAATCGTGAACCTACTTGCTTCATCGTGTCAAATAGATCCACTTCCTCGATATTCATGTGAAAGGTATCTAAACAAACTCCGCAGTTCGGTCCAACGGCTTCCGCTAAAGCAAGTGCTTGTGCACCTCGGTTGATGAAATAGGTTTCGAAGCGGTTGATAGGTTCGATTCCTATTCTCAACCCATTGGCTTCGGTAAATTGATAGATTTCTTGAACTCCTTCTACGGCCCATTCCCACTCCTCTTCCGGGCGGGCATCAGGGATGATTTTGCCTACGGTGCCGGGAACCAGAGAAATAACCTTTCCTCCCAAATCAGCTACCAATTGGGCAAGTTCAAGCACGTATTGAACCGATCTTTTGCGTTGATTGGGGTCTTTGGCCAGTAGGTTTCGCTCTTCCAGCATGAGCGTGACTGATCCCCAGCATTGGATTTGATATTTTTCCAAGAGCTCTTTGACTTCGCTACTCTTGTAGCTTTCTGGAGCTCCTTGAATTTCGAGATGAGTATAACCGAGAGCAGAAATCCGCTGAAGGGTACTTTCCAGCGTTTCGGCTCGCATCCAGTTATGAATGGCTAGTTGCATAAAAAAACAGGGTTTGGTTTGATTCGCTTTAAGTTAATCGAAAATTTTGAAAAAGGTGGGGTGATGTTGGTTCTCCACTCCTACTTGTGCTCAACTCGTGTCAATTTTATACAATCGGTATTCTTGTCTTTTGAAATGCAACAATGTCCCTGTCGAAAAATTACCACTTCAGTGGGATCAAATCGGATAGTCGGAATACAGTGAATAAAATAACAGACAACTTAACAAGGACTGAAGGTATTTGAAGAACTAAATTGGATCAAAAAGCCATAACATCTTTTGCCCGTAAGGATCAGACCATTTTCTCCTAAATAAGATTCAAGGAGCGAACCGGAAATCTTTTTAAAAAACCCGGTGGACGAAAACCTAAATCCTCGACTCTTTCTTGATCGATCAGTTCTCCTGTGGCTGATTTCTGGATCAAATGGAAAAAGTTGCCTAAAATATCCTCTTCGAACGTGTCTGGATTTGAAAATGATTCTTGGCTTGTGTCTAGGATTCAAATGGCTCCAATGGGAAGCTGCTTCAGATCAGAGAGGCTTGTAAAAGTGAAAATGATTTGAAAAAAATTCCAAGTCATGGAGCAGAAGAGGGACTTATTCTTCCAAGGGCATTTTTACATACTTTCGCCAATTATGCTGCTCTTTGAAGCCCAGCACTTTTCGGATTTTTCGATTGGAAAATAAAGCTTCGTGTTCTTCCAATTCCCATTTTAATGGAACACCAGGGAAAAAGCGTTCTGCCAATTCTTTGCTGGGAATAATTGCTCCATTATGGTCATTTCCGGCATTGAAAATTTCAAAGCCCAATCCATCTTTTTGAATGCATAAATCCACTATTTGCCCCAAATCACGGGCATCGATGTAGCAGAAAGCATTTCTACGTCTGACCTCAGGATGTTTAAAATAATGTGGGAAAAGCGTTTGATATTCATGAGGCTCGATGACATTTCCGATTCGCAATGCATAAATATCAGCTCCGGATCGACGCTGAAATGCACGGGCAGTTTGTTCGTTTACCACTTTGGAAAGACCATAGCTATCCATGGGATCTACTTCGTACTCTTCGTCGAGTGGAAGGTATTTGGGGTTAGTTTTCCCATCCGAAAAGCAAATCCCATAGGTAGTTTCCGAAGAAGCGATGATGATTTTTTTGATACCGAGTTTTACAGCAGCTTCGATTACATTGTAGGTTCCGATTGCATTCACCCGGAACGTCTCGTTATCCGGATTGATTAGAATCCGAGCAACTGCTGCAAAATGGACCACTGCATCAAACTTAGGCACTCCGGTTCCTGGCTCTAGTTCATCAAACCCGGCATAAGAACTCATGGCATTGAACATTTGTCCGGAGTCGGTGATATCGGCCATCAAATTATCTACTCCGGGGTGGTCAAGCGGTTTGAGATCCACGTTCATGACTCGATGTCCTTGCTCAAGCAGGTAAGGGATGACATGTTTGCCGGCTTTTCCAGATCCACCGGTGAAAAAGATGCGCTGTTTCTTCATGGGAGTAAGGTTGTCATTTCAGGAAATAAAGTCTTATTTCGAAAATTAGTTTCAAAGTAGGGATTAAACCTAAAAAAATCTAGGATGAAGGTTCGCCGATGTCTTCGTTCCACAAATTATGGTTTTTGGTAATAAACTCTTCCATCATTTTCACGCAGGTAGGATCATTGACGACCACTACTTCTACCCCGTTTTCTCTTAATAATTTTTCGGATCCCAAGAAAGTTTGATTCTCCCCAATAACAACTTTGGGAATGCCATAGAGTAAAATTGCTCCTGTACACATGGGGCAGGGAGAAAGGGTCGTATACAACACGGAATTCCGATAAACGGATGCAGGTTGTCTCCCAGCATTTTCCAGGGCATCCATTTCCCCGTGAAGGGTCACACTTTGTTGTTGGACGCGCTTGTTATGTCCCTTTCCAAGTATTTTTCCCTCATAAACCAAAACCGATCCAATCGGAATTCCACCTTCTTTTAACCCGATTTTTGCTTCTTTGATGGCTGCCTGAAGATACTCATCCATAAGTTATTTGTTTTTTGTTAGTTGAATTGTAAAAATAATGCTGTGGGATTTTTGAAAATAAAACAAAAGCTAGTTGATCACCTCAATCAACTGAAAGCGCAAGAAATCCTCTTGGATTTCTGGGTTCTCGGGATGGTCCGCTGAAACCCAAATTCCTTCTTGATCTGCAAAAATATAGCGACCATAAAACCGGTCTGGCTCCAAATCCAATTCGCCTACTTTGTTGAACTCCGAATCTAAAAAGACCAAGCCCCATTTCGAAGCCAAAAAAGCGTCGGTTTCTAGAGTATTGTCAGGAATGTCTTCGTGTTTGCCAACCCGAACGATCAAGTCCTGAGCATCCAGAAAATATACATCGGTATAACTATCTGTATGATTAATCATTTTCATGATTTCATTCATATCCTCAAACATATTGGGGAGGCGTGAGGTCGGTGGGTCCTCAGGGAAACTAGAAAGACCAGCAAAAGAGGAATGTATTTTCTCATCTTGCTGGTAATAGATGTTTCGAAAATTCAAATTGATTATTGGCTGACCGGTTGGACCTACCGAGAGAAGTGGAAAAATGGTTTTATTGAGGTTAGTGCCCACAAATTCTTCAGGAAAGTGGCTGATAGGTGTAAAGGAATTTTTTAAGGAATCGTAACGAAGTAGGTTCGGGGTAGTAGTCAACTCCTCCGGAGAGAGACTGGTCCATTCAAAGGTAAGCGGAAAGGCAGCGAAGTAAAATTCTTTCTGAGTTCGAATGAAGATATTGGAAAACAAGCTTACTCCTTGTTCCTGCAATTCCTCGGCATTGAACTGGACCTTATGGATGATTTGACCGCTACTATCAATTTTGATGAGTTGGTTGTTTCCGGTGGTAAGGAAAAATTCCCTAGGATTATCAGCAAAGATCCCTGCAATATTCTTTCCAACACCATTGGGTCCCTCTGTTTCCAGCTGTATGGTATTCACTAACTTGTTTTCCGGGATGAAGTAGGTTAGGATTTGCTTGGTTTTGTAATCATAAAGGGCAAAATATTCCTCGCCTAGCAGCATGAAGTAGGGCTCCAATTGTCCCACATCAGCGGGAAGCGGGAAGGACTTAAACTGATCCTGCAATTCAAAGCGGTAACTGCTTTTGGTGACTACCTCTTTTTTCTTTGGAGAACAGGCAAAAATCATGGAGGCCAAAAAAAAGGAAAGAAGTAACAGTTGCTTTTTCATGGAATTCGCTTTTGACTAAAGATAGTTTTTGGAATTGAAAAATAGAAGGAAACGCAACTAACGTAATTGCTCTAGCGGGAAAAACCTAGTAAATTAGAAAGGAAAAGTTGATTTCGAGTGATTCCTATCTCAAGAAATCCGCAGAGGAGGACAATAATAGAAGTTGACATGAAGTTGATTTTCAGGCATATTTCAGCTTTCCTTTCTTGCTGACAAGTTTGAAAATAAAAAACCCGACTTAGAGACTAAATCGGGCTTTGATCAGTTTTCGAAAATAATTACTGTTTTCTTACTACAACTCCTATGGGTTCGAAAAGTAATTCTCGCTCTGCGATATTAATCCCGTTATCATCTGTTGTTAGGATGCGAGTAGGGGTAGTAGCAGGTAGATTGTATTGTTCACCCCGAGGTGCGACTCCATAGCCTAAGTCCTCCATTGAACCAGAAGTAATTCTGCTCAAAGGATTAGCAACACCTCCATTCAAGAACCCTGTCATCAGCTCATTAAATAAGGTTTCCTCATCCCAATGACCATAGGAGGTCCCAGGTCTTACGAAAGGAGTTCCATCCGGTCTGAAAAAAGCGCCTTCAATAGGTAACAGGCCTTCACCTTTTTTGGTTTTCCAAAAGTGGTTGCCTCTTTCACCTAAGTAATCAGGGTCTACTGCTTGTTCAAAACTATCAATGACAAGGAGACTTTTTCTTTCCCACAAGGTCCCGACTCCAAGCACATGTCCCATCTCGTGCAAGATGACATTTTCAAATTGGTTTGCTGCCTCCAAAGTTTCTAAATCAGCAGTATCGAATCGCATTAATCCGGTAATTGTAGTTGCTTCTGGTAAACGAATAAATCTCGGTCCGGCACTTCCTAAAACACTTCCTGGGCCATCAATGGGTTCTAAAACTACCTCGATGATGATATCATCCAGAATTTCATCCTCACTTACCAAAAAGGAACTGCCATCAAAATTCGGGATTGCAAGACCAGTAAAATCCGGTTCATCTCTGACGATAATTTTTTCCCATCTTTCCACAGCGGATTCAAAAACTTCTCGTTGACGTGCCGTAGGCTCGTTAATGAATCGAAGTTCAATGTCAAATTTAACCTGTTCAGAAGATACTCCGCGACTATTTTCAGTCAATTCAGCCTTTGTCGCCGTGTTAAGGTAGTCGGCTTCCAGGATAATGAAATTGGGGTCGTTTTCCCAATGGGTCGCGGTGATTTTTTCTTTAGCCAAAGAAAGGCTTGAGTCATTGGGTTGAGATTCGATTTCCGAACAAGCCGAAAACAAAACTCCACTTGCTAGCACAAAAATGAAACTTCCGTTGAAAAGCGAAGGTTTCCAATTTTTTTTAAGCATAATTTTTTTGGTTAGGGGTTAAATTTTTAAAAATGGACTTAGTTTAAATTCAAAGGGTAGGCTTAGCTAACCGCTTGATTCATTCAAATAATGAAAAAAATTAATACTATTACAAAGCTCAAATGGTTGATTTAAACTAAATGTAGATAAAATGTAATTTTTTGTGTATCAACTAAAGAAATTCGATTAAAATTGGTTTAGTTTATTGTATGGGGGTTAATTGGCAGCTATAAAGGCTCCTTAATACCCGATTTCGTGCTAGGTTTGATCAAATAGGGAAGGGAATTGGTTAAATTTTTTTAAGCACAATTTGAAAGGGATATTTTCAAAGTCTTCAAGTTTTTTAGATTAAATAAAGCTTTTTTCAACATGGACGGGGGCCAGTTCATCTATCCATCCCTCTTGTAAGAATTATCAGAATGATTAATTATCGGTGCAAGGAAAAAGTGTCAAAGTTTGGCTGAAATTATTCAACTGATGAGGAGTAGCTTGGAGGAAATCCGTGTAAACTTGATGAAAATCTTTCCACTTGGTATGCAAGGTGAAGGTAGTCCTTCGGATGGGAGGTAAGCCTTCGGGCCAAATCAAGGTGGCTTTGTAATAGAGAAAGTTCTTACGAAGCCATCGGAAAGAATTAAAGTCAGGATCATGTGTTTCTGCCAAAATCTGGGTAAAAATATCGTCTTGCTCAAGCATTTTTGGTTGGGTTTAAAGTATTACATGTATAATTCGATACCCTATTCGCGAAAGTTAACTACTTTCAAAGAATAGATGGGTGTCCATTAACTAGCTTAAAAAAATCCATTTCTTGAAGCTCTTCATTGGACCAATCCAAGTCTTCTTCATTGGTTTGGACACCTTCTTTTTCTAGGGCTAATAGCTTTTCCTCAACTTCTTTTTTTATGTGAAGGATTAATAAACTTTAATCCTTACCCAGCTTTTTTATTTCCTGCTCCACAAACAACACACCTACCCCCTTCTCACTCGCCAGTTGATTAAATTCTGGAACAGCTGTCTGAACTAATCGCTCTCCTTCAGTTTTCAGCGGTATCCATTCTTTCAACTGGCGGGCGTATTCGGTTTTGGTGCCCTCGTTGATTTTAGGAATGCTACTTTCTCCATGATTGAGCATAAATAGGAAATTGGCGGTGAACTTATTTGGAAAATTCTCCACATCATCATAAGCGGTGGATCGCCGCTGTACCATGTCTTCATCCCAAGCCTTGAGTTCTTTGAGGAGTTGTTTTCCTTCAGTTTTCAAGTCAGCAAAGGCTGCTTTTCCTTCAAGTCTTTTGAGGAGCTCTACCAGTTGATCTTGGTAATCTTTGGCGGTGTTCACCATCTCATGCATGGTAGTGAGTTCGGCTTCCAAGTTGCTCATCCAGTCATGATAACTTTGATAGTCCGCTTGGCTCAACTTGTATGCAGGGATATCCTTGATTTGGGCTTTGGATTCGGCTGTCATACCGTCTCCCTTTAGTCGGATGGTATAGGTTCCCGGGATGGCTTTATGTCCTCGATAGCTTGACTCGATGTAAGCTCCCGGAATGCCGGGCATCGTTGGGTAGCGCAAGTCCCAGACAAATCGATTCAATCCTTTTCGGGCAGAAATCGTCGGTTCCAATGGAGGTCCACCAGCCCAGGTTTTGGCTTGGGGATCTTTTTTGGAGGAAATACTTCTGACCAAATTGCCTTGGCTATCCAAAATCTCCAAGGTCAATTCTGTAGAGTCAGTGGTCGATTCGGGTAGGGAATAATGTATCACCATGCCATTGGCTGGATTGAGTCCTTGGAAAGGATGGGTTCCGGTAAAATCTTCAAGATTACCGCCATTCATGCTAGAGTACCAGTTGCCCAAAAGTGCATCTTCCGGCGTATATAGGGTGATATGATCTACTTTTTCGTTTACCTCTCTGACCACATTCAGTTCGTCCAAAATCCAAAAAGATCTTCCCGAAGTGGCCACGATCAAGTCGTCATGGGCTACTTTTAAGTCCGTAATGGGAGTGATCGGCAGATTAAGCTGAAAAGAATTCCAACTGCTTCCTCCATTTTGGGAGATATACATACCCTGCTCTGTACCTGCGTAAAGCAGGTCTTTTATCTTCGTATCTTCTCTTACCACTCGGGTGAACGCACCGTAGGGAATTCCCTTAGAGATATTGGTCCAGGTTTTTCCATAATCGGTGGTTTTGTAAATCGCCGGCGTATAGTCATTGAATTTGTATCGGGTGGTCGCGATATAGGCCGTTGCAGGATCATGAGGAGAAACTTCAATGGCATTGATTAGGCATTCCTCCAACTTTTTTGGCGTGACATTGGTCCAGGTCTTTCCCTGGTCTCGGGTCAAGTGAACCAATCCATCATCACTGCCTGTCCAAATCACTCCAGCTTCGTGTGGTGATTCGATCACATAAGCGATGGTGCCATAATTCTCTGCTCCCACCGCCTCATTGGTAAAGGGCACGCCAGGAGTTCCTTGTTTTTCTTTTTCATTTCGAGTTAAATCCGGAGACACTTCCTTCCAGCTTTGACCCATATCCTGTGTTTTGAGTAGTACTTGGGCTGCATGGTAAAAGGTGTTTGGTTCATGCTGAGACCAGATGATGGGCGCGTTCCAATTGAAGCGGTATTTCATGTCTTTTGCACTCATTCCCAAATATTGAATTGGAGCAGCCATGATATTAGTAGAACCCTGAGTTTCCATATCGAGTACTTCGATGGTCCCCTGATAGCTGCCACCTAAGACATACTTAGGGTTATCCGGATCAAAGGCCAAAAAGGCGCTTTCTCCACCTGCAGAATAATTCCAATGCTCTTGCCCAATGCCACTTCGGCCCAAAGCCATACTGGAAATGACCACAGAGGTATTGTCTTGCTGTCCGGCATAGATGCGATAGGGAAATTGATTGTCGGTATTGATCCGGTAAAATTGCGCCGTGGGCATATTGCTCTGAGTAGACCAGGTTTTCCCGCCATTAAAAGTGATCGAACCACCGCCATCATCCGCCAAAATCATGTTTTTAGAGTTTTTAGGATTGATCCAAAGGTCATGGTAATCTCCATGTGCTCCGTCTATGGCTTCGAAAGTCTTTCCCCCATCAAAGGACTTGAGCATCGGGGCACTTTGCACCCAAACCGTATTTTCATCATTTGGATCAGCAAAAACCTCAATGTAATACCAGGCCCGTTGGGTCAAACGGTTGTCCTTATTGATCAAGGTCCAGCTTTCCCCAGCATCAGTGGAAACAAAAAGTCCCCCCAAGTCCTTATAGGTGTCGCTTTCTACCAAAGCATAAATTTTATTCGAATTGGCTCGGGAAACGGAAATGGCCATTTTACCTTTTTCTTTGGGTAATCCATTTTCGATTTTTGTCCAAGTCTCTCCCGAATCGGTGGATTTGTAAAGCCCAGAACCCGGTCCACCCGATTTGACCTGCCAGGGAAAGCGCTGATGCTCCCACATGGCGGCGTAGAGGATTTCTGGATAGTTCATATCCATAGAAAGTTCTACCGCTCCGGTCATGTTGTCCACAAAAAGGATTTTTTCCCAGGTTTCACCTCCGTCAGCTGATTTGTACACTCCCCGATCTTCATTAGGAGCGTATAAGGCTCCCTGAGCTGCGACATAGACGAGGTCTGGATTGGTGGGATGAATTTGAATTCGAGCGATATGCTGGGTTTGTTCCAGACCCAACTTTTTCCAGGTTTTGCCCGCATCTGTGGATTTGAGGACACCATCTCCATAGGAGGTCATTACGCCACGGGGAGCATGCTCACCCATACCCACATAGATGATATTGGGGTTACTTTCGGAGACTGCCACGGCACCTACCGAACCTGTGGTAAAAAATCCATCAGAGATATTTTCCCAATGCTGTCCTGCGTCGCTTGTTTTCCAAAGTCCACCGCCAGTTGTGCCAAAATAGTAAGTCAAAGGGTCATCAATTACTCCGGTGGCGGCAACAGATCGTCCTCCTCTAAAAGGGCCGATATTTCGATATTTGATCGGAAGATTTTCGTCAAAGTTGACTTGGCCAATTGCCTCAAACAAAATAAAAGCAAAGACCACAAGGATGCTTTTCCTCATGATTTGGTGGTTTTGGCTTTAAGTTAGGGATTTGAGCTGAATTTTGATCAATTCAAAAAGGTCTACAAAAATAAAAAAGCCATCCCCAAAATTGAGATGGCCTTTTCATAGCTACGATGGTTTGACTAGTTATTCCTTCCATTTCCCCTTGAACTTCCCGAGGATCTCGTTGGAACCTTCTTGGTTGAGGAGCTTCTTGCCGGAGCTTGGACTCTAGTATTGCTTCTTGCAGGTGCCTGAACTCGGGTGTTTCGACTGGCCGGTGCCTGAACTCGGGTATTGGAACCAGGAGGTGTGGATTGCACACTTCGCTGTCGAGTGGGAGCTGGAGCCTTTTTCACCTCAGGAGTTGGTCTAGACTGCTGCACTCTACTGCTGTTTGGAGACATTCCTCTAGAAGGGCTTGTCCTAACGGTAGATTGTCGAGCTGGGCTCGCAGGTCTACTCACCGTTCCTTGCCGACTGGAATTCGGAGCCGTACGGGTTTGGACAGATCTTCCGTTTTGCTTCGGTGTTTGATAGGGCCTGCTTTCAAAAGTTTGGCCTCCTGCTGATCTTGGGCTAGAGTTTCTGTTTTGAAGCGTTCCTGATCGGCTAGCTCCTGTCGCCGCACGATTTGTACCGGGATTATTTCTGATCGCAGGGTTTGCAGATCTGCTGCTTGGCGCTTGATCCATGGTTCGGCTTCTGCTTGGATTTGCTGCGGAACTACTTCTGCGGTTCAGAGCTTCTCGGGAATCAACTACTCGGGAAGGGCGTGCCTCTACTGATCTTCCATTGGTTCGGGCCAAATCAGGCCGATAGAGATTGACCTCATTTCGGCTTAAATTTGCTCTTCCAGGACGATCGCTTTGCCTTACATTGTAGACATTGACACGTCTTCTAGTGAGTTGTTCGACTTCTCGTCTGCTGGGACCTGCGATGTAGGTGTTGTTATTGTACACCACCGTATTATTGATGATTTTGGTTCGGTTGATGATTTTTACCCGGGTATTATGCGAAGCATAGTATCTCCAGCCATAGGGATCGTACATTCTGCGATGCGGTAGAAAAACCCAGTGAAAGCTAGGGATTCTAAAACCGACCGAAACAGAAATCCGCGGGCCTAATGGAGCCCAACCATAATGTCCCCCTCCACTTCTCCAACTCACCCAAGCCGGTCCCCAATCGTAACCCGGGACCCATGCCCAGCTTTGATAATAATCATCAAAGTACCATCGGCCATAGTGAAATGGAGCCCATCCCCAGTCGTAATAGGAAACCCAAGTATTACCGAATTCGGTCATGACCCAGTGGCCATTGGTGCCGTAAGGATGGAAATCCTGACCTACGGCAGGAAGCCAGATGTATCCGTAATTGGCATCTTTGACCCAGTCGCCGTAAGGCATTAGCTCATCGTAAAATACCTGAAAGGATACGCCTCGGAAATTTTCAGCTTTGGCATCTTGGGAGGGGAATAGGCCTAGGGAAATAAATCCCACCATCAAGGCCGCAGTCCATCGGGAGAGAAGTGTAGTTTTCATGGTTTGTTGGTTAAGTTGGACAAGTATTCAGGTTAAATTTAGTGGCTGCTCTTTCTTACCTAGATGCTAATTTCTAAATAAAGGATGCATGCATACTAAAACTAAAATCAAGCCAAAATTCAAATCTTTTTGAAAATCGAATTGATTTCAATTGTTTTATCGTAAAAAAATTAATGAAGGTTCGATTTAAATATTTTATTTAATGAAAATAAATTCATTTATAAATTAACTTATTTAAAAAAATGAATTAATTGAATTTTATCCATTTAAAAAATTTAAAAAAGAATCTCAGGTTTTTTTAAAAACTATACCGAAAATGGCTTTTCTAGAGTTTTTGCTTTTTTCTTAATTTTTACTTAAGATTTTTAGAATAGTTTGTGTTGAGTCAGTTTTTCCAAGACCCAATTGGTCCAGGAGGCGCTTTCACCAGTACTCGGGCAGGTAGTTTTTCCCAATAAATCCCCAACAATCAATTCAATCAAAGGCTGCTGAATGTGCTGAGGTAAATCAAACTTAAAATAGGTTTCATCGGCTTGATCTTTTTTGAGCTGAAATTCGCCTTTTCCAAAAGTCTCAAATCGGATTTGTCCCAGACTACCGTCAAGGATGATTTGATCCATTTGATTTTCTTGGGCACTGGCAAAGCTCCAACTACCTGTACCTACGGCACCTTGTTCGAAAGCAAAACTTCCTGCCACGGTATCCTCGGCTTCATACAATCCCGCTTGATTGGCTTGAAAGCCGAAGGCATGGGTGATTTTTCCCAAGAAAAACTGGAGCAAGTCGATTTGATGAGAGGCCAAATCGTAAAAATATCCTCCTCCGGCGATCTCTGGATTCACTCGCCAGTTATGTTCCAATGAAGCGATGATTTCCGGCTCGGGTTCCTGACGCATTTGTATGTGGACCGAACGGATTTTTCCGATTTCTCCCTGCTCGATTAATTCCTTGATTTTGACAAAATGGGGAAGTGCTCTTCGATAGTAGGCTACATAAAGTGGAACCTCGGCTTTTTCACAGATTCGGATCATTTCTTGACATTCTGAATACGTGCGAGCCATGGGTTTTTCCACATAAACCGGTTTTCCTGCCTCTGCAGCTAATCGGGTAAAGTGAAGGTGCAAATGTGGAGGCGTGGCGATATAAATGGCATTGACCTCGGGATTTTCAATCAAGGCCTGTGCATCGGTGTACCAGTTGGGGACTTGGTGCCGCCTTGCATAGTCTTTGACTTTGGCTTCATTTCGACGCATCACAGCAACCAAGCGGGAATTTGGAACCAAATTCATGGCCGGTGCAGATTTCACTTCACAGACATTACCTACTCCGATAATTCCCCATCGGACTTCTGAACCTTGAAATTTCTTCATGATTTCCCTTTAAATCGCAGCCCATCAATCACCAGACTCAAACCTGTCTGAAACACAATCAACCCTGCAGTCCCATACCAAAACCAAGGCTCCCCTGAAAGTTTTTGAAGTCCGGCGTCAATACTCATCGAAAGACCTGCTCCGGTCAATAGTAAGCCTCCGACGGATTGAACCCAGTAACGTGTTTTTTTTCTCATTTATCCTCACGATTAAAAAACCAAAAGCCGCAAATTCACGGCTTTTGGTCAGGCAACTTATCTCCGGTTCATACCTCAAATCCCGGACGATATTCTCTTCCGACGAATTGATTGGCTTCTTCCAAATTGGTAATTCGCATATTTTCTCCATCCCAAAGAAGCTTTTTGCGGGCGAAAAACTCTTGACGGCCTTGTGCATTTTCTCTTCTGAGCATGTAGCTTCGAATGGCCAGATTTCCCATTAAAACAGTTTCGGTCATTGGTCCGGCATAGTCAAAGGAAGAAGTCAAACCTTGATGCTCCGAAGAGCCAAATCCAGCTTTACAAGCCTCAACCCACAATCGCTGATGTCCATATTCCCGTTCCATTCCTTCCTCGCTTTGAGGACCTTCTTCTTTTGTGCCGTCATTGAGATATAATTTTGGCATCAGTGGAGAAGAATCATTGATATTGGTGGAGATGATTCCTTTTTCTCCAATGATCAAGACGCCATTGGCTGAATTAGCACCACCGATATCATCATTGGCAGGAATGATGTCAGGATGGGCTGGTCGTATTCCACCATCCATCCATGTCATTTTGATCGGACTTTTGCTTTTTTCAGTTGCTGAAAAATTTAAAGTTATGAATGAAGACGCAGGACAGCCATCAGGATGGTAATCCGGGGTCCACATCTGTGAAAAAACAGAGCCTACCGAGCATTCTGCATCCAATGGATAATGCAATCCCAGTGTTCTAAATGGAATGTCGATCAAATGGCAACCCACATCACCGAGGGCTCCTGTTCCATAGGCCCACCATCCTCGCCAGTTGAAGGGATGAAGATTTGGCGTAAAAGGGATGTCCTCAGCTGGACCTAACCACAGATTCCAATCCAAAGCATCAGGCTTGGCACCCGGTTCTGGTTTTGGGAAAGGTCCTCCTTGTGGCCATACGGGGCGATTGGTCCAGACCTCTACTTTGGAAACTGCTCCGATTCTGTCCTCATCGATCCATTGTTGGACGAGTTTGAGCAAGGGATTAGAACCACCTTGATTTCCCATCTGGGTAACTACTTTTTGTGATCGGGCCATTTCAGTCAGCATTCGGGCTTCTCGAATATTGTGCGTCATGGGCTTCTGAACGTAGACGTGTTTGCCTCGCTCCATGGCATATTTAGCGGCAGGACCATGCACATGATCCGGAGTGGAAATGGTCACTGCATCAATGTCGGTTTCCTTGTCAAGCATTTCCCGGTAATCCGCGTAGAGTTTAGCTTTGGGAAAGCGGTCTACTGAGCTTTTGGCAGAGCCAGAAAAATCCACATCGCAAAGAGCAACTACGCGTTCTCTTCCGCCCACAGAAGCTAATTCAATATCGCTGGCTCCTTTACCTCCTGCTCCGATAGCAGCCAAATTCAGTTGATCCGAAGGGGCAGTAAAGCCTGTGCCTCCCAGAACATGTCTGGGAACAATCAAGAAAGAAGAGGCTATGGCCGCATTTTTAATAAACTCCCTTCTGGACTGACCCGAAGGTTCTTGGTTTTGTTTTTTCATAGGTTTAAAAAGGGTTTGATGTTTAACAGACAAGTTATTAATTCTTTTGGGGGAATGCCGTTTTTTGGTACCAAAGGTTAATTGTTTTCCTGAGCTGTCAGATGTTTGCTGGGTTCAAAAGAATCGAAAGGGTAATCCCTTGGCAAAACTTCAATTCCTGAAGTCACTTTTAATGGCGTTTTCCCGGCAAAAGTCATTTCCACAAAGTAAGCTCGGAATCCTTGATCGGGAGTTTTCATGAGTACTTCTAGTTTCCCCTCTTCGGGCATGCTGATCTCCTCAGATACCCAGTTGGGCCCAAATTCATCCACCCGAAAATCCCTAGAAAATTGATTGTAAGCAGACCAAAGCTTGACTGAGATGGGGAGCTGATTCTTAGGGGTTTGCAAAATGATTTTGTCTTCGCGTATTTCCCAATGATATTTGGGCCGTTCTTGATTATTTAAAATTGAAGCATAAAAGGATAGTAAATTAGGAAAAGCATCCGATTCGCTGAGGTCATGGCCAAAATTGGGGACATATTGTAGGTGCTTTTCTCCTTTGAGATCATTCCAATAAAACTCCCAACTATCGGGTTGGAAAAACTGGTCGCCCGCTGCATTAATTAGGAGTTTTGGGATTTCTAACCCATCTACAAAGGAGTAGGGTTCGGTTAACTCCAACATCCGATCAAACTCGGGCGTATTTATCCACTCCATGATTCCTTCGCGCACATAATCATTCACTGCAGGGGCCCAAAACCCGTAATTTCGCCAATGATGTTGAAATGAAGGTTCCAGGTTGAGTAGGTCGATGACTACAGGAGCAATGGCGATTACCCGATCATCGGTAGCTGCGGTGGTCCAAGTGGTCCACCCGCGCTTAGATGCACCACCCACAAAAAAATGCTTGAGTTCCAACTGGTAGTTTTCTTTAACTACTTCGGTGACGGCATCCATGGCAAGTTTGACGGATTTGGTCATGGGGAACCTCGCCAACCATTTAGCCTCTTCATCTTTGGCTCCGCCTTCTAGAAATTTGCGCCATCCATAAGCAATGATGGCATCCTCATAGCGCTCACCCCATTCATCTCCGGTAAAAGTGAGAGGTTGAAAAGGGATATTGTGAATTTGAGCAACCACAGAGTTGGTCTGAAGGGCTGCCTGGCGAATTAGTGCGTTCGGTTCGGTCGGCATGGGGGTGTTTTTGCTTCCTCCTCCAATCCAAATCATGCCGGTTTGGAAGGTGGTTTCCTTGGGAACCATTAGCGAAACCCAGTGCCACCATTCGGTATCGTCGACCAAACTATCTGTCAGCCAATGCTGGGAAAACATTTTCAGGACATGGAAATCTGCTTTTTGGCCGGGAGAAGAATGAACCAATTCAAATCGGAAGGTAGGCTCTGGTGCTTGAACATATTTTTTTAGCAAGTCTTTACCTTGAGAAATTGGAGGTTTTTCCTGCTGTTTCTTTCGTTGAGAATCACAGGAGAAAAATCCCAAAGTAACCAAGAAAATAAGGGGGGTAACTATCCTTATTAAGAAATTGAAGTTCATAGTTTAACGCTAAATTTGTACTGAAAATCTACTAATTTTAAAAGCTGACTACAAGGTTTCAGTAAAAAAGCTTTTCTCCAATTAAAATTGTAATACTCATGCGTTTATCCAGTTTCCTAGTTGCCTACCTCTTTTTTTGCCCTGTTTCATTGCTTTTGGCTCAGGAAATTGTATCACCTAATGGGCACTTTGCGATGCGTTTTTCACTTGATGCCAGTGGAGCTCCAACCTATCAGCTTGATTTTAAGGATCAACCTGTCATCAAGTCGAGTAGACTAGGCTTTGATTTGATAAATGATTCGGTGGATTTGCAAATTGGGTTTCGGGTTTTGGAAACAGATACTACTTCCCAGGATGAAACCTGGAATCCAGTTTGGGGAGAAGAAAGTGAAATTCGGAATCATTACCGCGAGCTTTTGGTCAAGCTTGAACAAGTGTCCACAGAACGAAAGCTGATTATTCGTTTTCGTCTTTTTGACAGCGGGTTGGGATTTCGCTACGAATTTCCTATGCAAGAGGCCATGGGCCATTTTGCAATTGCCGAGGAATTGACAGAGTTTGCCATGGCAGGAGATCATACCGCTTTTTGGATTCCCGGAGATTACGATACCCAAGAATATGATTACACCGAGTCCAAACTTTCTGAAATTAGGGACTTGATGGAATCGGCCATTACACCGAATGCTTCTCAGACTCCGATTTTAGAAACGGCGGTACAAACAGCTTTGATGATGAAATCAGAAGAGGGGCTTTACATCAATATTCATGAAGCGGCGCTGATAGACTATGCTGCCATGCATTTGGAGTTAAATGATGAGCAAATGATTTTTCAAAGTCATTTGACCCCGGATGCACAAGGAGTAAAAGGTTATTTGTACACCCCTGCTCAGTCTCCTTGGAGAACGGTGATTGTTGGGGAAAGTGGAACGGATATTTTGGCTTCTCGAATTACCTATAACCTCAATGAGCCATCCAAAATCGAAGATACTTCCTGGATCAAACCGATGAAATATGGGAGTTTGGTGGGAGATGATTACCGGGCAAAGCACCTGGGCGTATACCGATGAACTCCGAGCCGTTAAATTGGGAGAAACGGATTATTCCAACCTAAAACCCAATGGAAAGCATGGAGCGACCACTGAAAATGTGAAAAAATACATTGATTTTGCTGCCGAGCATGGGTTTGACGGGGTCTTGGTTGAGGGCTGGAATGAAGGATGGGAAGACTGGTTTGGCAATTCGAAAGATGAGGTATTTGACTTTATCAGTCCCTATCCTGATTTTGATTTGGAGGGGATTGCTCATTATGCGAAGAGTAAAAACGTTCAAATGATCATGCATCATGAGACTTCCTCTTCGGTCCGCAATTATGAGCGACAGCTGGACGAAGCTTATCAGTTGATGAATGATTTTGAGTATCCTGCCGTCAAAAGTGGCTACGTCGGAAATATGCTTCTCCGAGGTGAGCATCACTACAGCCAATGGCTGGTGAATCATTACCACTATGCGGTCGAAAAAGCTGCCGAATACCAAATCATGGTCAATGCACACGAAGCAGTGCGTCCGACTGGAATAGCTCGAACTTGGCCAAACCTTATTGCCAATGAATCTGCAAGAGGTACAGAATATCAGGCTTTTGGGGGTAATAAGGCGAATCATGTCACGGTTTTGCCTTTCACTCGGCAGATCGGTGGTCCAATGGATTATACCCCGGGTATTTTTGAAATGGATGTGTTCAACGGATCGCATGTCAATAGCACTTTGGCCAATCAATTGGCGCTTTATGTGACCCTGTATTCCCCGCTTCAGATGGCGGCCGATTATCCAGAGAATTACCTTCGCTTCTCCGATGCCTTTCAGTTTATCAAAGATGTAGCCTTGGATTGGGATCAAAGCTTGTATTTGGAAGCGGAGCCAGGATATTATTTGACTATTGCGCGAAAAGCAAAAGAAAGCGGAGAGTGGTTTGTAGGAAATGTCAATGGAATGGAAGGCCGAACAGGCGCAGTGACTTTTGATTTTTTGGATGAGGGAAAAACTTACCTCGCAGAAATTTATGCGGATGCTTCAGATGCCCACTTTAAAACCAAACCGCAGGCCTATGAAATAAGAAAGGTACAAGTGAATTCAGAATCGATTTTGAAGCAATATTCTGCTCCAGGAGGAGGCTATGCGATCCGAATTTATGAAGCAGAAAAATCTGAATTGAAAGGCATTAAAAAGCTCAAATAAGGGATGATAGTGGTCGTCGGTGGTTACGCTAACCATTGGAGTGGGAAAGGGGAGGGAATGTTTTGGGCAAGGATCTTTGGAACAGTGAAAGCCACTTTGTGGATCATTTAATCAATCAAATCCAACAGAAAATAAGTAATGCTTGATTAAGCAAGGTTTCATTTTCACTTTTCCGATAAAAAATGATGAAAATTAAACCGATAGTTTTATCCCTCTTGATAGTTAGCCTTTTTTCATGCAGAGAAACAGAAGAAGAACCCCAAAATCCCGATCAAGCCTTTCTTAGTTTTAAAGTAAATGGTGAATTGAAGGAATTCGAAGCGACAAATAGCCCCATGGGCTTCTCTTTTGACCCGGATGGTCCTTTTTATCTGGCTAATTTTTCGGTTTTGGCGAACCCCACTGATGGAAGCAAAAATTTTATTTCCGGCTTTTTACGGAATGAAACCCTTTTTGAAACCAATGAAATCCTAGAAATGCAAAACCCAATTCTTTTTCAAGGTATTCCGATGGTTCGGATTCAATTGACTTACTCCAATGAAGCTGGCGAGCTCTATAATGCTGTGCTTTTTCAGGAGGACTTCCCCACGCTTTTGGCAACGGATGATGCTAGATTTCAATTTACAGAAATTACTGAAAACTGGGTAAAAGGAGAGTTTAGCGGGAATCTACTCGGGCCGGTTTTTGTAACGAACGGAAGAGGCGACACTGAATTGCGGATTACCGAAGGTAAATTCAGTATGCCGCTCTTGCGAAACAATCTGCCTTAGAGTTTGACAGCTAAGCCTACATTAAGAAATGCTACTCCATAACCCAATTCACCAAAGGCGGCTAAGTTGGGGTTGAAATAGTAACGTGCTCCGCCAAAAATGGTCAATCCAGCAGTGTTACCAAAATTCCCAGAACTGCCGGTATTAAAACCTGAATTGTCTTCATAAGAATAATTCAGGAGGTTATAGCTTGCCATCAATCCGGCATAGATATCCAATTTTTCATTTTGTATTTGAGTAAAATGCAAGGCTCCCCGCACTCCAATGATGGTGTAATTCCACTTGGACTTCGATTGGATCATGCTCGAATTGGTTTCATAGGAAAAACTTTTGTATCCGACATAACCACCCAAGCTGATAATTCCGATTTCTCCAGCCGGAGCGATACCTTGTTCGTACATCAGACTTATGGCTGGGATTTGACTGCTATAATCAAAGCCACCAAGCGAGCTTCCAATGCCTACTCCTGCAGAAAGAACTTGGGTAGATTGATCAAAATTTTGAGCATTTCCTGTCAAAAAGGTAGAAACGCAAATTAGAATTGTGAGTGTGAGATAGCCTATTTTCATCTGTTTGTAATTTGTTATTTAGCCGTCAGATGGAATCTCGCAAATCTACTCATCCCGGTGTGTGACGGGTATGTCATGCTCGATTTCATGGTTTTAAATTTTCAGTCAAACTAGGGGGTATTTCTTAAAAACTGAATCCAGAATGATTTTCTGTCTTGATTTCCTTATTTGCTGATTTATTTCAACTGGTTTTTGTAAAAAATACTGTAATTTATTTGCTGATTTAATGCACATGAAAAAGTTTTTTGCACTACTTCTTTTTGTTTTTAGGGTGGGAAATCTGCAGGCTCAAAATCAGATTGATTCCTTGCTGAAAGAGTTAACCCAGCCTACACTTTCTGATAGTTTGCGTGCTTTTTTGCATAGCGAATTGGCCTTTGAATTTGCAGGCGTAGATCCACATCGTGGGTTGGCTTTTGCGGATTCGGCTCTAGCATTCGCCCAAAAAGCAGAAAGTTCTTCTTTGGAGACTTCAGCACATAATAGCAAAGGAGTGAATTATTGGTACTTGGGTGAAGATTCCCTTGCTGCTTTAGAGTACCAATTGGTTTTTCTGTCGCACTTAAATTCCGGAAATCTCAGAGGTCAGGCTACCTCTTCCAATAATTTGGCCTTACTATTCTACAATCAAGGTGATTACCGGGGGGCTTTGGAAAATCACCAAAAGGCAAGCCGTATTTTTGAAGAATTGGGTTTGCGAAAAAACCTGATCAATAGTCTGACTAATACTGGAGTTGTTTTTTTGGCTTTGGCCGATTACCCCAATGCGCTGGAATATTTTTTAAAGGCTATGAAAAAAACCGAAAATGAAGATTTCTGGGAAAGGGGAAATATCTCCAATAATTTGGGGCTAGTGTACAAAAATCTAGGAGATTTTGCTCGGGCCGATTCGATCTATCAAGTGGCAGTCAGGGAATATAAAAAAGATGGAAATCTTCAAGCTCAAGCAAATTCTCTCGGAAATCTGGCAGTTATCAAACAGGTTCAAGGCAAGTTGAATTTGGCCGAAAACTTGGTTTTGGAAGCCTTGGAAATTAACCGTAAAATCGGAAATCAGCGAAGGATTGCATCCGATTTTGCCACTTTGTCTTCTATTTATACCCAGATGGATCAGTTCGGGAAATCAGCACTATTTCTCGATAGTGCTATTCAATTGTATCGTTCAGTGGGGGAAAGATTAAACCTTTCAAAGGTCCTTCTCGAAAAAGCAGCAAGTGAAAAAAAACGGGCGAATTGGAATTCAGCTCAGCGTCTAGAACTGGAGGCCTTGAAGCTTGCTGAGGAAAGTAATTCTCTGGAGGTTCAAAAAAATGCCTGGCTTGCTTTGTCAGAGACTTTTCGGGGAAGAAGGGCCTTCTCCAAAGCTTTGGAAGCTTTTGAGCGCGCCCAACTTTTCAAGGATAGTATTTTTAATGATGAAAATCGAAAGCAAATACTCAGACTTCAACTAGGGTATGAATTTGATCAAAAAGCACAATTGATGCAGTCTGAATTTGAGAAAGAACGGATTCTGCTAGATCTTCAAACCCGTGAAAGTCAACTAAAAGCCCGACTGTATTTGATGGGATTGCTGGTAGTATTGTTAGTAGGGGCAGGTTTATTTTTGTTGTTAAAGTATCAAACAAATCAGCGAAGGAAACTATTGCAACAACGCTATCAGGCGGAAATTTCAGAATTGGAACTCAAAGCACTCAAGGCACAAATGAACCCACATTTTATTTTTAATGCACTGAGCTCGATCAGTCATTTTTTACTGAAAAATGAACCGGAGGAAGCAGATCGGTATTTGACAAAGTTTGCCCGAATGATACGGAAAATTTTAGATTACAGTGAGTTGAGGGAGATATCGATGGAAGAGGAAATTCGATTTCTGAGGGATTACATTCAAATAGAGGCTTTAAGGCTTGGCAAAACCATCGAGTTACTAGTCCAAAATCCCGATCGGCTGGATTTGAATAAGATTAAAGTCCCTCCCTTACTTTTACAACCTTTGGTGGAAAACAGCATTTGGCATGCTATCGCCAAAACGGAAGAAAATGGCCAGATCAAATTTATTTTTGAGCGCAAGGAAAGTGGCGTCCAGCTCAGTTTGAGAGATAATGGAAAAGGACAGGTTCCTACAATTGAACTTGGTGCTGACCATCGGTCTTTGGGAATGAAACTGGTTGAAAAGCGTTTGTTAAATTTCCAAAATACGAAAGAAACCGAAAATCCTGTTTTTGATTTTGATGTTGACTCTGAAGGGTTCTGGGTAAGACTGCAATTTAATTTACCAAAAAATCTAGTGAATTTATGATTCGATACGCCATTGTAGAAGACGAGCCTCAAAGCGCGGAGCGATTAAAATTGCTGATGGACAGAGATCATCAGGATTTGTTTGAGCGGATTGGGGTAATCAAAAATGCGGAAGATGTTGAAGGTTTTTTCCGAGAAAATTCTCCAGATTTGGTTTTTTGGGATGTAGAACTTGGGGGAACAACTGCTTTTGAATTACTAGCTGGAATTCCAGAAAGGGAATTTCAAATGATCTTCATTACCGGGTATCAAGAGTATGCGCTTCAAGCAATTAAAGCAAATGCGCTAGATTACCTGCTCAAACCTGTCGATGCAGATGAATTAAGCCAAGCCCTCAAGCGGGTTGAGATCAAAAGAAGCAATGGAGTGAGTAAAACTGAGTTAGAAGGGGTTTTTAAATCGCTTATTCCCCTAAAAAATCTTCAAAAAATTGCCTTACCGACAACATTGGGATTAGAGTTTGTTCCAATAGATTCGATTCTGCGATGTCAGGCCGATGTCAATTACACTCATTTTTTTCTGCAAGATGGAAGAAAAATCACCAGCTCCAAAACTCTGAAGGAATATGAAAATCAGTTGGGATCCCACGGTTTTTTTCGGGTTCATAATAGTCATTTGGTTAATTTAAAAGAAGTCCGATACTACACCAAAGGGAAGGGAGGGTTTTTGACACTGAACGATGGAACGGAGGTGGAGGTAGCCTCTCGAAGGAAGGAGGAATTGCTGCAAATTCTCAAAGGCTTTTAAATTGAACGTAGTCTTTGTATTTTGAGCTTTGCTTCAAACCCAGCCTTTTAATTCCATGAAAAAATTTCTATTGAATTGCCTTTTTTTCTTGATCGCCGGATTGGTATTCAGTTGTAAAAACTCCTCCTCTCAATTTTCTGATCGCCCAAACATCGTCTTTATCATGTCCGATGATCATGCCTACCAAGCTATTTCGGCCTACAGTGATCACCTGATCAAAACTCCGAATATTGATCGGATTGCAAAAATGGGCATGCTTTTCACCAATGCCACAGTGACCAATTCCATCTGCGCACCGAGTCGGGCTACGATTTTGACAGGTTTGCATAGTCATCTCAATGGTAAAATTGACAATGATTTTCCCTTTGATACGACCAATGTGACTTTTCCTCAACTTTTTCAGGAAGCAGGCTATCAGACGGCCATGTTTGGCAAGTTGCACTTTGGAAATAACCCCAAAGGATTTGATCAATTCAAGATTTTGCCTGGTCAAGGAGCTTATTACAATCCCGATTTTATCACCAAAAGTGAGGGGACTATTCAAGTAGAGGGTTACGTGACCGATATTATTACCGACATGACCTTGGATTGGCTGCAGCATGAGCGGAGAGAAGAAGACCCATTTTTACTTTTTTACTTGCATAAAGCTCCCCATCGCGAGTGGCTTCCGGCTGAGCGACATCTGGCAGACTTTACCAGTAGGACTTTTGTGGAACCGCCCACACTTTTTGATGATTATTCCGGTCGGGGAAGGGCAGCAAAGGAAGCTGAAATGAACCTGCTCAAGCACATGAACTGGGCTGGGGATTCAAAAATTTATCCCGAAGTCATGGATGAGTTGGGAATTCCCGATGCTTCGGGATGGGATAAAGGAGCTTTTCAGCGCGAAGTGGGTCGACTCAATGAGTCACAGCGAGCCCATTGGGATGCAGTCTATGGTCCGATGAACGAAGAGTTCAAAGCAAACTATGCCAATATGTCGGAAGAAGATTTGATGAGATGGCGCTATCAGCGCTACATGCAGGATTATTTAGGGACGATTCAGGCAGTAGATGAAAACGTGGGTAGAGTTTTAGACTATTTGCAAGAAAATAACCTGATGGAAAATACCATCATTGTATACACTTCTGATCAGGGGTTTTACTTGGGGGAGCACGGTTGGTTTGACAAGCGATTTGTTTATGATGAGTCGTTCAAAACCCCGCTTTTGGTGGCGTGGCCGGGAAAAGTGAAACCTGGATCAACATCTACCGAGATGGTTCAGAATCTGGATTTTGCCCAGACCTTTTTGGATGCTGCTGGAATTCCTGCCCCAGAATCCATGCAAGGCGAAAGTTTGGTTCCATTGCTCACGGGGAATACTGAAAAATGGACTCGGGATGCGGTGTACTACCACTATTATGAATATCCTTCTGTTCACATGGTCAAACGTCATTATGCTGTGGTTACCGAGGAGTTCAAACTCACCCATTATTATTTTGATACCGATGAATGGGAACTGATCGACCGAATCAATGATCCCATGGAGCTCAAAAATGTATATGAAGATCCTGCTTATGCCGCAGTCAGGGAGGAATTGCACGAAAAGCTGGATGGTTTACGCAAGAAATACGGGGATAGTGAGGAGCTTTCCCAACAGTATTTGGATGACTATTTGGACCGGCTCGAAGAAACGCAGCGGTTTGGTGCGGCCAATAAAGAGGTGACAAAGCAAATTTTGGAGGATCGAAAAAAATCAAATTGATTCGATTTTCTTCCAGATTTAACCCCCAATAAGAACGTATGAAGAATATCCTTTCCATTCCCCTCTGGTGTGTCGCAATTGGAGTTCTGTTTTCCTGTCAGCCTCAGGATGAGAAAACCTTTAAACGACCCAACATCATTTTTATCATGTCCGATGACCATGCTTACCAGGCGATTTCGGCTTATGATAATTCCCTGATCGAGACGCCCAATATTGACCGAATTGCAAAAATGGGAATGCTTTTCACCCAAGCCTCGGTCACCAACTCGATTTGTGCACCCAGTCGCGCCACGATCTTGACCGGAAAGCATAGTCATCTCAATGGCAAAGTGGATAATCATTTCCCTTTTGATACGACCAATGTGACCTTTCCCCAGCTTTTCCAAGAAGCCGGCTATCAGACGGCCATGTTTGGAAAGTTGCACTTTGGAAATAATCCCAAAGGCTTTGATCAATTTAAGATACTGCCGGGTCAAGGAGCCTATTACAATCCGGATTTTATCACCAAAAATGAGGGTGAAATTCAAGTGGAGGGCTATGTAACCGACATTATTACTGATATGACCTTGGATTGGTTGCAGAACGAACGGAAAGAAGAAGATCCATTTTTGTTGTTCTATTTACATAAAGCCCCACACCGGGAATGGTTGATGGCAGAGCGACATTTAGAAGAGTTTACTAACCGAACTTTCAAAGAACCGGCCACGCTTTTTGATGACTATAGCGGACGGACTTTTGCAGCAGAGGAGGCAGAGATGAATATTTTTGAGCACATGGCTTGGGCGGGAGATAACAAACTTTTCCCCGAAACCATGGATGAGCTGGGCCTCCAGGAAATTGGTTATGATAAAATCCGCTTTGATTATCAGGTAAGCCGACTTAACGATTCTCAGCGAGAAAACTTTATGAAGGCATATGGCAAAGTCAATGAAGAGTTCAAAAAAGCCTTTCCAACCCTATCCGAGAAAGATATCATGCGCTGGAAATATCAGCGCTACATGCAGGATTATTTAGGAACTATTCAGTCAGTGGATGAAAATATCGGACGGGTCCTAGATTATTTGGAAGAAAATGGCCTAATGGAAAACACCCTTATTGTGTACACTTCGGATCAGGGATTTTATTTGGGAGAGCATGGATGGTACGATAAGCGATTCGTTTATGACGAAAGCTTTAAAACACCACTTTTGGTGGCTTGGCCAGGAAAAGTAGAAGCAGGGAGCACTTCGAATGAGTTGGTTCAGAATTTAGACTTCGCCCAGACTTTTTTGGATGCGGCGGGAATTGATCAACCTTCAGACATGCAAGGGGAAAGCTTTATGCCATTGCTCACTGGAGCGGTTGAAAAATGGGATCGGGATGCGGTGTATTACCATTATTATGAATACCCCGCTGAGCACATGGTTAATCGTCACTATGCTATCGTGACTAAAGAATACAAACTGATTCATTACTATTATGTGGAGGATAGTTGGGAGCTAATCGATCGGATAAAGGATCCAATGGAGCTCAAAAATGTGTATGACGATCCGGCTTATTCAGAAGTTCGGAAGGATTTACATCGTCGGTTAGCGGAGCTGAGAGTGAAATACAACGATAGTTCTGAGCTCAGTCAGGATTACATCAACCGATTTATGGATGATGCAAGAGCTGGGAAAGTCTGGGGGGTAAGCAAAGAAAAAGTGGAAGAAATCGAAAGACGTAGAGGCGAAATCGAATAAAGGAAAAGCTCAAGCCGAAAACTTTTGCTTTTACTTGGGTGATAACATTCGGAACGGAAAAAGCAGGATGTTTCGAATCAAATCAAAGGATAATTCTACTGCAAAACCCAAAAGCCGGAAAGGCAACAGCAATAACCAAATAAATGGATAAAGAATAATCGCTAGGATGGCAATTGGCCAGCAAAGTATGAGCAGAATCAGCCAAAGAAGAAATGTAAGCATGCTGAACTTAGGTCAAGATGTGTACCAGTTGAGTTAAGTGTTTGAAAATTAATTATTTGTTAGAAATTTAATTCCACCTACTGTTCAGTTTTATAACAGAATTGGTGAAAAATGGACAATCTCAAGTCCAGTCATTGTCCCTTTCTTTTCGATAGCTTCAAATCACGACATGGCTTTTGGGAGTTTGTAAAAAGAAATGATTCAAAATGTTACCTTAGCCAAATGAATTAAGAGTTTCTATGATAAAATTAAAATACTGGTTTTTAGGTGTTGTTTTTGGAATGATTTCCTGCCAAACACCATCTGAGAAAGAAAATCAAATTACCGAATCAAAAGAAACGAAAAGTCAGGAGCGCGTTTCTATTGCGGAGATCGAGGAGGGAATCAAGCAGTTTATTGCGGAAAAAACCGCAGAGAATGAAGGAGTATTTCCGGTCAAAGACGAGAATCATGACCTTCGCATGAAGTTGGTCCGCGTGCACACCGAATACCTTTCTAACTTGGGACCTCAGTCACATTTTGCCTGTGTGGATTTGGTGGATGAAAGCGGCGATGTTTATGATGTGGATTTTTTCATGGAAGGAACTCCGGGAGCTATGGACGTTACCCGCACCTCGGTTCACAAATTGAATGGAAAACCTTTTTACAGTTGGAAGCAAAATAAAGAAGATAAAACCTGGTATCGCGTGGCATTAGAAGAATCAAATAATACACTTTTGGGAGTGATTGAAGGGGAAGATTCCTTTGAATTTTACTATACTGCCTCAGTTCCTCCATTAGATGGTCCGGCTAAAATGTGGGTGCCTCTGGCTGAGACGGATGATTTTCAGGAAGTTAAAATTGAATCCATTACTGTTCCCGGCAAACAGCAAAATCTAAAAGACCAGGTTTTCGATAATAAGTTATTATTTATGGAATTAGGACCGGAGGATAGTGGTAAAGAACTTGAAATCGTCTATTCGGTCAAACGAAAGGAAAAAGGACCTTACGAAGCGAGCGCTCCCGACCCTGATGTGTATTTGGCTTCCAATATTTTGATGCCCAAAGGAGGACGATTTGAGGAGATCGCCAAGGAGGCTTTGGGCGAAAAAATCAACGACAGTCATTTGGTCCAGGCACGCGCACTATACGATTACATTATCGATAATATGCGTTACATGAAATTTGGGGATTTTGGGAAAGGAGATTCCAACTATGCTTGTGATTCGAAGACAGGAAATTGTACTGAATTTCACAGCTTCTTTATTTCCCTGGCTCGTTCGGTCGGGATTCCTGCCAAATTTTCCATTGGGGCTTCCATTCCTTCTGACCGAAACGAAGGAGGAATTGATGGATATCATTGCTGGGCGGAGTTTTATGCCGATGGGAAATGGTGGCCGGTAGATATTTCCGAGGCGAATAAATACACAGCTTTAGCCACGTATTATTTTGGACGGCATCCTGCCAATCGGATAGAGTTAAGTAGGGGAAGGGACCTTCAAGTCAGCCCCGGGCCTGCTTCAGGACCGATTAATTTTATTGCGTATCCGTATTTGGAGATCGATGGGGAAGAGGTAAAAGTAAATTCCAGGTTTTCATTTATGAGAAAAGCGAATAGTTAAAGTTGGGTGATTTTCCAATTCTGAAATGTGTTTACCGAATAAAACAAAGGCCGCAAATTTAATTTTGCGGCCTTTAATTTTTAATTAGTTGCTTGGATGCTCTCCACCTTCTGTTGGATGTTCGCTGCTGTCTCCTTCAGTGGGATGTTCTCCTGCTTCTTTAGGGTGCTCAGAAGATTCTTCTGCTGGAGCCTCTGTTGCTTCTTCGGTAGAATCCGCTTTTTTGCCTCCGCAAGAAGAAAGGCCTGTTCCTAAAATGAAGCTAGCCAAAGCAAGCATCATAAAGATTGATTTTAGTTTTTTCATGGTCGATGGTATATTAAATTATCGATGTAAAGATAGAAGATGTTTTACTCAATCAAAACAAGGGGAAATTCAATTGTTTCAAATCAGCTTAATTCTCTGATTTTAAGTTTTTTGGCATTCGGAACTGAATAAGGACTGCTGAAAGCACAGTCAATACCCCGATAAGCGCTATGGCCCAATTAATCCCTAAGGAATCCGCAACTACACCGGAAAGTATTGCCCCTATTGCATAGCCCAAATCTCTCCAAAGTCGAAAGGTGCCGATACTTTCGGCTCGCTGTACAGGACTGGTCGCATCGGCAATGGCCGCCATAAAAGTGGGGTAAACTAGTGCAGTGCCAAGACCAAGTACAACTGAGATTGCAATAAATCCGAAGTTACTTCCTTGAGAAGGAATCAATAAAATCGCGAGTCCCTGCGCCAACATTCCAATGAATAGCAGATTTTTTTTGGAATAGAGATCGGCCATTTTCCCGGTGAATAATTGGCCAAAACCCCATACAGCAGGGTAAATTGCAGTGATGATACCGACCATTTCCAGATTAATTTCTTTACTCATCAAAAGTATGGGCAGTAATCCCCAAATCATCCCGTCGTTGAGGTTATTGATCAACCCGGCTTGAGTGATGGAACTTAAGGTTTTGTTGAAAAACGTGGTCTGCATAAAAACCCCCTTTAATTCGGGCTGTTTGGTGTTTTCTCGTTCTTTTTGGACAAATTTACGTGTGTCCTTGACCCAAAAGATGGAAAGGATCAAACCGATAATTGCGATTCCCAATCCCAACAAAAAAGGATAAGGTCGGAGACCGTAATGACTGGCTAGGTAGGCCGTGAAAAATGCGATTAATCCTACCGACAAATATCCCGCAAACTCATTCAATCCCATTGCCAATCCCCGATTTTTCTCTCCCACAAGGTCAATTTTCATCACTACAGTACTACTCCAGGTCAAACCTTGACTGATTCCAAGCAGGACATTGGCAAAAATGACCAGGTTCCAAGACTGAGTATACAGCAATAGTAAAGGAATGGGCAGCGCAATGATCCATCCCATAATCAAAAGGTTTTTTCTTCCCCATTGATTGGCCAGTTTGCCGGTGAAATAATTACTGATAGCCTTACTGATGCCAAAAGCCGTAATGAAAGATAAGACCGCTGCAGAGGAGGTAATTCCAAAGATTTCCCTGGCAAATTCAGGAAAAATAGACCGCTCCAGACCAACCATTGCTCCAACGAAAGCATTGACGATGATCAGTAAGATGAACTGGTTAAGGTTTTCACGAAGGCCTAGTTTTGCAGAGGACATGTAAGGTGTTCTTTTTTTACAAAGGTCCGTTTCGCAAAAAGTTTATCCTTTTACAAATGTTAAAAAAGGTTGGATTTGGGTTGGAGAAATTAATTTTTCTGACCCCGGATGCGACTCAAACTCACCTGGGTAATTCCTAAATAGGAAGCGATGTGTTTCAATGGAATGCGTTGGATAAACTCGGGGTTTTCTTCCAATAGCCTATGATAGCGTTCCTCGGCAGGGTGAAATTGTATGCTTTCGATTCGATTTAAAGTATTTACATAAGCCAATTCGGTAATTTTGCGAAATAGCCGTTCCAGATCGGGTAAAGTATCAAAAAGACCAAAAAGCAAGTCGGAGGAAATTCCTACAAATTCAGTTTGCTCTACCGCCTGAATGGCCTTTTGGCTGGGCTTGCCCGTGAAAAGACTCTCAGCACGGATAATGAGATCATTTTCAAAAGCAAAATACTCGGTGACGTCAATTCCATCTTTGTAATAGTAGATTCTGGCCAGTCCTTTTTTGACAAAATAAATGGTTTTACAGGTGGCACCAATGGGTTGGAGATCTTGATTTTTTGCAATGGTGACGATCGAGCTAATGGATTCGATCGCCTTTTTGGAATCTGAATTTAAGGGATGGATTTGATTGAAAAACTCAAAAAGATGGTGAAATGGTGAATCTGAGCTCATGATACTAGTAGGAAGGGCTTTCAAAGAACTGCGTCAATCTTTTCATGGCCTCCTTCAAGGTCAGCTCATCAACTCCTGTGATGACCATGCGGAAGAGTCCCTTTTTTTGGTGTCCAAACCCATGAGCTGGAGTCAGTAATATTCCTGTTTCTTGATATATTTTTAGCCAAAGCTCCTGTTCTGATGTTTCAGACTGATCCTTTAAAAATTGGAACAGGTCCATCCATACAAAAAGACTCCCGTAAGAGGCTTGATAGGGAATATTATTTTTTCGAAGGGACTTCACTACGATAAGATAGGACTCGGTTAGCCGTTCTTGGCTTAATTGGATAAAGTACTCCATAAAGGCAACATCTTTGAGTACTTCCTGCATAACCCACTGAGTATAGTTGGAAATGGAATGTCCGAGCCCTACGTTTCGGTAGCCGGTGATTAACTCTTGGTGATAGGAGTGAAGAAGTCCAATGCGAAAACCAGAAATTCCCAAATCCTTGGAAAAAGAATACCAGAGATGAAGCCAAGGACTATTTCGCTTAGCCATCAGTTTACCAAAAGATGTGAATCTGAGGGGCTGAGGGTGATCCTGCTGGAGTTCAGGATGGGAAATGTCAATTTGCGAAAGTCCATAAATTTCATTGACGATAAGATGAACTTCATGTTGCTCACACCAATCTGCAAGCGTTTCCAGTTGAGATTGATCGTAAATCATTCCGGTAGGATTGTCTGGGCTGGTAAGAATCAGCATACGAAAAGTACTTCCACTCGCCTCGATTTCATCTTTTGCTTTTTGAAGCAGTTCCGGAGAAATGGAAACACCTGAATTGAGCTCACTCCAGGATTGGTCAGTTTGCAAATCATAGCGCTTCAGACCGGGTAAGGCGCCCAGGTCCCCGGAGTAAACAGGATAGGCTGGGGCAGGAATAACAGCCGTATCTCCGGGATTTCCGAGTAAAAAGGCGGTCATTTCGATCACCGAAGTGGCCCCCCCGGAGAAAGCAAGCGATTCGGCTGGCAAAGGGGATTTAGTCAAAAATTTGGATAAAAATGCAGCGGTAGCTTCTCGAAAACTTGGAGCCCCAGCCGGATCGGTATAGCTCGCAACCCACTCCGGGATATCATTTTCTCGGGTGACGCGTTGGATCCGTTCACGAAGCATATCCCAGGCCATGTGGTTCTCGGCGATATTCATGGCGATTTTTCCTTCTGGATTATTGGTGGGGTGAAATTGATCTTTTTCAGCTTCGTAAAACAACTCCAAGTCTACTCTCATGGGATTTTGGGAAGCTGATTGACCGATTCTAGAAAGAAGATTTGTTTTTGACATAGGACAAGGATTTATTTTTTGAAATTAAGAAAATTCTTAGGAAGGGCTTGAAAAATGGAATTCCACAGGAATTAAATTTTAACCAAAAACATTTTCAGCTATCTTACCCCTATGCAAAATGTCCTAACCAAATTCCTGCTCTCCCTATTCCTATTAATCTTCGCTTTTTTAGGAGCTGCACAGGCCCAGTCCATTAAATGGCATAGTTCCCAAGACAAGTATTTTCAAATTCAATCCAATCAAATTGTTCGAATAGAACTACCTGATCAAGATTCTCAGCTGGTGGTGAGTGCTGCAGACCTAAAAACTGAAGCCAATCAAACGCTGAATATTCGGGATTTTACTTTTTCCGAAGACGGTAAGAAGCTTCTGATTTATACCCATACCAAACGAGTTTGGAGACTTGATACTCAAGGTGATTATTGGGTATTGGATTTGGAAAGTAAAAACCTACAGCAAGTGGGTAAAGGACTCCCAGCAGCTTCCTTGCGTTTTGCAAAATTTTCTCCTGATGCAAGGAAAGTCGCCTTTGTCAGCGAGTTCAATCTTTATGTGGAAGATTTAGCAATGGGTAAAATTACTCAATTGACCTTTGACGGTAACCGGAAATTAATCAACGGAACCTTCGATTGGGCCTATGAGGAGGAGTTTGCCTCAAGGGATGGATTTCAATGGAGTCCGGATGGAAAACGGATTGCCTTTTGGCAGCTTGATGCCAATCAGATTCGGGATTTTTACATGGTCAATAATACCGATTCGGTCTATTCTCAAATCATTCCGGTAGAATATCCTAAAGTTGGAGAATCTCCTTCTCCTGCAAAAATAGGAGTAATTGAATTGGAAAATCAAGACCTTACTTGGCTGAATATTCCAGGAGATCCTGCCCAGCATTATTTGCCTCGAATGGAATGGAATTCCCCGGATTTACTTTTGCTACAGCAGCTCAATCGCAAGCAAAATCAGTCCAAAATTTTTGCTGTAGCTATTTTAAAAAATGAAGCAACAGTCATTTTTGAGGAAGAGGATGAGGCCTGGATTGATGTACTTTCAAGCTGGGAAAATGTGTATGCGTTAACTTTCAGACATGAATTCCAATGGATTAATAATCGAAAGGAATTTTTATGGTTTAGTGAAAAAGGAGGCTGGAGGCAACTGTATCGAATTGGCTTGGATGGGGAAGAAACTCTGATCACTCCAGGAACTTACGATGTGATCAATTTACTTCATGTGGATGAGCAGAACAATCGGATTTATTTTCATGCTTCTCCTGAAAATGCCACACAGAAATACCTGTATGCTGCGCGATTGGACGGGAAGGGGAAAGCCGAAAAAATCACGCCGGATGCTTTGGAAGGCACCCATACTTATCTGGTTTCCCCAAGTGGAAAGTATGCTTTTCATCAATTTCAAAACTCCCATACTCGCCCGTTGGCAGAATGGATCAGCCTTCCTAATCATAAACCTTTAGACGAGGGCCAGAGTATTGCAGCTCATGTTTCGAAAAACCAGGAGGAAAAGAAGGTGGAGTTTTTTAAAATAAAAACCGGTGATGGGACAGAAATGGACGGTTGGATGGTCAAACCGATTGATTTTGATCTAACAAAAAAATATCCGGTAGTCTTCTACGTGTACACTGAACCCTGGGGTGCCAATGTCAAAGACACCTATGGAGTGGGGCGAAACAGACTTTATAATGGTGACATGGCAAGGGATGGCTACCTCTATATTTCGATTGATAATCGGGGAACTCCCGCTCCAAAGGGAAGAGCTTGGCGAAAAAGTATCTATCGGAAAATTGGTCGCTTAAATATTGCTGATCAAGCAGCAGCGGCAAAGCAAATCTTAGCATGGGATTACGTGGACCCAGAGCGCGTGGCTGTTTGGGGTTGGTCTGGTGGGGGCTCGGCTACTTTGAATCTGCTATTTCAGTATCCTGAAATTTATAAAACAGGCATTTCCATTGCTGCTGTAGCCAATCAGTTGACTTATGATAATATCTATCAGGAGCGCTACATGGGTTTGCCAGAGGAGAACTTGGAGGATTTTGTGGCAGGCTCCCCGATCACACATGCGAAGAATTTGGAAGGAAATCTCCTTTATATCCATGGCACTGCCGATGACAATGTGCATTATGCCAATGCGGATATGCTGGTGAATGAACTCATCAAACATGGCAAAATTTTCCAATTTATGCCTTATCCCAACCGATCACATTCCATTTCTGAGGGGGAGGGAACGAATGCCCATTTGAAAAAATTGTACACTGATTATTTGAAAAAGCATTGTCCTCCCGGAGGAAGGTGATTGGTTACTGGCGATGATTAAGGTATGGAATCAAAATTTTAGATCTAAGCAATAAGAAAGCAAACCCTTTGATATTAATATCGATGGGGTTTGCTCAGGGGTTCTACAAACTAGTCATGGGAAAGAATTTGTCTTAATTCCAGAAAAAATGCCCTGAGTTCAGGTCAAAAATTGGTCAACTTGATTTGAGCTCAGATCAACATGTAAAAGCAATTGACTTCTATGAAAAAAACACGAGTTGTACTTTCAATTTTCTTGATAACCCTTTGGGTTGAAATCGGATTTGCCCAAAACCTCCCCACTAGGGCCGATACACTTCGGGGAAGTATCACGCCCGAACGGGAATGGTGGGATTTGAATTATTACCATCTTTCGGTGGAGGTTTTTCCCGAAGAGCAGTCCATCAAAGGAAAAAACCTCGTCCGTTACCGAGTCAAAAAGCCGTCTCAGATCCTTCAGATTGATCTGCAGGAGCCTATGGAGATTACCTCGGTCAAACAAGACGGGATGGAACTTTCCTTTAAGCGGGAAGGAGCAGCACATTTTATTTCTCTACAGAAAAACCAAGAAAAAGGAGCTTTCAATGAGCTTGAGATTTTCTACCAAGGAAAGCCCAAGGTAGCTGTTAGGCCTCCTTGGGATGGAGGAATTACCTGGCAAAAGGATTCCAATGGAAAGCACCTGATTGCCAACTCAAATCAAGGGATTGGTTCCAGTATTTGGTGGCCAAGCAAGGATCATCCCGCTGATGAAGTGGATAGTATGATGATTTCGGTGACCGTACCCAAGGATCTCATGGATGTATCCAATGGCCGTTTGATCGAGATGGAAGAAAATGAAAAGACCAAGACCTACCATTGGTTAGTTTCCAACCCCATTAATGATTACGGTGTCAATATCAGTATTGGGGATTATGTGCATTTTGATGAAGAATATGAAGGTGAAAAAGGGACGCTCACCATGGATTATTATGTCTTGCGGGACAATTTGGAGAAAGCCAAGAAGCAGTTTCAGGATGCTACGCGGATGATGGAAGCCTTTGAGCATTGGTTTGGTCCCTATCCTTTTTACGAAGACGGCTTTAAACTCATTGAAGTGCCTTATTTAGGAATGGAACATCAGAGTGCCGTCACGTATGGCAATGGCTATCAAAATGGGTATTTGGGTCGGGATTTGAGCGGAACGGGTTGGGGGCTGAAATTTGATTTTATCATCATCCATGAGGCGGGGCACGAGTGGTTTGCCAATAATATTACGTATCAGGATGTTGCCGATATGTGGATTCACGAGAGCTTTACCAATTACTCCGAAAGCTTATTTCTGGAGTATTTTTATGGAAAAGAAGCGGGGCAGGAATATGTACGCGGGACGCGAATGAACATTGCCAATCAAAGTCCAATTATTGGAATTTATGGTATTAATCGTCGGGGTTCGGGAGACATGTATTACAAAGGAGGGAATCTGCTCAATACGCTACGAGAAGTGATTGCAGACGATGAAAAATGGCGCAGTATTCTTCGAGGGTTGAATTCGGAATTTTATCATCAAACAGTCACTACAAGACAAGTGGAGGAGTATATGGCTCAACAGGCAGGGATGGATTTGAAGCCCTTTTTTGATCAGTACTTGAGAACGAGTAGGATTCCGGTCTTGGAGTATTATTTCACCGAAGAAAGCAGACTTCATTACCGCTGGAACGGCACTGTCCCAGCTTTTGAAATGCCAGTGGATGTCAGGATTGGGGAGGAGAAAATCAGATTGAAACCCAGCACCGAGTGGCAAGAAATGAAGGTGAGAAATCAAGCTGATTTGGTGGTAGATCCGGATTTCTACCTATCGGTATTGAAGATGCGGTAAGTTACCATTTGAATCCCAAAAAGATAGGAACCCTTAATCAGACCTGGTTATTTGGGTTTCCTTTTTTACCTTATTTCAAATTTTAACACATTGATGATGAATTCAATCAAGAAATATTCCCAGCTGATAAGGGGTGCAGGCTTAATTATATTGATTTCTTGTCAAAATCAGGAAGTGGAAAAGGAGGTCAAGGGATTTCCTTTGGCTGAGGTCGAATGGATTGATTTGAGTTATTCGTTTGATTCGACGACACTTTATTGGCCAAATAATCCGGATGGCTTTCAGTTGCGGGAAGATGCCGCCGGAGTAACCGATTTGGGCTATTATTATTCCTCCTATACCCTTTTAACTCCAGAGCATGGAGGAACGCATTTGGATGCACCCATTCATTTTTACGAAAATGGAGAAACGGTCGATGAGCTTGCGCTATCCAAATTGACTGGCCAAGCGGTTCTGATTGATGTTCGTGTGCAGGCATTTGAAAATCGGGATTACTTGATTGATACGGCAGCCGTTTTGAATTGGGAAAAGAAGTTTGGGCAAATTCCCGACCATGCCATGGTTTTGTTTCGAACGGGTTATGGACAGTTTTATCCTGATCGAGAAGGCTATTTCGGTACTGCAAAAACAGGAGAAGGAGCCATTCCTGAATTACATTTTCCGGGGATAGATCCCGAATTAGCTACTTGGCTTGTCAAAAACCGCAAAATTAAAGCTGTAGGATTGGATACTCCAAGTTTGGATTATGGACAGTCCAAAGATTTTGCCGCACATCAAGCCTTGATGGAAGCACAGATTCCAGGTTTTGAAAATCTCGCCAATCTAGATCAATTACCCGAAAAAGGGATTTATGTAGTGGCCCTTCCCATGAAAATCAAAGGAGGAAGCGGGGGACCACTTCGGGTGATTGCTACGGTTTTGGAATAATTTTTTTAGGTTAGTTTTTGGACTTTCCCAACATGGGAAATAAGCGCTTAATTTCTGCTTCGTTGGGTTGGCTGCCGTATTCGCAGATCTCGAAAGCCTCGGCAAATTGAGCTTTATCCGCGGCTTCGCTTCCATACCATTTTTCCAAAGCGGCTTTGACGGTTGGGTTGGGCGACAAAGCCCGCTTGGATTTGAGCCATTGGATTCGTTCTTCTTTATCGTTGGGGATTTCATCTGGGTCATTTGATATCCATGGAAGCCATTCGTAAAACTGGGATACATGGGCATCCAGCGCATAGATTTTTTGATCAATCACCGAGGTAATGTCGATGGCGATATCCGGTGAAAAGGGATTGGGTTTTTGAAAATGATCCTGATAGTATAAGAAAACCGGGTTTTTGCGAAGGGGAGGGGTATCTGAAGCAATATTGGGGACACCCACCATAAAGGCAGCATCCTGAACCAATACCCCTGTGTAGCGGTGGTCAGGATGATAGTCATTGGTTCGATGAGAGATCACTACATCGGCCTCCCATTCACGGATTTTGCGGATGACAGCTTTGCGGATTTCCAAGGTAGGCATCAGTTCTCCATCGTGATGGTCCATAACTTCATAGGTAATGCCTAGTCTTTGGGCGACTTGCTGAGTTTCTGCCATTCGGCGTACCGCTAGCATCCCACCTCCCATTTCCATGTGTCCGGCATCTCCGTTGGTGAGGGAAAGAAACTTGACTTCATGACCGAGTTGGGAAAAAAGAGCGGCTGTTCCTCCAGATTTGATATCGCAATCGTCGGGATGAGCTCCAATCATAAGAATTCGAAGGGGCTTTTCTTGGGCTATTCCAAATTGGAAAACAAACAGAGAAAGGAAAAGGGTGAAGATTTTGGTTTTCATAGGTTTTTGGGTTTCGATTTTAGAAAATACTTACTTCGAATTAAAATACCAATTTGAATGGGATAAGCGGGAAATCTAGTAGGGAAGAAAAAATAATTTTTCACTGGAAAGAAAAGGGAGGATTTTGAAAAGATTTTATTTACGAGAAGTGAAGTGTAAAAATCAACTTCTTTTTGACCGTTCAAACAAAAGCCTGATTTTGATGCTTTTTAGTTTTTTACCAATGGAAAACGTAATCCAAATAGTATTCACAATTTGCATCATGAAACGATTCCAATTTATTCTTATTATTTTAGTTTATTTCTTTTCAATCTCATTGAAAGGTCAAGGAATTAAAGGGGAAGTGGGAGAGGTAGGAAGTGAAGTTCCCCTTGAGTTTGCTTCGATTGCACTTTTTGATCAAGCTGACAGTAGTTTGGTGGATGGTACTATTACTGATAGGAATGGAGTTTTTGAAATCCTCAACATCAAAGAAGGCCCGTACTTTTTACGAATTACCTTTATTGGGTATAAGACCAAAGAAATTAGTGATCTACAGCTTCATGGTGGCTCATTGCTGGATATTGGGTTTATTTTCTTGGAACCTGATCAAAAAGTACTCGACGGAGTGGAGGTCCAAGGACAGCAAATTACCTCTGATTTTAGGTTGGATAAGCAATCCTATTCAGCCGAAAGCTTTGAATCTGCCAGAGGTGGGACGGCATCAGATCTTCTTCAAAATCTTCCGGGTATTACGATGACTCCTGAGAGTGGATTGACGATTCGTGGAAGTTCAGGGTTTGTCGTGATGATCAATGGAAAGCCAGTTCAGTCAGATCCCCTGATGATTTTAAGTCAGCTCCCCGCCAACAGCATTGAGAAAGTGGAATGGATTTCTTCCCCCTCAGCAAAATATGATTCCGAAGGAAAGGGTGGAATGATTAACATCACAACCAAAAAAGGTGCAACCGACGGTCTTTTCGTCCAGTTTAACGGGCGACTTGGCGTGCCTTCTATTGAGAATTACGATAATAAAGCTCAACCAAAAAGATTCGGAGGAGATTTCAACCTTTACTATGTGGCAGGAAAATGGGATTTCTCGTTGGGAGCAAGTTACCAGCGAAATGATCAATCGGGAAGAAGAGTAGGAGAGGTTTTCACGGTCGATGGAGATACCACGACCTTTTTTCCATCTGAAGGGGAGCGGAGTTTTGATGAAAAAAATTACTCAGGAAGATTTACGGTAGGATTTAATCCAAACGAAGCCAATTCCTTTAGTTTGGGTTTTTATGGGGGAGTAAGAGATCGGCTTCGAACGGCCGATATTGTGTATTTTGATAATCATGCGATAGTAGGAGCTGATCGGATTTATACGATGCAGTATTTCAACGCGAATGATCAAAATAGGCGAGGTGATTTTGCCCTTGGGAGTTTGGACTACACCCGAAACTTTGGAAATGGAGCCAGTTTAACTGCTTCGATTTTATTGGAGTATACACTTTTAGGTGGGCCAACAATCAACTGGAATTTAGGTTTTCCGGATACGGATCTTGTATACCAAAATGAATTGAATACCAATAATAACCCTTTGAATGGTTTTCGGGTCAACATGGATTACCATTTTAAGCCTTCAAAAATTGGGCAGTTTCAAGCGGGTTATCAGCTAAGGAGCCTAGATCATCGAGGGGATTTTGTGTATGAACGACAAAATCTGGAAACGGGGATTTTTGAGTTGTTGCCGGAGTTTTCCAGTGAGGTGAATCTTAACCGAGACATTCATGCGGGATATGTGCAACTGGACGGAAAAAAGCAAAAATGGAATTATGGATTGGGTATTCGAACTGAATTTATGAATCGGAATTTACGCTTGAAAGACAAAGCTGGAACGCTGGATTCCCTTTACCCATATGATTTTATTCGTCCATTTTTAAGTGGAAATCTCGCCTTTCAGATGAATGAAGGACTCCAGATCAAAGCCAATTTTACCCAACGGGTGGAGCGAACCACCACATTCAAAATGAATCCATTTCCCGAACGCGAGCATAGTGAAACTTTGGAACAGGGAGATCCGAATTTATTGCCTGAATTTATCAATCTAGTGGACCTAGGTGTGATCAAAAACTGGGAAGACAATTCCTTTTACTTGACAGCCTATCACAGCCGAATCAAGAATCTGGTTAACCGGGTGAATACCGTTTATACTGATACGATTCTAAATCGCATTTATTCCAATGTAGGAACAGCAAAATCGTTTGGTTTTGATTCAGGATTGGAGATTTATCCAGCTTCGTGGTGGAAGCTTTTTGCCGGATTGAATGCCTACCAATATTCCATTTCGGGAAGCTTTGATAAGCAACCCATCCAAACCAAGACGTGGGTCTTTTCTTCCAATTTTACTTCTACCTTTACCCTACCCAAGAATTGGGTGATTCAAACCAATTTAAATTACCTCTCAGCTCGAGTGACTGCCCAAGGTGAGGATGGTCGCTTTTACAGTCCCAATCTATCAGTAAAAAGATCCTGGATGGAAGGAAAGTTGACTGCCACGGTTCTTTGGCAACATATGGATTTGGGCTTATTAAGATCAAATGAACAGCGAATCACCACATTTAGACCTCAAGATTTCTTTACAACTACAAATTACATTTATGAAGTTGATAGGATCATTCTTAATTTGACCTATTCGATCAATGGAGGTAAAAATCGTGCGAAATTTGTCAAAAGTGAGTTTGGTGAGCAGGAATTTTAAAACGCCGATTTTTTGCTTAATTCGCTAAAGCAGGAATTAATCTCGCTACCATAATTCCGGATTGGCTTCGATTTCCAGCTAAATAATCGTGGAGTGGCTTTTCGGAGATCTCCACTTCTTTATTGGCCGAGCTGGCATGCATGAGGTGAATTCTGCCATTTTGCTCAATGGCAAATCCCACATGGACCATATCTAAATTAGAGATGGAGGTGGTGATAGCTATTAGGTCTCCCGGCTGGAGTTGACTTTCAATTAAGCTAATTTGATCTTTTGGGATGAAATAAAAGTCTCGAATACGAATAGAGGCTTCAATATTTTGCAATTGCTCCATGTTTTCTCGATTGCTGAGCTGGGGGTAAAACTGTGGATTCTCGGTCATAAAGGTGGGCTTATTTGGGTAAATAACTCCACCAATTTCTTTGGTCTTGTCTTGCAAAATTCCCTTTTCCGCATTCATCGCGATCCAATCCGAGAAGTAATGCAATCGCGAGGGATAGCCCTGATTCACTCCTTCTCGATAGCGGATGTATTCCAATTCATTTTCGAAGATCGTGTAATCATTTTCGCCACGCTGAGCCATTCGAGCTAGGGTCACTACAGTTTCCAGATAAGTCGTGCAATCAAGACCTTGAAGATCTATTACCAATTGCTCAGGACCGGGGATTTCCAATGTTTTTTCTACATAAGGGGTACCTTTAAAGCTTTTTCCAATTTCGACGATCAGTTCATTTATGGATTGTGTTTTTGAATCAAAACTGGGTAGTAATTCCAAGGCTTGATCCAATCTAATCCTAGATTCTGGGGTGCAGACAGTTTGTGACCAGCCAAGAAAGGGGAAAAGGGTTAGCATGAGGAAAAAAAGAATAGACTTCATGTTTTGGAAAGTTCTGGTTCTAAACGAAGGTAGGGAATTATGGTGTTTTGTCGTTGAAATGAAATATGGTAATGAAATTAATTATTTGACAATTACTGTCAATCATATTTTTTTATAGGCTCCTTTATTTTTACTACTTAATTTTAACCAATCATTTCATACTACCTAGTCATGGCATTTTTAACCCCAAATCAAAGTCAGCTTCTCAATCGATTGATCAGTAAGTATCCCAATATTTTAATGGAAAGGGGAGAAAATATTTATTTTAGAGGTCAAGTCGATTTGCTTGAAGAAGAGGAGGATGAATATCCCTATGAGGATTTTGGCTTTCTAGTGGAGGGGAGCTCAGGAAATGAATACAGCGTTGATCTTACACTAGATCTAGACAATCCCCGAAAAACTCCGAGTTTTTACGAAGACACCTTTTGTGATTGCCCTTATTTTGGGGATCATGCTAAGTGTAAACATGTGGCAGCGGCCATGATTTATCTCTTCAATATGGAAGTCAATGACCCCCAGTTGGGTTTTTGGGGATCCACAGAATTTAAAGCTAAGCCAAAAGGAAAAGAAATAGCTGTATACCCTACCGAGTTCAATGTTGAAAAGAATGAACTTTCAAAAATAGCAGAGCTATTACCTTCATTTGAAAAAGAGGCGAATCACAGAATTTACCAAATTCAGTTTAGGCCGGATGGAATCAGGTATGCTTTAGAATCGCAGTTTTATCCTGTGGAGGTTGTAGTTCAGTATGATGAAAGAATCGGAGTATTAAAATTAACTTTTACGGAAAGGTATTCTCAGGTTATACCGGCTATTTATGTCTTTTTGAAAGAACGCTTTGGAGAAACTTATCAAGATTATCGGTTTTTGACAGAGTCCTTAAGAAAAGATGCTAGAAAAGATAAACTAAAGTCATTAGGGTTCGATTCGCCGACAAACGAGGACTTGGAACAAGTTGATTTTATCTTCAGGGATAATAAAATTGATTATAATTTTTCAGGATCACTTTCTGGATTGAGGAGTGCAGAAAGTATTTTGGCAAAATTAAAAGCATTCAATCAAGATCCGCTGTCAGCTTACCCTACTACAATAGAGGAGACACCTATCACCAAGGAGGTTGGACTTTACAATCTTGGGATAGTTTTTCAGCTGGGATTTCAGTCAGAATTTGCCGGTGTAATTCCAATTATCGGAAAACCCAAAAAGTATGACCCAACTGGAATCGAAACTCGGCTGGATGTCCTTAGAGATCCATTTGATCCCAGATTGAAATCTCAAGAAGGGGTAGAGTCTTTACTGTTACTGGTGGATTCAATCAATTCTAGGATTGATGGAGATAAAGAAGCCCTTTGGAAATCACTCACCTCCCTAGTGGATCGCATTCATGGAAAGGTTTCTGTTTTTCGGCATTTGACTTATGAGCTACGCAAAAATTTTTCCAAACGGGACTTGGAAGGCCCCTTAGAAATCGAAGAAGTGAATGCAGCAATGAAGCTGACTCAAAAAGGGAAACTTTATGAACTCAAACTCATCATGAGTACGGAGGAGAAAGAATTTGATTTAAGTCAAAGTGACCCTCCATTCAAATTCGGAAATGGAATTGGTCTAGTGGATAATAAAAAGCTGCTTTTTTTAAGAAATTATTCCCATCTAAAAGGAATGGAGATACTCCGTCCTTTGATTCCCCTACGGTTTGTTGAAGAAGATCTTCCTTTGATATTTAAGAAAGTGATCCATCCGTTGAGTCGTCACTTGCCATTTCAGGACGAGTCAGCCTTTGTGAATTTTGAGGTTGGGGAGTTGAAAATTGAAGAACAACTCTACTTTTCTCAAGCAGGTGGACTCATAGCTTTGAAACCCATTATTCGATATGGTGAAGACTTTTGGGTCAACCCATTAAGTTCTGAGTTGATGCTCGATCAGGAGACGGGTTTTGTGATGGAGCGAAATCAGGATGCAGAAAATGATTTCTTAGACTTTATCCAGGGTTTACATCCCCATTTTTTGGGGAGTAGACCACTTCACAGTTTCACGATTAAAGGGGTAGATTTCGCTTCAGGAACTTGGTTTTTGGAAGCTTTTGGCCAGCTTTCTGAGCGGGGAGTGAAAGTTTTTGGTACAGAGAATTTAAATATTAAGCGTTATTCTCCTTTTGAGGCCACTGTTTCTATGCAGGTCAGTTCGGGTCAAGATTGGTTTGATACTCAGATTGACGTGAATTATGGAAAGGAGAAAGTTCCATTTAAAAAACTGAAAAGAGCTTGGCAGGACGGGGTATCGTATATCCAGCTGGAAGATGGTAGCCTAGGAAAGGTTCCCCAAGAATGGATGAAAAAGGTCTTTAGACTTCTCCGCGCTGGAGAAGAGACGGAACAGGGAGTGAAGCTTTCTAAAATCCATTTTATGCTGCTGGAGGACTTTGAAGAAAGCGAAGGGTTTGCAGAGGTAATGGCAGAAATTGAGTCCAAGAAGAATAAAATGAAAGAATTTACGGGCTTGCCTAAGATTCAAGTTCCCGATAAATTACAAGCAGAGCTCCGAGCTTACCAAAAATCTGGTTTGGAATGGTTTAATTTTCTTAGAGAATTTGGCTGGGGTGGCATCTTGGCCGATGATATGGGATTGGGCAAAACGCTACAAGTGATTGCTTTATTGACCCAACTTGCCGATGAAAATACCAGTTTTCGCGGATTGATTGTCGTTCCGACCACGCTGATTTTTAATTGGAAAAAAGAGCTTGATCGGTTTGCCCCTCACCTAGATTATTTTATTCACCATGGAGAACGCTACGATACCGTGGAGGAACTTTCCAAACACCAATTGGTGATTACCAGTTATGGATTGGTCATCAATGATTTGGAAATATTGAGCCAACTGGAGCTCGACTTAATCGTCGCAGATGAGTCACAAGCGATCAAAAATACTTCTTCACTTCGGTACAAAGCCTTGCTGAAGCTGAAAGGAAAGCAGCGTTTGGCTTTGACCGGTACGCCCATTGAAAACGGAATTCATGAACTTTTTGCCCAAATGAATTTCACCAATCCGGGTTTTTTCAAAACCTTTGGGCACTTTAAGGAAAATTATCTGCTGCCGATAAAAAAAGGAGAGCAGGAAGTTACTCAAGCCTTAAAGAAGCAAATTATTCCTTTTGTATTGAGAAGGACCAAGAAGGAAGTCCTAACCGAGCTCCCAGAAAAAATGGAGGAATTTCTTTTTTGTGAAATGGGTGCAGAGCAGCGCAAAATATATGAAGCATATAAGGCGCGTTATCGGGAGTTTCTATTAAAAAAATTTGATGAAGAAGGGGAAAATCAGTCTAAAATGTTTGTATTGGAGGGCTTGACTAAACTCCGTCAGATTTGTGATTCTCCCAGGTTAATCGGTGAATCTAATCATCTTTCCAGTTCAAAAATTGAGGTGCTCAAAGAGCATATTTTGGAAAAGACTGGGAATCATAAAATATTAGTGTTTAGTCAGTTTGTAAAAATGCTAGGTTTAATTCAAAATGAACTTCAACAATCTGGGATTTCATATGCGTATCTGGATGGCAAGACTTCACTAAAAGAACGAGAAAAGGAGGTATCCAAGTTTCAATCAGATGATGAGATTCGGGTTTTCTTAATTAGTCTCAAAGCGGGTGGTACTGGGCTCAATCTGACTGCTGCTGACTATGTTTATATCGTGGATCCTTGGTGGAATCCAGCAGTAGAGAATCAAGCCATCGATCGCTGCTATCGAATGGGACAGGAAAAACATGTCATGGCGTATCGAATGGTCTGTCAGGAAAGTATTGAGGAGAAAATCATTGCCCTGAAAGCTACCAAAACTCAATTGGCAGACGAAGTCATTGCTGAAGGGGAGGGGCTTTTGGCAGGAATGGATCGGGAAACCATGCTGAATTTATTTTCCTAATTGGCTTTCGAGGGCAAATTCATTCGATTGAAGTTATGGGTAGAATTTCAAATTTGATCTAATCCTCTAAATTTAAAATGGTTAAGGGAAGCTTATAGGCTACTTCTACCAACCAACCCTCTTTTCGGATAGAATTTGAAAAACTGCCGGATTGTGTTTCATCGGTCCATGAATAAGTGATTTTTCTAAGTGAGGTGGGTGCCGAAAAGACATGGCTGGCTTGAAGGGACACTAAAGAAGATTTAAATAGGTGGAGTTCTGAGTGGATTCCTAGTTTATAGAAACTTTTGAAATGGGGTTCGTTTATTTGGAAATCAACAGCAATCCCCTCTGTCTGTGAAGTGCCATAGTATGGGAAAGGTCCGTTTTTACTGGGTCTATTTGTAGTATGGAGGATTAGATTACCCGAGGTGTGGGCACCGATGCGAATATTGTTTTTGGAATTAACAGGAATATCGTAGCGAACTCCTAGTGGTAGAAAAAGGGAATTAAGATTGGCTTTGGTAAGGATGTATCGCTCAAGAGCACCTAATTGGTGAAGAATTTCTGAATTATGCCAACTAAAACCCAATCCGGTTTCCAGGGATACCTTGCCTAACCGATGACCATAGATTGCTTGAATGATTCCATCCATTTCTCCGGAAATCGGAAGATAAATATTATTTCCGTTCGAAGTGAGATGTCTACGAAGTCCCGCTTGAACTCCCATATAGAGACCGTCTTGGCGACTAAGCTCTTGACGGAGTTTTCGTTTTTGGAAGGTAGAAAGTTTTCCTTCGGTATAGACTGCGTGGTCTTTGACTTGGGCGGCAAGTGAACTGCTGATCAGAAGAGAAAAAACAATTGGGATGATTGATTTTAATTGCATAGGTCTTGACATTTACCCATCAACGGAACAAGTATTTAGTTCAGTATGCCCTTTGAACTAGTTTTAATTGAAATTATTTTCCAAATCATTCAACTTTTGGATACACTTTAAATTTTTAGTATTCTTCCAAATTAACCAAAGCCCAAGCCTTTCATTCGATAGGGGATAGAAAGACCTGGGTAAATTGGGGATTATACAACTACGGAGTTATCCAACAAAATCGCATCAAGGTCCTCTCCAGGAAGTGCCATGATTTGCTCGGTGCTCGGGTTCCATTCGATTTTTCGACCTGTTTTGTAAGAAAGCCCTGCCATGTGTGCTGTGATGGCTTCTTCGAAACCCTCTGCGATTCCGCAACTGGGAGCTCCTCCATTTCGGATACAACTCAACCATTCCCGCAGGTGAAGAAAAGTGGAATCCACTCGCTTTCCATCCCGATAGGTCCAGAGCAACCCTTTGTTGGCGAAATATTTAGCAGTGGCCGAGGTAACAGCATCCACTCCATTCGCACTGGGATCGTATTGGTAGATAGGAACTGATGGGTCGATTTTTCCTTCGGTGATCATTTCTTTGTATTGAGAGGAGCGTGGATCTGCATAAATGGTGAGTGTATTGCCTAGCTCCATGCTTGCATCGTGGCCCATTAATACCGTCCCTCGGTCAAATTGATTTCCCAAAGTGGCACTGTAAACCAAACTCATTCCTTTTTCTTTTCCGTTTTCCTGGCTGGATCCTGTGCTGAAATCAGGGAAATCCATATTGACTTGCATGACATCTGGTACATTTCTACCATCTCTATGGGTATAGACTCCACCGGAAGCGGTGACATATTTTGGGATTCCCATGTTTAGCACACAATTGATCCGGTCGTAATCATGGGTGAGTAAATCCCCTGATAAACCAGAACCGTAGGCCCACCACTTTCTCCATCTAAAGAAATGCTCTGGGTTGAACTCCACCAAGGGAGCATTTCCTAAAAAGGCATTCCAGTCGATAGTTTCCGGAGAGGCATCCGGGTGAATTGGATATTGCCATGCGCCATTGTCGTCGTTTCGGTTCGTATTAGTGACCACTAGGGACACATGTCCAAGGGTATTTTTCGCAATTGCATCTTGAGCGGTAAGGAAGCTTAGGGTTTGTCTATGCTGATGACCAACCGCAAAGACAGATTTTGGATTTCGCCGTACAGCATCACGAAGGGTATAAGTTTCTGCTATGCTATGCGTCATCGGTTTTTCGACATAGGCATGAACTCCAGCTTCGATCGCAGCAATGGACATCGGCGCATGCCAATGGTCTGGTGTAGCGATGATGATGGCATCCACCTGGCCACTGTTGATTAGGTCTTGGTAAGTTTTATATCGGGTACAGGAATTTCCATTTCGATTGAATGCTTGGACCGCTTTTTCTGCACGAACATCAAAAATGTCGCAGATGGCGGTCAGTTTTACATTAAGGTTCTCCTGAGCTTGAAAATCAGCCAAACGGGTATCATTTGGATCTTTTTCGCTAGCCTTGGCCATTTCCTCCATCCATTCCGGGGTAGCAAATCCCAAGGCCCGCATCAGTTGCTCCCCTCTAATCCCAAATCCAATTAAACCCACTCGAAGCGGCTCCCCACTCATCGGTCCAGAGGGAGGAGGAGGGCTGGCTTTGATGTTGAGTTTTTCGAGCAAATAGTGCTTTTCCAGTTGAGTTTGATTGACCGTGTTTAGTCCAGCGGCCCAAACTGTCCCAAGGATAGGGAGACCTGCTAGGCTTTTGAGTACATCCCTTCGGGAAAATCCGGAGAATAGTCTTTTGTCAGTTGCCATGATTTAGAGGGGTTGAGTGGGTACGGTTGATTTCACAAAGAGTCTTTCCAAACCGAAAATTTTGGAAGTTGGAAATAGAAAGACGATCAGAAGCGCAGCCGCTTCAATTAGATTTTTATTAATTATCCAATAGCTTCCTTCGGTGATTCCTTGCGGATAGTTTGGAAAAGGAGGGTGAGCAAAGTAATAGAGTAAGAGTAAACCGATGCCCACCATACTGGCAAAGCGAGTTTTGAATCCGAGAATCAATGCTATTCCAACCCAAAGAAGTGCGGTGATATTTAGCGTATCGACTATGAAAATCATGGATTCACTGGCAAGCCAAGTAAAGAAGGATTCTAGGTAGGTGGCACTGAGTAAGTAGCCTTTGGAAGTCCAAGATGGACTGTGAAATTTGATGACGCCTTCATAAAGAAAATGCCATCCTACAAACAGACGCAGTAATACTAAGGCGACCGTTTGGGCGGTGGAAAGTGGAGTAGATGGGGACATGATTTTCTTTTGTTTGATTAATGCTACGATGATAGCTCCTTTTCCAAAAGAAAAATATGATGAAAATCACTCGCTTAGCTGATGTTAAGGTAGGCTTGTTTTCTTGAAATTGAGTTTGATACTTGAACTCTGAATTTTTTTTTGTGGAAAGGATTTGAATCAAAAACTAAATCGCTAACCTGACGTAGTTTAAGTTAATTCACTTTCCTAGGAACCTATTGATGCTAAAAATTCTGCCCTTTGTTTTGTCTTTACTGATTTCTGCGGTTCATTTTTCTCAGGCCCAATCGGTGGATGGGGTTGCCTTGGCTGATATCGAGTCCACTTATATTGAACTTACCGGAAGGGGTAAAATCTTTACACGTGATATTCGAATCGAGGTGGATTTTGGCCAAGATAGGTCGAAAGGAAGAATCAGCGATTCCCAACTTATTGATGAGCAGGGAAATGTGATTCTCTTTCACTCCATGATCGATGCGCTTAACTTTTTTGATGCGCTTGGCTATGAGTATATTGATAGAGGAGATATTGTGGAAGATCAGCCTATTACGTATTTATTGAGAAAAAAAAAGAAAGAATTTGATCTGGCAAATAGTCCGGCTAGGGAGTAGGGCAATTCAGAAAATCCGTAATAATTTTTCCCCTCGCTCAAAGACTTCCGCTTCTTGTTTAAGGATGATTTCTTTGCGTTTTTCTGGAGATTTGGCCTCAAGTAGGAGTTCGGAAACTTCCCAAACATCGGTACGCCAAGAACTGATCAGTCTTGATAGAATCCATTCATCGATCGGCCCAAGAATGTTATCAATAATAGCTAAGGAAGGTGAAATAGGTTTGATGATAGTTTCCTGAACCTCATCGATGGAAGCAGAAATAATCTGATTGACCAGTTGGTGATCCTCTTTTCTGAGTATTTTTTTCGGCCTATCGCAGTTGGGCCATTCGGTTTCTAGGCAATCATAAAGCGCCAAGGGAAGATCATAATTAATGTGTGCATTGATTCCTAACAGAAGGTTTTGAAGCACATGGGTTTCAGGGTTTTTGGTAGCGTCATGGGCTTGCTTCCATACTTGGGGAACCTCAGGATGCTCCGCCTGATAAAGGTCTAGGGCATCAAAGTAATATTCGGAAAAACGAACCAATAAATTACTGACCCATTGGGGATCTTTAAAATGTTTTGTGCCGATAGCCGAATACATATTCTGGCTCATCAGGGTATAGCATTGTAGAAAAATATGTCTTCGATCACCAATAGTTTCCCATTGGATAGATTCCTGCGTCATCCGATGAAGTAGGCTGGTGATGGAATTCATATGGTTAAACTAGAGCTTAGACTTCAATAATGGAGGGTACTGGTTTCGTTTGAACTAGAGATAGGCTAAACTAGCAAATTTTTTAAAAGAATATCCTTCCAGAATTAAACTATAGGAATATTCTCACTCCGGTTGATAAAGGAAAAGTTGCTCGATGGGGAGTTTGAAAAGTTGGGACATTTTGAAAGCTGTGGTCAAACTGGGATCGAATTTTTCTTTCTCAATGGCATTGATGGATTGCCGGGAAACCCCTAGGATTTCTGCCAATTCCTCTTGAGTCAATTTACGCTCTACTCGAAGTTCTCTGATACGGTTTTTCATTGAAATCGTTTGAGATTGATAATCGTGCTAATCAAGTAGGTAATGCCGATAAACATCACCAAAAAAGAGATTTCTGCATCTCCCGAAATAAGATTAGTGGTATCCAAAAGGGAATAGGTCAAACCTATGACAACACTGAGCCCTAAAGTAAGTGCCATCGCTTCGAGATGGATTTTTCGTTCAAACTCGTCAAAGTGGTTGAACAAATCTCGATTGGCTGAAATCATCAGAATTCCATTGATCAGATTGACGGTGATGGCAAATGTGGTCAGGAAAATGTGATCATCCCAGATAAACTTTGGTCCGAAGGTAGCCATTGCCAAAGTTGCTACCCAAGTCCAAGTCCAGACGGCTAGTCTAATGATTCTTTTTTTACGTTCCAGCTTCATAGTTTTCATCCTGATTTTGTAAGGTTTACTTTACAAATGTAAATAAGATTTTACAAAAGTCAAGTTTTATTTACTTTTTTTTTACAAGTAAATGATATAGAGTTCAAATGAAAAACTAGTTTCCCTTGCGAAAAAAGATATTGAAAATTGATCAAGTTTAATGAGTTAAAAATGAATTGATTGAATCAAGTTTGCCCGCAATTTCAGTCTTCTGTCTTGTATCAAAATTTATATGGGTTGGGAGAGGGGTAGGTTTTTATCTAGTGGTTTTTAGGTATTTGATCTTTGAAGCGTACCTAAACCTAGTTTGATCAAACATCTCTTTTCTTGAGGGCCTCAATACATAGTAAGGCTAAAACAGGATTTATACCTAAAATTAATAGTTAATTAAACCTGTTCTTGTAGCAAATCAAGAAGGATTGAATGATCAATTATGGTGTGGGGTTTATTCCTTAATTTTTTATCTGGTTTAATTATAAATTACTGTTTTTCTTATTCTTATAAAAACATTTGTCCATCTCTAAGCCGTTAATATTTCGTAACCAAAATAATAAAATGATGGAAAAAGTTTGTTCAAATTGTAATTATTGGCAGCCAGAAGCACCTGTAGTTGCCCAGAAGGAAAATTATGGAGAATGTAATAAACTGAGTCATTTGGAATCAAAAATGGATCCGGACTACATTATTCCAGTACTTAATAATGGAAAGCCCGTAGGTCCTGACACCAAATCGATTGAGTTTATCACTGGATCAAATTTTGGATGTAATCAGTTTGCCAGTGCTTAAATTGACATACTAACTACTAGCGTAAATTTGCCTGTCGGAATTTTTATTCGGCAGGTTTATTTTTTTCTAAATCAAAAAAAGCAGGCTTCAAGGAAAGCCTGCTTTTACTATAGTTGTGGTAGTCAAATTTTTTGAAACAGAGGATTACATCATCGCAAAAAACATATCCAAATCAGGGATCAACACAATGCGGGTTCTTCGATTTCGAGCCATATTTTCAGGGGTGTCATTGTCTACGAGTGGCATGTAGCTGGCACGACCTGCGGCAATCATTTTTTCCGGGGCTACTTGGTATTTTTCCTGAAGTTCCCGAACAATGGAAGTTGCTCTTTTGACCGATAAGTCCCAGTTATCCTGGACCACCGCGTTGGAGATGGATCGTGGATCAGTGTGTCCTTCAATCATCACTTGCAAGCTGGGTTCGGAATTGATTACTTCTGCTAGTTTTTCTAAGAGAGGACTCGCTTTTTGGTTAATTCGGTAGCTTGCAGTGTTAAAGAGCAACTTGTCAGAAACCGAGATCATCACTACGGTGTTTTCGATGCTGATATCGATATCATCTTCCTCATCACTTTCCGATGCAATGGACTGCTTGATATTGTGCTCTATTGCGAGATTGACCGAGTCTTCCATTGTTTTGGCTTCGGCCAAAAGTTCCGGATCTACGTTTTGAAGGGTTTGATCAAGTTTGGCTCTTTGATTTTTGGAAATCGGAACTGTTCCGTCAAAGCTCAGCATGGAATTATTGCTTTCTTCCAGCTGAGTGTTGGTGTCCCTTAAGCTATTGATACGGGCATTGTATTCTGCTACTCTACGCTCGATAGCGGCCATTTTTTCTTCCAGCTCAGCTTTTTCTTGATTGGTCTCTGCCAGTTCGGACTGAGTTTTAAATAGGTTGCCTTCCAGTTCGGTGTACTTTTTTTTCGATACACAGGAAAAGGTTAGCGTGGCACCCACTAGAGTTACTAGGACTATTGATTTTTTCATAGTAGTAAAAGTTTTGTTGGTTTGACTTGGATTTTGCAAATCTGTTGCCAAACTCAGGAAAGTAATGGCTTCATCTATTAAAATGCGGTTTTTCGATCAATTTGGGCCTGTTTTAAATTTAAAATCAAATCCAAAGAGCTTAATCTAAGCTAATATTTAAAACAAGAGTAAGGGGGATTCGGGTGTATTTTAGCTAGATATTTTGTCAAAAAACTTGTTTTTTTATAGAATTAGTTTCTATTTGGATAGTAGTAATTTTAATGATCAAATGATGAAAATGCGTTTTTTAATTCCCTGTTTAATTTTTCTTGCCTCCTGTAGTGTTGAAGATAAACAATCTGAAGGACCCTCTGATCAAATTTCGGTGACCCTAGATACCGTTTTGGTAGATTCCGGCGATGAATTTCTATTTCTTCAAGACAACCTATTCATGTCAGAACTCTCTTCAGACGAAAGTTATTTGATTAATTTTAATCGAAGTGAGGTGGATGCTGAACGGATTGACTTAAATAATTTGGTTTTGGATCGGGTCATCCCACTAGAAAAAGAAGGTCCCAATGGAATTCCTCCCTATATTTCTTCATTTTTGATCACTCCGGAAGAAAATATCTTCATATGGAATTATCAGTTTTACAAAATTTTTGATCAACAGGGCCAATTAATTGAAAATCTGGAATTGGAGAAGCTGGTCCCTGAGTTTTTGGGAGGGTCTGAAGTATACCCTTCCAGGTTTTATTTAGATCCTAAAAGTCCTGACCGTTTGGTTGGCCACTTCATCAAATGGGAAGATAAAAGCTACTTTATTTTGGATATTGATCTAAAGACAGGGTTATATACTAAAATAGACCTTCCTCTACTCGAAAAAACCCAAATCTATAATACAAATATTATGTATGATGGGAATTGGATGGGTAGTTATGGAACTGGAATTTACCCAAACTCCAATTCAGAAAAAATTATTTTGGCTACTAATGTGTTGAATGAAGTCCAGGTTTTTGACCTGTCTTCGGATAGTTTGTATACCAAAGGCTGGGATACCCCTCTTTTGGGTAGTAAGCGCACTTATCTTCCTCCTAAGGAAGTGGATGGTGAATCTGGTGAAATAGAAGAGATTCGAAAATTAGCCGAGCAAGATATTAGCTACGGTAGTTTGATTTGGGATAAAGAAGATAAGCAGTTTTACCGCTTTTCTTCCCAGAGTTACTTTGGAGAAGAAAAGGATGAATATGGGAGTTATATCCCTACTCGATCGGATGTGTTTCTTAGTGTTTTTGATGAGAATTTAGAGCTCATCGCTGAGGCTTTGATCCCGGAATTAACCCAAAAACCCAAGCGTCATTTTGTCAAGGACGGTAAAATCTGGATGTATGAAAATAGGGATGATGAGTTGGCTTTTGTTCGGATGGAAGTCAATTTTTGATCACCTAAAATTTAAACTAAATACCGTTCGTCTTCCCGGGTCAGATTCGACAGTTAAGCTACCGCGATGCAAATTCATGATTTGGCGGGAAATCGCAAGTCCGATTCCTGATCCTGTTTTTTTGGTGGTATAAAAAGGAACAAAAATCCGCTCCAAAGCCTCAGGAACGATTCCAGGTCCATTGTCTTCGATTTGAATCATACTTCCCAGATCTCCTTGACCGATAGCTCGGATTTTAATTTGCCGGTCGGCTTGATTGGTCAGGGATTCGGAAGAGTTTTTCATCAGATTAATCAGGATCATCGTAATCTGATCAGGATCACAGCCAATTTCCAGATTTTCGGGGTTGATTTCTTTGTGTAAATAAATTTCTTTTGATTTCAAATCTTCCCGGATCAGATTACAAACATTTTCAATCAGACTTTGGACTAAAACCATTTCCTTTTTAGGTTGAGGTATATTGGTATAATCACGATAGGCATTGACAAACCTGACTAGTCCTTTGCTACGATTGGCAATCGTGTCCAGACCTTCCTGTATATCCTGAAAACCTTCCTTTTTAATTAGAAAACCCTCCTGTTGAACATAGCTATCTTCATCCAAAATAGTACGCAGGCTTTCCACTAGGCTGGAAATCGGAGTGATTGAATTCATGATTTCATGGCGGAGAACTTTGGTCAGATTTTGCCAAGCCTCCAGTTCATTGGATTGCAGTTCGGCATTGATATTTTGGAAGGAAAGGAGAGTCCAGCTTTGGCCTTCCATTTTCAGTGAGGTGCATTGAATAATCAGTGTGATTGAGGGGTTAACTTTAAAAGAAAGTCGCTGTCCGGGTTTCATTTCGACTACTTCTTTTAACAGAGAAGTAGAAAGCCTGCCCAAGTCGCTGATATTTCTGAATTGAGGGATTTGAAGTAAATGTTTGGCGGCATTGTTTATCACTCCGATTTTGCCTTCTGAGTTGAATGAAATAATCCCGGTATTAATATGCTGAATGATCACCTGAAGGAAAAGCATCTGCTCCTCTTTTTCGGCGCGAGTTTGCTTGAAAACCTCCATGACTTCATTGAATGCTTTGTTGACTTCTCGAAAAGAATTCCCCATTTTACTGTCTGAAGTGAAGGAGGAAGAAAAATCCGCAAAACGGATAGAATCCAGAAATCGAGCTAGTTTTTGGTTGATCGAATTGACAAAATAAACCATTTCTCCAGCCATCAATAAGACGATTACTCCCAAAATTAACGGTGCCAAAATCATGTCTTGGCTCAGGTAAATCCAAACCGCTAGAAAAAGCAATCCCGTAATGGCTAGAATTCGGAGTGTGATCCCAACGGAAAATTTCCTATAAACCATATTTTTCCAATCTACGATAAAGGGAAGATCTCGTTAAGCCTAATTCCTCTGCAGCTCGGGTGATGTGTCCATTGTGTTTTTGAAGCGCTTTTCGAATTAGAATTCGCTCCACATCCTCGATGTTAAGATGCTCAAGGCTGACATTTTCTTCGGTTTTTTCGGGCTGCCCCATTTTTTGGAGAAAAAGATCTTCCGGTTGTAGGACGTTATGATTGGACATGATGACAGCCCGCTCAATACTGTGTTGCAGTTCGCGTATATTTCCGGGCCAGTGGTACTTACTCATGCGTTTGACCAAGGGTTCGGATGCTTTTCGGATTTCTTTATTGTATTTTTTGGAATAGTAACTGATAAAATGATCGGCCAAAAGTGGAATATCTTCCACCCGATCTCGGAGCGGAGGTAAGGTGATTTCTATAGTATTGATCCGGTAAAGTAAATCTTGCCGGAAGGTATGATCATAAACCATGTTGTATATCGGCATATTGGTTGCAGAGATCAATCGGATATTGACATCTACCGCTCGGTTTGCCCCAACTCGAGTGATTTGACGGTTTTGAAGGGCAGCTAGAAGTTTGGCTTGGAGTGCCAAAGGTAGGTTGCCGATTTCGTCCAGAAAAAGAGTCCCCTTATGTGCTTGCTCAAATCTTCCTGCCCGGTCCTCTTTGGCATCGGTAAAGGATCCTTTTTTATGTCCGAAAAGTTCTGATTCAAATAATGTCGTAGTAATTGATCCCAAATCAACTCCAACAAAAGCTTCTCGGCTTCGTCGGGAGTTTCGGTGAATTGCCCGGGCGATTAGTTCTTTGCCTGTGCCATTTTCACCTAGAATTAATACATTGGCATCAGTAGAGGCCACTCGCTCAATGGTTTCAAATACTTTTTGCATCGCAGGACTTTGCCCGATGATGTCTTTGAATTTATCATCGATATCCTGGTGCAGGGTGGCTTTTTGATCTCTGAGAAGATTGACTTCAAGTTTTTTCTGTCTGAGCTGAAGAGCGGAATTTAAGGTGGCCAATAAGCGTTCATTCTCCCAAGGTTTCAAAACAAAATCGGTCGCCCCTTCTTTGATCGCTTTCACGGCAAGATTGACATCCCCATAAGCAGTGATAAGGACTACGACCGCAGAAGGGTCTAATTCTAAGATTCGATCCAACCAATAAAATCCTTCCTGTCCTGAACTTACATCTTTGGTGAAATTCATGTCGAGTAAAATCACATCGTAGTTTTCGTTATGCGTGAGTATAGGAAGCAAATCAGGATTGGTCTCCGTATCCACCTGGGCGAAATGCCGCTTAAGAAAAATCTTCGCTGCTTTGAGCAAGTCTTCATTGTCATCTACAATTAGGATTTTTCCCATTCGTTGCTCGTTCATGGACTGACAGGTTTAGTTTTTTGTTTTTTTTACTGCCTTGTGTTGTTCCAAAAGTTTGCCGAATTTTTGAAGCCTTTCTTTTTTTTAGAAAAGTGCCATTTTCGGACAAAAATGACGGATTTTGAACAGGCAATCCAAAGATAGGAACTGAACGGCTTATTTCAGTCCTGAGTCACTTTTGTTCGCTGACGGACGAAAATGTTCGAGAATTGCTTTTCTAAAATTCTCCAAATGGGGTATTGAGTGGTTTTTGAGCGAATTTTTGCTGGCACAGCCTTTGGCAATTCCTGACCAAGCCCAAAAGGGCGAATGCATCATGGATAGAAAAATCGAAAAGAAAACATGGACTCCCAAACGAATCGCCGCTGCACTCGGTGGTGCCATTTTGATTGGGGGAATAATTTACCAGTTGGGCTTTGCTGATCATCGTTCTACAATGAATGTAGATAAAGAACGATTGAGTATCGGTACCGTTCAGATGGGGGAGTTTACAGATTACATTTTGGTATCTGGACAGATCGAACCTGCTCGCACAGTTTACCTGGACGCCATTGAAGGGGGAGTGGTCAATCAAGTAATCCGTGAATCGGGAGCATTGGTGAACCGGGGAGATACGATTCTCATTTTGACCAATTCCAATCTTCAATTAGATGTCATGCAGCGTGAAACCATGCTTTACGAGCAGATAAACAACCTGCGTCAGACTCGTCTACTTTTGGATCAAAATGACCTCAATCAACAAGGACAATTGGCAGAAATTGATTATCAGATCAGCTTACTGGAGCCGCAGTATAAGCGATTTAAAGAACTCCACGAAAAAAAGTTGGTTTCCGATCGGGAATTTGAGGAGGTCAAAGAGCAGTATGATTACAATCTTAAACGAAGAAAGCTTACCTATGCCTCCTACCGCAATGATTCGATAGCCCGCTCAATTCAGCTCAACCAACTGCGAATGTCTGAAAATCGGATGCAAGCCTCCCTAACTGGAGTTGGCAATATTCTGGACAACTTGGTTATAACTGCACCCATAGCAGGTCAGTTGGCAACCCCCGAACAGCTGGAAATTGGACAGGCAATCAATCCGGGTCAGCGCTATGGTCAGATCGATGTGTTAGACGAATTCAAGGTGAGGGTACCCGTAGATGAACTTTATTTACCTAGAATTGGACCGGGTCTGAAAGGTAATTTTTCGCTTAGCGGTAGCGAGTACGAGCTTGAAATCACTAAAATCTATCCTACGATCAACAATGGTCGTTTTGAAGTGGACATGGAATTTACTGGTGAAAGGCCTGAAGGTATTCGGCGGGGACAAAGCGTTCGGATTCGTCTTCAGCTCGGACAAAGTGAACAAAGTTTACTGTTACCTACGGGTGGGTTTTTCAAGGATACGGGAGGAAATTGGGTATATGTCTTCAACACTTCTGGGAATGCCGAAAAGCGAAAGATCCGATTAGGCAGAAAAAATCCAGAATTCTATGAAGTCTTAGATGGTTTGGTTGAAGGGGAAAAAGTGATTATTAGTGGGTATGAGAACTTTGGGGAAAATGAAGTGCTGGAGATGAACTAGTGAGGTCTTTGTCGACCGATGGTGGATGAGCTTGAAGCCGAGATAGGATCCCTGAAGTCAATTGAATTGATAAAAATTAAGTGCTAAAAATTAACCGTTTAAAATCATGAGCTGCAAATTTGACAAGAACTATTAAACTGGGATTTGATTTGATGAATGCAACTATTTGAATAAAAAATAATAGGAACTACTGGCTTAAATAGAATTTCATACTTGAATAAATAAAGTTATACCTAATCGAAAAATTACGCAGGATCTTCTAGACCCCTTCGGTCTGAGATCATCAATTTCTACACTATGGAAAATGTCATCAAAACAGTAAATCTTCGGAAACTCTACACCACTGAAGAAGTTGAAACCACCGCCTTGGATGGGATTCAAATTGAAATCAAAAAAGGGGAGTTTGTTGCCATCATGGGACCTTCAGGTTGTGGGAAGTCCACTCTCCTCAATATTATTGGACTGCTGGACAATCCAGATGATGGTCAGTACTTCTTTTTGGATCAAGAAGTGGCCAACTATTCGGAGCGGCAGCGCTCCTCGCTGAGAAAAGGAAACATCGGGTTTGTCTTTCAAAGCTTTAACCTGATTGATGAACTCACGGTATTCGAGAACGTGGAATTGCCTTTACTTTATCTCAAAATACCATCTGAAGAACGAAAAAGGAGAGTAGAGGAGGTGCTGACACGGATGAATATCATGCATCGGCGCAATCATTTTCCTCAACAGCTTTCCGGTGGTCAGCAACAGCGAGTTGCGATTGCCCGAGCGATTGTGGCCAAACCTTCGGTTATTCTTGCCGATGAACCGACGGGTAATTTGGATTCCAAAAATGGGGAAGAAGTAATGCGGCTTTTGGAAGAATTGAATAATGAAGGAACTACCATCGTGATGGTTACCCACTCCCCACATGACGCTAACTATGCCCACCGAATCATCAATCTCTTCGACGGCAAGGTAGTGACTGAGAATATCCGAGAGCAGTTTCACGTGTAAAAGTGGTCAATTGCCGGTCATCGATGTTTGATGAATGGGGTTTACCTCCTTCATCGAACATCCTACACCAGTCTATTTTTTAGGCCGACTCCTAACTCCCTTAACCATCCCTCTATGTTCTCCCACTACCTTCTTCTTGCCCTTCGAAATTTTACCAAATTCAAGTCCATTTTTGCTATTAATCTTTTGGGGTTGACCTTGGGATTGACGACTGTGATTTTGATTTCACTTTGGGTCAAGGATGAACTAAGCATCAAGCGCCATCACGAGCATGCTGACAGAATATATTCTGTCATGACTAATCATGATAATTCGGGAGGTAAAGTAACCTGGAATCTCACTCCTGCAAAGATGCCTGAAGAGCTGAAGGCAGATTTTCCACAGGTCGAATTCGCCTCTGGGATTTCACCATTTATCAAAGGGATGTCCTTCCAACGAGAGAACGAGAAAATCGAAGCAGAAGGGTACTTTGTGGACCAGGATTTTTTGCAAATTTTCAGTCATGAGATGTTGTTGGGTAATCGTTCCAAAGCGCTTTCTGGTATCAATTCCATAGTATTGTCTGAGTCTATGGCCAATGCCCTCTTCGGCTCCGCACAACTTGCTATTGGAAAATCGCTGAAATGGCAAATTTTTGATTTTGGCAATGAGGTCGAAGTAACCGGGGTATATCAAGATTTTGGTCCCTTTGATGTTGAAAAGCCTCAGTTTTTGATGGCATATCCCTTTTTCTTAAAGATGCTTGGTGATGGGGTACATTGGGACAATTACAACACGTCCACCGTTTTATTACTTCGTGAAGGAACGGATATCGATTCATTTAATGCGCAAATAGCCCATTTCATAAAGGACCGAGCAGAGGGGTCTAATGTTACTCCTTTCCTGCAGCTATTTGCCGACACGTATTTGTACGGTAATTATGAAGATGGAGAAGTTGCCGGAGGACGCATCGATTACATCTGGCTTTTTTCCGGAATTGCATTGTTCATTCTTGTTATTGCCTGCATCAACTTTATGAACCTGTCTACGGCCAGATCTGTGGCTAGAGCCAAGGAAATCGGAGTAAAAAAGTCCATGGGCGCTTCCCGGATGGGGATTTTTGGGCAATTTATGGTGGAATCGTTGGTCTTGACATTTTTGGCTCTGATCAGTTCAGTTTTGGTAGTCTACCTCCTCTTGCCTTGGCTAGGTCAACTTACATTGAAGGAATTAAGCCTAGAACTTGACCTAGAAGTAATCCTGATTCTGATGGCCATTTGGGCGGTTACCAGTTTAATTGCTGGGGTCTACCCATCTCTTTATATATCCCGATTCAAGCCTGTTCAAATTTTAAAAAGCAACCTAAAAGGAAGTATAGGTGAGTTGCTAGCCAGAAAAGGATTGGTCGTTTTTCAATTTGGAATATCCATGTTGCTGATTGTTGGAGTAGTGGTAATTGGCAAGCAGATGAATTATATCCAAAATCAGAATCTCGGATATAATCAATCCCATCTAGTGAAAATCCCTTCAGAGTCTATCCCCAAATCTCAGATAACGACTCTTTTGGATCAAATCAAAGCCATTCCCGGAGTAGAGAACGCCTCCAGTTTAACCCATCCTTTGGTTGGATTGGCAAGCTCAACGATAGGCTTGAACTGGGAAGGAAAAAATCCAGATGAGCAGGTGAAGTTTGAAAATATCTCAGTGAATATGGGATTAATTGAGACGATGGGCTTTGAATTGATTTCGGGCAGGTCTTTTTCTGCTGAGTATGGGCAAGAACAGACTAAGTTGATTCTCAATGAGTCAGCAGTCAAAATCATTGGTTTTGAAGAGCCGATTGGTCAATTGGTTAACCTGTGGGGGGAGGATATGGAAATAGTCGGAGTGGTAAAGGATTTTCATTTTGAATCACTAAAAGAAACGGTAAAACCTGCCTTTATCAAGTATGATCCGGATTTCGCCCAAAACATCATGGTTCGAATTCAATCCGAAAATCAGGCAAAAACTCTCGCAGGGATTGCTAATGTCTTTCAGCATCTTCTTGGTCAAAAACCTTCCATTTCCTTTATGGATGAATCCTATCAAACGCTCTATGACCAAGAGCAGCGCGTGGCCTCGCTTGCGGAGTATTTTGGGGTTATGGCCATCTTTTTATCCTGCCTTGGGCTATTTGGCTTAGCTGCCTTCACTGCTGAAAATCGGAAAAAAGAAATTGGAGTACGAAAAGTTTTGGGAGCCTCCATCGGTGGGATTTTAAACCTGATCGCATTTGATTTTATCAAACTGGTTTCGTTGGCGATTCTGCTGGTACTTCCAATAGCCTGGTATCTTGCTCAATCCTGGTTGGAAACCTATGCTTTCCAAACCAACCTGAGCTGGTGGATTTTTGCCGGGTCAGGGCTGCTATTGGTGCTTGTGGCTTTGGTTACTGTAGGTTTTCAAGCATTTAAAGCAGCATCCGCAAATCCAGTTCATTCCCTTCGAAATGAGTAAAAAAGCTAGCTATACCAAAGGTTTATTAGAAACCAACCTTAACTATCCAACATTATGTTCGCTAATTATCTAAAAATCGCACTTAGAGGCTTTGCCAAACACAGACTGACTTTCTTTATTAACACTTTGGGACTTTCACTTGGTCTTTGGGCGGCCATTTTGATTGGCTTATGGATTAAGAGTGAATTTGAAAAGGGGAGAGGCCTTGCTGAGTCTGATCAAGTATTCCGGGTCATGGAACATCAATTCTACGGGGATCAAGTGTTTACTATTCCTTCCACTCCTGGGATTTTGGCTGAAGCCATGAAAGAAAACCTAACTGAAGTCGAGCATGCTGCAACCTATACCTGGAATGAAGAGCATTTATTTGTTCATCGGGAAAATAAAATCAAATTAACGGGTTTGTATGCTGGGCCGGATTATCTAAACATTTTTCAATTTCCTTTACTTGCCGGAAACCGTAATTCGGTACTCACAGATAAGTCCCATATCGTTTTAACCGAGTCTGCGGCGATTAAATTGTTTGGAACCTTAGATGCATTGGGGGAACAAGTGGAATTGGTTTCAAATGAGGGAAAAGAGCTATATCTGGTTGAAGGAATTTTGGCAGACCCAGGAGAAAAGGCGGAGACCAATTTTGAATACATTCTGCCCTATCAGGTAATTTTCGATAAGCCCTATAATGATTGGCTCAAGCACTGGGGAAACAATGGGCCGAGTACCATCCTAAAACTCCGGAAGGGAACGGACCCGGAAAAATTTTCAGCCTCGATCAAAAATTTCATCAAGGATCGAATGGAGGGGGTAAATACGGAATTATTCGTTTTTCCCCAAAGTGACATGTATCTCTACGGTTCATGGAAGGATGGGATTTTACAAGAAGGAAGAATCAAAACGGTCAAGCTTTTTGCCCTGATAGGCTTTTTTATTCTCCTTATTGCTTGCATTAATTTTATGAATCTCTCAACTGCCAAGTCTCAAAAAAGGGCTAAGGAAGTAGGGGTTAGAAAGGTTTCCGGAGCGGACCGGAAGTCATTGATTTATCAATTTTTGAGCGAATCCTTAATAATTACTTTGTTTTCAGGAGTTTTATCTTTACTTCTGGTACAGGCTACGTTACCGGTATTTAATCAGCTAACTGGGAAAACCCTGATGATTCCATTTTTCCAACTTGAATTTTGGCTTCAGCTTTTTGGAATCCTGTTATTCACCGGCTTGGTAGCTGGAAGCTATCCAGCATTTTATCTTTCGGCTACCAAGGTGGTTTCTGTATTTAAAAATCATTTGACAGGAAGCAAGCATGTAGTTTTCGCTAGAAAAGGATTGGTTTTGTTTCAATTTATTTTGGCCACGGGATTGATTCTTTCCACGGTGGTAATCTTTCAGCAGATCAACTATGCGCTCAATCAGGACTTGGGTTATGAAAAAGATCAGTTGATATCGGTATCCCTAGAAGGTCAATTACTTGAAAAGTATGAAATTTTCAAAAGTCGAATCGAATCTATTCCAGAGGTCGGCTCGATGTCGAGAGCTCTGCACAGCATGATGGGGAGAAACAATAATACAGGTGGAGTAGATTGGGAAGGAAAGGATCCAGACTTCAATGCGTTGTTTGAGCGATTTCGGGTAGATTATGATTTTTTGGAAACCATGGGAATGAAGCTGGTCAGCGGAGAAGATTTTTCAAGAGAAAAAGGTTCGGATTCAATTAGTGCAGTTATTTTAAACGAAAAGGCCTTTCAAATTATCACCCAAAATAATCCCGAAAACCGATCAGTGAATATCAACGGAGAGGAGCGGGAAGTAATAGGAGTAGTCAAGGATTTTCACTTCCAAAGTCTGCATGAAGCCATGGAGCCTGCATTTATTGTTCTTGAGCCTCAATATGCTGAAAATGCTTTTATCCGAGTGAAATCAGGCGATATGCAACAGACTTTGGCCTCCATACAACAAGTAGCCGAGGAACTAAACCCCTTGTTTCCATTTAGCTATCAGTTCATGGATGATAATTATGCACGAATGTACCAGGACGATGTTCGTCTTCGAGACTTGGCCCAATACTTTAGCCTGTTAACCATTTTGATTTCCTGCTTAGGATTATTGGGACTTTCGGCTCATGTGGCCGAGCAGAAAACCAAGGAAATTGGCATAAGAAAAGTTCTGGGAGCCTCTACCTGGTCGATTTTGACCGTGATCAATCGTGAGTTTATTTCCATTGTCGTCTTGTCGATAATCATCGGTTCTGCGCTCGCTTTTTGGCTTATGCAGGATTGGTTGAAGGGATATGCCTATCGGATTGAATTTGAGTGGTGGTTTATTCCTTTTGCTGCGGGCGTAATTCTCGGAATTGCTTTGCTGACGGTGGGCATTCAATCTTTTAGGGCTGCTCGCTCCAATCCCGTTCATGCAATCAAATCAGAATAGATTCAATGAATTTAATGATGTTGTCCGAATGCGACCAAAGTTAGCCCATAATGAACAGTTGATAGGAAACGAATCCACTTCAGAGGTGTGGAGAGGTAGGTTTTCGATCGGTATAAAACCTGTATAAAAACTCTTGATTCTGTAGAATTTGTAAATCAAAACGAGGCCATGCTAAAAAACTACTTCAAAATTGTCTTCAGAAATGCCAAGAAGCATCCCATGTATGTGTTAATCAATCTAATTGGATTGGCTATCGGGATGGCGGTGAGTATTGTGATTTTATTATACGTTCAGTTCGAATTGAGCTATGATCGTTTTCATCCGGATGCGGATCGGATTTTTAGGGTATCTCGGGCCTGGTATAATCCTGATGGAGATATCAGTCTTCACCTTGGGCATACCGCTCCGCCATTTGGGCCTTTGATCCAATCGGATTTTCCTGAAGAGGTAGAATACGCCGCCAGGCTATTCAATTTTGATCCCTTGATTAAGTCAGGAGGAAATGCCTTTGAAGAGGAGCGTTTCTTTTTTACAGATCCCGAGGCATTCGATGTGTTTGGCTGGGAAATCATCGAAGGGGAGGGTAAATCTGCTATGGATCAGGCCGATGGCTTGGTGATTACAGAGACTACAGCAAAACGCTATTTTGGAGAGGAGTCTCCTATTGGGAAGGAGCTATTGGCTGATTTAGCAGGTCAAGAAGTCACTTTTCAAGTAAGAGGAGTGATGAGAGATATTCCCGAAAACTCCCATTTTCATGTGGATTTTTTGGCTTCCATGGTTCCGGTGGTTCAATTTTATGGTGGATTGGAAGCTTTTATGTCTAATTATGGATCAAATAATTTTTCCACGTTTATCAAATTAAATCCGGGAGTAGACCATCAAGAATTTGAAGCCAAACTACCCGGATTGATTGACCGTCATATGGGGCCTAATCAGGCTGGGATTCCGGCTTCCAAGGGAACTCAATTGAAGCTTTGGCCCATTACTGATGTTCACCTATATTCAAATCTAGACTCTGAAATCGAACCCAATGGGAATATCGATTATGTTTATACCTACCTAGCGATAGCGTTTTTTATATTGTTGATTGCTTGTATCAATTTTATGAACCTGTCCACAGCACGCTCTTCCTTAAGATCTCTGGAGGTTGGGATTCGAAAAGTTATGGGAGCGGATCGAGGACTTTTAGTCCGGCAGTTTTTGGGTGAATCATTTGTGATGACCCTGCTTGCCATGGTTTTGGCTATTGTACTGACACTGTTGTTTTTACCCTTTTTCGGGGATTTTGTCGAAAGACCCCTTCGATTGGATTTGATTTCAAACCCTGAATACCTATTGGGTTTTATTGGAATAATAATTTTTGTCGGCCTGATTTCAGGGAGTTACCCGGCGTTGTTTTTATCAGGTTTTAGACCAGCCCGAGTCCTGAAGGGTGCGCTGAAAGCGGGTAAAGTCCACGAGCGCTTTCGATCATTTTTGGTAGTGGGTCAGTTTGCGATCTCGGTGATGCTTATTGTGGCGGTTTTGGTTGTGGTCCGGCAACTAGATTACATGCAGAATAAGGACTTGGGATTTGAAAAAGAAGATATTCTAGTCTTACCGAGCAACTCTCAAATCAACGAAAATTATCTCATTATTAAGGATCGACTTGAAAATCACCCGGGAATCCAATCAGTTTCGGTTTCGAGTAGAGTGCCCTCAGGGAGACTTTTGGATTCCCAAGGAGTCAGCGCAGAAGTCAATGACGAACTTTCACAAATTAACCTTAGGATTGCAGACATTCATGTGGGGCATAATTTTTTGGATACTTATGGAATCGACATCGTAGCCGGAAGGTCATTTGACTATCAGCTAGCCTCAGATTCCACGGAAGCTTTTGTACTGAATGAAACAGCCATTCGAGAGGTAGGCTGGTCAAGTCCGGAGGAAGCAATCGGCAAACAGTTTATTTACGGTAATCGAAGAGGCTTTGTCACAGGAGTGATGAAGGATTTTCATTTCGAAAGTCTCCATCAACCCATTGTGCCCATTGTGTTTATGATCTCCCAAGACAGAAATAACCAGATCAGTATCAAAATTGATGCAGCCCAACGAGATCAGGTTTTGGCCTATTTGCAAGGAGAATGGTCCCAATTCAGACCTGACTTTCCTTTTGAGCCACTTTTTGTGGATGAGGGATTCAATCGTCAATATGAATCTGAGTCCAGGGTGAGGACCATTTTCACGTTCTTTTCCGTGTTGGCAATTTTAATTTCCGTTTTGGGACTTTTGGGCTTGGTTACATTTGCTACCGAGCAAAGGACCCGAGAAATCGGCATCCGAAAGGTAATGGGAGCTGAGACGGCCAATATTTTGGTTTTGCTGGGAAAAGATTTTCTTAAACTGGTGGGTATCGGATTTTTGATTGCTATTCCCATTTCCTGGTTTGGGATGAATACCTGGTTGGAGGATTTTGCCTATCGAATCGGGATTCCTTGGACCGTATTCCTTTGGGCGGGACTGGTAGCCGGGTTGATTGCCACAATAACGGTAGCTTCTCAGACCCTCAAAGCCGCTTGGTCTAATCCGGTAAAAAGTATCAAAAGTGAATAGAATTAATAGGGAGTAAGGGCTTGAGATTGAGTCGAGTTTTATTTTTGGTTCAGGTTTTATATTTGACCGAAATCGATCGAAATTGTTCGAAAATCAGGAGACTTGATTTTTCAAGATGCCCCAAATTTAGAAATTGGGGCATTTTTGATTTGGCTTGATTTTGATTTAATCCAAAAGAAGAAATCATATTCAATTTAAGTCATATGTGGATTAATCATCTTAAAGCCGGCCTGAGAAATTTAATGAAAAACCGAGCCTATACCCTAATAAATTTCATCGGACTTTCGGTTGGGGTGGCCGTAGCTACTCTATTGTTTTTTTACATTCAATTTCAAGTCAGTTTTGATTCTTTTCACCCGGAGAAAAATTCACTTTACCGGGTTTTGAGAGTACAAAATGGAGATCAAGGAGAATTTCGATTTCCTTCCTTGCCTTTGGTTTTGGAATCGGTAATTGAGCAAAATCTTTCTGATCGTGTGGATTATACCCATTTTATTCCGAATAATTTTTTGGTCAAAAGGCCGAATGGAGATGGATTTAACCAGTCAACGACAATGGTGAGTACTGATTTTTTTGAAATGTTTGGGTTCAACATGCTCCAAGGAAGTTACCCCCAAACTAGGGAGCAGCGAAACGGAATCGTGGTTTCTGAATCAACAGCCATCCGCTTTTTTGGAACAGAAAATCCAATTGGTCAGGAACTTCAAATCCGCTTGACTGACGAATTGCTAAATTTTGAAGTCATCGGGCTCATTGAGGATGCGCCAGCCAATTCCAGTCTTAGCTATGAACTATTAATGCATGATTCCAATTTGGAATTGCTCTATCCGGAGCGAATGCGGACTCATTGGTACATGTCGTTTGGAGATGGGTTTGCCAAGCTGAAGGGAGGAATGAGTCCGATGGATTTTGAAACCGAAACCAAGGATTTTGTCCGTAGGACTTTTCAAGATCCCCAAGAGGCCGAGAATTATGGGTTTGCTCTTCAGGGGATCACTGACATGCATTTGAATGCGGAAATCCCAACGGGCATAGCTTCAGTCATTAATCCCCGGATTTTGTGGATTCTTGGGGGGATTTCAGTATTAATTATCCTGATCGCTTGTATCAATTTCACCACCATGGCAATTGGGAATTCTGCCAGTAGAGCCAAAGAAGTGGGCGTACGAAAAACAATGGGCGCAGGATCGAGACAGCTTTTTGAGCAGTTTATGTCCGAATCGATTATCCTGACTTCCAGCGCATTGATTTTGGGTTTGATTTTATCCCTGTTGTTTTTACCTGTTTTTAATTCTTTGATGCAGACCCAGTTGGAAATTAATTTTTCATTGGACCAATTCCTTATTATAGGTTTAACAGGAATTGTAATCGCTTTATTGGCGGGTTCCTATCCGGCCCTTTTCTTGGCTTCATTTAGACCTATTCAAGTATTAAAATCTACTGTTGGAATTAAGCTGGGGAAACAAAATTTGCGAATGACCATGCTGGGTTTTCAGTTTTTTATCTCCATGGTGTTGATCACCTGTACCTTAGTCATGGTGAAACAAATGAGAACAGTGGAAGAATATGATTTGGGTGCGGTGCGTTCTGATATTCTCCAAATCACAGTTCCTCCCCCTGCTGCACAGGGGTTGGGAGATGCCATCTCGAAGAGTTTTGAGTATGCACAGCCTTTCAAAAATGAACTTCGAAAACTTCCCGAGGTGACTGGGGTCACGGTGGCTACGGCGATGTATGGGGATAATTCCTGGTTTAGTGCTGGTTTTCGCGAAGATGAAAGTAAACCCGGAATTGATTTTCATCTAAATATTGTAGATGAAGATTTTGTAGAATTTTTTGGATTGAAAGTATTGGAAGGAAGGAATTTCTCTGCGATGACCCCTTCTGATTTGAACAGTGCATTCTTGATGAATGAACAGATGAAAAAGACGTTGGGCTGGGAAGATGTTTTCGGAAAAAGCTTGGTAAGTCTCAATGGGTTTGGGCAAAACAGCGCGATAGGCGTCGTAGAAGATTTTCATTACGAAAGTTTATATCAGCCTGTTGAGCCCGCTATTTTAGTGATGAAGCCGGAAAATTTCTTTAAGGGAATGCGAAATCTGACCATGGAAGATCAGATGACGGGGAAGATTTTTGTCAAGCTGAGCAGTCAGGATAAACAAGCCGTTGTGGCAACTTTAGCCGGAATTTGGAAAGAGCTTTATGGGTCAGACCCCTTTGATTACCAGTACGTAGAGGATCAGATCGCCCAAGAATATGTGCTTGCTAACAGTTTGAGTTCTTTGGTTTCAGTTGCCTCAGTGGTCGCATTAATCATCGCGGGAATGGGACTTTTTGCCATGGCTTCTTTAGCGATTTCGTCTAGGATGAAGGAAATTGGGATTCGTCGAGTGATGGGGGCAACGACCACAGAAATATCCCTACTGTTCAATAAACAGTTTATACGGATTACGCTGATCGGAGTAATCATTTCCATACCGTTCAGCTTTTATTTAATGAGCATCTGGTTGGAGGATTTTGCCGTCAAAACAACTATTGGAGCAGGAGTTTTCTTGGTCGCTTTAATCATAGGAGTAGCATTTTCTGTGGCAATTGTGAGTGTTGAAACTATCAAATCTACATGGGTAAATCCTACCAAACTATTGAGAAGCGAGTAGAAGAAAAGGGGAGAGAGGAAAGCCATCCTCTTTCAATGCAAGCGGACCATTGCTCGCTATCGCACAAAATTGATCGCTAATTCCCATCATCAATTCAAAAATATCCTTTTCTAAGCGATAAGTAGGTCTTAGAATTGGCACCAAAGTGGGAATTCAACTGAAACTATTTAATTCATGACTGATGTGGAAAAACTACGTTAAAATCGCCTGGAGAAATTTAATCAAGCAAAAAGGGGCAACTGCTATTTCTGTTTTTGGCTTGGCATGTGGGGTAGGTTGCTGTTTAGTGGCGTATCTTTTTATGGAGCAGATTTGGTTCAAAGGAATGCTTCAACCGAATAAAAATGAAATCCACCAACTGACCTACACTGTAGAGCAAGAAGAAGGAATAGTGCGGTATGGAACGGTGGCTGATCCCATCCTAGAAATGCTACCTGAGGAATTTCCTCAAATCAAAGCGCAAACACAGGTCAAAACTGGCTTTCCTATTTTGGTTCATCAGATGGAGAGTTTTCACCAGCGAGCAATGTTTGTGCATCCAGATTTTATGGACATGTTCAGCTATAAAATGGAATATGGCCACCCTTTTGCCTTGTCCCAGCCTGAGCAGGTAATTTTGACCAAAGACCTATCAGAAAAGCTATTTGGAGATACCAATCCTATGGATCAAGAAATTGCATTGGTTATCAACAATAAAGAAAAGCTTTACAAAGTTGGTGGGGTGACCGAAAAAATAGGAGATATGGAATTGTTTAATTTTGATCTTCTAGTCAACATCGAATCTACCAAAGACAAGGATAATCCAGCTTCACTAAAAGATACTTGGGACACAGAATCATGGACTTTTATCCATTTGGAAGAAGGAATAGACCCGGGTCAACTCCAAATCGGATTGGATGAGATAAAGCGTAGACAAAATGAAATCAATCCAGAAAGACCCTATCGTAGTTTGGATTTGGTCGCCTACACTGATTTGGTCAAGAGGTCTGAGGAAATTGAAAATGGAGTGGTGAGTTTTCTGGCTATTGGGCCTCAAATTCTTCTCTGGGTCATTGGATTGTTCGTTTTGATTTTGGCTGTATTTAACTACATAAATATTTCCATCCTAATGGCATCTCGTCGGCTTAAGGAAATCGGAGTCCGAAAAGTAATAGGAAGTCGAAGAGCGCAGTTGATTAGTCAGTTTTTGAGCGAAAATTTGTTGGTTTGCCTCTTTTCCATAGTTCTTGGATGCTTATTTGCGGCAATTATTATTTTGCCGGGCTTCAATCAGATTGCTGACAAAAGGCTGACACTAGACCTATTTAATGATCCTTACATTTGGCTATTCCTAGTAGGGTTGACCGTATTTATAACGTTGGCTTCTGGTTGGTATCCCGCGGCTTTTGTGTCTTCTTTTAAACCAGTGAGCCTGTTGAAAGAAAATCAACAATATGGTAGCAAAAGCTGGTTGACAAGCGTTTTGCTTACTTTTCAGTTTACACTGGCTATCATCAGTATGGTCGCGGGCATTGCATTTTTGCAAACCAATTATGTCAATGCAACTAGGGATTGGGGATATGACAATGAGGATAAAATCATAGTCAATGTTCCTGAAGCTAAGGAATACTTTAATTTCAAAGATAAGCTTCAGGCACTTGCAACCGTTGAACAAATCAGTGGCAGCCAAAATTATGTGGGTAATTGGCAACAGAAAAAGGAGCTGATTTTCAAGGATCAGACTTATTCCATTGACTATCTGCAGGCAGAAGGAAATTATCCAGAGATTTTAGGATTGAAGTTAAAGCAAGGTCGATTTTTAGATCCAGATCGGGTTTCTGATCAAGAACAAGCTATCCTAGTGAATGAAAAGTTTATCCAAAAGTTGGGACTTACTTTCCCGACTCAGGATTCCTTTGTTATCGATTCAGTCAATTATCAAATTGTTGGAGTGGTTGAGGATTTTCATTCCTTCGCCTTTGAGGCTCCGATTGGTCCCTTGGTGATTCAATCTGGAAGGGATAGCTTATTCAATTATCTTACCTTAAAAATGAGTCCAGGTACCGCAACGTCTTCCATGGATCAAGTCAAAGCGATATGGAGGCAATTCTTCCCCAGAAGTTTGTTTGAAGGGAAACTTCAAACAGAGGTTTTTGACCAGTCATTCAGGGATGTAAGGGGAGTTCAAAACGTCATTTTGTTTGGAGCCATTCTTTCTGTATTACTTTCTGCCATGGGGTTGTTTGGCCTGGTTTCCCTGAATATGAATTCCAGAATCAAGGATTATTGTGTGAGAAAAATTTTTGGGGCTTCCATTGAGCACTTATCTCAAAAGCTATTTAAGCGTTACCTGATCAGCTGGGTAATAGCTTCGGTTTGTGGAGGAAGTATAGCCTTTCTTGCAGTGAAAAATTTTCTAGATTCTTTCTTTGCCTATCATTCCGGAGTTGGTTTCATTCCCTTAGGGTCTGGATTTGGGGTTTTATTGGCTGTGATTGGCCTTACAGTCGGCTTACAGTTGTGGAAAGTATATAAAGCTAACCCTGCCCAGCTATTAAGAAATGATTAATGGAATACTTCAATTGATTGAAAATCAGTTGAAATTAGAATGCGTAAAAACTAGTTTATTCTTATGATTTAGCTTGCTTCAAACCTGAATTCTCATGTTCCAAAACTACCTAAAAATCGCCTGGAGAAATATAACCCGCAGTAAAGGGTATGCTTTTATCAATGTCATTGGCTTGGCCATTGGTTTGGCAGCATCAATTTTAATTTTCGTGTGGATTCAATTTGAGCGATCTGTAGATAGTTTTTACCAAAAATCGGATCGAATCTATGCGGTTTGGAGAAACGACCACAATCAAGGGCAAATTAACAGTTGGGATTTCACCCCGACACTTTATGCTCCGACCATGAAAGCTCAATTTCCTGAGGTCGAAGAAGTAGCTCGGGTGACCCGCTGGGACCCTCAGCTCCTTGCGGTAGGGAAAAAAAGTTTTTACCAAAAGAGTACGTTTACCGATCCCGGATTTTTTGTTCTTTTCGATTTTGAGGTTTTGGAAGGTGACCCGATTGCAGCCTTGAAAGAGCCGGGAACTATGGTGCTGACACAATCGGTAGCCGAAAAGCTATTTGGAACTGCGTCGGCTATGGGAAAGACCGTTACAGTGGAAGGTCAGCTGGATTTTGAAGTACGTGCGGTTATTGCGGATTTGCCTGAAAACACCAATTTTGATTTTTCGGTATTTCTTCCGTTCAAAACACTGGAAACCCTGGGATGGGCAGATGAATTTTGGGGAAATAATTCCTATCAAACCTTTGCCCTACTCTCCGAAGGTACTGATTTGGAAAAATTTAATCAGAAATTTAAAGATTTTACCAGCCGAAATTCGGATGCTGAGACGGTTACTGATTTTTTGTTTCCGCTATCAGATCTGCATTTGAACTCCAAATTTGAACATGGAAAGTCAGTAGGGGGGCGTATCGATTTGATTCGTATGTTTGGCGGGGTGGCTATGATCGTGTTGTTGATTGCCTGTATCAATTTTATGAACCTGAGTACGGCCCAAAGTAGTAAGCGGGCAAAGGAAGTGGGAGTTCGAAAGATTTCCGGTGCAGCCAGAGGAATGTTGATTCGACAATTCTTAACTGAATCCACCTTAATCGCCTTGGCCGCTTATCTGATCGCCTTGGTAATAGTCTCGGTATCCTTACCTTTTTTTGCTGATCTACTCGACGTTGAGCTACTCAATCCTTTTGCAGAACCTTACTTTTGGCTGCTTTCCCTGGCTTATATTTTAATTACGGGAATTTTGGCTGGAAGCTATCCGGCCTTTCTGTTGAGTTCATTTCAGCCTGCAATTGTTTTTCAATCTAAATTAAACTCCATGCGCTACTGGTTTACTTTCCGTGAGGTTTTGGTAGTTTTTCAGTTTATGGTGGTGGTTATTCTGATTTCCAGTACCTGGATCATTCGTGATCAAATGAGTCACGTTCAAAATCGAGACATTGGAATGGAAAAAGAAAATTTGATTTATCATCCGGTGACTTCTGAGATTCGGAAAAACAAGCAGGCGCTACGAAATGAATTATTGGCTTTGCCTGAAGTCAAATCTGTCAGTTATACTTTTTCACCCCTGACTGAAATTTACAGCAATACCCACTCGATGCAGTGGCAGGGCAAGGATGAGAACTACCGCCCCAATATAAATCGAATGGCCTCAGATGCGAATTTGATCGAAACGGCGGGAATGGAGTTAATCGCGGGTCGGGATATTGACGTGTATACTTTTCCCTCTGATAGTTTGGCTGCCCTGATCAATGAAAAAGCCGCAGAGGTAATGGGGTTTGAAGAGCCTATTGGACAAGTGATTGATGACGATACCAAAAAGTTTACCGTGGTGGGTGTAGTGAAAGATTTTATCATGGATTCTCCTTTTGAAGATCTGAAACCCATCATGATACAAGGTCCAGAACGAAATCTTGATTTCATCCACATTCGATTTCATCAGGGAAATACCCTTACAGCCCTTCAGGAGGTAGAGGTCCTCTTTGCGAAGTTTAATCCTGGTTTTCCCTTTGAATACCGTTTTATGGATCAAGAATTTGAGCGGAAATTTTCAAGCCATAAACAAACCGCTCAACTCACGGCCATATTCACGCTGTTGGCAATTTCGATTTCAAGTATGGGATTGTTTGGCTTGGCAGCATTTATGGCCGAGCAGCGGAGTAAGGAGCTATCGGTGAGGAAGGTTTTTGGGGCTTCGGTCACAGGATTGATTCGTTTGATTTCTTCAGAGTTTACCAAGTTAGTGCTGGTGTCTGTTGTTTTGGCAATTCCGATAACCTGGTACTCGATGAATAATTGGCTGGAGAGTTTTTCTTATCGGATTTCCATCGATTGGAAAGTTTTCTTTTGGACGGCATTGGCCGCTTTGGTCATTGCCTTTGTGACGGTAAGTTCCCAAGCCTTCAAGGCGGCTAGGGTGAACCCCACCAAGCTTTTGCGCAGCGAGTAAATTTGAAAGAGTATGGAGTTAATTTGAAATGTTCGTTGTACCTAGTTCCCGGGAAAAAGTCAGTCCAATTGACAAACGGCGTCAAAAAATCCATTTACTCTTTTAGATTTGTAATTCATCCTTATGATTCAATTTATCGAATAAACCCTAACCTATGAAAACCAAATTTCAATTCATCGATCGTCGTGACTTTTTGAAAAAGTCAGTATTGGGAGCTGCTGGAGTGACCTTGGCTCCTTCACTTTTGGCTCAAGCCAAAGCTGCGGGAAAACTGCGTACTGCGCATATTGGTCTTGGAGCGATGGGTATGGAGGATTTAGCTGCGATATCCTCTCATGAACTGGTGGAGGTTGTGGCCCTTTGTGATGTGGACAGCAATGCCTTGGCTACAGCCACCTCACGCTTTCCAAATGCCAAAACTTTCTCGGATTATCGAGTTTTATTGGAAGAATTAGCCGATGAAATCGATGCGGTGGTTGTTTCCACACCTGACCATACCCATGCCCCAGCTTCTCTGATGGCCATGGAAAAAAACAAGCCAGTTTATTGCCAAAAACCACTTACACACCATGTGACTGAGGCGAGGGAAATGAAAAAAATGGCCGAAGAAAAAAAACTGGTGACCCAAATGGGAATTCAGGTCCATTCCTTTTACGATTATAAATTGGCAACTTTGCTAATTCAGGATGGAATCATCGGAAAAGTCCATACTGTTCGGGCATGGTCACCCAAAAACTGGGGATACGACGGTCCCAAACCCAAAGGGAAGGATCCGATTCCAGAGAACTTGGATTGGAATCTGTGGTTGGGTACAGCCAAAAAGCGAAAATACAAAGAGGGTGTTTATCATCCAGGAAATTGGCGGAAATTACTCGATTACGGTTGTGGAACACTTGGCGATATGGGCGTCCATATTTTTGATACCCCTTACAATGCACTACAGTTAGACGTTCCACGCACCATTGTCAACAATTGTCGAAAGCCGAATGGATTTGGTTTTCCGGAGAATAACGTGGTAACTTATGAATTCCCTGCAACGCCTTACACTGCCGAAACACTCAAGTGGGTATGGTATGATGGCCCTGGAGCACCGGTTGATCATGAAGATCTGAAGTTACCCAATGGGGATGAGTTACCCGATCAAGGGGCGATGTTCTTGGGAGAAAAAGGACGCTTGCTCCTGCCACACTTTCAGCAATTGCCTCGCTTGATCGTAGATGGAAGGTATCAGGAGTTTGATGTGGCCAAATACAATCTGGGGGAACCAGTGAAAGATTATGCAGGAGAAAGCAAGAAACACTACCATCAGTTTGTAGATGCCTGTTTGGGCAAAGATAAATGCAGCGCACCTTTTGAATATTCTGCTCGCCTGACAGAGACCATTTTGTTAGGAGTGATTGCAGGTCGGTTCCCAAATCAAACCCTTCATTGGGATAGTGAAAAGGCCGAATTTGCCGAAAGAAAGGCCAATAAGTTTTTGGGAGGAAAATATCGAAAGTTTTAGAACGAAAAAAAGCTAAAACTTGAACCCAGGATTCATTAAGATTCAAATTCCAGTTTTTAGAAATCTCTTAGTTTGTTCGAATTCGAACAAAAATGTTCGGGATTTCGATTCGGATTAAATCAAAATATAGTCTCTGAAGTCACTTCAGGGACTTTTTTATGGCACAATACTGGGGTGAAGAAGAGCGAGCATTTAACCGGAGAAGGTGATTAGTTTCTAGACTTATCAATTCTACTCAGGTTAAACCTGATGCCTCGTTGCAGGCCTTAGACCTTTGTTTGACTTACGTAATCCTTGTTTTCTATGATCAAAAATTATTTTACCATTGCTTGGAGAAATTTAATTCGAAATAAGCTAAGGACAAGCGTGCATGTGCTAGGCCTTTCCTTGGGAATTTCAATTTGTTTTTTGATTTTCAATGTAGTTTGGCATGCCTATAGTTTCGATCTGTTTCATCCGGATCGGGAACATATTTTCCGAATCAATACACTAACAGAGTATCACACCGGGGAAAAATATCCAAACTCAGGAACTCCAGGTCCATTGGGAGAGGTCGTTGATTCAGAGGTTTCCGGAATTATCGAAAAGGGAAGGTTATACACGCTCCATCAGACTTTAGTGGTGGTGCCTGAAGGGAATAAAGTAATGGGCAGAACCGATAAAGCAACCTTTGCGGATCCGGGATTTTTTGAAATTTTTCCCAGGAAATGGTTGGCAGGTAATCCGCAAACGGCACTTGTTGAGCCCCACTCAGTGGTTATTACTCAAGGTCATTTGGAAAAATATTTTCCAGGGGTGGAAGCCATTGACGCTTTAGGAAAGGAATTGACCTGGATCGAAAAGGATACTATCCGAGCTCAGGTGAAAGGGGTAGTGGAGGATTATACAGAAAATACCGATTTGATTTTTCAAGATTTTATTTCGTATGCTACCATTCAAACAGATCAGCAAAGGGAATGGTATGGATTGCATAGTTGGGGGTCTGTTAATTCCAGTTCACAGCTTTTCATCAAGATCAACTCCTCTACCGACCCTGAAGATTTGGATCTTTCCCTCGATAAATTGGTCGAAAAAAATTATGAAAAAAATAACCTAAATAAAACCAGCTTTTCCACGGAGCCTTTAGCCGATCTTCATTTTGGACAGAACTACGACGACTCTTCAGTTTCGAAGGTTTTTCTTGAAGGGCTTAGTTACATTGGATTGATTATATTGGCGTTAGCGACACTCAATTTTGTAAATCTGGAAACCGCACAGTCCCTAGGACGAGCCAAAGAAGTCGGAATCCGAAAAACTTTAGGAGGAAGACGAGGGGAACTTGTGATGCAGTTTTTAACGGAGACCTATCTTCTCGTACTCATGGCTACTGGTGTGGGGATGATATTGGCAGAGGGTCTTCGTATAGTTTTCCTTTCCTATCTTCCTCAGGGATTTTCAATGGATTACTGGGCAATTCAAAATTTGATATTCTATGCGCTAGTTCCATTAGCCCTTGCTCTTATTGCGGGGATATATCCTTCCTTGATCCTTTCTGGCTATAATCCGCAACGTGCACTAAAGGGGGAAAAGAATTCTTCTCCCGGGTTTTCCATTGGCGTATTTTTAAGAAAAAATCTGACCGTAATTCAATTTTCTTCCTCCATAGCCTTTGTCATTCTTGTTTTAACACTCCAATACCAAATCAACTTCGTTTCCAGTCAACCGCTAGGTTTTGACAAGAGTGCCATTGTGTATGCTAGCTTGCCTTTTATGTCACCGCAAGAAAAAATGGTTCAATTGCAGGAGCGGCTCAATCAAAGTTCAACAGTCAGAGGGGCAAGTTTGAGCGGAGGTTTAGTTTCTTCTACCAGTCTTTGGACTTCAGATGCTTTTATTCCTAAAGATACTACCGAAAAAATGGTTTATGTTCAAGTAATGAACGTGGATTCGGCATTTGTTGGCGTGAATGGGATTCCACTGTTGGCTGGTAAAAGTCACTTAACCCAGGAAGATGAGATCTTGGTGAACAGGAATTTTCTGAAGGAAGCCGAACTTTCCCAACCCGAAGAAATTTTGAATCTGGAGATAGAATTTAATGGCAAGCAATGTAAGGTGGTAGGCGTTATTGAAAATTATCACTCCCGAACCCTGAGAGAAGATATCAGGCCAATGATAATGACCACTAATCCAGCCTATTTTCAGACCCTTACCGTTAAGCTCGAATCAGGTCAAAATTTAGCCTCTGCAAAATTGGAGCTGGAAGAAATTTTCAACAGCATTTATCCCTATGAAACAGCTGAGTTTAATTTTTTGGATGAGGAAATCAATCAATTTTATGAACAAGATTTAAGGATAAGAAATGTGCTTGGTGCGGCCTGTATTTTGGCGATCTTAATTTCAATAATGGGACTGTTTGCCTTATCTTCCCACACGATCGCTCAAAGAACCAAAGAAATCAGCATACGAAAAGTACTGGGAGCTTCACTTGCACAAATCCTTGGGTTGATTTCAAAAGATTATGTCATTTTAGTAGGGATTTCTTTTTTGCTGGCGATTTTTCCGGCTTATTATTTTCTCAGAGACTGGCTAAATGACTTTCAATATCGGGTCGAAATGCCTTATTTTATTTTTGTAGGTTCTGGACTGGGAGTGATGTTGATTTGTTTGGCTATAGTAGGTTTGCACGCATTTTTAGCCGCTCAAACCAACCCGGCTAAAATTCTTCAAGATGAATGATCAAGTTTAGTAGCAGCTGGAGATTCGTCCGCCACCGAACAAAATTGTACGCAAAATTAAATAGGACCTTATTTAAAGAATGGCTCTGGAGGGTATTCAGGGCCTTTTTTTATGGCATAATAGTGGAATTATAAGCCTTGAGTAGTTAGAAGTAATGAAGGATTAAACGAATGCGTCAAGCCATTTCTTTCAATTTTAACAGGCTGCTTATATGCTAACATCTTTGAGCCATGTGGAAAAATTATTTTAAAATCTCGTTTCGAAATCTCCAAAAGCGGAAGCTTTATGCGGGAATCAATCTGCTTGGGCTGACGATAGCTTTGGTCAGCTTTATTTCGATTTCACTATACATCTTCCATGAATGGAGTTATGATCGGATGTATTCGGATGCCGAGAGAATCTACAAAATCAATCAGGAGTTTGTTTCAGCTGGAGAAAGACAGCTAGTAGGGACCTCTCCTTCCATGCTTCCGGTCGTACTCAGGGATGAGTTTACAGAGGTAGAAAAAGCCACGCTGATTTTCGATTTAGGAATATTTTCCACCGTGATGGTGGACGCAGGAATGGGTAATCAGGAGGAGTCTAAATTTGCTTACACCGATGAATACTTCTTTGATGTCTTTGATTTGAAAGTTTTGGCAGGGCAAAAATCTAAGATTCTTCAACATCCTTTTGAAATAATTTTAACCCAAAGTACCGCCCAGAGGCTATTTGGGACTGTAGAAAATGCGGTGGGCAAATCCTTGAAAGTGGATGATAGATCGTTTAAGGTATTGGCAGTAATGGAAGACTTTCCCCAAAATAGCCATCTGGACTTCGATTTTTTAGCTTCATTTCAGACACACCGCCATGGAAAAGACCCCCAATGGTCTCCAAGCAATTACTACAATTACGTGAAACTAAAGGAGGGGGCGAATGTGGCGGATTTTGAGCGGAACCTTGCAGAAATGGTGGATCGTAATTTAGGAAGCGATCAAAAGGAATATGGGTTTGAGACTGATTTTTACACTCAACCTGTAACGGCTATCCATACTGGAGACCCCAGTCTTTCTCCGATTAAACCGGGCGTGAATCTAAAATACCTCTACATTTTTGGTATTGTAGCACTTCTACTCCTTGGGATCGGAATAATTAACTATGTCAATTTAGCTACCGCAGAAGCCACCGAGCGAAATAAAGAAGTGGGTCTAAGGAAGGTTCTAGGAGCTAGCCAGACTCAGCTTTTCGGTCAGTTTGTTTCTGAATCTATGATTTTGACTTTGTTCGCTTTGATGATTAGTATTTTGGTCGTGTATCTTTTGGGTCCAATTCTTTCGAATTGGATTCAGGTTCCCTTACAATTAGGTTTATTGGGAACCCCTTTGGGTTTTTGTTTTTTAGCAAGTGTTTTAGTCTTTGTTGGTTTTTTTTCAGGAACTTATCCTTCCCTGATATTATCTGGGATGAAACCTATAAGTGCCTTAGATAATAAGGTGAAATTGGGCGGAGGGGCTTGGGTTAGAAAATCCCTTGTCGTCTTTCAATTTTTTGTATCAATGGGCTTATTGATTGCAACTTTTGTGGTCAAAAGTCAATTGGATTTCATGCGCGAAGTCAGTTTGGGATATGAGAAGGAACGGCTTATTTCTTTGAGTTACCCTTATCAAGCCCGAGAAAAAATTCCTTTGATCAAAGAAGAGATGAAACGATCTGGGGCAGCAGTATCCATTGCTCAGGCGGCCGATATGCCGATTCATATCAAAGCAGGATATAAAATTTTTCCAGGTGGAGACAATCCGAGAGAATTTATGATCACTGGGTATGCGGTAGATTTGGATTTGATTTCTACCTTGAACATAAACTTTCTGGCTGGAGGAAATTTCTCTCAAGCCGATCTTAGTCGGGACCAACTCAAAGATGGATCAGAGGAGTTTCCCATTTTACTGAATGAATCTGCGGTAAAAGAAATGGGATGGAGCCCTGAGGAGGCGATTGGTAAAAGAGTCAATTTAAGTGACATGAGGAATGCGGTAATCAAAGGTGTGGTGGAGGATTTTTATTTTAATTCCCTACATCAAAAAGTTAGTCCTTTGGTTATTTTCAATAGCCCTAGTGAAGCTAATGTCTTGTTAATCAGAATTCCCGAAGGTGACCCGTCTTCCCATTTGGCACGTTTGGAACAGGTATGGAACCTGCAGGTGCCCGATAGACCTTTCAATCCCCAATTTGTGGATCAGGCTTATGCAAATCTATATTCTTCAGAGCAGAAATCCAGCTTCATCTTTTCGCTTTTCGCGGGGATAGCCGTATTTATTGCTTGCATTGGTCTTTTTGGATTGGTGTCTTATGTTGCCTTGAGAAGAACTCAGGAAATTAGTATTCGAAAAGTTCTTGGTGCAACTGCGTGGGATGTTCTTGGGGTCTTGGCTCTTGATTTTGTTAAACTTCTGGCTGTTTCCTCCCTATTAGCCGTTGGGTTTGGGATTTGGTTTTCCCAAAACTGGTTGGAGGATTTTGCCAATCAAACACAGGTTGGATGGGGACCTTATTTACTTTCTATGGTGACGGTTTTGGCTTTGGCTCTGACTACTATTGGATATCGAACCTGGAAAGTCTACCGCGTCAATCCATCCAAAACATTAAAATCAGAATAAACCTTTTCTAAAAATAATGATCGAACTTCAGCATATTGACAAATACATCGAATCCCGATTTCAACGGATTTTTTTACTTAAGGGAATTAATTTGACCATTTCCCAAGGAGAATTTATCACACTTATGGGTCCATCGGGTGCCGGAAAATCCACCTTACTGAATATTCTTGGCTTGTTGGACGAGGATTTTGAAGGAGAATATCGCTTTGGGGACAAAGACATCCGTAAGATGAAACAGCGTGAACTATCCAATCTGCATAAAAGTGAGTTTGGTTACATTTTTCAGGCCTATCATTTGATTGATGAACTGACCGTCTATGAAAATATCGAAACTCCGCTTTTGTACCGGAATGTGAGTTCTTCAGAGCGGAAAAGTATCATTGCGGACTTGCTGGATCGATTTAAAATGGTCGCAAAGAAAGATCTTTTTCCTGCCCAGTTGAGTGGGGGGCAGCAGCAATTGGTCGGAATAGCCCGAGCAATTGCCGGGAAACCTAGCTTGCTGTTGGCAGATGAGCCTACGGGAAACCTGCATTCGGCACAGGCCAAAGAGATTATGGAAATTTTTCAAGAGCTTCATCGAGAAGGAACAACCATTATTCAAGCTACCCACGCGAGAGAAAATGCCGAATATGGTACTAGACTTATTCAATTAATTGACGGAAGAATAGAAAGTGATGAGAAGATTTAATTGCGCAGTTATTGCTCTTTTCCTTTTTGTAGGGAAGCTTCAAGCTCAGGACACCTTGTCTTTGAATTTTGATCAGGCGGTTGAATATGCTTTAAAAGCAAATTTGGATTTTCAGATTTTGAATAACAATCAGGAAGTGCTGGAGCATGAGCGAAAAGCTGCCCTCTTCGCACGTTTTCCCTCTGCGAATATCAATTCCAATTTTGCCCGACAAAATGGACAGCAATTTCAGCAGGTAGAAGGTGAAATCGTTGTGACCAATGTGACCAATGAAATTATTTCCGGCGGATTGAGCATGAATGTACCTGTATTCAATTCAGGAAGAAGAATTCTGGAGACACAGGCAGCAAAATTGGCACTACAGGCTGGAGAGAATGGATTGAAACGAGCCAGACAACAGGTGGTTTTTGATGTTGCTCAGCGTTATTTACAAGTTCTCTTGGATCAAGAATTGGTCAGAATAGCCACTGAAAATTTAGAAAACCAAAAGCAACAACTCCTGCAAATCGAGGGATTTGTCGATGCGGGAATACGGACCATTTCCGACCTCTATAATCAGCAGTCGGAAGTGGCTCGGCTGGAATCGGTATTGGTAGATGCGAAAGTCACCCTGGAGAACGATCGTTGGGCGTTCACAGAATACCTTCAGCTGGAGACGGGGACGATTCCTGAGTTGGAATCTGTGGCATTTGGGGATTCAGATGGATTTATTTTCGCAGAAGAAAGTTTCTCAGAATTAGTAGGGATGGCTGTAGAAAATCGGGTTGACCTCGATCAGCAAGCACTTTTGGTTCAAGCTGCTAAGAAATCCATTCAGGCATCCAAGGCGATGTATTATCCTCGGTTGAATGCGTACTTTAATTACAACACTTTCTTTACTTCCTTAGATGACAGAAGTCCCAGTGAACAACTCTTACAGATCTATCCCCAAAATACCATTGGGATTAGTCTTTCGATCCCAATTTTCAATAATTGGCAGACCAAACTCTCGGTTGTTCGAGCCCGCGTAACTTATCAAAATGAAAGTTTGCGAGAAGAGGCGTTGGACCGGCGGGTTTTCCAAGACGTTAAATTGGCTCACCAAAATTACCAAGCTGCACTTGAAAAGTATAGAAATGCAGCGGTTCAAGTCCACGCCGCTGAGGAAGCTTACCTAGCTGTGAATGAGCGATTTCGTCTTGGATTGTCTACCTTTGTGGATTTGGCTACTGCCAACCAGCAGCGGGTTTCGGCAAAGTCAGATCAGGCCCAAGCGGTATATTCGCTTTACTTTCAAGAAACCTTGATGCGCTTTGCCTTGGGAATAATGGAGTAAAAGGAAGAAGGAACGATTAATTCTGTGTGACTTTCATCAGAACCCAAGCGAATTGCTTTTCTGAATCGGTTACGATCGTGTCCATTTGATATCCAGATTCCACGGCTAGGTTTTCCAGCATGGGTAGATCGTATTTTTGGGAAATTTCAGTTTGGATCACTTCATCTTTTTCAAAGGAAATCTGTTCTCCATGGATGGTTACGGTTTGCTTTTCAAGACTAATTAAAAAGCTCTCAGAGGCTCCGGTAATGGGATGGTAAGTGGCATAATGGTCAAAAGACTTTAGCTCAAAGTTTCCATCAAGTTCCCGATTGATTCTTTTTAACAAATTCAGGTTGAATCGTTTGGTGATTCCACCTGGGTCATCATAGGCACCTCGGATGATGCGGGGGTGTTTTTTGAGGTCTACACCGAGCAAAAAATAATCCCCCATTTGTAAATGTTCCCCTACGAATTTTAAGAATTCGATTGCTTTTTCTTTTCTGAAATTGCCAATGTTACTTCCAGCGAAGAGGACAACTCGAGTATGGGTTCTGTCTTTAATCTCGGGTAGCGTTTGGAAGAAATCTCCGGGTAAAGGCTTGACCAATATACCTGGAATTTCTTGCTCAAAAAGTTGCTTATTCACTTTTAAAATACTTTCAGAAATGTCCAACGGCCAATAGGTCAGCTCACTGGTTTTAGCTTGGAGCTTTTTAACGAAATGAACCATTTTTCGACCATCTCCAGCCCCTAGTTCGATTAGATCCACAGGCTTATCTCGGAATAATTCGGCAATAGCCAGTGATTGAGTCTGAATGATGTTGAGTTCCGCCCGGGGTAGGTAATAACTGGGCATATCCATGATTTCCTGAAAAATTTTAGAGCCTTCTTCATCATAGAAATATTTTGAGGATAGGGTTTTTGGGTTCTGATGAAGTCCAGAGAGAACTTCGTTTAGGAAAGTCTGTGTCGTTGAAATCATTTTATTTGGCTAATCGGATTCCTGAAAATATCCATCGTGCTGCAGGATGGAAAAAATTACGATAAGTGGGGCGGGAATGGCCCTTTGCGGTGGCGACTGAAGCACCACGAAGCACCTGTTGATTGACCATAAATTTGCCATTGTATTCCCCCAGGGCACCAGGGGCTTTGGAAAATCTTGGATAGGGCAGATAAGCGCTTCCCGTCCACTCCCAAAGCTTCCCCCAATCGAATTTTTCCGAAGCTACTTCCCATTCAAATTCGCTGGGCAATCTACACCCTTTCCAAGCAGCAAAAGCCTGAGCTTCATAGTAGCTGATATGCTGTACAGGTAGATTTGGGTTTATTTTTTGAAGGCCGGAGAGGGTATAATGTTGCCATTCTCCTTGGATCAAATGCCAATAAAGTGGTGCTCTGATCGTTTCATTTCGAATAAAACTTAGTCCTTCATCCAGCCAATAATCAAAATTTTCGTACCCACCAGCTTGAATAAATTCCAAATATTCTCCATTGGTTACCAGTTGGTCGGAAATTTCAAAGGCTTCTAAAAAAACGCGATGACGTCCATGTTCATTGTCATACGAAAATCCCGAACCCTCAAAACCTACTGAGTACAATCCCTCAGGTATTTTTAAAAAACCACCTATTGAGGATTCGTTAGTTTGAAAGGCATCCCCATATATTGGAAAAGTGGGTTGGTATCCCAAAATGTATTTGAGGTCATAAATTAGTAATTCTTGATGCTGCTGTTCGTGGTTGATTCCCAATTCCAGTCGTTGGAGTATAGCTGGATTTTTAATGTCTTGGTCAAGCATTTTTTCAATAGCCTGACTGACGTAACGGCGATACTTCATGACTTCTCTCACCGGAGGCCTACTCATTAATCCGCGGTTAGGCCGAAGAACTCGTTTGCCAGCATGATTGTAATAGCTATTGAAAAGGAACGCAAAATCCTGGTGATAAATTTGATAGCCTTCAACAAAGGGAACAAGGATAAATTGCTCAAAAAACCAGGTGGTATGACCTAAGTGCCATTTGGGAGGCGAGACATCAGGGATAGGTTGAGGAATGAAATCCTCAGTTTCTAACGGCTCGCAGATCTCTTCGGTATGCTTTCTGGTGAGCTGAAATTGGTGGAGCAAATCAGCTGTTGTCATGAGAAGTTGAATTTAAGTTTTTAAATAAAAAGAAAAGAAGTGGTAAGAAAACCACTGCAAAAGGTAAAGAACTTAATATAAGAATAGTACTGATAGAAAGGAGCAATTGTTCGCTTCCATTCCATAAAACTAAGGCAGTCAGGACGAAAAATGCTATTCCCCAAAAGAAGCGAAATCGTTTTTTAGGTTCTCTTTTGCCTGAATCAAGGTACATGCTGAGGACAAATATGGCCGAGTCAATGGAGGTAATTAGAAAAGTAGCCAAGAAAAAAGAACTAAGAAACTGGGTTATTTTTGAAAAGGGCAATGCTCCAAAAAACATAAAAATGGAACGGTACACCGACTCCAAATCTTTTGCTGTGAGCGATTGATTTGCGATTAAGTCAAAGGCATGATTTCCAAAAATGGAAAACCAAAGAAAGGTGCCCACTGAAGGAATGAAGAGCGTGCCTAAAAGTACCTCCCGAATACTCCTACCTTGTGAAATTCGAGCTATAAAAATCCCGGTAAAAGGTGCCCAAGCCAGCCAAAATGCCCAATAAAAAACGGTCCAATTTTTCAGAAAGTCATTTGAAACAGACCATTGACCTAGGTTTAGACTCATGGGTAACCATTCGAGTAAATAATACCCAAGGCTTTGAGAAAATATTCTCAGTGTATCCAAGATCGGGCCTTGAATCCATGCAAAAGCTAAAAGGAGAATCCCACCGGCTATGTTGAGATTAGATAGTCTTTTAATTCCCTGTTTGATACCAAGCAAGGCCGAGAATGTAGCGGCAATACAAAGGAAAGCAAGCGGAATAAAAGCCCATTTGGCATCCCAAGTGGGACCAGCCCAAAATTGACCTGAGGCCAACAGTTGACGGCTTCCAAGACCAATTGAAGCCAAGGCACCAAAAAATGTGGTAACGATTATGAGAAAATTGATAACATCCCCTCCCCATTTATTTTTGAAGGAATAGCCAAGGAGAAGTTCAGAAAATAAGAAGCTTTTTTTTCCGCGATAATAAAACCAACCGACGAGTATTGCAGTCAATCCATAAAATGCCCAAGGAGTCAAACCCCAATGGAAGAAAGTGTACTCCAAGGCGAAAACCTCAGCAGAATGCCCGGAGACCCTTGGAGGATTATGAAGAAAAAAGACGGGTTCTTGAACTGCTCTGAGGAGTAAACCTGAACCCATTCCAGTGCTGTAAAGCATGGCGATCCAAGACCACAATCCATACTGGGGTTTGCCTTCACCAAGCTTCTTTTTACTGATAGGATGAATTGATAGAATAATTCCGATTACTACAGCTAAGAATCCCAATATCAAGTAGAGTGGACCAAAAATATCCATCAAATTAGATGTGCTCTCATTGATAAATTGAAAAAAACCAGGTCCCGCCCAACTAAAGGTGATGGCAACAACGAACAAAAACAAAACTACCCATGTAGCTAATCTTGGGGGTGGGGTACTTAAAATTTTTTGAAAATCCAATGGATCGTATTAGGATTGACTGACAGATACACCTTTCCAAAAGGCAATGTAATTTTTAATTTGCGCTGCAGCTGGTTTTGGGGAAGGGTAATACCAAGCTGCATCGGGGTTGACCTTGCCGTCTACCTGGATTTCATAGTAAGATGCCTCACCTTTCCAGGGACAGCTGGTTTGGGTATCCGATTTTTTAAAAAATTCGCGTTTGATCGAATCAGGGGGAAAATAATGATTGCCTTCGATGATGATGGTTTGTTCACTTTCGGCTAAGATTTGATTATTCCAGGTAGCTTTCATAAAGAATAAATAAGGATCAAGAAAAGAAAGAAGGAAAGGTTAAACGATCCGTGGAGATACAAGGTAAAAAAATCCTTTGGTAAATGGAACCTGTCTTTGGTTTTCAGACTGAATTAAAAAAAATGGGATCAGAGTTGGTTTTAAAAATTTTATCATCGTAATATTGCAATAAATATTTAGAAAGAAAATGGGAGTGACCCAAACACATCTTTTTACCGCCGAGCAAAATCAACTCGCCCTTATGGCAAAGGCAATTGCACATCCGGCAAGAATTGCCATTCTGCAGCATTTGGTCAAAACCCAATCCTGTGTCAATGGAGATTTGGTTTTGGAAATAGGTCTTGCCCAGGCGACCATCAGTCAGCACCTACGTGAGCTCAAAGATGCTGGGATTATTCAAGGGAGCATAGAAGGAACCCGCGTCAATTATTGCATCAATCCTGAAAATTGGAATGCTTTGAAATCCCTCTTTCAGGATTTCTTTGAAAGTTATCAGGCTTGCTGTGGGAATAACTGCTAAAAAAATTTGTATTCAATCATCGTAATAAAGCAATAAATCATGAGACTTTCCGAAGCAAAACAAATTCTGAATCAATCCGAAACGATCGCTTTCGAGCTACCCAATGGAGAATTGGTTCCCAGCCATTTTCACGTGACCGAAGTTGGCTTGATCAATAAGCACTTTATCGACTGTGGGGGGACTGTTCGTGAAGAACAAAAAGTCAATTTTCAACTTTGGAACGCTGACGATTACGATCACCGATTGCATCCCGAAAAATTGATAAAAATCATTGAGCTTTCCGAGCGAATAGTAGGAATTCCCGATTTGGAAATCGAAGTGGAATATCAAGGGGATACCATCGGCAAATATGGTTTGGATCACAATGGAGCCAACTTCCAGTTGACGACCAAAATGACCGATTGTTTGGCAAAAGACAACTGTGGGATTCCTGCTGAGAAGCCCAAAGTGAGACTTTCCCAATTGCAGGCTTCTAGCTGTGCACCGGGTTCGGGTTGTTGTTAATGTTTTTTACTCCATACCTGGGACTTGAAATCGAGCATGATTAATTAGTCACCCATTGCGATGACTGTCAACCCTGCGAGATTCCCTGTGACCATTGAAAAACAATTATATACTGATGAAACTATTTCCCCAACTGTCTGAGACGGTCCACCAAGCACTTGAACTGCCAATTGCGCAAGATCGAAAACTGCTTTTAAGCGTTTTGATTACCTATATCCAAGAGAAAATCAATCAAGGAGAACAGGTGAATTTGAATTTTATCTGTACACATAATTCTCGGCGCAGCCAATTTTCGCAGATCTGGGCTCAGACCGCAGCAGATTATTTTGGTATTCCCTCCAACTGCTATTCAGGTGGCGTGGAGGTCACCGCTTTTAATGTGCGAGCGGTGGAGTCCATAAAGCGAGCCGGATTTGAAGTGGTTCAATCAGATGAAACTGACAATCCGCACTTTCAGATTTTTTATTCCGAGAACAGCAAACCCATTTTGGCTTTTTCTAAAACCTATGATGATCCGGCAAACGAGGCGAAAAAATTTGCTGCTGTCATGACCTGTGATCATGCCGATGAAAACTGCCCTTATATCCCCGGGACAGAGCAGCGAATTCCCCTTCGTTATGAAGATCCAAAGGCGTTTGATGGGACAGAGGTAGAAGCTGACAAATACGATGAACGATCCTTACAGATTGCCTCTGAGTTGTTTTACGTTTTTTCTAAGATCCAATAAAATGAGCGAGTCTAAACGGTTGAGCTTTTTGGATTCCTACCTGACGGTATGGATTTTTATGGCTATGGGAGTAGGAGTTGGGTTGGGTTACTGGTTTCCGAGTACAGCTTTGGCCATCGAGTCTTTGAGCAGTGGAAGTACCAATATCCCCATAGCAATAGGTTTGATTGCGATGATGTATCCGCCATTGGCAAAAGTTGATTATCGTTTACTTCCGAAGGTGTTTCGAAACATTAAGATTCTGAGTATTTCTTTGGTTCTTAATTGGATTATTGGCCCTGTTCTGATGTTCGCCTTGGCTTTGATTTTTCTCCAGGATTATCCGGAATATATGGTTGGTTTGATCTTAATTGGATTGGCTCGCTGTATTGCCATGGTGTTGGTTTGGAATGATCTAGCGGATGGAAGCCGGGAGTATGGGGCGGGTTTGGTTGCCTTGAATAGCATCTTTCAAGTATTCTTCTATAGTTTTTATGCATGGATTTTCATCACGGTATTGCCTCCCTATTTTGGATTTAAAGGAGCAATAGTTGCTATTTCCATCGGCACAATTGCAGAGAGTGTTGCAATTTATTTGGGGATTCCTTTTTTGATGGGATTGCTTAGTCGCTTGATCCTGGTCAATATCAAAGGAGAGAAATGGTATACCCATTATTTTATTCAACCATTGCACCGATTACGTTGATAGCCTTACTTTTTACTATTCTGGTGATGTTTTCACTGAAAGGGGAATTGATCGTTGAGATTCCGGGCGATGTGTTGAGAATAGTCGTTCCCTTATTGATTTATTTTGCGCTGATGTTTTTGATTGGGTTTTTCCTGAGTAAATTATTCGGTGCAGCATATGATAAAAACGCAGCCATCGCATTTACCGCGGTTGGGAATAATTTTGAATTGGCCATAGCAGTTGCCATAGCCGTATTTGGTCTGAATTCAGGACAAGCTTTTGCAGGCGTAGTAGGTCCCCTTGTTGAGGTGCCAGCTTTGATTTTACTAGTCAAAGTTTCCTTTTGGCTAAGAGATAAGTATTATCCCATGGTAAATTAAAGGAATTAAAAGAGCCATTTTATAGGTAGAAAAAGGCTCTTTTATTCAATAGCCAGGTTACAATAGGTTAAAATTTTAGTGTAGTCGGCCACCAAAAGAGGTTTGGAATAGTAGTTTTTTACCCCTGGGTAGGTCAGTGCGCGCTCTCGATCAGATTTGTTGATCGAGCTACTGACAATAAAGATGGTGTAATGATTTTGAATGGATTTGGGTAGATTATGGAATAAATCCAAGAATCCCCAGCCATCCAAAATAGGCATAGTCAAATCCAACAATATTACAGATTTATAAAGTCGGGTATCTTCATCCATCGGATCGCGAACATATTCGATGGCATCCAGACCATCAAAAAAAGAATGGATGGTCAAATTTGGGTCCAAGGCGGTAAAAGTTTTTTTAAGGATCATTTGAAAGGAATGATCATCCTCAATAATTAATATTTCTTTTTTGATGTTTACTAAAGGCATGTTGGGGTGAAGCTGTGGGTGTCCGTTTAAAAATTTTGTTTTGAACTATTAATTTACTAGCTAAAAATTAAAATCCAATAGCAACTATTCCGAGAAGCGAGATGGAAGGCAAGAGTTCGATCAAAAAAAGACAGGAAACCCTAAGGGGTTTCCTGCTACAATGTCGGATCAACTAAACTAGAGAAAAGCCTTACTCTCCGTATGAGCAGTAAAACAATTTTCTTGACATTGTTAGCCTACTATACCGTAGGATGAAGGGGAAGGTTCCAACAATGAGGGGATTTATGATTTTAGGGCTATTTTCGGTTCAATCGGTCTATTTTCGGGATTAATAAAAACGTTCGTTTTGGCACAAAAACCCACTTTGAACGCATTTGAGGCGGTTTTTTCAAAATCGAACAGCACTTGTTTTTGCTAGGTTTGATTCTTCATTTGGGGACTTAGCTCGGGATTAAAATATTCTTTTGTTATTTTCAGTTTCAAAGGAAGAATTGCCATGAATCATTTAGAAACAAACTATGTAAGTCCCGATGGAGTTGAACTATTCCTTCAAGCCTGGATACCTGAAAAACCCAAGGCATCTTTGCTATTGATTCACGGTTTAGGCGAGCATAGTGGACGATATGAAAAGTTGGTCTCAGGACTATCAGATCTTGGGTTGGCGGTTTTCACCTTTGATGGCCGAGGACATGGCAAGTCCGACTTACCAACTCCTAGCGCCTATTTCACCTCTTATGAGTTGTACTTAAGTGACATTCATGCGCTTTTCGGAAAAGTAAAATCGTATGTTCCCGATGTGCCTGCTTTTATTTTTGGTCACAGTATGGGAGGAGGTATGGCTGCTGCCTATGCGCTTAAATTCCGTCCACAAACAAATGGGCTGATTCTTTCTGCACCGGCAATTCAAGAGGCAGAGGGTACTTCGGCGCTGTTGATGCTGCTTTCAGGGATTTTAAACCGGATTTCACCTCGACTCAAAGCCTTGGCATTGGATACCCTGGGTGTCTCTAGAATTCCCCAAGAGGTGGAGAAATATAAAAATGATCCCTTGGTCTATCAGGATAAGATTCCAGTGAGAACCGGCTATGAGCTGCTACAGATGATGCGTTACATTCAATCCAATGCCCGAAAAGTTGATTTTCCTTTTTTGATTATGCACGGGACTGCTGATCGACTGACTAATCCGAAAGGGTCCCAGTTGCTTTTTGATCAATCTGATTCTCAAGATAAAACGATTCGATTGTTTGAGGGGGCTTATCATGAGTTGCTCAATGATTTGGATCGAAATGAGGTTTTGGATTTGATTCTGAACTGGTTGAAGGTTCGGGTGTAAAAAGCTGCTAAGGATTTCTCTTTAGGTACCGGCAAAGTGTCTTTTCTACTTTTTTTAAGGCTTGCTTTCAATGTTCATAAATGGATTTTTCTGCAACTCAATCCAAGTGGACTCTTTTGTTCGTAATTCCTTATCAATCGACCTGCTTGGTAGATGCATGCACACTTAATTTTTGATGAACGTCAGAAGCAAAATCTTGTAACCTAAACACCAAAAAAATGAAAAATGAATTGATCAAATCACCGGGACTGGTGAAAAATGCAAATCGGCGCCAATTTCTTAAAAGGGGCACACTCTCAGTAGCAGCAGCTGGGCTATTATTGGTTGGCTGTAATGATGAAGATGATCCTATCCCGATGAATCCAGGGGTGAATTTGGGTTCGGGAGATATCGGGATTTTGAACTATGCCTATGCCTTAGAGCAGTTGGAGGCGGCATTTTACGCCGCAGTTTTGGAAGGCGGATATTTTGCCAATGCCAGTGCAGAAGAGAAGACCATTATGGGTGACTTGGAAAAACACGAACGTGCCCATCGGGAATTTTTCAAGGCAGCTTTAGGGAGTAACGCAATCGAAAGTTTGGAGGTGAATTTTTCTTCCATCGACTTCAATAGTCGAAATTCAGTTTTAGCCACGGCACGAACATTTGAAGATTTGGGTGTGGCCGCTTACAATGGTGCAGGCCAGTTTCTGGAAAGTCCTGATTTCCTATTGATCGCTGGAAAGATCGTTTCTGTGGAGGCGCGTCATGCAGCAGCTATTCGAGATCTGATCAATCCGGGGTCGGCGGATTTTGCCGGCGATGATTTGATTGATAGCAATGGATTGGAACGCACTCTTTCTTTCTCCGAAGTGTTGACCGCGGCGAGTTCCTTTGTGACGACACCGATCGATTTTAGCCAGTTGCCAAGTTAATTTTCACCGAAACAAAACACAGTTATGAACTTAATTAAATTATTAGATAAAATGTGTCCGGATACTCAAAATTCGGAACAAAAAGATATGTTTTTCACCAGAAGAGAGGCATTTAGACAGTTTGGTGATTTTGGAAAGAAAGTCGCACTCGCTGCGGTACCCTTGTCCATTCTATCTGCGATTCCTCGGGTAGCTAAAGCGGATACAGAAAGCTTGATTGGGGTATTGAATTATGCGTTGACTTTGGAGCATTTGGAATATCGATACTATCAATTGGGATTGGATTCAGGAGTGATCGAAGGGGGAGATTTGGCCATTTTTACCAAAATTCGGGATCATGAATTAGCTCATGTACTATTTCTGCAGGAAGTGATTAGTAATGTATTGGGAGGTGATCCTGTAGCAGAGCCTGAGTTTGATTTTACTGCGGGAGGGAACTTCTCTCCGTTTACTGATTACCCTACATTCTTGGCGCTATCTCAAGCATTTGAGGATACTGGGGTAAGGGCATATAAAGGGCAGGCGGCTAACGTGATGGAAAGCGATGTGGTGTTGACGGCCGCTTTGTCCATACACTCTGTGGAGGCACGTCATGCTTCTATGGTAAGGAGATTACGAACCAAAAAAGGACAGGATGATATTAAGGGGTGGATTACCAATGCATCAATTGGTTCGCTTCCGGCAGCTACACAAGCCATCTATGCCGGAGAGGATAACCTGACTCATGGTGGCGTGAATGTAGCCAGTCTCACGGGGATCGATTCGGCGGCAGTGGCTGAAGGGTGGGATGAGCCCTTGAGTATGAATGAGGTTTTGGGAATTGCTTCCTTATTTCTTGCCTAAGACTAGAATAAGTTGAGTTGGAGGTTTGGGATGTCATCTTTACTGGAGGTGGCATCCTTTTTTGTTGATACTCTTGCACAGTTTGTTCCTGTGGATTTGATTTTTTCAAAAATAAGTAGCGGAAAATTTTGGATGCTAAATTTTTAATAATATGTTAGTGTCATAATACACTATGACACTAATACATCAACTATGATCCGGATAGAAAATTTACATTTTAGATATCCTAAAAAATCGCCCTTGTTTTCAGCCTTGAGCTGGGAAATTCCCACAGGGAATATCGTGGGGCTCTTGGGAAAAAATGGGGCCGGCAAGTCCAGTTTTTTGAGAGTGATTTCTGGTCTTCTTTTCCCTCAAAAGGGAGCTGTTATTGTGGAGGAGTATAGTCCTAAAGAACGTCAGCCGGAATTTTTAAAGGAGGTGTTCTTTGTTCCAGATGAATGCTACTTGCCAGCCAGTCTGACACCCTTAAATTATGAAAAAATAACAGCTCCTTTTTACCCGCGCTTTGATTCGGACCGATTTAAGAGTTTGTTGGGTTTATTTGAAGTGGGGGCCAAAATCAAGATAAAGGATTTATCTTTTGGTCAGCAGAAAAAAGTTGTTCTAGCTTTTGCCTTAAGCTCAGGTTGCTCCTTGATTTTATTGGATGAGCCGACCAATGGCTTGGATATTTCATCCAAAGCTACTTTTAGGAAAGAGTTGGTTTCTGTAATCAGAGAAGATCAGACCGTGGTGATCGGGACTCATTTGGTCAAGGACCTGGAGAATATCCTGGATCGGGTGGTGATATTGGATCAAGGTAGAATCAAGCTGGATGCGAATCTTTCAGACCTGGCTGATGGCTATTATTTCGGGATAGCGCCACAAGCTCCCCGTGAAGCTATTTTTGTGCAATCTACTACTTTGGGTGTACAATACATTGAGCCAAGAGAGTCGCAATCCCATTCTTCGGTTAATCTAGAATTGCTTTTTCAAGCGGTCATCAAGGGAAGCGATTTCCCCCTTCTTTCTTCATACTCTAATTCTTTTTCCCTATGAGCAGTCCACTATTTGAGTTGAAATTTTCCCGCATATTCTCCTTGCTGAGGTATGATTGGACGGTATACAAATGGATTTATAGCACGCTGATAGCAACGACAATTGCTATTTTGGTGATTTTATATTTGGTGGTTCTTTACGCAAATAGTGGCTACATGACCCTAGAGTCAGGGTTTGTTCAGGGGCTCTTTTTCTCTGGATTCTTTGTGCTTAGTTTGCTTTGGACGGGAAATAGCTTTTGGCCTTTACGGAATAGTCGCAGAGCAAGATCATATTTACTGCTTCCCGCCTCCAATTTGGAAAAGTATCTTTCCGAGTTTGTGATTAAAGTTTTTGGATTGGGGATAGTCTATCCCTTGGTGTTTTGGGTAGCTTCCAATATGGGTTTAGGCTTATTCCGAGCATTGGGTCCAATGACTTTACCAGGGATTCAACTGAACTATATAGGCTTTTTATCCTTCACGGAATTTTGGGTCATCAGGGATCTTGGTAGCCAATTGAATACCGTCAAAGTAATCGTAATTGGGCTACTTGCCATGATTCCTTCTTTAATGTGGGTGGGGAGTCTGATTTTTGGAAAATATAATTTACTGGGGATGCCTTTGGTTTTGTTTATTTCCTATTTGATTTTAACGGGTACATCCCTTGGACTTTCCTGGATGATGAATCCTGGCACTTTGATCAGAAATGGTCAGTCGACAGTAGAAATGCTGAAATTTGATCAACCGGAGATTTTTGCAGAAACTCCGCTATTTCTTTTGATGTGCGCCATTTGGATTTGGATGGCGGTTATTCTGTCCTATATCGTGGGCTATGTGAAACTGACCGAAAAGCAGGTATAAAATGAATTTTAGCGAACATAAAAATATCTTCCTGCAGATTCGGGATTGGATGGTCGATCAGATCCTTACCGGTAAACTATTGCCCGGAGATAAAATCCCTTCCGTGCGTGAACTTGCCGCTGATATCGAAGTCAATCGCAATACGGTCATGCGTAGCTATGCGCTAATGGAGGAGGAGGGGATTCTGGAAAACAAGCGGGGGATCGGCTTTTTCGTGTCTTTAGATGCCAAGTCAACACTTTTGAATATTCAACGCAAAGAATTCTTTACAGAAACGTTGCCCCCCATCCTTCATCAGATTCAAGTTTTACGCCTCGACTCAACAGATCTTAAATCACTACTAGCAGTTATCCATTTTAATGACAATAAACATGAAGAAGAGCAATAAATTGATTTTTGGTTACCTCGGTTTTTTGTGGGTTTCCTTGGCACTTACCCTAGTGGTGTCCTTCACTTTAACTCCTCAATTTTCCTTTGTAGACGAGGTTCGATCGAAAAAATTTCAATTATCAGAAGAGTTTTCGGCGGTGAAAATTCAAAACACGAGTTACCTGAAAATTGAACTATCAGATTCTACGTATCTGGAATACATCTCCATCCATGGAGGTGATGTAAAACCACCAAAAACAGATCCTATCAAAAACTATCGAGTCAGCAATGACACCTTGTATATCGATCAGCTGCAGCAGGGCGAAAATGGAAGTTTTGCACTGCATGTTAAAAATCTGAGTCAGATTCTGGTCTCTGATAAAAGTAGGGTTTATCTAACTGATCTGACCTTGGACTCATTGTCTTTTGAAAGCCCTGATCATGAACTGCGCCTAGCCAGTCTAGATAGCGGGACGATAGACTATCGCTCCGGCCAACTTTTTCTCAAAGGCAGTATTGGGGAGTTGACCGGAAGACTCAAAGATCAGGCATGGCTGAATATTCCCAGTAAAATCGGAAAGCTTGACATTGACAAAAGTGAAAGCGCTTCAATTTGGGTGGATTGATGGATTGTGTTCGGATGGGTGGAAGAGGTGGGAGTAGGGTTTTGTTCCATATCTTTAGACTTCCGACTTGCTTACACCTCCATCCCATTAAAGGGGTTAAATCGTCTTCTTCCTACGCCCATGGCCACGGCTCGGCAGACGGTTTTGTCACCATATTTGACATTAAGTCGGTCTAGCGCTTGGTAAAGGTTGATTTGCTCTTGGCTGTCTTCGAAAAGTTTGATCTGGTAGTTGCCATAGACCAGGCTACTAAAGCGCACGCCGATCAGACGGATGAGCATACGTCGGCTGTAGAGCTTGCGAAAGAGTTCCTTCACCACGGGCAGGATCGTATGATCCGCAGAAGTGTAGGGGATGCGCTGCTGCATGGTATGTGTCTCAAAGTCCGAATAACGAATCTTCACACTCACACAGGCGGTGAGTTGGCCTTTCTGACGAAGCTTGGAGGCGAGTTGCTCGGTCATCGCCACCAGCGTGGCTTCCAGCATTTTCACGTCAATGGTATCTTCTTCGAAGGTATTTTCGGAGGATACCGATTTGGCCTCAGAGTAGGGGATCACTGGATTTCGGTCAATGCCGTTGGCTTTCTCCCAAATCATCTTTCCGTTTTTTCCAAAGGTCGCTTCCAAGAGTTGGGAAGGCATCTGCTGGAGTGTGTGGACTTTTTTGACGCCCATGTTGTAAAGGGTTTGGGAAGTTTTTTCTCCGATCATAGGGATTTTTCGTACCGAGAGTGGAGCCAGAAATGGTTTTTCTTGTCCCTTGGGTACTTGTTTTTCGTTGTTAGGCTTGGCCTCTCCGGTAGCCACTTTGGAGACGGTTTTGTTTTCGGACAACCCCATGGAGATATTCAGTCCACTCTCTTTGATAATTCGCTGTCGGAGTTCATGGGCAAGCTTGAAGCAACCGAAAAAGCGGTCCATACCCGTCAGATCCATGTAGAATTCGTCGATGGAGGATTTCTCGAAAAGGGGGACGGATTCTTTGATGATCTCGGTGACCTCATGTGATTTTTGGCTGTATTTTTCAAAATCTCCTTTGACGATGATTGCCTCAGGACAAAGCTGCCTTGCCGTTCGCATCGGCATGGCCGAGTGTACGCCGAATTTTCGCGCCTCGTAACTGCAGGAAGCTACCACACCCCGGTCACTCGAACCTCCGATCAGGATGGGTTTCCCATCGAGCCGGCTGTCAAAAAGCCGCTCCACCGACACAAAAAACGTATCCAAATCCATATGCGCAATACTCCGCTTCCCTTCCATTGCTTTTTGTTAATTATTTTGACATTTTAATGTTTATAATTTAATCAAAAAGATTAGATTTGGAGAAGGATTATTGATGGAAGTGGCGCAAGTTGTCATGATAAAAAAGATAGGATTTCGTTAAGATGCCCTTCACCTCGCTCAGGCGATAGGTTATCTGCTCGCCGAGCTGTCTAAAAAAAATATTAAAGCCATTCACTCAAAAGTGTTACAAAATGATGTGTCTCAATTTGAATATTAAATTCCTCCGAAAACGGAAAAATCTCACCCAAGAATCCCTCGCCCAAGCATTGGGTATCTCCCGATCCAAGCTCGCGGGATATGAGTCAAACATTAATCCTCCGATCGAGACTTTGGTTAAGCTCTCCGATTACCTTGGGATATCACTTGACATTTTGCTCAAAGAAGAGCTCAGCAGCTACTCAGAATACAAGCTCCGCGAACTGCTTGAAACGGATCAGTTTTTAAGAGGGCGGAAACTTCGAATTTTGTCCACTACGGTTGATGAGCAGGGACGCGAACTCATCGAAGTGGTTTCCCAGCGGGCGAAAGCGAGTTACTTGGCAGGATTTTCCGATCCGGAGTTTATCTCAGAACTGCCTCGTTTTTCATTGCCTTTTCTCCCCATGGATAAAAAGCATCGGGTCTTCCAGGTAGACGGAGACTCTATGCTGCCGATTCCCGATGGTGCTTGGATCATTTGCGAATATGTGGATGACTGGATGGCGATCAAAGACGGGGAGCGCTACGTGATCGTCACCGAGCAGGATGGAGTCACCTTCAAAATCGCGTATAATCGCATTAAGGATCAGGAAAAATTATTGCTCTGCTCCTCCAACCCGATTTATCCCCCCTTCGAAGTAGCGATTGAGCAGCTGAGAGAAGTGTGGCGGTATCGCTTGGCGATGAGTGAATGATTTTACGGAATCGTTTCCATTCAATTCCACTATCGGTTCATGACTTTTGCTTCAGCATGTATATCTTGAAGGCTAAATAAACCTAAAACTTGCTTTCATGAATTTTGGTCGATTTTCAGGATTTTTTGTCCTGCTCGGATTGCTTTGGAATTGCTCCCCAAAAGAGGTTGATCCCTTTGCTACCATCAAACCCGACGAGACTCGCTTTACCAAAGTGACTTTGGTCGAAAAGCTCAACGAACCCATGGAGCTCGAAGTCCTCGATAACGGGGATGTGCTTTTTATTGAACGTGCTGGTAAACTTAAATTATACGAAGCCGAAACAGGGGAAACCACAGTAGTTGGCGAACTGGAAGTCTATCTGGAGCATGAGGATGGGCTTTTGGGCCTAGCTAAGGATCCTGATTTTGAAAAGAACCGCTGGATTTATCTTTATTATGCTCCTTTGGATTATTCTCCAGATGTTAACCGACTTTCCCGATTTGAATTTGTGGATAATAGGCTAGATCTCACCTCGGAGAAAGTGATCTTGGAAATCCCCGTTTTTAGAGGTTGTTGTCATTCCGGCGGTTCGATTGAGTTTGATGCCGATGGATTACTTTTTCTTTCTACCGGAGATGATACCACGCCATTTGAATCGGATAATTACAACCCAATTGATGAGCGGCAAGACCGTCCTGCCAATGTGGATGCACAAAAGACCTCGGCAAATACCAATGATCTGAGAGGAAAGATCATTCGGATCAAACCTGAAGCCGATGGATCCTACAGTATTCCTGAAGGCAATCTCTTTCCCCCAGGTACTCCCAATACCCGGCCGGAAATCTATGTGATGGGCAATCGAAACCCTTTCCGCATTTCTATCGATCAGCATACTGGCAATCTATTTTGGGGAGAAGTGGGGCCCGATGCGTCAGTGGATTCGTTAAAAAGAGGTCCCAAAGGTCATGACGAAATTAATTTGGCTCAAAATCCGGGCTTTTATGGGTGGCCTTATTTTGTGGGGAACAACAAATCGTATTGGAAATATGATTTTGATACCCAGGAGAGCTTGTTTGAATTTGATCCTGGTGCACCGGTGAATACCAGTCCCAATACCACTGGATTGGAAAAATTACCACCTGCTCAATCCGCATTGATTTGGTATCCTTACGATGAGTCGGAAGAGTTTCCCATGCTGGCTACAGGAGGTCGAAATGCCATGGCCGGGCCGGTCTATCATCGTGAGGATTTTGAGCAATCACCAGTTCGCTTTCCAGGCTATTACAATGATAAACTTTTCATCTATGACTGGATGAGAAACTGGATTTTCACTGTTTCCCTGACGGAAAATTACGAATACGATACGATGGAGCGTTTTATGCCCGCGACTGTTTTTGACAAGCCTGTGGATATGCAATTTGCTAAGGATGGGTCACTTTACGTGTTGGAGTACGGGACCTACTGGCGTGCCCAAAATGATGATTCGGGTCTTTACCGGATTGAATTTGCTCCAGGCAATCGTCAGCCGGTTGCTCGGGTCTCTGCCAATAACCGAACAGGTGCAGCACCACTGACCGTAGAGTTTTCATCCGAGGGTTCAATGGATTTTGATCCTTCCGACAGTCTTTCTTATTCTTGGGATTTTGGCGATGCCAATGCGAGCAGTCAGGATGCTAACCCCACTCACACCTTTGAGAAACCGGGTACCTACACTGTGACATTGACCGTCACAGATCTAGAAGGGGAAAAAGCAACGGCCTCGGTCGAAATTCAAGTCGGAAATGAACGCCCTCAAGTATTTATCGAGTGGGCGGGAAATAGTAGCTTCTATTTTGAAAATGAATCAGTGAATTACTCTGTGCAGGTTTTGGACCGGGAAGATGGGGAAATTGATCCAGAAAAGGTGGATTTCTCTATTGATTACATTGCGGGAGGATATGATCTCATTCAAGCAGGTCACCAGGAGGAGCAGGTTTCGGTTGGGGAAAATTTCATCACCCAAGCGGGCTGCAAGGCCTGTCATGCCATCGCCAATGAATCTGTGGGACCGACTTATGAGGAAGTTTCCGCCAAATACAAAGGTCAAACCGATGCCAAAGATTATCTAATCGGAAAGATCCGAAATGGTGGTGGTGGAGTGTGGAGCGATGAGCGCATCATGCCCGGTCATACCCATTTACCGGAAGATCAGGTAGGAGAGATGGTTGATTTTATTTTAGCGCTGAAAGATCCAGCGTATGGCAGGGAAGTTTTGCCTTTAGAAGGTGAGTTCATCGCCGATCAAAAAGAGAAACCGGAAGGTTACTATTTGATTCAGGCAAGTTATACCGATCAGGGGGCAAACCAAATTGGCTCGCTTCGAGGAAATGTCCAATTGCTGCTTCGGCATCCGGAAGTCAAGGCTGTGACCGCCGATCGCTTTGAAAACACGGCTAAAGCTAATGCGGACGGACTCAATTTTGTGAAATTTACCGAAAAAGGGTCTTGGATTGCTTTTGATCAGTTGGATTTAAAAGGAATCAAAGAATTGGAATTGATGGTGAATCCTGCTGGGATTAAAGGAGTAATTGAAATTCGTGAGGGAGGACCTAAGGGAACTTTACTTGGTCAGACCGAGGAATTGACTCAAGGCAATCGAAAAGGCTATTTTCCGGTAAAAGTGCCAGTAGAGACTAGGGGAGATTTCATGGATCTTTATTTTGTTTTGAGAACCGAATCCGGAGTTTCCATTTGGAATACCTTTAACCTGGATCGGGTGAAGTTTGTAAAATAGGATAACAGGGAACTTTCGAGTTCCCTTTTTTAGTTTTCATCCGACTAATCTAGAAATCATGAAAGCGTTTTGGGATGAGCGATACGCCGCAGTGGAATATGCATACGGGAAGGAAGCCAACTTGTTTTTGCAGGCCGAATTATCTGAATTAAGCCCTGGGAAAGCACTTTTTGCAGCAGAGGGAGAGGGGAGAAATGCCGTGTTTGCAGCCACTCTCGGATGGGATGTCACTGCTTTTGACATCAGTGAGTTTGCCAAAGGCAAAGCAGATCGATTGGCAAAAGAGAAAGGTGTGGGTCTTGATTACCGGGTGGGTACTCTGGATGAGCTGGGTTTTGAGGAAAATTCATTTGACTTATTGGTATTGATTTTTGCCCATTTTCCAGTGAGTTTCCGCGCTGAAATCCATCAAAAGTTGGTCAGCTTATTGAAGCCTGGGGGCTTGGTGATTTTGGAGGCCTTTTCTAAAAAACACATCCAATTTAATTCCAAAAATCCAAAAGCAGGAGGTCCTAAAGAGGTGAGCATGCTTTTTTCCCAAAAGGAATTGGAAGGGGATTTTAAAGGGCTGAGTCAATTGGCTTTTGAAGAGAAAGAATTGTATCTGGAGGAAGGCAACTATCATGTGGGGCAGTCTGCGGTGATTCGTTTGCTGGGGAAAAAGTAAGATTTTCGGGCTTTTTCTTGATTTTTTAAACTAATACTCTAAATTTAATTCAAACTTTTTTGTACAGCCATGGAAAGAAAACTTTGTCTCAATTGTGGAGAACCAATTCAGGGCAGGATTGATAAGAAATTCTGCGATGATCAGTGCCGCAATACTTACAATTATCAGCAGTACGCCGCTTCAACTAATCTCATTCGTCGTGTCAATCATTCCTTAAAAAAGAATCGAAATATTTTAGAGGCAATGATTCCCGAAGGCGAAGAAATGGGTAAAACGACCAAAGAGCGGCTCCTTGAAGCGGGTTTTCAGTTTAAATACCAAACACACACCTACGAAACCAAAAAGGGAAGTATTTATCACTTTTGCTACGATTATGGCTATTTGCCTTTGGATGGGGATTGGTTTTTGGTAGTAAAAGGAAAAGATGCGTAATTTAAAAGTAAACGAGCTTAATCAATGAGTAGAAAAGTCACCGGAATCGGAGGAATATTTTTTAAGGTAAAGGATCCTGATGCGACCAAAAGCTGGTATGCCCAAAATCTGGGATTAAATGTGGACCGCTACGGTACGGCATTTGAATGGAGGAGCACGGAAAATCCTGATCAAAAAGGCTTTAGTCAATGGTCTCCGATGAAGGAGGATACGAGCTATTTCGAGCCCTCGACCAAGGATTTTATGGTCAACTATCGGGTAGAGAATTTACCTAAACTCCTGGAAGAATTAAAACGGAATGGTGTTCGGATTTTGGATGAAATCCAAGAATTTGAATACGGCAAATTTGTCCATATCCTCGATCCTGACGGGCATGCAATAGAACTCTGGGAGCCCAATGATGAGGTTTACGATCAATTAACAGAAGGAAGAACAAAAAGCTAATGACAGTCATTCAACATCAGTCCGATGGAAAAAGAGGATCCTTTTTTATCGAAGAGGGGGCAAAACGATTTGCCGAAATGGTCTATGTGATGGCCGGTGCCCGAAAAATGATCATCGAACATACCGAAGTAGACCCTTCGCTGACCGGTCAGGGAATCGGTGCGGATCTATTGGAGGAGTTGGTGACTTTTGTCCGTGAAAAAGACATCAAAGTCATCCCTCTTTGCCCTTTTGCCAAGGCGATGTTTAAAAAGCGAAAAGATCTTCAGGATGTGCTTAATTGACAAATAGCCAGATTAAACAAGCCATCAGTAGAACAAAAATTAACCAAGAAAGAACATTCTTTTTTAGGTAACTTCTTTGCCTTTGTTCTTGGTGCAAATGGAAAGCAAGGGAAAGATCTTTTTTAGAGGCGTTTTTACCACTTCGTGATTTTTCCTCCATTTTCAATTGGGGTCTAACTTTCCCCAGAGAGTGATTGTCCTGAAAGGACTGCATACTTGATCTACTAAATCCCGCTCCTCCAGTCATGGATTGATTTTGTTTAAATTTCAAGATAGTAAAAAATGGGATTCAAATCAGCAATTTTGACTATGATTTTAATTTAATCGCCGTTGATTATTTTATTTAACTTAGGATAAGCCTATTCGATACTCCAAAAGTACTTGAAGATTTGATTTGCCTAAACCAATTTTTAACTATATTTCTCCTTCTAAAAATATCACCACCTATGAAGAAAATAGCGCTAGCTTCTTTAGGGTTTTTTATGACCCTTTCAGTTTTTGCCCAAAAAATCTATATCCAAGCCGGAAAACTGATTGATGTTCGGGAAATGAAAGTCCTGACCGAGCAAACAATCATTATCGAAGAAAATAAGATTTTGGAAGTTAAATCGGGCTATCATACGGGTAGCGGCGAAGACCAATTGATTGACTTGAAAAGTAAAACCGTCATGCCGGGCTTGATGGATATGCATGTTCATATTGAAGGACAGACCAGTCCGACCCGCTATGTGGATGGGTTTCGTGACAACGAAGCAGATGTGGCCTACAAAGCCTTGCCCTATGCTAAAATTACATTAATGGCCGGTTTTACTACCGTCAGAGATTTGGGTGGGTCAGGTGTAAATATCGCTTTGCGAAATGCAATCAACAATGGCTTGGTTGAAGGTCCACGCATCTATACCGCCGGAAAATCTATCGCCCCAACGGGTGGCCATGCTGATCCGACTAATGGGGTGAAGCGTGACTTGATGGGGGATCCTGGACCGGACGAGGGAGTTATCAACGGGCCATACGATGCTCGAAAGGCCGTTCGGCAAGCGGTAAAATACGGTTCTGATGTCATCAAAATCACCGCAACTGGCGGAGTGCTTTCTGTGGCACGTGATGGTTCTGCTCCACAATTCCAACAAGATGAAATCGATGCCATTGTTGAAACAGCCAAAGATTTTGGGATTCATGTCGCAGCGCATGCACATGGAGATGAAGGAATGAGAAGAGCCGTGAAAGCAGGTATTCACTCGATTGAGCACGGGACCTTGATGGAGGAGGAGACTATGGATCAAATGCGAGAAGCAGGAACTTGGTACGTTCCCACCGTCACCGCAGGGATGTCCGCTGCCGAATATGCCAAAATTCCAGGATATTATCCACCTGTGGTTCGAGACAAAGCAATGCGAATTGGTGCTCAGATTCAGGATACTTTTGGCAAGGCCTATAGAAGAGGAGTCAAAATTGCATTCGGAACTGATGCAGGTGTTTTTCCCCATGGGGAGAATTATCGTGAATTTTTGTACATGACCGAGGTAGGAATGCCTAATCTGGAAGCTATCCAATCGGCAACGCTCAATGGAGCTTTATTACTTGGGGTCGAGGATAAATTAGGAACGATCGAGCCGGGAAAATTAGCAGATATTATTGCCGTGGATGGGGATCCGTCCAAAAACATTGAAGTGATGAAGGAGGTGGTTTTTGTGATGAAAGAAGGGAAAATATACAAACAATAAGCTCCGGTCAGGTTCATCAAGGGTTAGTTATCAATACCGTAAAACAGCAAGATCATGAAGTTTAATTTGACCGTTCTATTATTCTTAATTTCTGCCGTCTCTTTCGCTCAGGAAGAAAAGGAATCTGGGAAAACCCAGGTTCCCAAAGCTGAAGTTTTCGAATCCTCCATTTCCGTCACTATTGATGGGAAAGTGACCGACTTAGAAACCAAGGCCGGTACCCTGGAACTAAACGATGAAAACAATGAGCCAATTGCGCTTTTTGGCTTCACGGCTTATTTCAAAGAAAACGGGGGCAAAGAACGTCCAATCATTTTCGCCTACAATGGGGGGCCAGGATCCTCTTCCTATTGGCTTCACATGGGAATTATGGGGCCGCGTCGAATCGTCGTCGATGACCCTAACTACAACCAAGCCGCTCCGTATGAAGTGGTCAATAATGAGTTTTCTATCCTTGATGTAGCAGATGTGGTAATGATGGACCCGGTGGGCACAGGGCTTTCTGTGCCGATCGGAAAAGCCACAGGAAAGGATTTTTGGGGAGTGGATCAGGATATTCGGACGGTGAGTTTATTTATTATGCAGTTTCTAAAAGCTCACGATCGGCTCAATTCTCCGAAATATATTTTGGGAGAAAGTTATGGTACTTTTCGAAATGCCGGAGTAATGAATTATCTGCTTAATGCGGGTTATGCACTGAATGGGGTAGTGATGGTTTCTTCCGTTTTTGATCTTAGAACGCTATTTTTTGCTCCCAATGAGGACCTTTCGTATATCGTTTATTTGCCGACTATGGCAGCTACTGCCTGGTATCACGACAAAATCTCCACTAAGCCAGCGAGCCTGGAAGAGTTTGTAGATGAGGTTAGGGATTTTACCGAGAACAGCTATGCTCCGGCACTCTTTAAAGGCAACAGAATCTCTGTTGAAGAAAAATCAGCGTTAGCCCAAGCCTTGGAGTCCTTAACCGGGGTTGAAGCTGAAATTTGGGAGCGTGCTGACTTGAAACTCAAAGCTGGGGAGTTTTTTCAGGAATTGCTCCGGGATGAAAAAAATACAGTTGGCAGACTGGATTCCAGGTATAAAGGGATGAACCTGGATCCGCTAGCCATGGATTCGTTTACCGATCCCCAAAGTGACGCGATTTCTCCTGCTTACACCATGGGATTTTTGGATTATTTTCACGGACAGTTAGGAGTTAGTAAGGATTGGAATTATGCCACCTCAGCGTACTCCAAAGAAGGTTTCGAGTGGGACTGGAAGCATCAGGGCAACAACTTCTGGGGGGCGGATGCAGCGGTTACCACTCTTCCGGACATGGCTGAGGCGATGAGCAAAGATCCCCATGTGAAAGTTTTGATTATGAATGGCTACTACGATTTAGCGACTGTTTTTTATGGGGTAGAACATAGCATTTCCCACTTAGATTTACCCCGGTCTGCACTGGATAGGATCATTATGACGTACTATGAGGCAGGGCATATGATGTATACGGATCTCCCCTCTGCTCAGAAATTCAGAGATGATCTGAAAGATTTTATAGAATCCACTTTACGGAAATAATTTTAGCTCAACATGTCTAGCCGGTATCCATCTTATTTTATAGCCCTGATTTTCATTGGGGCTTTTTTGTCTCATTCCCTGTCTTTGGCTCAAGAAGTGGCTAAAACTGATTTGTATTTCCCCCCAAACAGTTCTTCTGAATGGGAAAAGATGAGTTTAACTGAGGCGGGGTTTGATCAGGAAAATAGTGGAGAATTTTTGGATTGGCTCTCCACGACCAATACCCGGTCATTTATCGTGATCAAGGATGGAAAACTGGTCATTGAGGAATATTGGGGCAATAAGCTGACCGGAATGGGAGCGATGGATCAAGAATCCTTTTGGTATTGGGCCTCTGCGGGCAAAACCATAACTGCGGCTATGATTGGAATAGCTGAACAGGAAAAGATCCTCAAATTGAATCATAGCAGTCAGAAGTATTTGGGAAAAGGCTGGACGGCCATGACCCATTCCCAAGAGCGAAAAATTAAAATCATTCATCACCTGAGTATGACTACGGGTTTGGATGATCAGGTTGCCAATCCAACTAGTACTGTCTCTGAGGATCTTAGGTTTAAAGCCAAGCCAGGGATTCGTTGGAGTTATCATAATGCACCTTATATTATATTGGATCGAGTCCTGGAATCTGCAAGTGAAATGAGTTTTGCCGATTATTTTAAATCAAAAATAGGCGATCCCCTAGGTATGCAGGGATTTTGGCAAAAAAATGGACGGAATACTGTTTTTTATAGTACCCCCCGTTCCATGGCTAGATTTGGCTTGTTTTTGTTGGCTAAGGGGAATTGGAATGGCGTTCAAATCGGATCAGCGGATTTTTTTAATTCCATGATTGAGCCCAGTCAAAACTTAAATCCCAGCTATGGATACCTCACTTGGCTCAATGGACAAAATTCCTATCTGCTTCCTGGTCTTCAACGAGCATTTGAGGGTTCATTAGTTCCATCAGCCCCTTCGGATATGTATCAGGCGATGGGCTTGAACGGGCAATTTTTGATGGTGATTCCTTCGAAAAATATGGTCATCATTCGAATGGGCTCCAGCCCAAATTCTTCGGAGATTCCTTTTACGTTGATTCGAGAGATTTGGGACAGAATGGCTCCGCTGCTCCTGGATTAAAAATCTATTCGAGGTACTTTTTCATTTGGAATTCGATTTTTTCTAAGGTCAGTGGCTTTTCTAAAAATCCACTGACAATGTGATATCCCATGGCTCGCTGGCGATCCTGAAAATCAATTGAACTGGAAAGGATCACAATTTTATCTTTCCGATTTTCGAACTGAGACAAATATTCATTTAAAAATTCCCATCCGTTCATTACTGGCATATTGATGTCTAGAAATACCATGATGGAGTCAGTAGGAGGGAGAGCAGCGATATTTTCCAATGCCTTTTCAGCTTCCAAAAACTCATAGATATTCTCCGAAAAGTTCATTTTTTTGAGTAGACGTTTATTAATCAGATTGTTAATCGGATCGTCATCTACCAGAAAAATTGCATCGAAATAAATCATTGATTATTCAAAAGTCAAAAACTGTTTCTCTTTAGGCCAAAATACGATTATTCCGATTGCAAGTAAAACCATTGTAAAGCTTTTTTTTAACAGATTTCAAAGCTGGAGCGATTGGTATAAAAAAAGGAGGCTAGTAGCCTCCTTTTTATGAGTATGAAACGGGATTACATCATGCCGCCCATTCCTCCTCCGCCACCCATAGGAGGCATCGCAGGTCCGTCCTCTTTCACGTCGGCTACCACACATTCGGTAGTCAACAGAAGGGCCGCAATAGAAGCTGCATTTTCCAAAGCCAATCGAGTTACCTTGGTAGGATCGATTACACCAGCCTCGAAAAGATCTTCGTATTGATCTGTGCGGGCATTGAATCCAAAGTTTCCTTTATTTTCGCGGATTTTGTTGATCACCACTGAAGGTTCTCCACCAGCATTAAGGATGATGGTTCGCAATGGAGACTCAATCGCCTGTCTGATAATGTTGATTCCAGTGTCTTGATCTTCATTGTCACCTTTAAGATCGTTTAGGGCTTCAGCTGCTCTAACCAGAGCTACACCACCACCTACGACTACACCTTCTTGTACAGCCGCTCTTGTCGCGTGTAATGCATCATCTACCCGGTCTTTCTTTTCTTTCATCTCTACCTCAGTAGCGGCTCCGATGTAAAGGATGGCTACTCCACCAGAAAGTTTTGCAAGTCTTTCCTGCAATTTCTCTCTGTCGTAGTCAGAGGTAGTTTTTTCAATTTGAGCTTTGATTTCAGAAATCCGTCCCTTGATCGCATTTGCATCACCAGAGCCATTGACGATGGTCGTGTTGTCTTTGTCGATATTGACCTTTTCTGCTCTACCAAGCATGTCAATAGTGGCATTTTCCAATTTGAAACCTCTTTCTTCAGAGATTACGGTACCACCAGTCAAAATAGCGATGTCTTCCAACATAGCTTTTCTTCGGTCACCGAAGCCAGGTGCTTTTACAGCTGCTACTTTCAGTGCACCTCGAATTTTATTTACGACTAATGTAGCCAAAGCTTCTCCATCAACATCTTCAGAAATGATGACCAAAGGCTTTCCAGACTGAGCTACTGGCTCCAATACAGGAAGTAATTCCTTCATCGAAGAAATCTTCTTGTCATAGATCAAAATGTAAGGAGACTCAAGCTCAGCTTCCATTTTTTCTGTATTGGTTACAAAGTAGGGAGAAAGGTATCCTCTGTCAAACTGCATACCTTCCACAGTTTTAACTTCAGTCTCTGTACCTTTTGCTTCTTCTACAGTAATCACACCGTCTTTACCTACCTTATCCATCGCATCAGAAATCATTTTACCGATTTCCTCATCGTTGTTGGCAGATACAGTAGCTACTTGAGCGATCTCTTTAGAGGTGGAAATAGCCTTCGAATTAGTTCTCAACTGAGAAACTACAGCAGCAACAGCTTTATCAATACCTCTTTTGAGGTCCATGGGGTTTGCACCCGCTGCCACGTTTTTAATCCCTACATTGAAAATAGACTGCGCCAATACTGTGGCAGTGGTAGTACCGTCACCCGCATTGTCTGCAGTTTTCGATGCTACTTCTTTCACAAGTTGTGCACCCATGTTTTCAATGGGCTCCTCCAATTCAATTTCTTTTGCTACAGATACTCCATCTTTAGTAATGGTAGGAGCTCCGAATTTCTTATCGATAATAACATTTCGACCTTTTGGTCCTAGTGTTACTTTTACTGCATCAGCTAGCGCGTCGACACCCTTTTTCAGTCTGTCTCTAGCGTCAGTGTCGAAAAATAGTTCTTTAGCCATAATTCTTAAATTTTTGTTTTAAATGTTCTTGGTGATTAATTAAAGGATCGCGAAGATATCAGACTCACGCATGATCAGGTAGTCCGAACCGTCTACATTTAGCTCTGTACCGGAATATTTACCGTACAAAACTGTGTCTCCCACTTTCACAGTCAAGGGCTCATCTTTTTTACCATTGCCAATCGCAACTACAGTACCTTTTTGAGGTTTTTCTTTGGCAGTGTCCGGAATGTAAAGTCCGGAGGCGGTTTTCTCTTCGGCTGCAGCAGGCTGTACTAGCACTCGGTCTGCAAGAGGCTTGATGTTCACTTTTGACATAATATGAAATCGTTTAAAGGTTAGATTAAAATGCTAATGCTCCATTTGCGAGATCTGTGCCAAGGATTTTTTTAGCAAAAAGGCTGACAAATAGTCGTAAATCTGCACGGTTTAGCGCATTTTTTACCGGTAATTCTTCCTGTTTTGTCTGCCAAAATTTCGTTTGGAACTGGAAATCCTGTCATATTTTGTTTAAATTTTTATCGGAAATTTCACGAACACCTATGAAAACATTATCGAAAAACTGGATGACAGAAGGGTTAATTGATTTTGAGTATAAAAAATATCAATTACTCGCCTATTTGCAGGATACTGAAAAGCAATTTCAGGCCGTAAAGCTCTACCCCTCCTTGAGTGATTTGATCGAGCATCATCGGAACTTGGATGCCTTTCATTCTGGAAAATGTAAATTGGCAGATTTGTTTCCTAAGGCTATTTCACATTTTGATCTCAAAAATAGTCAAGTACACTATCATCCTCTGGAGTCAGACCACGAAGTGCTGGAAGAAATTACTCAAATTACAGACTTTGCCCTACCTAAATTAGAAAAAAAGATTCGGCAGGGACGTGAGATCTATAATTTTGTAGAGAATCAACTGGAACTGGAGCCTGTCGGCATACAGCCACTTTATACCAAAGAGGGGTTTGTTTTTTTGACTCGGGAACAGTCTGCTGATGTCATGGCCTATCGATACCGTTCTGGACTCTTGCAGCTGGCTGGAGAGCGATTTAAAAGCATATCCATGTGGTTTCTGGGATTGTTTAAAAAGACGATTACTAGAACCTTTCAATCTTTAAAACTTGAATTGATCCAGGAGGTAAAGGAACTCCCCAATCCTGCCACCTGGAGGCTTCATAGTAGGCATGATATCCCACTAAATGAGACCTTGATTCCCCTGAGCAAAAGGCTTTTGCTACAACGAGTACATTAATTTAAAAAAAAAGGAGGCTAAATTGCCTCCAATATTTTTTCTTCCTTTTTTGAATCCGAAGAATCGGTTGATTTGGATAGGTTTTCGGATTTGATTCGATTTGCAATTACTTCTGCTCCAGGTTTGTCAAATAGAATTCTCCAAACTTCTTTCAGACTCTTGGCTTTAGTCAAGTCCCTGACGATATCCCGCCATTCATGAAAAACCAGATATACTGGATTGTAGGAGGTCACCGGTTTAGTAATGCCATAATTTGGTCGCTCTCCCTCCGGCATAAATGTACCAAACATCCGATCCCAAATAATAAAGGTGGAACCATAATTTTTGTCCAAATAATGTGCGTCGCTGGCATGATGTACCCGGTGATGTGATGGGGTGGTAAAAATGTATTCGATCACAGGATGAAGCTTGGTAATGTATTCTGTATGGATCCAAAATTGGTATAAAACTGCAATCTGATGACAGATAAAAAACACAAATGGATCAAATCCCATAAACATTACAGGGAAGAAGAAAATGATCTTGATGTGCTGTGTCCAGCCTAGTCGAAAGGAAACTGAGAAGTTGTACTTGGCTGAATTGTGATGTGTAATATGGGTTGCCCACCAAAATCGCTGCTCATGAGCGATGCGGTGTGCCCAATAGCGTGCAAAGTCAATGGCTATGAAACAAAGAACAAAAGACCACCAAGTGGCCGGAATCGTAAAGGGTGAAATATTGTAGAAAAATAAGGCTGCTCCAAATATGATCAATTTAATGAGGGCACTGATGCCCACATTGACAAAACCAATGGTGGCTGCAGCAAAGAAATCTTTGGCATCGTAAGTATCCTTTTTTTGGTACCAACTGATACCCCATTCAATGAATACCAACAAAAACATAATTGGGGCGGCCCAAAGAATAAGGTTTGGCCAGGATTCCAGGTTTAAATCTTCTAGGCTTAAAGGCTTTTTGTCCATAAAATTTTAGTTGATTGCTTGGTTGTTTTCAATTACTTTTAACTAGAACGTAGATCGTTTCCTTTGTAATCTACCTATCCTCCTAAAATAAATAAAAAAGTCCGCCTGTCTAGGGCGGACTACTATATTATTTATTTATTTTTCTTCAGCAATGAATTATTCGTTTTCAGTGGTGTCCGGAATGACTGTTTCACTTTCTGGATCTGCCGGCAACATTCCCTCTTCTTGATTTTCACCAAAAGCAGGGGCCACTACTTGTTGTTTGGCACTTTCGATATTTGGTGAAGAAAATTGATTGGGTTGACTGTTGGTGTAAAACGCAGAAGAAACCAAGGAAAGCACCAAAATAGATACCGCTAAAACCCAGGTAGCTTTTTCCAGCACATTTCCGGTACGAGTAACACCCATGATTTGAGAGGCACTTCCGCCAAATGCAGCACCCACTCCTCCTTTGGAGTTTTGTCCTAAAATCACCAATATAAGCAATACGGCAAGAACTAAAATGATGCTGATTAATAGAGTAAACATACTGTTATTTATTAGAATTTTTCAGATTTTCAATCAAGTCCGCAAAGTAAGCCCTTTTATCTGGAAACTTCAAACCCAATTTTTTATATATTTCTATCGCTTTGGAGGTTTTTCCCTGCTTGAGTAGCAAATGTGCCAAAGATTCTGAGATTAGGTTATCGTTGATTTGAGTGCTGGATTCAGCTAGGTTCTCATTATTTTGATTGGCCTCAATTTCTTTAATAGTGGCCAATTTGATTTCTTTTTTACTGAATGCTTTAATTAAGTCGATTTGTTCCTTTTTCTTATCATCCAGAATTTCTTTCTTTTCCTTCTTCTTAATCGATTCGATCAGATCTTCTCCAGCTCCGGCTTTTCGGGTTCTTTTTTTCGGCTTTTCCTCCTGTGGGGCAGTTGTTTGGCTCAATTGTTCCCCCCTGAGGTTTTCACTCAGTTTGAGTAAGGATTGAGTTCTGGCGGCTGGATCTGGCTTGAAATTATTTTCTTCAGGTAAAAGATCTTCAGCATTTTTCGATTTCTGTACTTTAAGCGGGGTTTCGATAAGGGTCTTTAAGTAGATCCGATCTGGACTAGTAATGGCCGCCATTCCTAAGCTCATCGGAAGTTCTCCATTTTTTTGGAATTCATATCGCGCATGGAGAATGTGGGGGATATTGAAATAGGGAAAGTTTTCCTGGATTTTCTTCAATTGAAGAATTTCGGTTTTCCCGATGTCTGATTCCCGATTGAGGATGTCTTGAAATTGGCTAGCGTTCACAGTCTGTAGTTTGGGATTAAGATAGGAAATTACCAGTTGGCAACAGTGGCCGTGAAGATGTCTTGAAGGATTTGATCGAAAATTTCGTCAATCAGTCGATTTTCTTCATCGAGAAGTGTGGTAGTACGAGGGTCATAATCACTAAAAAAGGAAAAGGTTTTAGTCAGGTTCTCTTCCTCATTACTTAAATTAATGTATTCAACTTCAATGCCTATGGTCAAACGCATTTGTCCTGCGCGGTCCGGTTGATTCGGATTCCCACTGGACACGGCCGCTTGAGGAGTTAAAGCATAACGCTTTATCGCCCCGGAAAATTGTAAATCACCATTGGTACGAATCAATTCCAACTGTGTATTTCGCTGATAAAATTCTTTAAGTTCTTCGGTAAATCGCTGTTCAATATTAGCTGGGCCGGCCCCGGAATCATTAAAAAAATTGGCTACTGAAAAAGTACTCACCAAATCGTAATTGATATTTGTTCCCGTAAAGCTATAGCTGACTGAACAACCTGAAAAGGCTAAAAGAATCAACCCAAGTGGAAAAAATAACAGTTTATTGATCGATTTCATATTGTTTGATTTTTCGATAAAGGGTGCGTTCTGAAATACCCAAATCGCTGGCAGCATATTTACGTTTATTGTTATGCTTTCGTAGTGCTTTTAGGATCATTTCTTTTTCTTTCTTCTCTAAAGAAAGCGAATTATCATCTTCTTCGTGAATAATATCCTCGATTACTTCCTCTTCATACTCATCGGATCCTTGATTGGAGGGCTTTTGAGACTCTAGCACCAAAGGCATGTAACTTGGATTACTGTCTTGTGATTCAGTTGGGGCCAAATTACTGTCCATGTCTTCGAAAAGCTCACTGTGCTTTTGAATTATGCTCTGATTTAGCCCCCCACTTTTATAAGATTCCAACACCAGTTTTTTGAGCTCATTCATGTCCTTTTTCATATCAAAAAGAACCTTGTATAAAATGTCCCGCTCAGAAAAATCCATGGTTTCCGAAGAGGTATTATTTCCCCCTGTCAAGGCAACTGGAAGCCGGGAATTGTCTGCCGGAAGGTATCGGGAAAGTGTTTGGCCATCCACTTCTCGTTCTTCTTCCAAAAGCGAAATTTGCTCGGCTAGATTTTTAAGCTGTCTGATATTTCCTGGAAAAGGATAGCGCATCAAAACCGACTGGGCCTCTGGAGTCAAACTGATGGGTTTAACATGATATTTCTCTGAAAAATCAGAGGTGAATTTTCGGAAAAGGAGGACCATATCCTCTCCTCTTTCCCGTAAGGGAGGTACAAAAATCGGAACGGTATTCAACCGGTAATAAAGATCTTCCCGAAATTTACCTTTCTCTACTGCCTTGATCAAGTTGACATTAGTGGCCGTAATGACTCGAACATTTGTTTTTTGGACTTTAGAAGAACCTACCTTGATGAATTCACCATTTTCGAGAACTCGAAGTAAGCGGGCTTGGGTTCCTAAAGGCATTTCTCCGATTTCATCCAAAAAAATGGATCCTCCGTCAGTTACCTCAAAATAGCCTTTTCGGGCTTCATGAGCGCCGGTGAATGAGCCTTTTTCGTGTCCAAAGAGCTCAGAATCAATGGTGCCTTCAGGAATTGCCCCACAGTTAATGGCAATGAATTTTCCGTGCTTTCGAAGGGATAGGGAATGGATAATTTTTGAAAAACTCTCTTTTCCACTTCCGCTTTCTCCAGTGATTAGAACCGTCATATCGGTGGGGGAAGCCTGCATGGCAACTTGAATGGCATGATTTAACAAAGGACTGTTTCCGATTATTCCAAATCGCTGTTTGACACTTTGTATTTCCTGTGGGCTAATCATGCTAAAGCAGGGTTGATTTCCAATACCTCTCCGAATAGGGTAGCAGGAGAACAGTCCGTGATTTTCACGGTCACGTAGTCCCCAAGCTTCAGCCCTTCTGCCGAAACGATGACCACCTTATTGGCTGAATTTCTGCCTTTCAATTCTTCTTTGGATTTTTTGGATGTACCCTCGATGAGAATTAATTGTTCTTTGCCAATATCCAGCTTGTTTCGCTCCAGGGAAAGTTGATTTTGTTTTTCGATGATCTCGGCCAAACGTCTTTTTTTGACTTCCAGGGGGATATCATCTTCGTATTTTTTAGCAGCTAAAGTTCCGGGACGCTCAGAATAGAAGAACATGTAGGAAAAGTCATATTTGACTAAATCCATCATAGTCAGCGTATCCTGATGTTCCTCTTCGGTCTCGGTACAGAACCCGGCAATCATATCCGAAGAAATTCCGCATTCCTCTCCCAAAATCTCACGAATTGCCTTCACTCGATTGAGATACCATTCCCGATCGTAGGTGCGGTTCATGAGTTCGAGTACACGGCTGTTTCCTGACTGGACCGGAAGGTGGATGTATTTGCAGATGTTATCGTACGTTTTCATGGTATACAGTACTTCATCTGTAATGTCTTTGGGGTGTGAAGTCGAAAATCGAACGCGCAACAAAGGGCTGATTTTGGCGACTAGTTCCAACAAGTTGGCAAAATTGACTACTGTGGTGACTTCACCTTCTTTTTTATTGAGCCGAGCTTTGTTATTTTCTTCGGGTGACCATTTGTAGGAATCTACGTTTTGACCCAGAAGTGTGACTTCTCGATAACCTCTGTTGAAAAGGTCTTGAGCCTCGGCTACGATGGAATGCGGGTCCCGGCTTCTTTCCCGGCCACGGGTAAATGGCACCACGCAGAAAGAACACATATTGTCGCAACCTCGCATGATGGAAATAAAGGCTGTAACCCCGTTGGAATTTAATCTTACCGGAGCGATATCGGCATAGGTTTCTTCTCGTGAAAGAAAGGTATTGACTCCTTTTCTGCCATCTTCGGCGCCATTGACCAGGTTAGGAAGATCACGGTAAGCATCGGGTCCGACCACGACATCTACAATTTTCTCTTCCTCAAGAAGCTTATCTTTCAATCGCTCAGCCATACAACCCAGGACACCGATGGTCATTTCAGGCTTGTGCTTTTTGACTGCATTAAAGTGATTCAGTCGGTTTCGAACAGTTTGTTCTGCTTTTTCTCGTATCGAGCAAGTATTGAGAAATACCACGTCTGCCTGCTGAAAATCCGAGGTGGTATCATAGCCGTTTTTCTTCATGATCGAGGCGACGATTTCCGAATCCGAAAAATTCATCTGACAGCCATAGCTTTCAATGTATATTTTTTTGGATTTGCCGGTATTTTCTTCCACGGTGGTTTTATAATCCACTGCCTGAGCCTCTTCTCCGGTGAGTATATCTATATCTTTTATTAGGTTGTTCATTCAAGCTAAAATTATCGAGATGCAAAATTACTAAAAATCGGACAAAATGGCAGGGATAAGTCTGTTATTTATTCTGAAAAAGGAATCCTCAATTGCTCCCCAAAATGAGCCTGTTCTTCGATTATATTTAGGTTGGAAAGGCCCAAGCCCAATAGGCGGACAGGTTTGGGGATCTCTTCTTGTCTGAGTAACTCGATCCCAACTTGCCAAATCTGATCTGCATCGGGATATTGCTCCAGGGTTTTACTCCGAGTTTGAAGGGTAAAGTCTGCGTATTTCAATTTCAAGGTTACGGTTCGGCCTTTGATCCCACTTTTTTCGATTCTTCGGATTACTTCTTCAAAAATAGGGTGGAGGCTTTTTTCCATTTCTGCCAAGGTGATTAAATCTTTTTCAAAGGTATTTTCCGCACTGAGGCTTTTTCTGACCCGATGAGGTTGTACTTCAGAAAGGTGGATTCCCCGGACAATATTAAAATAATGAAGGCCGGATTTTCCAAACTTTTTGGTTAGGAACTGAAGGGAAAATTCTTTTAAATCTTTTCCGGTATGTATCCCGAGATTTTGCATTTTTTCAGCTGTCACTTTTCCGATCCCGAAGAATTTTCCGATCGGAAGTTTTTCTAAAAAAGCCTCAGCTTCCTCAGGTAGAATTACGGCCTGGCCATTCGGTTTATTGAGATCAGAGGCAGTTTTGGCGAGAAACTTATTATAGCTAACCCCTGCCGAGGCATTTAGTCCGGTTTTTTCTTTGATTTTTTCTCGGATTTGACGGGCAATCAAAATGGCGGATTTCAGGCCCATTTTATTTTCAGTCACGTCCAGAAAAGCCTCATCCAGGGAAAGCGGCTCTACCAAATCGGTGTATTGGTAAAAAATTTCTCGGATTTGAGCGGAAATTTCCTTGTATCGATCAAATCGGGGTCTGGCAAAAATCAGTTGGGGGCATTTCCGTGCAGCGAGCACAGAGGACATGGCTGAGTGAATGCCGAATTTACGAGCTTCATAGCTGGCCGCTGCCACTACACCTCTGGCCTCATTTCCGCCAACCACCACTGGTTTTCCTCTCCATTCTGGATAATCAAGCTGTTCTACCGAGGCGTAAAATGCATCCATATCCACATGGATGATTTTTCGGATTTCTGGGGTCTCTTCAATTGATTTCTCCACGGAGTGTTTTGAAAATAGCTTCGGCTTTTAGCAGGCATTCCTGGTATTCGGATTCTGCATCTGCATCGATAGTGATCGCACTGCCCACTCCAAAATACAGTTTTTTTACCGCTAAATCGCAGATGATGCTGCGAATAATGACCGAAAAGTCAAAATTTCCATTGGGCTCTACATAACCCAAGGCACCAGAAAACCAACCTCTTTTAAAAGATTCTTGTTCGTCAATAATCTCCATGGTTTTAATTTTTGGAGCCCCGGTCATACTTCCCATAGGGAATGTAGCTTCGATGATGTCTTTGAATGCCAGTTTGGGTTTCAGTTCCGAGGAAACAGTACTGATCATTTGAAATACTTTTGGAAAGGAATATATTCCAAAGAGCTCAGGAACTTGAACAGATCCGGTTTGGGAAACTTTGGATAAATCATTTCGCATCAAATCGGTAATCATCAGGTTTTCGGCTTGCTCTTTTTCAGAGCTTCTCAATTTTTCCCGATTTTGCTGGTCGAGGGTTGGATCCGAGTTTCTTCTTGCTGTTCCTTTGATGGGTTGGGCGATAAGTTGGGGGCCGATTTTTTTTAAAAAGCGTTCAGGTGAAGCAGAAACTACAAATTTTGAATTGGCTTTTACCAGGGCAGAGAAAGGCATGGGTGAAATCGAATTCAAATCCAAATACGCCTGAATAGGGTCAAAATACTCAAATATTCCCACAAATGCCTGACAGAAATTCAACTCGTAGGTATTGCCTTCAATGATTTCTTCTTGGATTTTTGCAAATCGTTTTAGGTAAGTCTCCTGATCTAATTGGGGTAAAAAAGAGACGACATTTTTCTGCTTAATCTCAGGTTCCTTTTCCCAAATCCAATCTGGAATAGGTTGATTGGATTGAATTTGATTCTGTTCTAAGACCAATTCAAGTTCGGCTTCAAAAAAGCTTAAATCGGGTAAGGGAAAAAATTCTGGATTGTTGGATTTGAGTTTTTCGATGTGGTTCTTGAAATCATAGGAAATTATCCCGGCAATAGTTCTGCTGAAATTACCCCAAATTTCGCGCTGGGGTATCTCCCGGTTTCCAGCTAAAAGCTGCGTTCGGAAACTTCCCATCGGATAATCATAGGTATTTCCATCACTCCAGAAAAAATGACTATAGGTTTGATTAACCCAGTGAAGAAGATTGGTTTTCCAGCCAGAAGTCAGGGGGTGGTAGGTGTACCGGGAAATTTCCATGAGTGCAAAAATAAAAAGAGGAATCCGAATGAATTCCTCTTTCTAAATTAAGTTTGGAAATACTTAGTTTGCTTTGACGTTGAGTTGTAAAGAAACGGTATTATAAATGAACTGATCTTTGGCTTTGTCTACCGCATCGGATTCGTCTCCGTAAGAAAGTCCCCAAGCAGTTCTGTCGATATTAAAACCTGCCATAGCTGTCACGGTGCCATCTTCGATACTTACTGTAGCAGGGAATTTGATGTTTTTAGTGGTTCCTCTCATGGTCAAATTTCCACTGATCCAATGCGTGGGTGCTTGAGGAGAAAGCTCACTGTCTGCAGCTGGGGTGTACTCAGTTTCAAATTCTTCTTTGTCAGCAATGACATCATCGGCGCTAAAAGGCTCTGCCCCCGTGATTTCGAAGGTTGCGGTAGGATGATTTGCCGCGTCGAAGAAATCGTCAGACTGCAAATGTCCCCAAAGTTTACCGTAATCTTCACTTCCTTCCTCTAGGTCTTCGATTTTTAGACCGGTGATGTCAAAAGTGAAGGTTCCACCTGTGATCTGGTCTCCCTCTACCGCTAAAGTTCCGGTTGTGGCTGGAATTTTTCCGAAGTGCTTCCCAGCAGGCTTATAGCCAGTCCATGCAATCGTAGTTGCCGCTGGATCTAGGGTTAAGGTCACTCCTGTTGCTTCGGCTACCTCCTGTGCATCAGAAGTTTCTACTGTTTCGGTTGGCGCTCCACATGCAACTAGAAGAAGTGCTGAAGCCAAGAAAAGACCAGTTTGAGTGATCAATTTCATAATTTGTTGTGATTTAGTTTCAATAATAGATGTATATACACGCAAACTGCTTTTTCAGAAAAAAGTTCAGGTAACTCAAAAAAAATATCAAATTTGTTTTCTAGACAAAGAACGATGCAAAGTCCATTAATTATAGAAGTAAGAGGGAATAGACCCAAGCTGGGAGAAAACTGTTGGATCGCCCCCAATGCCACCCTGGTTGGAGATGTATCTCTGGGTAAAAACTGCACGGTTTGGTTCAATGCAGTGATTCGTGGGGATGTCCATGAAATTCGAATTGGAGAGGATACCAATATCCAAGATGGGGCGGTAATCCATTGTACCTATCAAAAAGCTGGAACCTACATTGGGAACCAAGTTTCGATTGCACACAATGCTGTGGTCCATGGTTGTACGATTCATGACCGGGTATTGGTCGGCATGGGAGCAATTATTATGGATGGGGCTGTAGTAAATTCGGGTGCAGTCATTGCTGCAGGAGCGGTTGTGCTGTCTAACACCATTGTAGAGGCAGATTCTATTTATGCCGGAACCCCTGCAAAGCGAATAAAGGCTACGGGAAAGGAAATGGAAGAAGTCATTATTCGGACTGCCAAAAACTATCCAATGTATGCCGAATGGTTTAAATAGGTGCGAAAATACCTTTCAATTTTTTTTCTAAACGACTCACTTTCATTATTTTCGTTCATAACTTTTAAGCTGATTTTTATGAAGAAATTACTAAACTTTGTCTCTCAACCGGTGACCATTTTCACATTGGCTATCTTGTTAATCCTATTTAATGGATTACTGATGTTATCCATGCCAAAGGAATATGCGCTGGATTTGAAATTTGCCTACACGGTCTCGGAGACTATTTTTGCTTTGGAAAGTATGGGGGCCCAATCGAGGATATTTTATCGGATCGGTATTTGGATTTTGGATTTCCCCTATATGGTCGTTTATATGCTCTTTTTTACGGGGGTGATTTTTAAACTTTGGGGAAATAACAAATTCCTACTCGTACCCCTACTAATTGGTTTTTTTGATTTGCTTGAAAATTTCTGTGTCTTGGCACTTCTGGATTCTTTCCCTGACATTTCTCCGATTTTGGCTAAAACTGCTTCAGTTTTCACCACAATCAAGTGGATATTTGTTCTCTTTTTAATGGGGGCCATGGTGACTGGCTTGATCCGAATGATTGTCCAAAGGAAATATTCAACTGAGTCTGCTTCAAGATTTGAAGTTTGATTTTTTCTTTGAATAAGTTCTCGTAATATTCTTTTATTTTTCGAAGGAATTTCATTAGTATTTCAAAGCGATGCGATCCAAAGCTTCCATTCTACTAAACTATGAAAGAGGAATATTTTAAATGGTTTTCCAACCACCTGCAGCGAGAGGTGCAAATGTTAGTTTTTGGGCATGCTGGGTACCCGGTGATTTTATTTCCCACTTCGAAAGGCTCCTTTCATGAAAATAAGGATATGGGTTTGATCGGATCGGCGCATTGGTACCTTCAGCAGGGCTTGATTCAGATTTTTTGTCCAGAAAGCAATGATGCCCAAAGCTTTTATAATAAATCCCTGCATCCTCACCAACGAATTGAGAATCATGTGGCCTACGACAAAATGATTTGTCATGAACTTGTGGAACGGGTTCGTCTAAATACGGGTACAGCCAAAGTTGTGGTCGCCGGTTGTAGTTTTGGCGGATATCATGCAGCCAACTTTGCCTTTCGTCATCCTGGATACGTTAGTCATATGTTCAGCATGTCCGGGGCTTTTGATATTAGGTCATTTATGGATGGCTATATTCATGATGATATTTATTATAACAGTCCATTGGAGTATTTACCGGGCCTACAAGATCGGGAACTCTGGAATATGGATATCGTTTTAGGTACCTCTAATTGGGATATTTGTCTGGATTCCAATCTAAAACTTCACGATTGTCTCACTAAAAAGGAGCTCGCTCATTGGCTGGATGTGAGGCATAATCAACGGCACGATTGGCCGGTTTGGCGAGAAATGTTCCCTCATTACTTAAGTAGAATCAAATTCAATTAATCATCTTTTTACCCCTACAACCATGAAAAAAATAGGAATACTTTTCGGAATGGAGGATACCTTTCCGCAGGCTTTTATTGACCGCGTCAATCAGAAAGCCGAAAAGGGCATCCTTGCGGAAGCTGTCAAAATCGACAAAGTCATTCAAAATGAGTTGACTGAATATGCGGTGATTATAGATCGGATTTCTCAGGATGTACCATTTTACAGAGCCTACCTTAAAAATGCCGCCCTGACTGGTACCGCAGTAATTAATAATCCCTTTTGGTGGAGTGCCGACGATAAATTTTTTAACAATTGCCTTGCGGATCAATTAGGCGTTCCTTTGCCGAAAACCGTGATGTTGCCCTCTGCCGAGCACCCCACTGATACCACATCGAAGTCGTTTCGAAACCTTCAAGCTCCACTGGACTGGGAGGGAATATTTAATTATGTCGGATTTCCGGCATACATGAAGCCTTATGCGGGTGGAGGTTGGAAAAATGTTTATCGCTTGGAAAATAAAGCGGAATTTTTTCAAATCCATCCTCAAACTGGCCAACTCGTCATGCTGCTGCAAGAAGAAATTGTGTTTGATGATTATTTCAGGGTGTATTGCCTGGGAGGTAAAGCCGTACGAGTCATGGCCTATGAACCCCGAAATCCCCATCATCTCCGCTATGTGGTGGATAAGGCTCCCGCTTCAAAAAAGTTACTAGCTACCGTAAAAGATTACACCCTCAGACTTTGCAAAGGCTTGGGTTATGATTTCAATACCGTGGAGTTTGCTGTTCGGAATGGGATTCCTTATGCCATAGACTTTGGTAATCCGGCACCTGATGCAGATGTGAATTCGGTAGGACAAGAAAATTTCGACTGGGTGGTTGAGCAGGCTGCAGATATGGCAATTCGCTATGCAAAAGCTCAAAAGCCCGGCAAAATGAACCTTACCTGGGGGACCTTTATGAAGGAGTCGGTGGAAATGGCAAAACGATTTTGACCCCATTTATAGCTAATTATGTGCGCTTTAATTAAAAAGTTGCCCAACTTCACCTTAGGGGTAGAGGAGGAATATCAAATCATTGATCCAGATACAAGGGATCTTCGCTCCCACATGTCTAAGATCGTCGAGGGTGGTAAAATTCAGCTAAGAGAACAAGTCAAGGCTGAGATGCATCAATCTGTTGTAGAAGTAGGAACCAACATCTGCCAAAATGTAGCAGAAGCAAGAAAAGAAGTAGCTTTCCTGAGAAATAAAATTTCGGAATTGGCCGGTAAACAAAACCTGGTAGTGGGAGCGGCAAGTACCCATCCTTTTGCCAAATGGCAGGATCAGGAAATCACCGACGATCCTCGCTATCACACCATAGTCAACGAGCTTAAAGACATTGCCCGGTCAAATTTAATTTTTGGAATGCATGTACATGTGGGCATTGAAAGCAGGGAAATTGCCTTACAACTGATGAATCAAGCTTGCTATTTTCTTCCCCATATTTATGCGTTGACTACCAATTCCCCCTTTTGGGAAGGTAGAAATACGGGGTTCAAAGCTTTTCGCGCCAAAGTTTTCGCCAAGTTTCCCCGAACAGGTTTGCCAGAATATTTTGATTCTGTTCAGTCCTATGACAATTTTTTGGAGATTTTGGTCAAAACCAATTGCATAGATAATCCCAAAAAAATCTGGTGGGATCTTCGGATGCATCCTTTTTTCAGTACCATTGAGTTTAGAATTTGCGACATGTGTTTGACTGTCAATGAAACGATTTGTGTGGTAGCCTTGATTCAGGCAGTAGTGGCCAAGCTGTATAAACTTTTGATGAGTAATACGAGCTTTAATATTTACCGAATTGCCTTGATCCGAGAAAATAAATTTCGTGCCGCGCGAAATGGCCTAGAAGGAATGTTGATCGATTTTGGGAAAAGAATTGAAGTACCCACGACGGATTTAATCATGGAATTATTGGATTTTGTAGATGATGTAGTTGATGAGTTGGGAAGTCGAGAGGAAATCAATTACGTTCATACCATTCTCAAAAGTGGAACAGGTGCTGATCAGCAACTTATGGTTTTTGACCAGACCAATGATTTAAAGCAAGTGGTGGATTTTATTACCAGTAAGTTTAACGAGGGGATATAGGCAATTGCTTACCTTTGTGCTAGAAAAGTAAATTCAATAGAACGTGGGAAAGAAGAAGTTGCAATTGGCCGTTTTAGACATGTATGACGGGGAGCCTAACCAAGGTATGCGCTGCATTAAAGACATCCTTGAACGCTTTACCCGGGAAATCAGCTATCGCGTCTTTGATGTTCGGGGGAAAGCCGAAATTCCCGAAATCCGTGACTTCGATATTTTTATTTCCACCGGAGGTCCCGGTGACCCTTTGGAAGGGGATGGAAATTGGGATTTGAAATACTTTGACTTTTTGGATCAAGTATGGATATGGAATCAAAATCACTCACGCAAAAAGCAGCTTCTTCTTATATGCCATTCGTTTCAAATGGCATGTAAGCATTTTGGCCTAGGACAGATTACGAAGCGAAAATCCACCTCCTTTGGGGTGATGACTGTCCACAAAACAGTGGAAGGAAAGCAGGATTCTCTTTTTAGAAATTTGGAGAATCCCTTTTGGGCTGTGGATAGCCGAGATTATCAAGTGGTTCAACCGAATAGAAGAAAGTTTAGCTTATTGGGTTCAAAAATCATTGCTTTAGAAAAAATCCGATCACATGTGGAATATGAGCGGGCAATCATGGGGATTCGGTTTTCGGATGAAATCGTCGGAACCCAATTTCATCCCGAGGCGGATCCCGTTTCTTTTTTGGCCCATCTCAAAAAACCAGAGGTGCGGGAGAAAATCATCGCAATAAAGGGAAAAGCAAAATTTAGAACCATGCTCGAAAATCTAGTGGATGAGGAGAAAATCTATAAAACCAACGAGACGCTGATTCCCAATTTTATAGAAAATGCCATCAAAAAAGGACAGGTAGAAACAGTGAAAATGTTGACTTAGAACTCATGATCGAGCGCGTAAGGAGTAAGTTTAATGCAGAATTTTCTCATGAAAAGTATGCACATTTTTTAGAGGATATCGAAAAAGATTTTGGCTATCGGCCGACCTTTCGTATTGCAGAAACTCCCTTTTTTATTCCTAAAAGTTTGGAGCATCAGCTCATCGAAGCTTCCCAGCACCTTATCGAGTTTATCCAGAGACCCGATTTCAAGCAATTAACGCAAAGGGCGTTGAACTTAACTACCCAGGTGCCCAATGAAGACAGTCACACTCAATTTTTGGCCATCGATTTTGGCATTTGTGAAGAAGCGGGAGTCCTTGTTCCCAAGCTGATCGAAGTTCAGGGCTTTGCTTCCATTTTTAATTTTCAGCTTCATCTTTTCCAGAAACTCCAGGCAACGTATCCTTTCTTGACCGAGTGGTCTCCCTACTTGAGCGGCTTGGATGAAAAAGGCTATTTGCAAAAATTGAAACAGGTGGTCCTGAACGGTCATCAACCTGAAGAAGTGGTTTTGTTGGATATTCAGCCCGAAAAACAAAACACCAAAATTGACTTTTATTATTGTCATCAGGATTTAGGAATTCCCATTTGCTGTGTGACCGATATTAGTAAGGAAGGAAAACAGCTGTATTATATCAATCAAAGGGGAGAGAAAATCAACATTAAGCGAATCTACAATCGGGTGATTTTTGATGAACTCGAATCCCGAAAGGATTTGAAATTAAACTTTAGCTTTACTGATGTATTGGAAGTGGAGTGGGCTGGACATCCCAACTGGTACTCTCGGATTTCCAAGTTTATTTTACCCTATTTGAAAGGGCCTTACTTTATCGAAAGCACCTTGTTGAGCGAAGTGAAATCTATTCCGAAAGATCTGGAAAATTACGTATTGAAGCCCTTATTTTCATTTTCAGGATCAGGGGTAGTTTTTAACCTAAGCCCCAGAGACATCGAATTGGTCCGGGAAAAGGATTTATTCATCCTGCAAAAGAAAGTAAACTATTTACCCCTTATTCAATCTCCAGATGGCAAAGTCAAGGTGGAAGTGAGAATCTTGGCTTTGTGGCCTGAGCAGGATGATCAACCCACCCTGGTAGGGAATTTGGTGAGATTGAGTCGCGGAGAAATGATTGGTGTTAAGTTTAACCAAGACAAAGATTGGGTGGGTGGTTCCATTGGTTTGTTTCAAAGACCCTAAAGAAAAATAACCGGACTTGCCGGCTATTTTTGATTTTTAAATTAGGTGGAAGTGAACTACCCATTTGCTAAAGACAAATGTGCTTCGTGCTTCACTGCAACTTACTTACTGCTTCGAAGAGTTAGAAGTCTCACTGTTGCTCCACACGTGTACTGGCAAGTCCCTTACGAGGTTTTAATGTCTTATACTGACAATGCAAATACTAAATTTGTTGCTTACATCCAAACCACTAAAGATGGTTTGGTTTTACGCTCCGTTCTATAAATAGGATTACCTCTTCCAATTCTCAGGATCTTTTCGCCATTCGGTCAGTGAATCCAGGGCAGATTGATTGATGTAATTTCGCTCTACTGCTTTGGGTAACATGGCTTCATAATGGGAAAGGACAATCAATTTTACGTCGGCATTTTTAAAATTCTCCTCAGCCACTGAAAAGCCATAGCTAAAAATGGCCACCATGCCCAAAACCTCAAACCCAGCATTTCGAAGGTCCTCTACAGCTTTCAGGGAGCTTCCGCCGGTGGAAACCAAATCCTCTACAACGACCACTTTTTGACCGGGAACGACCTTTCCTTCAATTCTATTTTCCATCCCATGGTCTTTGGGTTTGGATCGGACATAGATAAAAGGAAGCCCTAGATCATTTGCTAAAAGGGCTCCTTGTGGGATTCCTGCTGTTGCTACTCCCGCAATAGCCGCAACATCAGGGAAGTAATGCTGGATGCTTTTCACCAGATTTTCCTTAATCAGAGTACGAACTTTTGGATAGGAAAGGGAAAGGCGATTGTCGCAATAGATAGGAGATTTCCATCCCGAGGCCCAAGTAAATGGCTTTTCTGGCTGTAAACGAATGGCTTGTATTTCGAGTAACTGATCAGCAATTTCTGCTGCTACACTTTGATCTAAAATTTCCATAATCAAAAATAAGCGATAATGTTTGCCGGAGGTTGCTGTCCCCCGATTTTTTGTGCATTTTTGGCCAAAACCCATCCCACCTGATTCCCTTATGAGAATCTTTATCAACGATAAACCACTGGATTTACTCAGCTATGAGGATGTAAATGCCAGTAAAAAATACGATGCTACTTTTTACGACACCGATGTGCTTCCAGCCATTGGTCGATGGAAAGATGATATTATTTTTTACGAACCGTCTCATGATCTGATCATTCGGATTTTGTACCAATTGCGGACTCGAAAACTGAGGGATTTGGATTCGATTACCTTAGTGTCAGCTGATAAATCTTCGTTAAAACAATTTGTGAAAAGCCGGTTTTCAATTATTAAAGCGGCAGGGGGAATTGTTACCAAAAAAAAACAGATCTTATTGATTTACCGTTTGGGGAAATGGGATTTTCCGAAAGGAAAATTTGATAAAGGAGAAACCCCTTCCCAATGTGCGGTCCGAGAAGTAGAGGAGGAATGTGCGATTAAGGTAAAACTTGGCGATCACCTTTGCAATACTTGGCATACCTATACCCAAAACCGAAAAAGTATTCTCAAAAAGACGTATTGGTATGTAATGGAAAGCGTTTCCGATGATGGCATGAAACCTCAACGGGAGGAGGGAATAGTTGATATCCGGTGGTTTAGGGAAGCTGAGGCAAAAATCGCCCTGATCAATTCCTATCCTTCCATGAGATGGCTATTCAAGCAGTTTTTGAAAACTTTTTGATTAAATTGTGTAAGGCAAAAATTCACTCACATTTCCCCCATATCGGTGAACTTCACGGATCACCGTTGAGCTTATTGCCGCGTAATGAGGGGAAGTGATGAGAAATACCGTTTCCAGATTTTCATTGAGATATCGGTTCATCTGGCTAATCGTGTTTTCGTATTCAAAGTCGGTGGTATTTCGTAAACCTCTGATTAAAAAACCGGCTTCATGCTTTTTTGCCAGTGTGGAGGTCAGTTCATTGTATACAATGACTTTTACTCTAGGCTCTTCAGAATAAACAGATTTGATTTTCTCCACCATCAAGTCGATATCAAAATATCGGTTCTTTTTTGTGGAATTGTAGCCGATACCAATGAGGACTTCATCAAAAATCTCCAGACTTCTCATCACAATATCGTGGTGCCCCATGGTGTAGGGGTCGAATGAACCGGGAAATATTGCCGTTTTTTTCATCTGATTATAATTTGTTCTTCAGCGGTCAGATGGAATCTCGCAATTCTAATCATCCCTCTGTGTGTCGCTTTAGTCATGCTCGATTTCATCTGTATATAATTTGTTCTTCAGCGGTCATATGAAATCTCGCAATTCTAATCATCCCGGTGTGTGACGGGTACGTCGTGCTCGATTTCATAGGTTTATAATTGTTTTTCAGAGGTCAATTGAAATCTCAAAGACTTGATGGTCAACCCCATATTTGAAATTTTTTTTGTCCCAGCCTTTGCTGAATTAGTCAAATTGCCAATAAACTTCAAAAAATCCCAAGTCCTTTAAATGCTTAAATCCATGTGAATAATTTTGATTAGCATGAGGAGTTAGAATACGGAAATTATGAAAGTAAGCTTTCCCCCATTCTTCGGTAATAGCGGATTTAGTGGGGACACCAAAGATCGTAACTCGCACATGGTTTCGATCATAGTTTAATTGCTTGATCAGGATCATCGCGTATTTTAGAATATCTTCTTTCTGATCAATTTCAAAAAGGTTAAAAGTACTCAGCTCCTGGTCTGTGAAGGCGGCAAGGTAGCAGTGGTTTCCGATTAAGTTGATTAAAATTTCCTGTCCAATAAGATTGAAGCGCTCTTTAAATAAATACGATAAAAAGGAACAGGCTCCATGATGAAAGCTTAAATCACTGAACCGGGCTTGCAGGTGCTTTTTGATTTTCTCCTCGACGAAGGAGACGATTTGCAAGTTGTTGCTATCTAATGGGGTATTAAAGTAGTGTGGGTTTTCCGGGAGTTCGGTTGAAAATCGGAGAAAATTTGATTCATTTCCTGCTGAGAAAAGTACTCCGGGAACAAGACTGAATTCCTTTCGATGGAGGTAGATTTTACAGGGTACGTCCACTTTCATGAGCGGGTCTGTAAAAATCATTTCATCGACCACCTGGTTTTTGAATTCAGGGTAAAAATGGATTCCAATGTTTGCCTGATTTTTATCTTTTGCAAAAATGATTAATGAATCGGGATATAAAAAAAGTGATAAGCTCGCTGTATCTTCTACATCAAACTTATCACTTTTAAATACGTTGAGTCGGTTTTCCAAAATCGGAAAGGGGTTATTTCCAGTTACCTTCGGTGGAGGCGTCTGTTCTAGACCCTACTCTCAAGGCCTTCTCATTATTATTCAGTCTTCTTTCAGGATTGATCGGAGAAGGGTCTCTGATTTCGAAAACATTCACCTCATAGCTATTGCGCTCAATTCTATCGGCAAAGAATTCAAACATTTTCCCACCAGAACCGGGGACTACCGCTAATCGCTCCAGATCAAAATCTGGATATTTTCGCTCATTGAAAAGTGAATCAATTACCGAAACCGAACCTAAGGTGTCAAAAGTTACCGTAGTCTCTTCTTTTCCATAATCCAAAAGCTTGGTGGTTTCAAGACGCTCGACTAACCAGATTTCACCTTCTTGAATAAAGTTTTTCAGCGAATCCCAGTTGTCGGCGTATTTTCCATTAGAGGCTTCGTACGCTAGCTGAGCATCTCTAAGCATTTGAAGCTTTTCGATAATGGCACTTTCTATCAATGCAATTCTCTTTTCTTTCTCTACTACATCATCTACACCTTTCCATAGGAAGTAGCCAAGGCCTATTGCGACCAGAAAGAATACAATGGATAATACTTTTGATAAATTCATTTTGTTGGATTTTTTAAATCTGGGTAAGGTTGAAGGTTTTTAAAACGTGCTATTTTAGGTATTTATTTTCAAAATTAAAATATCCTTTCCACATTCCTAAGTCTTCAAAGGAATTTATTCCCCAAAAGATTTGATGAACTGACGCATTTGGCAATGAACGGAGCTCTTCAAGTGACATCCATTTTAGTTCCCGTAATATTTGCTCATTTTTGGTAAACTCCGGATCCCATCCCAAATGAGGTTCACCCACGGACCGTTCCACTTCAAAAAATAGCTCAATGGCATGGAGAGGTGATTCTAAAAATTCATGTACGAACAGGAGTTTGCCTATTTGGATTTCGAGCCCTATTTCCTCTTGAAACTCCCGCTTTAAATTTTGTTTTGCGTTGCTTCCAAATTTCATTCCTCCGCCGGGGACGGACCAAAAATCACTTTGATCACCCATTTGGTGATTGATCATGAGAATTTTCTCCTCCTGAATCAACACTCCGTTTACACGGGTTCGAAGTCGATTACCGAATTTTGCGGCGATTTTATTGCCAATTTTGTCTGGGGACATGTACTTTCGTTGCTATGGGTAAAGATAGGAAGCTCGTCGTGAAGCCGTGTGAATTGATGCGGAAATATTTTCCCTTTCAGCCAACACTCGGTCAATCTACATTTTTTGATCAGATGAATGACTTTTTGGCACTCAAACCTGAAGATAAACCCACTTTTGTATTACGGGGTTATGCCGGTACAGGGAAAACTTCGGTGATTTCTGCTTTGGTTCAGACCTTGCCCAAACTTGACCTTCGATCATTGCTTCTTGCTCCTACAGGCCGTGCAGCTAAAGTAATGAGCAATTACAGCGGGAGAGGAGCCTATACGATTCATAAAATCATCTATAAACCTAAAGGAGATCCAGGGACTTTAGGTGGTGGATTTATTCTTCAACGCAATTACTATAAAAACACCGTTTTTATAATAGATGAATCTTCCATGCTGGCCGATGACGGTGGAATGTCGGGAAATTTGCTAGGAGATGTGATCCAGTTTGTTTTTGGAGGGGAAAATAATAAGCTTTTATTTGTAGGAGATACCGCACAGCTCCCTCCTGTGGGTAGTGAATATAGTCCGGCCTTAGAAGCGGGATATTTGTTGCGGCACTTTCGGCTCAAAGCAGAACAGGTAGAGCTAACCGAGGTGATGCGACAGCGACTGGAGTCTGGAATTCTTTTTAATGCGACAGCACTGAGGTCACTTTTACTTCAGGAAAATCCTAGCATCAAATTTAAAACTGCCGGATTCAACGATGTGTATAAAATGACGGGGGAACGGCTGGAGGATGGTTTGCGCTATGCTTACGATAAATTTGGTACAGATAACACGGTCATTATCACTCGGTCCAATAAGACTGCAGTGCAGTACAACCTCTATATCCGTAGAGTGATTCACTTTTTTGAGGATGAAATCAGTACAGCAGATTTGTTGATGATTGTAAAAAATAACTATACCTACATGGCGGATTCAGAAAAGGTGAATTTCCTTGCCAATGGGGACATGGTGGAGGTGATGAAAATTCGGAATTTTGAAGAGCTCTACGGACTTCGGTTTGCAACCTTGGAACTTCGTCTACTCGATTATCCTCAAGAAGCTCACTTTGAAGCCAAAGTGATATTGGACACGCTGTATTCATCAAGCCCCGCATTGAGCCGTGAGCAGTACCGGAATTTGTATGAGCAAGTCGCTCAGGATTATGCGGATGTAGAGAAAAAGACCGAGCGATTGGAGCTCATTCGGAAAGATCCCTATTTGAATGCCCTTCAGGTTAAATTTGCCTATGCACTCACTTGCCATAAAGCCCAAGGTGGACAGTGGCAGGCAGTTTTTGTAGACCAAGGCTATTTACCGGAAGATCAGCTGGATCGAGATTTTATCCGATGGCTTTACACCGCGGTGACTCGCTCTTCTGAAGAGCTTTATTTGCTCAATTTCTCTCCGCAGTTTTTTGGTTAGGAAGGGTACAGACCTACCTAATTAAAATTTTTGATAAGTTTACCAAGACGAAAAAGTAACCTTGGCAAGGTATTTTCAGTATAGCTACTGAATTTGAGTTTTGAACTTGATTGAAAAAATTCAATATTTGAAATCAGTAACCAACAAGACCATGAAAAAAATAGGATTAATCTTCGGTGTTTTGATGATGATGTTCTCTGTACAGGCTTTTGCCCAGACAGAAAATAGTGCAGAAATCACATTTAAAGAAAAGTCGGTGGACTTTGGAGACATCAAGCAAGGCGATAAGGTATCCCATACCTTTGAATTGACCAATACGGGAAAAGTACCCTTGGTGATTTCCAACGTAGCAGCTACTTGCGGTTGTACGGTGCCGAGCTGGCCAAAGGAGCCCGTCGCTCCTGGAGCGAAAGCTGAAATTCAAGTTTCCTTTAATTCGGCAGGAAAAATGGGTAAGCAAAATTCGGTGGTAAGAATTTATTCCAATGCTTCCGAGCCAATCGAAAAAGTCTCATTGATTTCAAACGTTTTACCCAAAACAAAATAAGTTAAAACAGCATGATATGCGATAAACCTGTCTTAACCTTGGCAGGTTTTTTTTATAACCTAAATTCTTAAATCAGATGGAAATATTTCTCCTTTCAGAAACTTGGATTGCCTTATTGACACTGACCTTTTTAGAGATCGTCCTTGGGGTGGATAATATTATTTTTATTTCGATTGTGTCCAATAAGCTCCCGGAGGTTGAGCAGCCCAAAGCACGAAATTTAGGGTTGGCTTTGGCATTACTATTTAGAATTGGGCTGTTGTTAGGAATTTCCTTCATTGTGAAGTTTACCAATCCCCTGTTTAGCGTTTTTGAACATGATTTTAGCGGAAGGGATTTAATTCTTTTGGTGGGCGGAGTTTTTTTATTGTTTAAGTCCACCTTGGAAATTCACCATAAAATGGAAGGAGATCCGCAGGAGATCAAGGCCAATTCTACCAAAAGTTTTAAATCCGTTATTCTTCAAATCGTTATGTTGGATATCATTTTTTCATTTGACAGTATCCTCACCGCAGTTGGGTTAGTGGATCATGTCCTGATCATGATTATAGCGGTAGTGATTTCTTTGGGAATCATGATGGCTTTTGCAGGTAAAATCAGTCGATTTATCAACCAAAATCCAACTTTGCAGATTTTGGCACTTTCCTTCTTGATCTTGATCGGTTTTATGCTCATGATCGAAGGCTTCCATTTTGAAGTGCCCAAAGGTTACATTTATTTCGCCGTGTTCTTTTCGCTTGCCGTAGAGTTGATCAATATGCGAGTCCGAAAGAAATCTGCCCATCCGGTGGAATTAAAACCAAGAATAAAGGAAGAAGATTAAAATTGAACCCCGGGTTAGTATTCGGGGTTTTTTCATTTTTAAGACTTATGGAAAAAAGAAAAGAAGGAAAAGTAAGCATAGGCCAAGTTTTCCAGACGATTATCTGGCCTAGGCGAAAGCAATTATTGCTTGGATTGTTTTTGATCATCATCAGCCGCATGGCGGGGTTAATTTTGCCTGGAGCCAGTAAATATTTGGTAGATGATGTCATTCCCTCCAATGATCTGGATTTACTCAAATGGCTGATACTTGCTGTGGTTTTGGCTATCGTGATTCAATCGGTTACCTCGTATGCTCTGACTCAGATTCTTTCTGTGGAGGCTCAAAATCTTATTGCCAAGCTTCGTTCTCGGGTTCAAAGTCACATCATCAAGCTTCCAATTCGGTTTTTTGATAATACCAAGACCGGGGAGTTGGTTTCAAGGATCATGACAGATGTGGAGGGAGTTCGGAATTTGGTGGGGACAGGGTTTGCTCAAATGATTGGAGGAATTATAACGGCGGTGATTTCTTTGGTTTTGTTGATCAGTATTAGTCCGATGATGACGCTGTACGTGTTGGTACCGGTGGCAATTTTTGGATTGGTTTCACTCAAAGCCTTTGGGAAAATTCGGCCCATCTTTCGTGAGCGCGGAAAAATCAATGCGCAAGTGACCGGAAGATTGACCGAGACCTTGGGGGGGATTCGCGTTATCAAAGGATTCAATGCGGAGGATCAAGAGATCAAAACTTTTGAGAAAGGAGTCGATGAGCTTTTCCAAAATGTCAAATCAAGTTTGACAGCTACCTCTTTTGTAACCTCGGCAGGTACACTGCTGCTGGGATTGGCATCGGCCGGCATCATGGGCATCGGCGGCTGGATGATTATGCGTGGTGAAATGACCTTTGGGGATTTTTTGGCCTTTACGCTTTATTTAGGTTTTATGATTGCTCCCATCGTCCAAATGTCGAATATCGGTTCTCAACTCACCGAGGCTTTTGCCGGTCTGGACCGAACAGAAGAAATTATGAATACGCCGCTCGAATCCGATGACCGGGAGCGAAGCATAGAGTTGCGGGAGATTAAGGGGGCAATCAAATTTGATCAAGTATCCTTTGCCTACGAATCTGGAAAGGAGGTAATTCGTGAAGTGAGTTTTGAAGCTCCTGCCGGCTCGGTGACTGCTTTGGTTGGGACCTCAGGGTCGGGAAAGACGACGATTGCTGGACTAGCAGCTACCTTTTTAAATCCAGATTCGGGCCAAATTACCCTTGATGGTATTGATCTTCAAAAAGTTACCTTAGAGTCCTTTCGGGCTCAGTTAGGAGTAGTGTTGCAGGATGACTTTCTTTTTGAGGGAACGATTCGCGAGAATATTTTATTTCCACGTCCTAATGCTGGCGAGGAGCTATTGCAGCAAGCGGTACACGCAGCTCACGTCCAAGAGTTTACCGATCGGTTTGAAGATGGACTGGATACGCTGATTGGAGAGCGAGGGGTAAAACTCTCAGGGGGACAGCGGCAACGAATAGCCATTGCACGGGCGATTCTAGCAGATCCTCGGATATTGATTTTAGATGAGGCTACCTCTAATTTGGATACGGAGTCCGAAACGTTGATTCAGGCAAGTTTGAAAGAGCTAATGAAAGGGCGAACTACCTTTGTCATCGCTCACCGCTTAAGTACCATTAGACAGGCTGATCAGATTTTGGTTATTGAACAGGGGAAGGTCGTTGAAAGAGGCAAGCACGAAGACCTCATTGCCAAGCAGGGGCGGTATTTTCAATTGTATACCTATCAAGCTCGTATCTAAGGACTTGAAAGTTTTGGAAAGCAAATTGGCTTTATCCACCAATTTTGGTGTAGGATTTGTAATTTTAATGTCCCAAATATAAAAATGGAGCATGAGTGAATTGAAATGGTACGTGATGTACACTTCATCTAGATCTGAGAAGAAAGTAGCCAAACGATTGAAGGAAAAAGGCTGGGAGGTTTATCTTCCATTGGTCACAGAACTTCGTCAATGGTCGGATCGCAAAAAGAAAGTGGAACGTCCACTATTTAATGGATATGTGTTTGTTAAAACTCAACGTAATCAACTCTGGGAGTGCCTTCAAGAACCTGGAGCAGTTAAGTTTGTTCACTTTTCTGGCCAACATGCGACCGTCCGAGAGGAAGATTTGGATACCATAAAGCGTATTGTAGAAACAGGGGTGGCCGTAGAAACTGACGGGAGTGAAATCGAGCCAGGAGAATTTGTAAAAGTGATTGGTGGACCTTTACAAAACATGGAAGGTGAGGTGATTGAAAAAGGAAACAAAGATTACTTTATGATCCGTATTCCGGGAATCTATCAAAATATGCTAATGAGCATTCCCAGGAAATTTTTGGAAGTCTTTCCCAATAAGGTGGAGCCTTGAAAATTGCATCAAAACTATCCCCTATTCACTTCTGTATCGGGGATAGTTTTATTGGTTCGACTTAGGAGCTAAAAATTTTCGAATGACGATTTGAGCTTGGGCCAGGTGGTCTCCATAGCGATTGAAACCTATATTTCCATCCAAATTATCACTAAAAGTCAGCAGCATGGTTCCTTCTCCTGCAATATCCAAATAAGGACCGATCCGATAACTCAAGCCTGCACGAATGGGCACATAGCCAGTAACTGTGTTATTTTTGATTGGAGTTTCTTCTGAATTAAACGATTTGGTCTGTTTGGTATTGACCCGCATAACCCCAAGTCCAAATCCCCCATAAATATTAAATCGGGTACGGTGCATGTGATTAGAAAATGGGATTAAATTCATGCTGGGCATCAGGTCTATATAAGCCGCATTCCCTTTTGCGGTAAATGAGGCATTTTCTGCAAACCAGGCATCTTGAAGGAGCGGACCGGGATCTCCCCCACTTTGAATCCATTGTACTCCAGTAGTGGCGCGCAGGTCAACCCTCGAACTGAGCCGCTTGGTCATGGAAAGGGAAAAAGAGGGCTTAATTTCAAAGTTGAACGAACGGTATTGTCCACCATTGTCTAAATAGGCAAAAGAAGGCCCAAGACCCAACGAAACAAGATGATCTCTTGATATTCGCTCTTTGTAAAAGTTCTGCGAAAATGAGGAAAAACTGACTAAAAGAGCGCCAAGAATCATAGAAAATGGAAGGAGATTTTTCATAGTTTTCAGCTTTATTACTGTTGAAATTCGGAATATGAAATCAAACAAGATTAAAAAGTCACACACTGCGATGAGTATCAACCCTTCCAGACTCCATGTGACCTGTGAAAATCAATTATAGACGCATGAAAATTTGCAACAAGCATGCCAAGGAGTCTGGTATTCTGAATATAAAAACTTTAAAAGGTTAAAAATAAATGTTTTAATAGTTTTATAATCAGCTAGTTTCAAAAACTTTTTGAATGCTTGCTTCGGTGTTCTTTAATTTTTCACGACATATATTAACCAATTCTGAAGCTTCATTAACTAATTGAGAAAGTTCATCCACGCTCTTTTTTCCTTCTTCGAGTTGGGTGACGATCAGTTCTAGTCGCTGCATGGCATCGGTATAATTTAATTCCTTCATAGCGTTTCGATTTCAGTAATTTTGCTTTTGATTTTTTGGCTTTGGCTGTAGGTGATCATATCGTCTTGAAGCTTTGGATTAGCGAGTTGAATCGGTTTTCCGCCGATTTCACTGCGGGTGTAGCCTCGAGATAGAATGGCGTGCGGATTGAGTTGTTCCAGTTGTTTTTCTAAAAAATCAAGCTGAGAACTAGAGTTTTTCAAAACTGACATGGAAGCTCGAACCAAACGCTGATTAAATTGATTCAATTTTTCATGTTGATTTTGGAGGTTATAGTTACTGCTTTGTAAAACTCGGTGCTGCTGAGATTTTAGTTTTTCAGTTTCTATATTCAATTTTGATTGAACCGCACTTTTTAAGCGGAGGTGGATTTGGGAAAGTTCTTCGGCTGTAGTTTTAAGTTGCTGCTGACTGAGTCGCTCAATTCGATTAATCAATAACTTGATATTTTCCTCAAAAATCCGAAATGCAGAGAGTAGAAACTCAGCGACGGCCGTTGGGGTCTTCAGACGAGTGTGTGCTACCAGATCTGCTATTGTTTCATCCCGCTCATGTCCTATTCCTGTCAATACTGGGAGGGATGCTTGGGCTATTTTTGCAGCTAATCGATAATCATCAAAGCAATCTAAATCCAGCTGCGCTCCACCTCCCCGGATTAAAACAATGGCTTCAAACCCCATTTTGGTTTGATCTTTTTCAATAGCTTCGAAAGCTTTGATTAGACCATTTACAGCTTCATTTCCCTGCATTGGCGCAGCATACAAACGATGGTAAACTTTATACCCAGCAGCGTTTTGTTCCAGCTGATGGATGAAGTCTCCGTAACCCGCGGCAGTTGGGCTGGAAATAATAGCGATTTTTTGGATGATCTGAGGAAAAGGCCGGCTTGCATTCATTCGAAGTAAACCTTCCCTTGTCAATTGGTCCACCGTCTCTTGTCGAACTCTTGCCCGTTCCCCCAAAGAAAAAGAGGCATCAACATCCTTGATGGTTAAGCTAAATCCATAAATGGGATGAAAAGTAGCTTGAACTTGAGCGAGGATTTTCATGCCGTTTTTCAATCCCGAACCGGTGATACTTTCAAACCTGGAAGCAATCCCCCGAAAGGTGAATTGCCAACAGTTGGATCGCATTTTGGCTAGAACTTGGTTGCCTTGCTTCTCGACTAATTCAAAGTAAGCATGGCCCTGAGGAGCTTGCCTAAAATCGGCAATTTCTCCAATTACCCAATAGTTCGGCTCTAGCTCATTTTCAAAGGTAAGTTTGATCAGTTCGCCCAGTTGGGATATGGAATAGGCATTTTCCACCTTTTAATTCATTTTTTTGTGAACTTCCTGGATTTGTAAATTCAGGTCAATACTTGCTCTGAGCATGGGTAGGCGGACTTGATCACCACAAATTCCTAAGTGGGAAAGCAAGTTCTTGATTCCTACCGGATTTCCTTCGACATACATTAAATCATTGTAAGGAATTAAGGAAAAAGCGGAAATTAAACGCTCTTCTTCAGACCCATGGCATAAATCGCGGAAATTGGAGGGTAGCGCATTTGCCAGGACAGAAATCACTCCGACTCCTCCAATGCTCAAAATTGATTTGGTCAAAATATCATCTCCGGAGATCAATAAAAAATCTTTTGGCTTATTGGCAGCAATTCGCATACATTGTTCTAAATTCCCGCTGGCTTCTTTCATTCCTATAATGTTGGGATGCTGGGCAAGGGCCAGTGTGGTATCCGCTGTCATATTAGACATGGTACGACCGGGAACATTATAAAGAATGACCGGAACAGGACAGGCATCTGCAATGGCTCTGTAATGAGCGATGATTCCGGCCTGACTAGGTTTGTTGTAATAAGGGCTGACCGATAGAATTGCGTCGATTCCTTTGAAATCCGTTTGAGCAATTTGATCTAATACGGCTTGTGTATTATTTCCGCCAATTCCATAGACCAGCGGAACTCTTCCTCTGTTATGTTCAATGCAGGTGTTCAGTACCAGTTTCTTTTCAGCTGGAGAGAGGGTGGCTGACTCACCCGTAGTTCCCAAGACTACCAAATAATCAACTCCCCCTGCCAAGGTGAAATCAATCAGTCTTTTTAAGGATTGAAAATCGATGCTATAATCGTCATGAAATGGAGTTACTAGCGCCACTCCCGTACCCGTAAATGGATTCATTCGTTAAGTTAATTGTGGGATTCAAAGATAAAGCCTTCCAGTCGGAAAGTCAGGTGATGTATGTTATTTCGTACAAATCTGGGTTGGAAATAGCAGGATGAAAGTGAACCTAATGATTGGTCCACTTTACTTTTTTATGGGTTGGATTCAAGCAAATGAACAAGCCTCCTGCATTTTACCAGCAGATTTTTTTGAACAGAGCTATTCAAATAAGTCTAAATTCATGCTTTTAGTTTCTTAAACTAGCGATTTTTAGCCACTGCTGGATGACTGATCATGGGGCTGATCCTTCCTCCTGCACTAGTTTTAGAAATTCCGCTTCTGAAATCAAGGGGATTTCTAGTTTCTGCGCTTTTTCTTTCTTACTGGGGCCCATTCCCTCGCCTTCAATAATGAAATCAAGATTTTTAGATACCGAGGAAAGGTATTGCCCCCCATGCAATTGAACGAAATCCACAATCTCATCCCGTTTGAAATTCATCAATTTTCCCGAGGCAAGAATTTTCTTTCCAGCCAATGCTTGACTTTTCAATTGATGGTTAGGTTGCTCGATTTCAAATTTTAACCCATGAGATTGAAGCTGTGAAATGATGTTGAGGTTTTCTTCTTTTGCAAAAAATTCCTGAATACTTTGAACCAATGTTTCACCGATGCCATTGATTTCTAATAATTCTTCCGAACTGGCATTCCTTAATTTTTGAATACTTCCGAAATGTCTTGCGAGCAATTGAGCGGTATTCTCTCCAATATTTCGAATACCCAAAGCAAATAACACTTTTTCAAAGGGTTGATTTTTGGAGGCTTTAATTCCTTCCAACATATTGGATATGACTCCTTCTTGGAAGGTGTTTGCCTTAAGTTTTTTGATTCGATCCCGAAGTTCATCTGGCAAATCCAACTGAAAATGACGAAGAATGCCGTGAACAGTTCCCGCTTGTTTGCTGGCTTCCAATAAAGCCTCAAATTCGACTCTTTGGCCTAAAAACAAATTCAAAATCACAGCTGTTGGGATGTAATCCTCTAGCTGAGGGAGTTCTTTGTGTGCTTTAAGCCCCGAAATCAGTCGGTCGACCATACCTACATTTGCGGGTACTTTTTTCTTCCATTTGCGAATTTGATCTTGAAACTTTTGGAGGGTTTCCACCATCGGAAATTCAGCCGCATCGATCAAAAATTCTTGAATCTGCTTAAAAGAAATTCCTTCTGTTAAGGCAAATAGTGCTTTTTCCAGGGAAATATAAAGCAAACCACTTCCTTCTTTTTCGTATTGATCTTGGCTCATTTCCAAGCCAAGCAGTTCATTTTCTTGGGTGGCTAAGGTATAAATATCTGCGTAAGTTCGAATAAATTTCTGATCGATTAAGGCTCGAATCCGCTCGGTTCCCAGCGTATCAATATCCATAGCACGTTTATGAACGAAGTGCTCGATCCTGCCCAATACCTGGGGAGGGCAGGATTCCACATTGGGACAAAAATGCTTGGCTTCGCCTTCTTTTCTGTCGAGTTTGGAGCCACATTCTGGACAGTGGGAAATGTATTGAATGGGTGTTGCGTCGGGTTTGCGTTTGGCTGTGTTGACGGCGGTAATTTTGGGAATAATCTCACCACCTTTTTCTACAAATACCACATCCCCTTGGTGAAGATCCAGGCGTTCGATTTCATTTGCATTGTGTAGGGAAGCCCGTTTTACAGTAGTTCCAGCTAAGCTTACCGGAGATAAATTTGCCACCGGAGTGATTGCTCCAGTTCTGCCGACTTGATAAGTGATGGATAGGAGTTCAGTTTCGGCACTTTCGGCTTTGTATTTATAGGCAATGGCCCAACGGGGATTTTTGGCAGTGAATCCGAGTTCCTCCCGCTGATCGTAATCATTAATTTTAAGAACAACCCCATCTGTGTCTAGGGGAAGTTGATGACGTTTTTCGCGCCAGTCTTCAATGTATTGAATCACTTCTTGAATGCTCTGGGCTTTTTTGTAGCTTGGTGAAACGTTAAATCCCCAATTTTCAATCAGATGAATCGCTTCCGAATGGGTGTTAACACTCAGATTTTCTCCCAGAAGTTGATAAAAATAGCAATTCAGCCTTCGTTTTGCGACCACGCTGCTATCCTGCATTTTAAGAGTTCCTGAAGCTGCATTCCGGGGATTGGCCAAGAGCGGTTCCCCATTTTTTGCCCGCTCAGCATTGATTTTTTCAAACTCTTTGAGTGGAAGAAAAATTTCTCCTCGAACTTCAAATTTTTCGGGAATTCCGGATCCAACTACCGAGAGTGGAATATTTCGAATGGTTCTGACATTGGCGGTTACATCGTCGCCTTTGGTTCCATCTCCCCGAGTGACAGCACGAATAAGTTTTCCGTTTTCGTAGACCAAACTGATTGCAACGCCATCAAACTTCATTTCGCAGAAATACGTGTAATCGCGACTGCCCAATCCTTTAGCTACCCGTTGGTCAAAAGCAATCAGCTCCTCCAGCGTATAGGTATTGCCAAGCGAAAGCATGCGGTATTCATGCGCTACGGTTTTAAACTCTTTGGTGATTGTACCTCCGACTCGTTGACTGGGACTGTCTGGATCCAGTAAGTCGGGAAACTGAGTCTCCAGTCCAATGAGCTCTTCCAATAATTGGTCGAACTCATAATCAGAAATCTCAATCCTGTCTTCCTGATAATAGAGGTGATTGTGATAATTGATTTCTCGGCTGAGTTGAGCGATTCGATCGGCAGCTTCCTGATGCGTCATGTCAGATAGATTCAAAAGTTTGAACGGTAAAAATACCCAAGGATTTTGGCTTCACAAGTACAAAAAGGACAAACAAAAATCAGCGACTGCATAGGATTCCTTGGTTATATTTGTTTTAAAAATTAATTAATGGGATCTAAAGCCACCACTGAGAATAAGATTTTAGACGTTGCCCTCCATTTTTTTTTGAAAAAGGGCTTCCGCAAAACTACTATGGAGGAAATAGCTCAGGATTTGGGAATGAGTAAAAAGACCTTGTATAAATTTTACCCTGGCAAACTTGATCTTCTTTCAGCAGCATTTGAAAGGTTGAAAACCAGACTGACGGCTAAAACAGAAGCAATTCTAGATAATCGCTACATCAGTTTTCCCCTCAAACTCAAGTCTACCCTCTCAGTAGTTGCAACCTATTTGGCACCGATCAGTCCAGAGCTGTTCGATGATTTAAAAACCCTTGCCCCTGAGGTTTGGGAAGATTTGCGAAGCTACATCAATGAATCTGCGTATTTGCGATTTCAAAAACTAATTGCCGAAGGAGTCGAACTAGGCTTGGTCAAGGCCAATCTAAATGTCAGCTTGGTGGTTATGCTCTATGCGGCGGCGGTCCAGTGCTTACTTGACCCCAACTATCGCTCGCAGTTTCCGGAAAGTATTCAGAAGGGAGTGGACATCCCGGCATCGGATATTTACGATCAGGCGATTTCAATCTTGTATGAAGGCATTTTGACCGAAGAAGCCCGAAATGAATTTACCAACGCATAAAGCTAGCTTCTGTTGATTTCCTTATCTTTGCCCTTTGTAATTTTCTAGAAAAATCGATCCTCCATGACGAGCAAAAATTTCAAACGCTATACCATTACTTCTGCCTTACCTTATGCCAATGGGCCGCTTCACATCGGTCATTTGGCGGGTTGTTATATTCCATCAGATATTTATGTGCGATACCTTCGCTCGTTGAAAAAAGACGTGCTCTATGTCTGTGGCTCCGATGAACATGGGGTAGCCATTACCATCAAAGCACGAAAGGAAGGTAAAAGCCCTCAGGAAGTGGTCGATTTTTATCATGGATTGATGAAGCAAAGCTTTGAGAAATTCGGGATTAGTTTTGATCATTATTCCCGTACTTCAGCTCAAATTCATCATGAAACTGCTCAGGGATTTTTTAAAGATTTGTACGAAAAAGGCGAGTTTTTGGAGCAGCGAAATGATCAATATTACGATGAAGAGGCAGGGCAGTTTTTGGCCGATCGATACATTGAAGGGACTTGCCCAAAATGCGGTTTTGAACATGCTTATGGGGATCAATGCGAAAAATGCGGGTCCTCGCTCAGTCCTTCAGAGCTAATTAACCCCCGGTCTAAACTTAGTGGAAGAACACCGGTATTGAAAGAAACCAAACACTGGTTTTTAGATTTGGCTCGTTACCAGGATTTTCTCAAAAAGTGGATACTGGAAGAGCATGCTGCCGATTGGAAAAATAATGTGCTTGGGCAGTGTCGCTCTTGGCTTGAAGCAGGAGATGGGCTTCAAGCTCGATCGATGACCAGAGATTTGGATTGGGGCATCCCAGTCCCACTTCAGGATGCAGAAGGGAAGGTGCTTTACGTGTGGTTTGATGCACCGATTGGATATATCTCTTCAACCAAAGAATGGGCAGCAGCTCACCGAAAAGATTGGAGGCCGTACTGGCAAAGTGAAGATACGAAGTTGGTTCACTTTATCGGAAAGGATAATATTGTATTTCATTGTATCATTTTCCCGGCAATTTTAAAGACTCACGGTGGATATGTACTCCCAGACAATGTGCCTGCTAATGAATTTTTAAATTTGGAAGGCGAGAAAATCTCGACCTCACGAAATTGGGCCGTTTGGCTTCACGAATACCTGGAGGAGTTTCCAGGAAAAGAGGATGTTCTTCGGTACGTATTGACTGCCAATGCTCCCGAAACTAAAGATAATGACTTTAGTTGGAAAGATTTTCAAGCGAGAAATAATTCCGAATTGGTGGCTATTTATGGCAATTTTGTCAATCGAGCCGTCGTCTTGACCCATAAATATTACGAGGGCAAAATTCCAGAAAAAGGAGCACTCACGGGCTATGATCAAGAGATTTTAGGTGTTTTATTGGACTTTCCAGCTAAAATTTCCGCTTCACTTGAGCGATACCGATTTCGTGAAGCACTGGGCTTCATGATGGATTTAGCTCGCTTGGGTAACAAATATCTGGCAGATACTGAACCATGGAAAATGATCAAAACCGATCCTGTTCGGACCGCCACGATCATGAATATCGCCTTGAATATTGCTGCTAGCTTGGCGATTGTTTCTGAACCATTTTTGCCCTTTACCGCCCGAAAACTATTCGATTTGTTTGGAATGAAGGATAATGAATGGAAACAGGCTGGCCAGGCGGATTTGCTTCAGGAAGGAAAGTTTATTGGTCAGTTGGGACTTCTTTTTGAAAAAATCGAAGATGAGCTCGTAGAAAATCAAGTACAAAAATTACTCCATGCAAAAAAAATGAATGAAGCTGCTAATCTCCCCATCACTCCGATGAAAGAGCTCATCAGTTACGATGACTTTGCAAAATTGGATATGCGAGTTGTGACTGTTTTGGAAGCTGAAAAAATGCCAAAGTCAAAAAAATTGCTCAAGTTGAAAATCGATGCGGGTGTGGGAGAGCGAACCGTGCTTAGTGGGGTTTCTGAGCATTTCGAGCCCGAATATTTGATCGGCAAGCAGGTGGTCATGTTGATCAACCTGGCTCCACGGAAAATGATGGGAATAGATTCAGAAGGTATGATTTTGATGGCCGAAGATAAAGATGGAAAACTGAAATTGCTGCAGCCTCACGAGGTGACTGCAGCAGGATCAACTATTAGTTGAACTGTTAGGGTCGAATTCAAAAAGAAAAACCCTTTTCCTATAAAAAAACCTGTTAAATAAAGATTTGACAGGTTTTTTTTATGGAGTATTATTAGTAGCCTAAGCCGACGGACCTTGTACTTTCAAGTTGAATTTCAACAATTTATTTGCTGGTCAGACTGCAGGGAATCAGGTAAGATTTCTAGTTCAAAAGCACTGAATTGTGACAAAAGTCACCGAGGAATAATGCCTATTAGATTAAATTAATGTTAATTTGAAATTGCTTGTAATTCGGTCTTATCACCCATTATCCAAAAGCCGAATAGGTCTAGTCAGCGCTTAACGTATTCAGAAGGCTTGTCTCACCGATACAGCTTCCAGTAACACCCACACACACCCAAAATAATTTCCATGGCAAAGAAGCTAATGGCCGTAAAAGAGGTTAAGCAGACCATTGAATTAAATTCTGAATTTGGAAATACCTTTCAATTTGCCGCTATCGGCATGGCCTTGGTAAATCAAGAAGGTCGATGGATCGCAGTGAATAAGAGCTTGTGTAAAATCCTGGGCTTTACCGAGGAAGAGCTCCAGTCCTTGAGTTTTCAAGATATTACCCATCCAGAGGACTTAGAAAAAGATTTGGAGTTTACTTCACAGCTATTTAATCGGAAAATTGAATCCTTTCAAATAGACAAGCGATACATCAAAAAATCAGGTGAACCGATTTGGATTACTTTGACCGGATCGGCTATCTGGAATGATGACGGGAGTTTTCGGTACTTCATCGCCCAAATTCAGGATATTTCCCTGCGGAAAGAAGCCCTTGAACGCTTGGCTGATCGGGAGCGACTCTTTCGAAGTATTTTTAATTCTACCTTTCAATTTATTGGGTTTTTGGACAAGAATGGGATTTTACAAGAAGCCAACCAAACTGCACTTGATTTTGCAGGCATCAAGTTGGAGGATGTGGGCGGAAAATATTTTTGGGATTGCTACTGGTGGCAGATTTCCCCGGAAACGCAACAGAAGCTGAAATCCAGCGTGGCAAGAGCTGCCCGGGGGGAATTTGTGGCGTATGAAGTGGAAGTCTGGGGAAGAGATCAAATCCCCTCCACGATTGTTTTTAACCTAAAGCCGGTTTTCAATACCAATAATCAAGTTTTGGCCTTGATTGCAGAAGGAAGATTGATTCAGGACATTGTAGAGGCAAGAAATGAGTTGATCCAAAAAAATCAGGAATTGGAGCAATTTACCTCCATTGCTTCCCATGACTTGCGTGAGCCTTTGCGCATGGTAAAAAGTTTTGGGGAATTGTTGCAGCGTAATTATTCCCAAAAGGTAGATGAAAAGGGAAAGAAATACATTGAGTTGATGGTCAGCGCTTCACAAAGAATGGGGAATTTGATCGAGGATTTACTCCGCTACAGCAGGGTAGGCAATGATCTGACCCCTGTGGAGGAGATCTCCTTAGCCGAATTGCTAGGTGAAATTAAAGGCCTTTTTGCAGAATTAATCGATGAAAAAAAAGCCAGGCTGCGTTTCAAAAAGCTACCTGTAATTCGGGCTAGAAAAGTTCCACTTCAATTGCTGTTTCAGAATCTTATTGGAAATGCACTAAAATATCAAGCTCCGGGTAACTTTCCTGTAATTTCTTTAGAAGTTGAAGATGTGGGGAGTTTTTGGAAATTCCGTATTACAGATAATGGAATAGGAATAGAGAAAAAATACCTGGAGGATGTTTTTAGTCTCTTTAAGAGGTTGCACACCAATCAGGAATACCCCGGTACTGGACTGGGGCTTTCCTTATGTAAAAAAATTATTCAACAGCATGGTGGAAACATTTGGATTGAATCCGAGTTGGGCAAGGGGTCTACGGTTTATTTTACAATTAAAAAAAATTGAAAATTTCTTAGAAAAGGTTACTTTCCAGTGGTGATTTAGTTTCTTTACCTGAAAAAAGGCACAAAAAGTAAGAAAAATTGCTTGGTTAAAGTGAGGCGATGATGCCAACTAAGGGAAGGGCAGAAGGTGATGCTCCCATAATTCGTAATGACATAAAATGAAAACCTATACTTTTCTTTTGGTGGAGGATAATGAAGGAGATGTACTTTTACTTTCGGAAGCTTTGGAGGATTCGGGTATTCCATTTCAATTGATGGCCCTACAAACTGGGCAAGAGGCTATCGATAAAATCAAGGAATTTAATCAGGATGAATTGCCTGATTTGGTGATTCTTGATATCAATCTCCCGGTAAAAAACGGGTTTGAGGTGATGAAGGAAATCCGAAAGAATCCCAAAACTGCGGATTTGCCGGTGATGATTCTTTCGACTTCCTCCACTATGGAGGATAGGCGAAAAGCTGATCCATTTCAGCCTAAACTTTTTTACACCAAACCTTCAGATTTTGGTGAATTTCCGGCTTTAGTCGAGGCGATTTTTGCTATTTTATCCACTGATTTTGAGAAATAGGGGATAGCTCATGGATTAATTAATGTAGGGGACGCTTTTTAATCATGCCGCCTTTGGTGTCTTTGATGGGGTATTGAATGACAAAAGCCTTGGGATCGATTTTATCGATTTCGGTTTGGATTTTAGTAATTTCCAGACGGGTAATCACACAAAAAAGGACATTGCGATCAGGGTTTTTAGCTTTCTCTCCAAACCCTCCATCGGCTTTAAACGCAGTTACCCCACGGCCTAAGTCGTAGGTAATTTTGGTTTTGATTTCATCTGAATAATTGGAAATAATCATCACACCGATGTATTCTTCCACGCCATTGATCAGGAAATCTACCATTTTTGATGCCGAGAAATAGGTTAGCATAGAATACATCGCAGTTTCTAAATTCACAAAAATGGCGGCTACGATAAAAAGCAACACGTTGAAAACGGTTATAAAATCACCTACGGTGAGACTGGATTTCCGAGAAACCTGAATCGCCAAAACCTCAGTTCCGTCAATAACCGCTCCTCCTCGGATCGCAAAGCCAATTCCACTTCCTAAGAAGAATCCTCCAAAAACGGCAATCAACAATTTGTCAGCAGTGATCGCGGGGATTTCGATGTAGTGGACCAGCAGTGCCAAGGCAAAAATGGCTAAGGTGCTTTTGATCGCAAACCAAAGCGAAACTTGTCGGTATCCTAAGTAAATAAAAGGTAAATTGACTAAAATAATCAATACGGATAAATTGAGTGGGGTGAGGATTTCCAATAAAAGAGAAACCCCCATGGCACCCCCGTCAAAAAAACCGTTAGGCAATAGAAACCCTTTTAATCCAATACTTGCCATGACAACACCGATGCCAATAAAAATCACATCTTTGACCTGTCTCCATACCGTCACTCGCTGTGCCCAAGCCGCATCTGGAATAGTTAATATTCGTTTTACCATAGCTCAAAAATACGATTTCTTAGTTTAGAAGTGGTTTCAATTTTTGTTAGTGGGAAATTCATTTGCTGTAGGGGTGAAATAGCAGGTAAAAAACCATTCCTTAACTGGGAATAAAGGGTTTTGAGCTTTTTATTGAAAAACGTTTATTGAGTTTGTTTTGAACCTAAATAAACCATTTTCTCAAAAAAATTTGAAATCCAAGTTAATTTTTTATCTTAAAGATGATTTTTAATTAAAAAATATGAAGACAGAAGGGTATTTGAACGGTGAGCACTTTGATGAGATGTTTAGCTCAGAAGGAAAAGCAAGACCGCATTATCAGGAGTATTATAATTACCTTAAAAAAGCCTCTAGTAAAAAAATGAGGCAGCTGCAGCACGCTGCAAATAAGGCGCAGAAGGCGATGGGGATGACCTTTAATGTTTATCATGACAATCAGGGGGTGGAGAAAATCCTCCACCTAGACATTGTCCCCCGCATCATTTCCAATACCGAATGGAAGAAACTCGAGGCAGGGTTGAAGCAACGAATCCATGCACTTAATCTTTTTTTACAGGACATTTACAATGAGCAAAAGATTCTAAAAGATGGAGTTGTCCCGTCCGAATTGATTTTAGGTTCGAAGGACTTTTTGAAACCCTGCATCGGATTGACACCCCCAAAAGGGATTTGGTGTCATATAACTGGGACAGATTTGATTCGGGATAAAAATGGGGAGTACTACATTTTAGAGGATAATCTTCGTTGTCCGTCAGGTGTTTCTTACATGCTAGAGAGTCGGGAAATCATTAAGCGAGCCTATCCTCAACTGTTCAATGATGAAGGTGTTATGCCTGTTTCTGATTATCCCGCTAAGCTTCTTAGGATGCTTCAATACTTGTCAGACAAGCCCAAACCCGTGGTAGGTGTATTAACTCCGGGAATTTATAACTCAGCTTATTTTGAACATTCCTACTTGGCTCTTCAAATGGGGGTAGAGTTGGTCAATGGGGTGGATTTGATTGTTAAGGACAAAATTGTCTACATGCAGACCACTAAAGGTCTGGAACAGATAGACGTACTCTATCGCAGGATTGATGACTCATTTTTGGATCCCTTAGCCTTCAATCCCGAATCGATGCTGGGGATTCCGGGAATTTTTGAGGCATATCAGGCTGGAAATATTGCTTTTGCCAATGCCCCGGGCACGGGAGTAGCTGACGACAAAGCTGTCTATGCCTACGTGCCAAGAATTATCAAGTATTATTTGGGTGAAGAGCCGATTTTAAATAATGTACCCACTTATCTCTGCCGAGAAGAAGAGGACAGAACGTATGTTTTGGATCATATGGAGGAATTGGTGGTTAAACAGACCAATGCAGCAGGTGGATACGGGATGCTGATCGGCCCAAAATCAACTCCAGCCGAGCACGAGAAATTCCGTCAACTGATTATGGATAATCCAAATAACTACATCGCTCAACCGACTTTATCGCTCTCGACCGTACCCTGTCTCACTGAGGATGGAATCGATGGAAGACATGTCGATTTGAGACCCTATATTTTGTATGGGAATGAAATCGAAGTGATCCCCGGCGCCCTTACCCGAGTGGCGTTGAAAAAGGGGTCTTTGGTGGTGAATAGTTCTCAAGGCGGAGGAAGTAAAGATACTTGGGTATTATATAATTAATTTAACCAACATGCTGAGTAGAGTAGCAAGTCATATTTATTGGCTAGGAAGGTATCTGGAAAGAGCCGAAAACTATGCCCGATTCATCGATGTCAATTTTAACCTCATGCAGGACCTTCCTGCCGGTCTTAAGGAGCAATGGGAGCCTTTGGTCATGGCAACGGGAGATTTGGAATTGTACCAAAAAAATTATGAAGGCTTTGAGCGGCATCAAGTGATGTTTTTTTTAACGTTTGATGCGAACAATCCCAATTCCATGCTTTCGGCAGTTACCCATGCGCGGGAAAATGCTCGAATTATACGTGAAAACCTAAGTAAAGAAACCTGGGAAAAAGCCAATGAACTGTACTACATGCTCCAATCGGGCTTGGAAAGGAAAATTTGGAAAAAGGAGGACCCTAGAGAATTTTATGAGCAAGTAAAAAACCAAATACTCTTACTTTATGGGTTAGCCGATGCGACCGTGGCCCGAACCGAAGGTTGGTATTTTAGGCAATTGGGACAGTTGCTGGAGCGTGCAGATAAGACTTCCCGGATCCTTGATGTCAAGTACCATATCTTATTGCCCTCAGTTTTTGAAGTAGGAACCCCGATGGATTTTTTGCATTGGATGGCTTTGCTTAAATCGGTTACGGGATTCAATACCTACCGCAGGTTGTACGGCAATATTGATCCCTCCGGGGTGGTCGAGTTTTTGATGCTCAATAAATATTTTCCAAGGTCCATTTTCTTTTGCATCAAAGAAGCCGAGCGTTGCCTTCATTGTATTTCAGGGAGCAGCTCTGAGGGATTTAACAATTCAGCAGAGAAAGCCATGGGCGAACTTCGCTCCCGATTGGAATATTCGGAGGTCGATGAAATAATTTCTGTGGGGCTCCATGAATATTTAGATAAACTTCAGCTAAAAATCAACCATATTTCAGATCTCATTGACATCAATTACTTCCGAATTAAGGATAATTACGTCTCACAATCTCAATCTCAATCATGACTTTCTGTCTCGGAATTAAGACCAAATATGGTCTCATTGGCTTATCTGACACTCGGATTACCTCTGGAAGTGAAACTACCACGTCCAAAAAAGTATACGTAGTCAACAAGCAAAAACATTCTTTTTTTATCATGACTTCCGGTCTTAGGTCCGTCCGTGACAAGGCGATCACCTATTTCTCTGAAGTAATTGAGCGAAAAGATGATTCTTTTTCAAAGTTGTATCAGGCCGTGAATGAATTTGGAAATCAAGTAAAAATCGTCGCTCAAGAAGACAAGGTTCATTTGGAAGAGGCGGGATTGAATTTCAATCTCTACTCCATCATCGGAGGACAGCTCAATGAGGATGCTGAACCCAAATTGTATTTACTTTATCCCCAGGGCAACTGGATTGAAATCCGGAGAGGAACTCCATTTGTGATTATCGGAAACTCGGGTTTCGGCAATCCCGTATTAAGGCGTTCCCTTCAATTTGACGATTCGATGGAATACGCTTTAAAATGTGCCTTTTTAGCTTTTGATGCAACTCGGATTTCTGCAAATGATGTGGATTTTCCTATAGATACGGTCATTTTAAGAAATGATGACTATCACCTTAAAGAAAAGCGATTCGAACAAAAAGAGCTGGAACATGTGTCCGCTTTTTGGAATGAGCGGTTAAAAAGCGCCATTGCCGAGCTTCCTTCTGATGTATTGAGTAGTGCTTTGGTGGAGGATTTGCCTAGTTATTCTAAGGAAAATTAAATGATACGCGTTCAGGTAAGCCATCTTAGTCTTTACGAATACAGCACCGAAGTCCAGCTTGGAATACATCACCTTTTCCTCTTGCCTCAAGACAGACCCTATTTACATTTGGAGAAGGAGAATTGGCATATATCTCCCCTGACCCAGGGTCAAAATTATAGGCAGGACCTGTTTGGAAATTGGTTTAAACAAGTTTGGTTTTCTATTCCCACCCGAACATTAGAAATCGAAACCGATTGGGTATTCTCGCTTCATCCCTATAATCCCTTTGGATTTATTATCGAGCCCAATTTTGAAAAAATAGGTTGGGAAGGTCTTGATTTTCAATATTCCTATCTGGAGAATCCCAGTTTTTTGGCTCCATTTTTAGCGGTGCCGAACCCAATGATTTACCAGTCTTTTCTTTTGGGGATTCAGGAAAGATCAACTGGATTGACAGATTTTTTGGTCAATTTGACTCAGGAGATTTATCAAAACTGGACCCATGAAGTTCGGCATGAACAAAACGTTTGGGAAGGAGACTTCACCTTTTCAAGAAAGAGTGGATCCTGTAGGGATCTTTCCCTTATGCAGATGCAGATGTTGGGTTCGGTAGGTCTGGCCACACGTTTTATCAGTGGTTATGCGTTTAATCCGGATTTGGAAGATGGTCATGAACTGCACGCCTGGCTGGAGGTTTTTCTTCCAGGAGCAGGTTGGGTTGGTTTGGATCCTAGTTTGGGGCTGCTGACTGATCATCGATACATTCCTTTGGCCTGCCATCCTAATCCAGCATCCACTTTGCCTGTTCAAGGGACCTTTGGAGGAAAAGCCGACTCAGAATTAAAGACCTTCGTTGATTTGAAGTTATCAAATTAACCCTTTTCAATTGGCTCTGACAGCCGCTTTTTCGGGCATTTCGAAAATATCCTCATCCAATTCATCTTTGGTGAGTGTGACTCCGGCTAAGCTTACCTGATTTTGAACCCGAACCACTGTATCGCCCTCAATTAGATATCCAGTCAACAACCGGGGGAATTTCATGCCATCAGTTTCCCTGTAATCCTCATACTTCATGCCGCTGAGGATTGAATTGGACGGGTTGAAAAAGGTTACTCGATAAAGCACCCATTCAAGTAAGTGAGTCTCCGGATCGATCAATAATTCATAGGAATTTGATGGACTTCGATAGCTGGCTTGGGTGGATTTTGCTTCCAATCGCTCGTATTCTTTTCCATTAAATCTTCGGTTTTTCATCGTGGTGACTTCAATGGATGTATCGGTGAGAATATAAGGCATGCTATAAAAATAAAAATAGAGGTTATGATAATAATCCACTGACTGACCTCCAAATGATTGTCGGTTTGGAGCAACCCAAACCCCTTCTCCATCCTTTCCTACCTGAAAGCTTGCCGCATCAATTCTAGCTTTTCGATCTGTCAAGTTGAAAAAGTGATTTTCCTGCTGAAGGTTACTTTCGTGAAAAAGCGTGTAAGACATACCTTTGGATTCGATCCATTTTTTCCAGTTTCCGTGAGCTTCCAGCAGGTTCAAAAATTCTTGCGGCTGCTCCAATCGCGGATCTGGACCTACTTTTCCACAGGCAATCAAAATCAACAGAAGGAGGGAATAAATGGTGCTTTGGGTTCGGTATTTCATAGCTTAGGTGATTGGCAAGGTTGAAGATAGGAATTGAGATGGGTTTTAAGTGAAATCGCTGTCAACTCGGCTTAAAATTTAGCCGTTCTTGTATTTTTTTAGAATTGATCTTAATAATAAGCATCTTTTCTCTTAATTTTGACCAAGTCTAAATAAGAAGTATATGACCACCCGCTCTTCTGCCTGGAAAATCACACGAAAAGTTTTCGATAAGATTCATTTGTATGCTGGATTGATTTCAGGATTGATTGTAATTGCTGTTTGCTTCAGCGGGACTATCTACGTTTACAATACAGAAATCAAAGAATGGGCGGATTCTGAGCGGTATTTTGTGGAGCCGTCAGGCGCTCGTCTTTCTCTTGATGAATTGAAGAAAACGTTGGAAAAGGATCTTCAAGGGTCGGTAACAGGAATTTTTGTTCCAAACGGGCAGGACCGGTCTGTTCAAATAACTTTGCTTAAGGATGCTGAAAAGGGCAGAGGGACAACTTATTTTGTAAATCCGTATTCCGGAGAACTATTGGCTGACAATTCCGAGCAAACCGCAACCGAAAAATTTATGCGGACACAGTTCTCCCTTCACCGTTGGTTGCTTTTGGATCGAATTGAGGAACCCATTTTTGAAAACATGACCAACATGCAATTGGGAAGGCTGATCAATGGAATAGCTACCTCCTTGTTTTTGCTTGGGGTAATCACGGGTATTGTAATCTGGGTCCCTCAAAAAGCCAAAACATGGAAACAAGGACTTCAAGTTAAATGGTCTGGTAATTGGAAACGGATCAATCATGATTTGCACAATACCATGGCTTTTTATTCTTTGATCGCGCTTTTCTTGATGTCTGCCACGGGTTTATTTTGGTCGTTTGAATGGTATCGAGAGGGCTGGCAAAAAACTTGGGATACCTACCAGGCTCCAAGTGCTAAAAATGAGGTAAAAGAGCAAACTCCTGTTGTCGAGCCAGGTCCTGTCCAAGATTTTTCGTTGGAGGCAGCCCTTGCCAAAGGAAACGAGATTTTGGTTTATCAGGGAAATTGGCGGATTTCTCTTCCAAAGGATGGGGCAAGTCCCATTGGTTTAACCAAATACAGAACCGGTTTTTTTGCCCGATCTGGAGCTGATCAGGTTTCTTTGAACCAAGCGGATCTCTCGGTAGTGGAGACAAAACTTTTTTCGGATTTGTCGGTAAGGCAACAAATCGGCCGCTCGGTCAAAAGTTTACACATGGGGGATATTTTTGGACCATTCACCAAATTCCTTTGGTTTTTGGCTTGCTTGATTGCCACTTCACTTCCCATCACCGGTACCTTGATTTGGTGGAATAAGCGTAAAAAGAAAAAACGTCCTGCTTCATCCAAATTAAAAAGGCGGGTTGCTGAGATAGCTTGATTTAAAAGTAAGGGATGGGTAATCTCATTCCCCAATTCCGGATAATGGATTCGAATCCGGGTATAGGAAAATTACTGAAGGGAATGAGCTCAGCGCGTTGCTTTATTTTCTTCGACACTTAAACACGCATTTTCAACACTTCATTTCAAAAAAATCTGAGCGGCGAATTATTGGTTTAGCTTGAATTCAATTTCAAACTAAAACAAGTGATAATGGGTTTTAATCTTAGATTATTTTCAATTTTGGTGCTTCGTATTTTAGGCTTTTTTAGTATCGGATGCCAAAATCAGGAAAAAGCCGAAACCGTATCAGGCGGCATCGAAAAGCAGCCTTCGCGGAAAGAGCTTGTAGAAAGAGGAAAGTATTTGGTAGAAATAATGGGATGCAATGACTGCCATTCTCCCAAAAGAATGGGAGCGATGGGGCCTGAGATCATCCCAGAACTTGCTTTATCGGGCTTTCCGGCTGACAGACCTATTTTAAAATTCGATGATCCCCTGATTAAAGAAGGTTTTGGAATGATGTATCCCGACTTGACGGGAGCCGCAGGTCCTTGGGGGCTTTCCTTTGCTGCCAATCTTACTCCGCACCAGACCGGATTAGGCAATTGGACCTTAGAGCAGTTTACAATCGCCCTAAAAGAAGGCAAGTCGAAGGGAATTCGATCTAATCGAATGCTTTTGCCTCCGATGCCTTGGCAAAATTATGTCGGAATGTCCGATATGGATATTCGGGTTGTTTTTGAATATCTTCAAAGTATAACCCCAGTGGACAATGTAGTGCCCCGCCCCATTGCACCTGATCAACTGTGATGTAAATGGCAGTCAATAAAGTAGTTTCTTCCCGCTTTCAAAATAAGTCGAAGCTTCTCCTTTCGGCTCGCTGATGGCTCCGTCTTAGCTAGAAACGTGGTGGGGTTCCAATCCTACAACCTAACCTCAGAATTTTACTTTCAATGACCAGTTCGATCCACCTCAACATCCATTGCCTTGCTGCACTTTGTTCAATCATTGTCATCCTGCTATGGCTTGTTGGCTAACGGTTTAATTTTACTCGGCTTGACTGCTTGTTACAAGTGTTAGGGAATTATCCGGGTCTTAGAAAAGCGTTCCCTGAGTGAGGGAAATGGGCTTTTGAAAAAAATAAGAAAGATTTAAGCTTTAATTTTTTTAGCTGTCGCGGAGAAAAGTTTACTTTATTCCATGCGAATTCTAATTGTAGAAGATGAAGTAGGGATTTCTAATTTTCTGAAGCAGGGATTGGAGGAGGAGAACTATGCTGTTGATGTAGAGGAAAATGGTAAATCCGGCCTTGAACTTGCTCTTTCGGGGGAATACGATCTTTTACTTTTGGATTGGATGCTGCCTGGAATCAGTGGAATTGAGCTGACTAGACAATTTCGGGTGAGTTTTCCAGACACCCCAATCATTTTCCTCACCGCAAAAGATACCGTTGATGAGACCGTTTTTGGTTTACAATCCGGTGCCAACGATTACATCAAGAAACCCTTTCATTTCGAAGAATTACTTGAGCGGATTCGCGTCCAACTTAGAAATCGCTCCAAAGAAAATGAGTCCCTTACTTTAGGACCTATTCGGCTGATTCCTCAAAGTTTTCAAGTGTTCAAAAATTCGGAAGAAATTCCGCTTACCCAAAAGGAGTTTGCTTTATTGGAGTTTTTGATTCGAAACAAAAATAAGGTTTGTCGAAGGACTCGAATCATCGAATCGGTTTGGGATATTCATTTTGAATACAACACTGGGGTGATTGACGTTTTTATCAATTCGCTGAGAAAAAAGCTGAACCTTCAAAAGGATGAAGACTATATTCAGACGATCAGAGGAGTGGGCTATATGGCAAAAGAACTATGAATCTTTCCTATAAAGAACGTATTGCACGCCGATTGACCGCAGTGACCGCTCTGATTATTTTGTTGGTTTTTGGAATTATTTACGGAGTGGTGTATTTGACGGTCATTCATGCGATTGATCGTGATCTGAAATTAGAAACCGATAAGCACAGAAATCAGATTTTTTTGGTCGATGGGGAAATTCGATTTGCCCATAAAGACGAATGGGAGGAGCAAGAACACACGCAACTCCAAATCAATCCAATATTTATCGAAATTGTGGACTTGGAGGGCAATAGCATGGACCGCTCACCAAATCTGCAAAACAACCATTTGAGTTTTTATCCGGATCGAGCAGTGAGCGGAGAAGCTTGGACTTTAAAGGCTGGTTCAAGGGAGCTTCGACAAATGCAGATTCCCCTGATCAATCAGGGTGCCAAGGAGGGCTACCTGCTGGTAGCCAAATCCTTTGAAGACCCAAGAAACACTCTTTCCAATCTGCGCAGTACGTTATTGCTGCTTTACCCTCTAATTTTGATTTCGCTTTTTCTGACTATGCGGTATCATGCCGATCAAAGTATTCAACCCATCAGGCGGATCATTCAAAAAGCAAATCAAATTACCCAATCGAATTTAAATGAACGGATCCCTCCAACTGAATTGAACGATGAAATTGGGCAGCTCACCGACTCCATTAATGGACTGTTGAGTCGATTGGAGCAAGCCTTACTCCGCGAGAAACAATTTACTTCTGATGCCTCACATGAATTGCGCACTCCCTTGGCAGTATTGCGGGGAACTTTGGAAGTGCTCATCCGAAAAATGAGAACCCCGGCCGAATATGAAGGCAAAATTCAGGAATCACTCAAGTCCATCGATCGGATGACAGCAATTATCAATCAGCTTTTGGCTTTGGCTCGGACTGAAAATGGAATTAGCCAAATTAAAGAAGAAGTGGAGTTGATTACATTTTGTGAGGAAATCGCAGACGAATTGACCCAACAGAAGGATCGAAAAGTGCGCTTTGAATCAGAGGTCAGTGCACCGATTTTTGTACCATGCAATGAAAAGTCTCTGAGGATGATTGTCCAAAATTTGCTCGAAAACGCCATTAAATATTCTTCCACAGGAACGGATGTGATTTTGAAAATTGCTAATCAAGATGCCGGAGCAGTAATTCAGGTAATTGACCAAGGGGTGGGGATTTCTCCAGAAAATCTGAGTAAAATTTTTGATCCATTCTATAGACAGAAAAGTGCAGTCGAGTCCATGATCCCTGGGTCGGGTTTGGGTTTGGCCATTGTCAAAAAACTCGTAGAAGAAGGAGGTTTAAAAATCACGGTCGAAAGCGCTTTGGGCAAAGGAAGTACCTTTTCAGTTATTTTTCCCCTGAGATCTTAAGGTAATCTTAAGGTAGAACTAAGATGGGTTTAAGACAAGGTTAAGACCTTTGGGCAAAACATCCCCTCTTATGCTTGACCGGATTATCCACTGGAGTATTTCCAATAAACTTATCGTAGGAATTTTCACCTTGATCTGGATAGGATTTGGAATTTATTCCTTGATGAATATCCAGATCGGTGCTGTACCTGATATTACCAATAATCAGGTTCAAGTCATCACCACTTCACGAAATCTGGCTACTGAGGATGTAGAGAAATACTTGACCTACCCAGTTGAATTGGAAATGGCTAACCTTCCTGGAGTCAAAGAAATCAGATCCATTTCAAAATTTGGGCTTTCGGTTGTGACCATTGTTTTTGAGGATGACATGGGGACATATCTGCCCAGGCAGTTAATTGCCGAACGGATCAAAATCGCCGAGGAACGGATTCCTGCCGGATTTGGAAAGCCATTTATGGGGCCCATATCCACAGGTCTTGGAGAAATCTACCAATATATCATTGATGTGGAGCCTGGCTACCAAGACCAATATTCCATTACCGATTTGCGGACTATTCAAGATTGGTTGGTGCGTCGTCAGCTCTCTGGCATTCCAGGGGTAGTAGAGGTCAATACTTGGGGAGGGTTTCTCAAGCAATATGAAGTAGCAATCAATCCAGAGCGACTTCGCGCCATGGAAATCAGTATCCAAGAAGTATATGAAGCACTTCAAAAAAACAATTCTGTAGCAGGGGGTTCCTATATAGAAAAGAGCAAGTTAAGTTATTTTATCCGAGGAGAAGGGCTTGCTGAAAACCTTCAAGATATTGAAAATATAGTAGTCACAAATCGTGCAGGAACTCCTGTTTACATACGGGATATTGCAAAAGTGGGCTTTGGTGCGGCCAATCGGTTTGGGGCCATTACTGCCAATGGGGAAGGTGAAAAAGTCCTAGGTCAAATCATGATGCTTCGGGGGGCAGATTCAAAAAGGACGATAGATGAGGTTCGGGAGCGGATTGCCGAAATCGAAAGTTCGCTCCCAGAGGGAGTTTTTATCAATGGATTTTTGGATCGGTCCGAGTTGATTGGTCGGACCACTTTTACCATTGCTGAGAATTTGATTTTGGGATGTTTAATTGTGGTTTTTGTGGTGGTTTTGCTTTTGGGGAATTTCCGCTCTGGCTTGGTCGTTGCATCGGTCATTCCCTTGAGTTTACTTTTTGCCTTATCGCTCATGTTTATTTTTGGAGTAGATGCCAATCTTATGAGTATGGGAGCTATTGATTTTGGGATTATTATCGATGGGGCGGTAATTATCGTGGAGTTTATAGCCTATCGGTTTGCCAAATCTTCGCAAAGACTCTCTGCGCTTACCCAAACCGAGCGCAAAGAGGAACGAAATAAAATAGCCTTCGAAGGAGCTTCCAAAATGATGCACTCGGCGGTTTTTGGTCAGATTATCATCATCATAGTCTTTATTCCTATTCTTTCCCTTTCGGGAGTGGAAGGAAAGATGTTTCGACCTATGGCTGAGGTATTCAGCTTTGCATTAATTGGAACTATGATATTGGGAATGACCTACGTACCGGTAGTTTCTTCCATTTTTCTCAAATCCACAGTCCCCGGTCCCAAGAATATTTCGGTAAGGATTATCACTACCCTAAACCGTTTTTATGACCCAACGATTCGATGGGCTTTAAAACATGCCAACCTGGTTTTGGGATTTGCTGCCGCTTCTTTGGTGGCAGCCGCTTTGATTTTTTCACAGATGGGATCTGAGTTTGTTCCTACCTTGGATGAAGGTGATTTTGTAATTCAACCGGTCTTAAAAACGGGAACTTCCTTAAGCAGCACGGTAGAAACCATCACACAAATGGAGCAACTTTTATTGGATTTTCCTGAGGTAAAGCAGGTGGTTACTCGTATTGGTGCCGCCGAAATACCCACTGACCCCATGTCTATGGAGGAGAGTGATGTGATTGTCACCTTGCATCCACCTTCGGAATGGACCGTTGGTTCCAAAGATGACTTGGCAGAAAAGTTTAAGGAAGCTTTGGCAGTCATTCCTGGCTTGAATTATGAATTTACGCAGCCTATTGAGATGAGATTTAATGAATTGATTACGGGAGTAAGGGCTGATTTGGCGATTAAGATTTTTGGGGAGGATTTGGATGAGTTACGTCGTTTAGGCGAAGAAGTTAGCGCTGCTATTCAGGGGGTAGAAGGAGCCGCTGATATTATTTTGGAAAAAGTAGATGGGCTTCCTCAAATGAAAATCGAATATGATCGGGTCAAAATCGCAAAATACGGATTGAATACGGCCGATCTTAATGCGATCCTTACGATGGGATTTGCCGGAGAAACCGCCGGAAATATTTTTGAAGGAGAGCGACAGTTTGACTTGGTGGTACGATTTGATAAGCCCTTCAGAGCGGATCTCCAAAGTCTAGAAAATACTTCAGTAAAACTTCCCGGCGGAGGATCTGTTCCTTTTTCGGAGTTGGCTAAAATCAGTTATACCCAAGGTCCAGCTAAAATTTCCCGAGACGATACCCAACGGAGAATTGTGGTGAGTGTCAATGTGAGAAATCGGGACCTTCAGTCAGTAGTAGACGATATTCAGGACATTATTGCCCAGAAAATCAACCTTCCTGAAGGATACCGAGTCGATTACGGTGGCCAATTTGAAAACCTCCGTCAAGCGCGAAACCGACTACTTTTGGCTGTGCCGGTGGCGCTGATTTTGATTTTTGTTCTCTTGTATTTTGCCTTTTCATCTGCTCGGGATGCAGTGATGATTTACTCTGCGATTCCTCTCTCCGCCATTGGTGGAGTCCTATTGCTTTGGATAAGGGGTATGCCTTTTAGTATTTCAGCGGGCGTTGGGTTTATTGCACTTTTTGGGATTGCTGTACTCAATGGGATCGTATTGATTGAACATTTTAAATCCATGGAAAATAAATTTAAGTCGATTCAGGATTTGGTGATTTCCGGTGCCAAAGAACGCTTGAGACCTGTACTTTTGACGGCCTCAGCTGCTGCCTTGGGATTTTTGCCCATGGCCATATCCAGTTCAGCAGGGGCGGAAGTTCAGCGTCCTTTGGCCACCGTGGTCGTAGGTGGATTGATTTCAGCAACCTTATTGACATTGGTGGTTTTGCCGGTCTTGTATGTTTTTTTTCATGATAGAAAGCCAAATACCAAAGGGTTAGGAAAAAAAATGGCACTAGGTCTAGTTTTTTTAGTGTGGGCCTTTCCAGTGAGGGCGCAAAGCTCAAATCCCATTTCACTTTCAGATGCTCTAGTGATTGCCAAGGCGAGAAACTTACAAATTCAATCCGTGGAAAAATCGCTCAAAGCAGCTGAGGAACTCAGAAAATCGGGTTTTGACTTGGAAAAAACTCAGGTGTTTTATGGCTATGATAAAAATGACTTGGCAGAAAACGGTGAATTCAACCGGGTGGTGGGTATCAGGCAAAGCTTTGCTTTTCCATCACTCTACCTGGCCAACCGTGGGGTGTATGCTGCCCAGGCTGAAAAATCTCAAGCTAATTTTCAACTCGCTGCCAGAAATCTGGAAAAAGAGGTCAGTCTTGCCTTTGTAGAAGCAGCCTTCTGGGGAGAATCTCTTCAGAATTTGGAGTTTTTGGATAGTTTGTATGGGGCATTTGCACAGGCAGCTCATCGCAGATTTGAGCTGGGGGAAAGTAATCTTCTGGAAAAATTGACTGCAGAAAGCAAGCAGCGAGAAATTCAACTGCGAAAAAGTGAATCAGAGCAAGAATACCACATTGTCCTACTTCGATTAAAAGAATTACTTAATTGGGAGGGTGAATTGGTCATTTCGTCCGAAGCAATCGAATTGCCTATACCAGAAACAGCGGCCATTCACCCTCTATCACAATGGTATCAGGCAGGAAAAGAGGAAGCTGAACTATTGACCAAACAGGACCGAAGAAAGCTGCTTCCAGATGTTAGTTTGGAGGTTTTTAGAGGGACCAATCCGGGACCAAATGCTCAAGTTTACCCGGGGTTTCAGGTAGGAGTAGGAATTCCTTTGTTTTTTGGAGCGCAAAAAGCAAGAATTTCTTCGGGACAATATCGCCAAGAACAGGTCGCGTTTGAAGCTGATGCTTTTGAGCTGAAACTAGAACGAAAAAAGCTGGAATTAAATAAAAGGCTTGCCCAAAGTCAACAGGTACTCGATTATTATCGCCAAGAGGGGAAGGAGTTAGCAGATCAACTTCAAATTCAGGCTCACCGCTCCTTCAAGGAGGGCGAACTGGATTTTCTCCAATTCGTCCAATTGATCGAAAATGCACGCAACATCACTCTTCACTATTTGAAGAGTAAGTTAGAAAATCAACAAAACCTTCTCGAACTCACTTATCTCACCTTCTAATGAATACTCGATTTATTCCTTTAATACCCTATATTTTCTTTATTCTTGGGCTTGTCTTCTGGTCTGGTTGCGGTGAAGATTCGGAATCAGAGGCAATTGAGGTTTCAGCATCTTCTTTGGAAAATCCCGGGATTTTTTTAACCAAGGGTCAGTTTGAAATCATGGAAATGGAATGGGGAACCTTACAAAAGCGTACATTTTCGGATGAACTTTCAATTCAAGGGACAATACGAGTTCCGGTAGAAGGAATGCAGGATGTTTCTGCATTTTTTGGAGGGAATGTTTCTGGACTTAAATTGATCGAGGGAGAGAAAGTTAGTCGAGGACAGGTGCTCTTTTATTTAGAGAATCCCGAGTTTGTTCGATTGCAACAGGAGTATCTTGAAGTAAAAAGTCAAATTGAATTTTTAAAGGCAGAATTTGAGCGTCAAGAGACTTTGTATTCAGAGCAAATTACTTCCCAAAAGAATTGGCTCAAAACTAAAGCAGATTACCATTCTGCACTTGCTAAGGAAGCCAGTCTTAAGCAGCAGCTGCGAATGATCCACATCAATGCCGAGGAACTCAAGCCGGAAAATATCCGATCTCGAGCTCCCATTGTTGCGCCAATTTCAGGGTTTGTAGAGGAGATTTTTGTGGTGCCAGGTGCCTTTCTTCCCGCCTCCGATCCTGCTCTTTCCTTGCTGAACAAAGATCACCTTCATGTAGAATTTAAGTTATTTGAAAAGGATGCATTAAAAATTCAGGTAGGCCAAACCATCAAAGTGAGAATTCCTGAACAAGTGGAATCCATAGTTGATGCTCAGGTGTATGTGATTGGCCAAGCGGTTAATCCGGACCGGCAGATTTTGGTCCATGCGCATTTGTTGGATCAAGCGGACCAAGAAAAGTTTGTCCCCGGGATGTACGTGGAAGGAAGGCTTCAACTAGCTTCACAAATGGGGATGAGTTTACCCGAATCGGCTGTGCTAAGTGAAGGGGATAAACGTTTTATTTTGATTTTAGCTCAAGAAAATGGAAAGGGATACGAACTTGAAAAAATCGAAGTAAGCGTTGGTCAGACTCAAGAGGGCTATACGCAGGTTTTGCCGAAAAGGGACTTGAAAGCCGATCAAAAAGTTTTGGTAAAAGGAGGGTTTTCATTGATTTGAAAAAGAGTACGACTCATCCCAAAAAAAGAAGGGATGAGCCGTACTAAGTTCAGTCTCTTTTTTTGCCAAGCAGCAGAAAATTGGAAACGACCACTTCAGAGATATAGCGCTTGAGGCCATCTTTGTCTGTGAAGTCTCGATGGGTAAGTTTCCCCTCAATGGCGATTTCAGATCCTTTAGTGGTGTATTTTTCCAGAATTTCGGCATCCTTATTCCAGAGAACAAGGTTGTGCCAGGTGGTTTCTTCCACCTTTTCGCCATTTTTGTTTTTGTAGGTCTCATGGGTGGCCAAGCTAACCCGACCGACTTTTTTGCCCGTGTCAAAGGTGGTGATTTCAATTTTATCACCGAGGTTTCCGATGAGTTGAACTCTGTTTCTTAAAGCATTCATACTAACTAGATTAATGTGAGAAATTGATTTTTGTTTTCTGCTTTTGAAAACGCGATGGTCAAAGTTGAGACTGAGCCTAGGCAACAGTCGGGTACTAGTCGATAGTATCCGATAATAGTCGTTTGCTGTCGGGCAAACCGCCTTCATGTATTTTGAGGGCAAATTTTATCCTTGTTTTTGGGTCGATGGGTATACGTAAAAACTTTAGATGCGAGATTTTTACCAACGGTTCTTCCTTTCGTCTACATTTTGAGGATATTAGAGTCTTAACCATTCACCCAAAATGAAAAATTTGCTCATTATTATTCTCGGTGTCTTGCTGGGAGTTTCCTGTAAGTCAAAAGATCCTCAGATCGGTCAAACCGAAATCATGAAATGGTCTGGAAATAAAACCGGAGCGATTTCCATCACCTTTGATGACGGGATTGTCAATCAGCTGACCATAGCCAAACCGATTTTGGACAGTCTGGATTTACTGGCCACTTTTTATATTATTACCGGTAAAGTTCCGGGTTCTGGGGAAGGGAAATTTATCGGCAGAGATCCTAATGAAATCATCGAGGAAACAGCTGCTGTGCCGACCGATTCCACTAATTTTTTTGAACGGGCATCTCTGATTGCTTTTACGGGTACTTCCGAAGCTGAAAACTATCATGCCCAAGCAGGAGCACTTTTTGAGCAGGGGAGAATAGCGGATGCCTACAGTCTGATAGATGAAGGCTTTGAGAAAATCCGAAACGGGACCATGCGTGATACCGATGAGGTAGTTTTTCACAATAATTTGGAGGATACAACCACGTGGGAACAGTACAAATCGTATGCTGCTCAGGGACATGAAATCGCCTCTCATACGGTAACTCATCCGAGGTTGGCCGTGCTAGATGAAGTAAATATGCGATACGAGCTGGAGCAGAGTAAAGCTGATTTATTGAAATTTATCGGACCAGAATCCACCTTTACTGCTGAAGGACCCTACGGAACCGAGGATGAGCGAGTGATGGAAATTGCTCATCAAATCTATCCTGCGCTTCGAAACCGCATGCCTGAGGCTTGGCTTGAGGAAATTAATCGAGGTAGTGAGATGACTCCGGGAGAGACGAAAAAGGAATATGTGCAGTGGCAACGTGGTCCAGTGACTCGGACCGAAATGGAACGGATGAAAAGTTGGGTAGATACCTTAGGAAATCACGACCATACCTGGTTGGTTTTGGTATTTCATGGGGTTGAAAATTTAGGATGGGAACCCAAAACACGACAGGAGTTGGTTGAATATTTTTCATTTATTAAATCTCAGGAAGATCGGGTTTGGGTAGCTCCTTTTCGCGAAGTGACCAAGTACCTTCGCCAGCGAAAGGGAACTGAAGTAGTAACCGAACTTAACGAAACTCAAATTCAGATTCGGTTCAAATCTGATCTTGATCCCTCAATCTATCAAGTGCCTTTGACCCTTAAAACCTATCTTCCCAACGAATGGGATCAGCCGAAAATCAATCAGGGAGGGGAAAAAATTGAATTTCAAAGAAGCCAGGATGAAAAAGGGGATTTTATTCTGTATGAAGCATTTTTAGGCAAAGGGGAAATTGTAATCAAGGAGGGAGGGGATTAAGAGAATTTCCCTATACGCTCAACCCAAATCGACCCGAAGGAACCTCAGATTTTGGAACTGTAAATAGGAAGATAAAGCGTAACTATATAAATTAGGTTAAACGTTGATGGGAATGGCTAAGTAAAAGGAAGATGGAGCAATCGTATTATCAGAAAAATAAAGAAAAGATCCTCAAACGCATGAAAGAGCGGTATCAGGAGGATAAAGCGTTTCGCAATAAAGCGCAACAAGTCTACCGTGAGCGCTATCAATCCGATCCGGATTACCGAGAAAAAACATTGGAGCGGGCAAAAAGTCGATACCATACTGATGAAAAATATCGGCAGGCAACGATCGATCGGGCAAAATTGAGACATCAAAAATTGAAACAAACTAAAAAGGATAACTAATTCCCAGCGTTCGTAAGCCCCTTAACTGATCGTTATTTTCCTTCAAAATGGAAACGCCTTCTAAAATTCCGCCCCTAGTTAACGCGTATATTTTTAAACTGGAGGAGCCTGCCAAATCCAAAATTTTGGAGCTCCGAACAGTTTTGAAAAGTATCGCGCCCAATGCTTCAGAGTTATTAAAATGGGGAAAGCCGGTTTTTCAATCCACCACAATTTTGTTTGCCTATGCGGCTCATCGCCATTAGTTAAGTTTTGTGCCGACTTCTCCGGCAATTCTTCCATTTTTAGAGGAGTTAGATGGGTTTGTGCTTAAAAAAGATTCCATTCAGTTTCGGTATGATCAAGCATTACCTAGGGAATTAATCAAAAAGATAGCTGCCTATCGGAAAAGGGATGTGGAAAGGAATGGAGCTAAATGGAAGTATTGAGGAGGGACATTTTTTTTCGGAATTGAGTGCTAGCTTCTTTTTTAATTTATTGATTTTCATTATATTAGACTTGATGTGTGGTTGATGGGAGTAGCCTGAACTTGGGTGTCCCTGAATTCTGGTGGAAATAATTTTCGTTTACAAAAATTCACCTTTCCTGATGTCAACTTCCGAGCTCTCATTTCGTCAATCCGATCGGCTGGTGTTTCTGGGCATATTTCTAGTGACACTTGGACTTGTAGTTGGTCTGATCATTCCTTTTTTTGCCAATCCACGCATGGGACTTTCCAGTCATTTGGAGGGGATTATGAACGGAATCTTTTTGGTGATTTTAGGATTAATTTGGCCTAGGGTAAAGCTGTCTAAAAAGTGGATGACCCTAACTTTTTGGCTTGCGGTCTATGGTTCATTTGCCAATTGGTTTGGGGTTCTTCTTGCGGCTATTTTCAATGCTGGAGGACAGCTGACGGTGGCTGCACAAGGGAAAAAAGGATCAGACCTGGCTGAACTGAGTGTTAACTTTTTTCTAGTTACGCTGACGCTGGCTATGCTGTTGGTTTGTACGGTACTCTTAGTGGGATTGTGGCACGGAAGACATCGGTCATTTTAAGGGATTCCGGAGGCCAAAAATTGGGATTTCCACTACTAATTTTAGCTTTGCTTTCTTTGAAATGACTAAATTTAACATTTAGAAACCTTATTTAACCACAACTTCTATGGACGCAGCTACTCAAACGATGATAGCCAATTTGGAGAAAAATACCGGGAAAAATCTTGAGTATTGGATCAAACTGGTGAAAGATCAGAATTTTTCGAAGCACAAGGAAATGATCGATTGGCTGAAACAATCCCATGGCCTGACTTATGGTTTTGCTAACCTGATTGCTCATAAATCCAAAGGAAGTGACGCGGGGTCTGTGGATGATCAAGCGGAATTAATTAAAAAACAATATCAAGGTAAGGAGCATCTCAAGGCCATCTATGATTATTTGATAGTTAAAATCAAGGCTTTTGGAGCCGATGTGGAAATTGCCCCAAAGGTATCCTATGTAAGCCTTCGGCGTAAGAAACAGTTTGCCATGCTTAGCCCAGCGACAAAAACCCGATTTGAGATTGGGTTAAATTTAAAAGGAATTGAGGCAACTGATCGCCTTTTAGCTGAGAAACCCAAGGGAATGTGTTCTCATAAAATTCAGCTTTCCGAACTTAATCAAATTGATGAAGAAGTCTTGAAATGGCTTCAGTTGGCGTACCAAAAGGCAGGATAAAATGTTGGAAGAAAAATTAACGTTGATCGAAACGATTCCCAGCTTTGAGGTGATTGGCTTGAAACTCCCTTTCAAAACTCAAAACCGGAACGGCCAATCCAATCGCGATGGAGGGCAACTTTGGCAGAAATTTGAACAGGAACAAGTGGCCTCCAAAATCCCCAGAAAGTTAAGTGAGGATATTTTTGCCGTTTATTTTGACTATGAAGGAAATCATACAGACCCATTTTCTTACTTTGTAGGTTGCCAGGTAGTGCCAGGTTCACCGATGCCTGAGGGGCTTGATCGATTGATTATTCCTGCACAAACCTACCAGAAAATAAGGGTAAGGGGACCGATGCCTGATTGCATCTCAGGGTTTTGGAGAGAAGTATGGAAGTCCAAGATTCCTCGAGCCTATCGGGTAGACTTTGAACGGTATGGGGAGAAAAGTAAGAACTGGGATTTGGCTGAAATTGAGGTGTTTCTATCCATAAACTAATCTAATGAGTAATTTTAAACTACAAGAAAGCGAACTGATCGCTTTGCTTCGATTTCGTTTTGAGGAAAACAAAACTCATTACGCAGATTTTTCCTGGGATGCAGTTGAAAGAAAATTAGGGAGCCAACCCGAAAAGTTACAAACCCTTCTTTACATGGAAGAATCGGGTGGTGAGCCTGCTATTCTTACCTATGACAAGGTAAATGATACCTTTGATTTTTATGATTGTAGTCCGGAAAGCCCAAAGGGGAGGAGGAGTGTCTGTTATGATCTGGAGGCTCGGGTGAACCGCAAGAAATTTCCGCCCGATCATTCTGCAGAGGAACTAGCCCAAAGATGGGGTGGAAGATTATTGAGTGAAGAGCAATACCAATTCTTGCAGCAATTCGGTGAGTTTGATCTTAAAACATCTTCTTGGCTAAAAACACCCGACTCAATTCGGAAACTTGGCGGAGCACTTTTTGGAGACCGAAGGTTTGGGCGAGTATTCACTTACCACAATGGGGCAGATTCCTACTATGGAGCCAGAGGGTTTCGCATGATGTTAAAACTGTAATTTTTTCTACTTCCCAAGAAGGTGAAAAACGTGAGCTTGATCAAACCCCCATGCAGTTGGTTAATTTGAGTGTTGTGTTGTTATCAGCTTACATTTTTCGAATTAAATCGGCAGCTTGGGTGATATTTTCCACAGAATTAAACCGTTCATGACTGACTTCATGTTGGATTTCCTCGTGTGCCCAGGTAATATGAAAGGGAATATGAATCGCATGTCCCCCAAGCTCAAGTACCGGGAGAATATCGGATTTTAAACTGTTGCCAAGCATCACAAATTTCTCAGGAGCAACATCCAAATGTTGAATTAGCTTTGCAAAATCATCCACCCGCTTTTCACTCATGATTTCGATATGATGAAAATACTGTTCGAGTCCCGATTTTTTGAGCTTTCGCTCCTGGTCGACCAAGTCTCCTTTGGTGGCTAAGACCATCCGATAATCCCCGTTCAGTTTTTGGAGGACTTCTTCAACGCCCGGTAAAAGATCTACTGGTTTTTCGAGCATTTCTTGCCCGATTCCTATGATTTTTTCGATTAAGGAAATCGGAATTTTCTTGTCTGAAACCCGAAGGGCTGTTTCGATCATCGAAAGCATAAATCCTTTAATTCCATACCCATAAAGCTTTAAATTGCTAATTTCGGTATGGTAAAGTTCCTTCATAATGGCATGCGAGGGCATGAAATCTTCCAGTAGTGAAGAGAATTTTTCTTCCGCTTCACGAAAAAAAGGTTCATTGACCCAGAGCGTATCATCGGCATCAAAGGCAATTACTTGGATTGACATTTATTCTAAATTTTTGATCCAGTCTAACACTACTTCAGTCCAGTTTTCTACTGCACCCCGATTTCTTCCAAAAGCGAAGCCATGTCCACCTTTGGGATAAATATGAAGCGAAGCCTTCACTCCAGCGGAATGAAGTGCTTGGTAATAGAATAGGCTGTTTTCAATCGGGACGGCCTGGTCATCTTGGGCATGAACCAGGAAAGTAGGCGGTGTGTTTTCATTCACATTCAATTCATTGGAAAAGCGAGTGACCAAACCTTGTGTTGGATTTTCACCGATCAAGTTTTTCTTTGACCCTTGGTGAGTGATTCTTTCCGAAAAGCTGGTTACCGGATAGACCAATATCGAAAAATCCGGTCTGGCACTGAGCTGATCGATGGGGTCGTTTTCTCGCTCCAGCTCATAATCAAACTGGGTGCTCAAGGTAGAGGCTAAATGACCGCCGGCCGAAAAACCCATAACCCCGATTTGCTTTGGGTCGATATTCCAATTCGCTGCATGATGACGAACCAATCTCATTGCACGCTGTGCATCCAGTAGCGGAACTTCTTTGGGATCTGTCAATGATTTGGAAATCGGAAGACGGTATTTGACGACTATTCCTGCAATCCCTTGTGAGTTGAGCCATTTGGCAAAGTCCGTTCCTTCCCAGTCGTAGGCCAAAATCCCATACCCACCCCCTGGAAATATCAAAACTGCTTGCTGGGTTGCCACTTGGGCAGTGGGAAGAAATACCTCCATTAGGGGTACTTGTACATTCGAAATGCGAAGAATACCTTCCTGTACTGCTTCTTCTTGTAAATTCATTTCTTTTTGAAGTGGAGGTGTGCCGGGCCAAAGGTTTAGCCTATGGTTTTGGGCAAAGCTCAGACTATGGAAACAACACAAGATTGCTATGAATAAAGATTTTTTCATGATCAGCAAGTTTTTAAATTGATGGGGCTGGATTAGGATCTTGCCAAGAAACGATTTTAAAAAAAAGAATCGCATAAATACCTTATAAATTCAACTATTTCTTCATGGAATGATCTCTTTTCCCAGTGACTTGTTTTACAACGTCCATCAGGGTAGATTCTTTTCTGCTTTATATTCAAAGATCTGCTCAGTCAAGGCCCAGCGCCAAGTTGGAGGAGTACCGGGTAAATGGGTTTGAAACTGACCCAGAAACTTTTCCCATTCCTGAACTTTAGGATTGGCGAGATCTAGTTTGGCTTTTTTCTCAAAATTGAATTCGTCGGTGGTATTGATCAACATTGTCAGACGATTTTGCCAGCGATAAATGCTCATGTTGAGTATTCCGCTGACGCGGATACTTTCCAAAATTTCCGGTGACACGTTTCGATGACAAGTTACATAGGCCTCAATTGCCTCGGGTTCATTTTTTAAATCACAGATCAAAACAAATGTTTGCATGGCCTAAGGGGTGTTTTGAGTTTTTGATCTGATCGAAAATAGCCAAACGAAAAAGAAACAAATAAACGGAAGAATAAAAGAAAACTTGACTTCGGACACTCCAAGTATCCTCAAATCGGTATATCCACTTCCGCCCCAATCCAGGATCATGCCCTGTAAAGTCGGCATAATTGCACCACCAACGATGGCCATAACCAAAAAGGCCGCGGCAAATTTCGAATCTTCACCCAACCCCTCGAGCGCCATGCCATAGATGGTCGGAAACATCAAAGACATTGCAAAACTTATTGCCACTAAGCTGTAAAGCCCCAGCATTCCAGGAAGGAAAATAGCTCCCAGGGTAAAGAGCATGGCCAAAACTGAAAAAATCCCCAGTAATCTTGCTGCAAAAACAACTCGAAGGAGTGCAGTACAAACCCATCTCCCGATTAAAAACACAAGTAAGGCAGCATAGCCATAGTTTACCGCAGACACATTATCGATTTGGATTGCTTCGGCATATTGATAAATGTAAGTCCAGACCATGATCTGAGCTCCCACATAAACTAACTGAGCTAGTGTTCCTTCAACAAAATTTCGATTTGAAAAAAGGCGCTTCATGGTTGGTCCAAAGTCAATTTTGCCCGTTTTGTCTTTGCTTTCCGGCATATTGACCCAGGCGATCACCACCATTACCCCGATCACCACTACTCCCAATAGAACATATGGGTTTCGGATGACCATGAGGTCATTGGTTCGGATAAAGGCCTTGGCTGACTCGTCTAAGGAAGCATAGGCCAACCTGCCATTTTCATCGGTGGTGTTGGATTGGAGTGCGTTGAGAATAAATTGTTTGGCTACAAATAAGCCAGCCAAGGCCCCCATAGGGTTGAAAGCTTGGGCTAAATTAAGTCGCTGAGTGGCTGTTTGCTCGGGTCCCATGGACAGGATGTAGGGATTGGCTGTCGTTTCCAAAAAAGCTAGACCAAAAGTCAAAATGTAAAGGGAAGCCAGAAAGAACCCATAGCTTTCCCAAGAAGCTGCAGGGTAAAACAATAAAGCTCCGAAAGCATATAAACCCAGGCCTAAAAGAACGCCTGTTTTGTAAGAATATTTCTTGATAAAAAATGCTGCAGGTAGGGCCATGGTAAAATAGCCTCCGTAAAAGGCTAGCTGAACGAAGGAGGCTTGAACATTATTTAGTTCCAAAACCCGCTTGAAGGCTGCGACCATGGGGTTAGTAATGTCATTGGCGAACCCCCAAAGTGCAAAAAGCGAGGTAATCAACATAAATGGTATCAGTAGCTTTTTGGGTACTATTGGGACCTTTGTTTTCATAGTGCTCGGTCAAGATGAGTGTAGCCACCATCCACAAACAACTGTTGACCAGTGATGTGAGATGCTTTTTCTGAGAGGAGAAAAACAACCATATTTGCGATTTCCTGCGGAGTAGTCATTCGTTTTCCCAGAGGAATCCTATGGGTGATTTCATTTAGTTTTTCTTCAGGTTGTGAGAAAGAATTCAGCCAGTTTTCATATAAAGGAGTAAATACTTCAGCAGGGATTACTGCATTGACCCGGATTTGGTAGGGGAGAAGTTCTGCTGCCCATTCCCGAGTGAGTGCGAGTTGAGCGCCTTTCGCAGCTACGTAGCCAGAGGTCCCCCCTTGGCCCGTTATGGCCGTTTTCGATGAAATATTGACGATGCTTCCTTTGGATTTTTTCAAATATGGAAGGGAAAAATGCGCCAATTCATAATAATGCATCAGGTTTTTTTGAACCGACCGGGCAAAAGCTTCGGGGTTTCCCTGTTCCAAACCTACTCGGTCATTGGTTCCGGCATTATTGACCAATCCATCAATTCGGCCAAAAGTAGAAAAAGCATGATTTACAGCGCTTTCCGAATCTGCAGGTGTTTCAAGACGAAGGGGGATATGAAGACCGCATCCTTTTCCCAAAACTAATTTGCCTACTTCCTTGGAAGGATCGATGATGACCGGAATGGCACCTTCCAGTTGAAGCGTTTCAGAAATAGCCCTGCCGATGCCCTTGGCACCACCGGAAATGAGGAATACTTTATTCTTGAGTGAAAGGTCCATGGCTTGTCCTAAGTGGAGAAATCTGATAAAATTCTTCGGCGCTTTGTCCTAATAGTTGAGCTTTTTCAGCCTTGGAAAGGGAGTTGGTAAAGACTTCTATCGTTTCATAAACCTGCTCATATTCACCCGCCAAAAGACAAACCGGCCAGTCACTCCCAAACATTAATCGATCCGGGCCAAAAAGTTCAAGAGCAATTTCCAGGTAGGGAATGAAGTCTTCAAGGGTCCAGTTTTTCCAATCTGCCTCGGTAACCAACCCGGATAATTTACAGTAAATATATTCTCGTTCAGAAATGGGTTTCAACTGCTTTTTCCATTCCCGCCAGATCCCAGATTTGATTTTGGGCTTGGCCAGATGATCAATCACTATCCGATGTTCTCCACATTGTTTAATTAAGGTTAAGGCATCTTCCAGTTGATGTGCATAAACCAACAAATCATAAGTATAGCCCTTTTTGTAAATGGTTTTTAACCCTTGAATAAACTCCGGTCGGTGAAAGTATTTGGAATCTTTGGATTGAAGAACTTCTCGAAACCCTTTCAATTTTGACTGCTTGGAATAGCGATCCAAAATCAAATCCAACTCAGCAGAAGCCAAGTCTGCCCAACCGACCACGCCAACAATCCAATTGTTTTCCTCAGCCAGCTCCAGTAGGAAATCAGTTTCAGCTAGGCTTTCCTCAGCCTGAACTACCATGCTGCCATCGATTTGACAACCGTCCAGTTTAGGCTTTAGGTCCTGGGGAAGAAAGTCTTTTCGGATTTGTTCCATCCCACTATCAATCCATTCCTGACGTTTGGGGTCATACTTCCAAAAGTGCTGATGGGCGTCGATTTTCATGCCTCCGGATCATTCAAAGCTACCTGTCTGGACATTCCTAAGCCGTCTATTCCTAGCTCGACTACGTCACCGTGCTTGAGGTATCTGGGTTCGGGTTTTAGTCCCATTCCTACACCTGCAGGTGTCCCGGTACTGATGAGATCACCCGGTAGGAGGGTCATGTATTGCGAAACATGGGAAATGAGGGTAGGGATATCAAAAATCATGTCTGAAGTATCACTGTCTTGGAGGAGCTTTCCATTGAGTTTGAGCCAAAGTCGAAGGGCATGCGGGTTTGGGACTTCGTCTTGTGTGACTAAAAAGGGTCCCAAAGGAGCAAAGTGGTCAGCACTTTTTCCTTTGACCCATTGGCCTCCATGGCGGAGTTGAAAATCCCGTTCACTGACATCATTGTGCAGTACGTACCCCGCAACATAATCCATAGCCTGTTCGGTTTTGACATACTTCGCTCGCTTTCCGATCACCACACCGAGTTCTACTTCCCAGTCTGTTTGTTTTGAATCTTTGGGAATAAAAATCGGGTCAAAGGGCCCGCAAAGAGAAGAGGTAGCTTTCATAAAAATAATCGGGACTTCGGGAACTGACATGCCTGCCTCCTGAGCATGTTTGAGGTAATTGAGTCCAATGCAAATGATTTTGGAAGGGCGGACAATGGGGGAGCCAATTCTACTATTTTTCGGAACAGAAGGAAGCTTGGTTTGATTGGCCTGGAGCCAAATTTCAAGTCGCTCCAAGCCCCCTTTTGTAAAAAACTGCTCATCCCAATCTTCTCCAAACGAACTGCAATCGAGCATGTTACCTGTTGAGGTTTGGATTCCGGGTTTTTCTTGGTCTTTTGGACCAAATCGTATTAGTTTCATGATTTTAGGTTTAGGTTTGTGGGGATTTACATTTTTAATCCCATAAATCCACCATCAATGGTGTAATTGGCTCCGGTAATAAATCCACCGGAATCACTGGAAATGAAATAGGCAAGCTCCGCAATTTCCTCAGGACTGCCCATTCGGCCTAGGGGTTGAGTTGCAGCTAGTTTTTCAAACATTTCTTTTTCTTTCCCTGGATAGTTTTTAGCCAAAAACCCATCCACAAAAGGGGTGTGGACTCTTCCGGGAGAAATACAATTACAACGGATGTTTTTGTCTACGTAATCTCGGGCGATACTCAAGCTTAAAGATAAAACCGCTCCTTTGGACATGCTATAGGCAAAGCGGTCTGGTATTCCTATGGTAGCAGCGACCGAACACATGTTGAGGATGGAACCTCCTCCATCAGCAATTAACCGGCCTATGGCTGCCTGGGTGCAGTTGAAGATTCCTTTGACATTTACTCGAAAAATTTTATCAAAATCTTCCTCAGAAGTATGTTCCAAATTACCGATATGGGATATTCCGGCATTATTAATTAGGACATCAAGTTTTCCTGGGATTTGGCTTATCAGACTTTTGATAGCGGCGAAATCAGAAATATCACCAGCTAAAAAGTGTACGGAATTCTCAGTTTGATTTAATTCTTCGGTAATCTGATCGGCAGCTTCTTGATTGGTATCAATGAAGTAAACAGTACTTTTTTCACAGGCAAATTTCCGAACAATTGCAGCACCAATTCCACTGGCACCTCCGGTTACGAGAATGGTTTTGTTTTTCATGAGCTTGATTCTAGTCTAAATTAACCGATTCTCAAATTAAAAAATGATAAGCGGAATCTACAGGGAAATCGCTTTTGAATTTTTTTTAAATCAAATTTTTTTTGGTATTTTAGGT
>NZ_JAMWZB010000030.1 GCF_024305035.1 Algoriphagus sp.
ACGGTGGTGTGGGAGGTCGAAACGGGAACTAATCCCGTTTCTCCTACCCGATTTTTTTGGGTATTTTAAAAAACATCAAAAAAAGGCAAATCCCTGGTGTACTTTTCGGTGAACTGGAAAACTAAATACAATTTCGCTTACCAGAAGTGGTTTAATGGTCAGTAAATCAACTATTTAAAGTATTCTGAAATTTGTAGATTTTTGATTAGAAAAGGTTGTTTTCTGGCTTTTGACATGCATTTGAAAAATTTTTCATTGCTAAAAAGAAATCAAAAATATGATTTCTGCCCTGCTAATGATTTAGTGTCATCTGAGTTAGTTGTGGAGGGGGACGATGAAGAACTAGCATTGACCTTGAATGGCAAAAAGAAAAAAATCAATAAAAAGGATTTTGAAACTGCCATGCTAAGAGCAGGGATGGATCAAAAAGTAATCGAGAATATATTTAAGAAATATAAAAAACTAATCCCTAGGTGGAATCAGTTTATTTTAGAAAGTTTTCTGCCTGAGAAAATGAAGAAAGAATATATGAAACTTATTGAACGGAAATCAAATCAATTGAAACTCTAAAAATGTCTATCCTTGTATTATTTCGGGTTGCACTTCAAACCGAGATGGAGAATCTTTGGGTTTCTTAAATGGCTTTAAGTATAGGCATGACGGATAAATCAAGATGGTTTTTTACCATGATTTTTTCACCAATAATTCTAGGGGGACTTATTGGCTTATAATTAATTAATATTTCTCCTTAGATGGGCCGCATATCTGTTAAACTAACTCGCTTTTATAAATGCGGGTTTTTGTTTGATATTTTCTGGAACAAACGGGATTGATTTTTCTTTGGACTAATGAAAAATCACCGTTATCATGTTTCATCGGTACCGAAGTGGTATACAGTTCCTTTTTTATTAGAAAGTTGGAGTTCATAAATGCTTCCTGCTCCTTCAAAAAGGATTTTTACTCCGATGATTTTCTTAGGGATTTTAGGGACGTTGAATGTAAAAACAGATTCTTCATTGACAAGGATGTTCATTTTCTGACCTTTCGATAGGCACTCAACTTTTATATTTTCCGACATGTCGGTACCAAAACCGGAGAGGTCTGTCTTTTTGCCGTCAATGGTCGTGTCAAAAGCAAAAAGTGAAATATCAGAAATGCACCCTTTATTCGATAAGACGAGACTAATCGGTCCATCTTCATGGATTATTTGGATTTGAGCAGCCTGACAAGGACTGGCACCTGATTTAAGATTATTTTTTAAATTAATCGAAAATTGAAAATCATCCGTATAAATGGATTGAAAATCATCTACGTTATAAAATCCGGTAATCGTTCGCTTGATTTGAGGATTTACCCCATGGGCTTGTAAGATTTTCGGTGTTAAATGAAGTTCATTTTCAGTTTGATAAAGCTTTTTGTCCAAATAGATTGGCAATGAATCTGTTTCAATAGTCGCTAACCAGCCGTCTGTGGGGATCAAAATTGACTTTTCCTTTACAATGGAATCATTGACGACCAATTTAGCTTTGAAATAACCTGGCCAATGATAAATGCTTGTCGATATACTGTCCTCTCGATCTACTTCAATCCTTTTTTTGTTGTCCCAGTCTTGTTGGATAGCTACCACGGCGTCCGCGGTTGCAGCCCTGGCGTTGTAGTTGAAAACCACGGAATTGGGGAGTCCTTCGGAGACCGATGTGGCATCAAAATCAAAATCATTGGGATCATAGCTCACCTCGGACTTCCTTTGAACCCATAGTAATACGGTTACCAGAACCAGGCCGACCACAATTAAGGGTTTGCTGTATTGGAATGTTTTCGATGGTGTTCCTTTTTTCTTTCTTTGACTATGATTAGTGCTTTCATTAAATACAAATGAATGCCAATCCCCATATCCCAAATAGGCGGCTAAAACGTTCAGGGTGGAGGTGTTTGGTCGGGAGGAGTAGTTCACCTTTCCACTAAGTCGTTTTAAAGTTGAAACACTAAGGAGCGTTCCGGTTTCCTCATGTATGGACTTGCTCAACAATTGAAAATCGCCAGTAACCCAAGTATCTAATGGTCCTCTGGATAGTTTTTTGGCAATGAGTTCAAAACAATGTGTCAGATGTTTTTTGTCTCTTTCCATTTATGAAAGGATATACGGTCTGTGAACAAACTTGAACAGACTTGAATAGGGCATTTTTCTCCCTACAATGAAATGTGGATTTACCTTTGACTTCCATCAATACAGGATAATCAAAAATAAAACTTTATCATGAGAACAAACCATAAGGTAATATTAATCTTTGCCCTTGGAGTTTTAATCCTAGCCTGTGGCCGGAAGGAACGAAAGGCCGAGGAGAAACAGCATATTCCATTTAGGGATTCCGAATGGACCGTATACGATTACAAAGACTCCTTGATCAGTATCAATGTGGTGACCGAAGAGGGGAAAGAAGTCCTTCGGTTGGAGCCGGGCCAACGTGCATTGGTCAAGGATGGGTACTTCAGGAATTTTCAAGTGGAGTTTTGGACCAAAGGTCTTACTCCGGGTGTGGGATTTAGGGTACAGGATGCAAAAAATTTTGACTACCTCTATTTGCGGGTAGCGAAAGGGGGGTATCTGGATGCATTACAATATGTGCCCATTCATAATGGTAACTTGCCTTGGCAATTGTACAATTATCCCAAATACGAAGGACGAGCTTCATTTCCTGTGAGACAGGAGGTGTTCTTACCGATGTCCTTTAAAACGGAAATTGTTATCGGGAAGGCCAGTGAAAACTTATTGAGAGCCTTAAATGAGGAGGGGAAAGTGTTCTCTGAGACCTCTGTTATCGATTATATGGAAGAAGATCTGGCTTACATATATGATCCCGAAAACAGTAATGTGCTTGGCATCCGGTTCACCAAAGAGGGTATTTCCTTTTTGGAGTTTAAGCAATGGGTCCGGGTAAAAATGGTTGTGGTTCAAGATCAAATGGATGTGTATATCGGGGATATGGATAAACCAGCCTTTACGGTTGACCATTTGAAACGAGATGACTCGGGGGGAGGATTCAGTTTGATCAGTAGTTTTGATCCCGTGTTTTTCAGTGACTTTTCCATTAATGAAATCAGAGATGCCGGGAAACCCAGAAATCCAAAAGGCAAAGAATCGCCTCATATGAAGGAATTTTTAAAGGCATGGCAAATATCAGAACCCTTTGTAAAGGATTCCACAAATTTTAAAGCACAAGTGGATTCGGTTTTGGAATATAAAAAAACTTTTAAGACTGTCCTTGCCGATGAGGACGGTCTGATCAATGTCAGCAAATATTTTAATGATATGACCAAAACCGTGGTACTGACCTGTAATTTGGTATCAAATAGGGATAGGACGGTACCCATGAATTTTGACTATGCCGATCATTTGGTGATCATGCTCGATTCCCAAATCCTTTTTGACGGGGGCATGGATTTTCGGCCCCCTCCTGGTAAGGGAGTGGAAGGACGTGTCATTGTAACGGATGAATCAGTACCCTTGGAACTCAAAAAGGGGTCCAATGAACTGGTCTTTATGCTTTCAGGTGATGCCAGACAAAAGTTCAACTGGGGATTTCTTGCGAAATTGACTAGCATGGAAGGAATTAGCATTAATTGACCAAAAAAACAATACTAGGAAGTGATAATACGAGGCTGTCTTAAACTTTTCAACCAAGTTTTCAGACAGCCTCAATTAACACCCTTAGTAGTACTAATCGTCAACATCAAAACCAGATTTTGTCTTTTTTAGAATTGTCCAAAAAAGGGGAAGCCTTCCATTCGACTCAATTAAAGTTGGCAGTTCCTATTCGAAGATTTCTCAGCCTACATCCGGTCAGTTATTTGGGATCATAGCAGATATTCTTCACTTTTTCGATTACACAGGATGGAGCTTTATCCTTTTTAGTTTTTAAACTAAATGCGGCTGATGGATTTCGCCTACCGTATTGTTATACCTTTTCTGCTCTTTTTTGCAGTTGGGTTCAGAGTTTTTACCTTGAACCGAGGTATTCTTGGATTCTGTTCCCTTTGGGTTGCAAAGGCAAATCCGACAGAAATACCTAAAAGTGAATAATAGTCATTTTTAATTCTATGATCGATCTCGAGCCGCAGGCAGTCAAATTTTGTTATCCTCAGAGCTATTGAATTAGCCTACTCCCAACTACCTAATTCCTACTTTCAACCTCCTATCTTCCCAATTCTTTACTAATTATATCCCCCCCCCCCCCTCACACACGCTAAAATTCAATTCTATAGCTGATCAAGGGGATCAATGGAGTTTGATAGACGGTTTCTACCTCTCCCTTCGCAGGCTCAAAATAGGTTCCAAAGATGTTTTGGTGGTTGGTTACATTCTGGACATCAAGGGCCAGGGTGCTGGTGGATTTTGGTCTGTTCCATTTCAGACTTACCCGAAGGTCTGTTCTGAAATAGGCAGGTTTTTTATTTTCAAAGGCCATTTCTTCCTCATAAACTGTTTCGTTTTTTTCAATTGATTCCTCCAGATTTACCGGTGTAGTCCGTAGTCCTCCCCCATAAATGCTTCGGATGTTAAAGCCTAAAAATCGATTTTTCTCAAGTGGATATTCCTTGCCGGCTGTGAATGTCAGATTTGCATTTCCATTGTACAACGTGTTTCGCCACTTGTTTTCCTGGGTTTTGTAAAGCGAGTTGTAAAGGGAGGCTGACAGCAGAAAATAAAGATTTTTGTGTGTGAACTGCTCCAGGGTGAATTCTGCCCCGTAGTTTTTCCCAAATCCCTCATTGACCAAGGGATCTGTCATAAAGCTCCATTGCTGATTGATAATGGAGTAGGTTTGGTCAGCTCCAAGTTTGATTGGAATATTATACAAGTGCTGGTAATATCCCTCGATTTTCATCCGAAGAAATGGGTTCAGTTGGCGGTCATAGCCCATTACAAAATGATGCGATTTGCTTAATCCAAGTTTTTCATTCGGCTTGGTGATCTGCCCATTTTCCTCAAATTCTGCAAAGTAAGTCCCCAGTGGTTGCACCTGACTGTGAAGACCGTAACCCAAGCTTAGCCGCTGTTTTTCATCCAGTTCAAAAGACGCACTCAACCTCGGCTCAATTGAATTGGAATTGTTCAGCAGTAGCTGAAGGTAATGCATTCCAACATTGAAAGTCAGGCGCTCGGTTGCTTTGAAATTAAGTTGGGTGAAAGCCTGAATGCTCTGTGTGCTGCCTTTGGAATTGATGTGCGTTTCCATCTGATCAAGCTCCTGATCATACTCGTTTTCACGAAGGTTATAATACAATTGGTTCAGGTAAATCCCGCTTCTGAAATTTAATCGAGAAGAAAGTTTGGTATTCAGAACGCTGTTAAATGTGATTTTCGAATTGCTGAAATTTTCATAAGACCACTCCTGATCGGAATACTCTTCATCCAGTCGATTCATTTTGTCACCGATAGCATGTCCGGAAGCCAAAATTGTATTCTGGAGAAAATTGTTTTGGTTGATCATGTAGGAATGCTTGACGCCGACCGCCCCACTATTGGAAAAATACTGGGAACTGTAGCGATCAAACTCAGTAGTCCAATTCAGGGAGTCCTTTTCAGCGTCTTTGCTTTGATCGCTCAATCCACCAAAACCGAATACGGTGAAGCTGCTCTTTTTCCCGGCAGGGAGAAAAATAGTAAGCGACAAGTCCTGGAAATCAGTTATAAAATCTCCCAAAGGAACTCCCAACTTGGAAATAATCGAAAGCGTGGAATACCGGTAATTGATCAAATATGAGCCTTTGTAATTTTTAGCGATGGGTCCTTCAGCTGCAATATCAGTCCCTAAAAAACCCGCCTGAAAAGTAAATTCTCGCTGTTCATTATTTCCCTTTCTCAAACTGAGATCAAAAACTCCAGACATGGCGTTTCCATATTCCGCAGGAAATGCTCCAGTGATGAAGTCCGAATTTGCCAGCAACTGGGAACTCAAAATGGATATACCTCCACCTGAACTTCCCGGATTTACAAAGTGGTTTGGGTTGGGAATGTCGATACCTTCCATTCTCCAAAGCAATCCATTGGGACTGTTTCCTCTGATGGAAATGTTGTTATTCCCGTCATCAGTACTGACAACACCTGAAAATGATTGAGCCATTCGACCCGGATCATTGACAGCAGCAGCGAATTTCCGCGTTTCTTCAACAGAGAATGTCCGTCCGCTCACCGTCACCATATCGTTGACAGTCCGGTCTTTTTCAGTAGCCACGATTACTACCTCATCCATCTTACCAAATTCCTCCTCAACGGCAATGCTCAACACCACCTCTTTGCCGGAATTAACCAGAACATTGGGTAGGATGATGTCCTTGTATCCGATGAAAGTCACGCTCAACGTATGTGAACCTACCGGAACTTGCGGGATTTTGAAATCCCCATCCAAATCGGTCGTTGCACCAATCAAAGGATCTGTATTGAGAATCATCACAGTCGCTCCCGGCATGGGAGCTTTTGTGACTTGATCGACCACTTTTCCCCTTACTGTCTGAGTCAAAGTCTGTGCTTTTAGCGGATTCAGGGCAAAGCAAAAAATCACTGCTAAGATTTTTGAAAATGATTTCATAGCCTTGGTTTAGCTTTTTGTTTTTTTGGAAAACCACTTATTGCAGATTGCAATAAGGTCTTCTTCTGATCTCGAATATTATCGACCCCATTTTCCTCCCCCGACAAAATAGCCTAAGGTAAAGCCGAAGTATTCATTGATGGCCTGGCCAATCACTTCCCCGCTTACATGTTGCAGATCACTATTTGGCAGAAAATTGTATTCAGCACCAATCCGAAATTTGCCCAGTTCAACCCCTGCTCTGATCATCGGAGCCCAGGCGAAATTAGCCTTTAGACCCCGCACCTCGTCTTCGTTGAAATCGGAACCATCCACCTTTATATTGCTCAGCGCATAGTATCCAAAACCTGCTCCGATATAGGGTGCGACCTTGCCTTTTCCATAGTTGAAGTAGTAATTGGCAGTGCCCGAAACGGAGGAATTTGCGGAAAGCTCGCCATCATAATCATCGGGGATCTCATAATAAGTGACCTCTTTTGCCAGACCTGCCACACCCATTCTGAGACCCAGAGTAAGGTTTCTAGTAACAAGAACCTGTGGCTCAAAATTGATCAAGGCACCGATGCCTCCGTCTTTTGGTGCTGCCACACCCAGATCCATTTGGAATCTAAATCTGCCTTCCTCCTGACTGTAAGCATGATGCATGATTTGTAAAAGGAGGAAGATTGTAATTAGCTTTTTCATTGGGTTAGTTTTTTTGTTGCGAAGAATTATTTTGGTGATAAATTTCATTAAGGACAATTCAGGAGACTGTTACCCCTATCTCGATTTTGATTTTTTGAAATTTATTTCTGGATTATAAGAACCGGAATCCTGTTCTAAAGCCCCACCAAAGCTGACTTCCTAGGTCCTCTGGATGGTAGCGGTCACGATGAATCGAAGTATTGGTGAAGGTAAAAAGGTCCGGATGGGAGGAAAACGAAGTGTCATATACCCGGAAATTCAAGGTGGGTCCAGCGAAGATGGCTAAGTCTTTGGTTACTTGGAATTCACCACCGATGTAGAAGCGATTGATCAGATTTAGTGCTTCCACACTTCCTCGACTGAGTTGCTCGGAACTTACTTCAATATTGAGGGAGCTTTTCTTTCCAAGTCTTGGAGAAGTTCCCAATCCGTATCCAAAAGACCAGGTCACCTGATCATCCCATGCTGGCCGTATTCCTGCAAAAAAGATGTTATAAAACTCCCGCTTCCCGGTTCGGAAAGCCAGATTGAATGGCATGACCTCATTGATACTGATTTCTGCAGTGTGATATCCCGATTTTACAAAACTTAAAAAACCCACGGGAATGCCGTTGATGCTGTCTGAAAAATTAATCAGACCCAATTGAAATCCGTCTACTTTTTTTGCGTAGTTCAACAATCCTGATTGAGAGCCCTTGACGTTTTTGACAGCAAAATTTAAAACTCCCGCTACCTGCGAACCATTCAGGTCTTCAGCGGTAAAGTTCATCACTCCGGCAAGCTGAACGCCTTCTACTTTTTTGGGAGAAAAATTTGCAATACCCGCGATCTGAACTCCATCTACTGGACCAGTTGTGATATTTGCCAATCCCGCCAATTGGACTGCGTTTACAGAATCCATATTGGAATTGAAAAGACCAGCAAGTTGAACCCCGTCTACTTTTCCACCAACCTGATTGAACAATCCTGCCATTTGGACACCTTGCAGGTCACCTCTGTTGATATTGAAAAGTCCTCCTAATTCAAGTTTGTGGGTGCCTGCAGAATAGCCGCCGAGCAAATTGAAGGAATAGTCGTTGACAACATTCCCTGAGAAGGTACCGTTGGTTCCGACAAAAGGCACCAAGGAAAACTGAAAGGAGGTGGTCGTTGTGTCTTCTAAATTTTTTCCCAAAAGATCAAATGGGATTGTTTTGATTTTTTGATCCAGGGAAAGAAAAGGGTTGGGTTGTTCAGAGGTTTTCAACCTGTCCGTTTGGACGATTTTTGCCTTTTCTTCTGCTTTTTCGGTAGCTGCTTGAAAGTGCTTTGCCTCAACAGAATTGAGGGAAAAAAGCAGGGTAATGGTGAAAATTTTGTTTAGTGTATACATGAGTTTGGATTAGTTTCGCTCATAAGACAAGCGAAAGGTTTCCAACCCCTATTCGATCATGAAAAAAATACCATTCGTGAAATTTGATGTACTTGGCCTCAAATTTTATTGAGATTGAGAAATAGAATGCCGCAATTTCTCAAATTTGGGTCATTCAATGATTCGGATGATTCTTCCAGAAAATTAAAAAAATCGTAGTCCACCTCTAAATCCAATCCAAAACTGACTGGCTAAATTATCGATGGGAATAGTTTTTTCTGATCGAATTTTTGGACTGGTATAAGTGAATAAATTCGGATGATCAGTATAGGAATTATCGTAAACACGCCAGTTTAAAGTAGGTCCTGCATAGAGTCCAAAACCATTGGACATCTGGTAATCGAAACCTAAGTAGGCGCGGTTGATCAGGTTCACTGCAAGTACATTTCCTTTATTTAATTGCTCAGTGCTTAACTCAATATTGAGAAAAGTCTTATTTCCCAATCTTGGGGAAGTTCCGACACCATATCCAAAAGCCCACGTTGTGGAATCTGCCTGTTCGGGTCTGATTCCCCCAAAAAGCATGTTGTAGAATGATCTCGTGCCGGTGCGCAGTGAAATATTGATGGGCAGCATTTCATCCGCTCCAATTTCCACGTTATGATAACCTTTTCTTACAAAGCTAATTAAGCCGATTGCTACACCGGATATGCTGTCTGAGTAGTTGAATAGGCCGATTTGTGATCCAGTTATATTTCTTCCAACATTCAAAATTCCACTGATTTGAGCGCCTTGGACATCCTGATGATTGTAATTGACCAAGCCCGCGGCTTGCGTTCCTTGAAGTTTTTTTGTGGAAAGGTTCATCAATCCCGCCAACTGGGCCCCTTTTACATTACCGCTTGTAAAATTCACCAATCCGGCAGCCTGAATTGCATTCACAGAATCCCATGTTACATTTGCCAAACCAGCCATCTGCAATCCTTTTACTTTTCCCCCGACCAGGTTGAATAAGCCCGCGAGTTGGACTGATTTGACATCGCCTTGATTGATAGTAAACAGGCCACCCAGTTCGGCTTTGTTTGTCCCTCCGGAAAATCCCCCTAAAACATTCAATGAATAATCGTTGATTACACTTCCCGATAGCTTTCTGTTGGTGCCAATAAAGGGTACAAAAGAAAGCTGAAAGTCCCTGTAGATGGTATCATTGATATTTTCTAGGTTCCTATAGCCTACCGATTTTTTGGTCCAAACCCAAAATGTCTTTGCCGAATTAGCAATATCTTTTCCCACTTCATCCAATTTGATATTTTCTGCCCTTAATAGGATTTTTTGGAAAGAGGATGTTTCCTCTAGTAGCAGTGTATCGGAAAAGTTCTTTTTATTTACAATTAGCTCAAAATTTTCCACTGCAGGATTTTTTATTTTAAATTGGAAATAACCGTATTCATTCGTTGTCGAAGAATGAAGTGTGATCGGTTCATAAATAGTCGCATCACGGATTCCCCGACCCGCCTCGTCCACCACGTACCCACTGATCACGACCTCTTTGGGAGAGGAGGGCTTGGGTGTCAAAATTACATATACTCCTTTTTCTTTAATTTGAACTTGTCCTTCAAAAACGCCTTCCAAAACCTCACGAAGTGGGCGGTCATTAAAACTTTTTGAAACAATGCGACTGACATCCAGTGCAGATGAACTATAGGAAAACACACAGCCAGCTTCTTGTGAAACTCGTTTCAATATACTGTCAATCCGTTCATTTTGAGCGGAAATCGTGACCTTTCGCTCTAAAACTGGAATCTCTTGTTGGGCAAAAGCAGGACCCATTGTCCAATAGCCAGTAAAAAACAAAACTAAAAGAAAGCTATTCGTTATTCTTAAAAAGAAGCTCCACCCAGTTTCAAGTTTAAATGAGATCGGGAGACTATGAAGCTGATTTGTACCAAAGGTTGACTCTCTGTCGAGGACCCTTGAACGAGAATGAAGGTCCCCTGACCAAAATTTAAAAACATCCTTCACCACTGATCCGGATTTGATTTGAATCATAGGTAATTTCCAAGGACATGGTTTCTCCGATGATGGAAAGGATAGTTTCCAACTCCTCATTTTCAAAATCCACTGTGAGTTTGCAATGGGAGATATTTCTGTCCAAAATAATCTCTTTTCCATAAATCTCATTCAATTGATCAATTACCTGCTGAAGTTCCTGTTCATGAAAGGAGAAATTCCTGGTTTTGTAGGCGGAAACATTTGGATCGGCTTCTGCTTTGGAAAAAGCATTTGTAGTTTTGTCGTAGGTTCCTTTTTCTCCTGCCTGGAGTAGGATTCCTTCCAAGGTTTCTGAGTAAAATTTCACCGCACCCTCTTGCACTGAAACCTCAATAATTTCGCTTTCGGGTAAAGATTTTACATTGAAAATTGTCCCGATGTCTTCAATTAAAAGGTTTGCTGTTTGCACGGTCCATTCCACTTTTTTAGACTCCGGAAAATTGACCAAAACTTCTCCTGAGACATGGATTACTCCTGTGTTCTTCCACTCATTGTACTCCACTTGGACCCTTGAATTCCGATTGAGTGAGATTTCAGTCTGGTCGGGGAGGGTTTGAGTCAAAACCTGATTTTCACTTATGAACTGAAACTCTTCAGGTTTGGTGTATTGATTATAAAAAAGGAAGGAAAAACCCAAAACAAGGATTAAACTTGCCGCGATTCCCCAAGCAGGAATTAAGAATCTGGTTTTACTGTCATTTTTAGAAATCTTCCTCTTAACTTTTTTCCAAGCTTGTTCTACATCAAAATCCTGCTCATCGGCTAATTGTGCATTTTCAAAAATGAAAATCGAATGATCTAAATACTTCTGGTTTTCCGGAGAAAGTTTACACCATTCCCGTAATTCCCGGGTCTCTGTATCCGTGCTTTCCCCGACGATGAATTTGCCGATCAACTTTTCAATATATTCTTCGTCTCCCTTCATGACTCCAACAATTTATTCATCAAAATTGCCACTAAAGGCAGATATTCCTTTAACTGGACACGCATGATTTTCAATGCCTTGCCCATCTGGTTTTCTACAGTTTTCACAGACAAGTTCAACTGATCAGCGATCTGCTGGTACTTCAATTCCTCGAATCGACTCATGGTAAAGATCAACCTGCACTGCTCAGGCAAGGTCTGAATGGCAGCTCTAATTTTATCCTCGAGCTCCACGTGGATAGCCAGGTGATCCGCGGGTTGGATTTGCTCTTCACCCTTTAAGAGTTCATTGGCAAAATATTTCTGTTTTACTTTTTCGTGTTTCAGTTCGTTGAGACAGGAATTTCGAATAGCTCGGTAAAGGTATGATTTCAGAGAAGTATCAATTGAAATGGATTTTCGCTTTTCCCAAAACCCGATAAATACAGCCTGCACGATCTCCTCAGCCCCATCAGGATCTTTTAGATAGCTATTGGCATAGCGGCATAGCGGTTGATAGTAGGTTTTGAACAGCATTTCAAAGGCTGAATTTTGGCCTGATTGTATCGCTAAAAAAACCTGTCGATCTGTCTCCAGCATGGAAATAAAAATATTTTCGGTGCAAGATAAGATTTTGGTTTCTTTTTAAAATAAGACAACCCCAAACTTAAATACCCCTATACTGACATGATTTATTTTATGGGATATCAAATCTAAACTTTTTCTGTCAGGTGAAGAAATTAAACGAGTAGTTAGCCTTTGAAGGTACTTTTTATCAGTTTTTTCAGAAAAAAAAATCATGACTCATGATCATCTACTGAAAAGCAGTGTTTTTGAAAATTTACCTTAGTCCAACAAAATGGATGAGAGGAAGAAAACTATTCGGAATTCAATTCGTTGGAAAAATTTCAAAAGTTGACCTCAAAACCCTGTGGCAATTTCTGAAAGCGGTTCAGCTTGGGAATTAACCTAAAGTTAATTCGGCTTTGTCGTTATTTCTTGTCAAAAGCGTACAGGTTTTATACCAAAAAAAGTCCTGGTTAAAGAGTTACTTGATTTCCGGAATAAGGTAATCAGGAATCTCGGGGACAACTTAGAGTTTGCTCCTTAACGTCAATTGGTCCTCCTCTGGTTTTCTTCCATTTTGTTTGGACTTGCTCCCTAAAGGGTTGGGCTGAGTCCATCATTCGCTAACTCAACAACAGGTATGGAAGCAATTAAAGAAAAAATTGATTTGAGTTCGGTGGCAGAGATATCCATCGGGTACAGTTGCCAGGTCAAGGCCAGCCTGAGACCAAAGGTGAATTGCTCAAGGCAGGCTTATCAGTTATTTTTGGATTTCTGGCAAAAGGACAGGATCGAGCTGGTGGAGGATTTTCAATTGATGCTACTCAATCGGTCAAATCGGGTTCTTGGAATTTGTACGGTCAGTAGCGGAGGAACTTCAGGAACCGTGGTGGATCCAAAAATTGTATTCGCAACAGCCCTTAAAGCCAATGCTTCCTCGATGATCGTAGCCCATAATCACCCATCGGGAAACTTGGGTCCTTCTGAACCGGATAAGCAATTAACCAAAAGGCTGATGGAGATTGGTAGAGCCTTGGATTTGCCGCTCCTAGACCATATGATAGTGACGCTCGAAGGATATTATTCTTTTGCGGATGAAGGAGGACTTTAGGCTCCCTTTTTTGATTGATGCTTTTTGAAGGCCCTTTAGACTCGGAGTCCTATGCTGTTACAAAATATTCCTCCTCGAGTATAGATGAGTTGTGTTCAACAAATATATACCCGTTAAGGTATATTTATCGGCTTTTTATTCTGTACATACCCGAAAAGGTATAATGATATGAATAATTGCTTAAGGGTGAATTATATTGAGAATCATATTGATTAACTTAATGTTTAATCGATCCCGGTTAATTTTTCTATTCTTGTCATAGCATGTTCATTTTTTGGGTTAAGGTCAAGAGATTTTTTATAGTTTTTGATTGCTTTCTGTTTTTCGCCCACGGCTTCAAAAGCTTCTCCCAAGCTATCATAGGAATTAGGAGAGTTGGGGTAATTTGTAACATTTAAAATAAAGAATTCAAGTGCCTTAGTTAGATCATCGGGATCATTGCTACGGAGCAAGCTATATCCAAGTTGGTTTACCAGGGACTCAGGAGGAGGGAAAGTGTAGGAAAGTTTTTCCGAAATAGCCTGAAAATGTTCAGTAAGTTGGGCTAGGTTGTGCACCTCTCGAAAAGAAAGTCCATACCCCTCAAATAGGGTTGAGATTCCATTATGAAAGGCTGTAATTGGAACTGAGTTATGATCTTCCCTTTCGAAATACTCCCATTTTGCACGAAGATCACTAGGTGATTTATTATTCAATGACTCATAAAACCGAACATGACGATCGCGATTTCGAAGGTTCCTTTTGCCCCAGTTTGCTGTAGCTAGGTAAATGTACCGTGAAAATGACTGCTCAGTCATGGAATCCAGCTTTTTGTCCATGGTTCCAGCATCCCAAGTTCCAAAACTTGGATCAACAGCAATAAATGCATTGAAAAGGGTCTTTTCTTTCATAAAAGCATGAGTTGCCAGTAAACCTCCTAAAGAATGCCCGAAAAGAATCCGATAGGGTGCAGTTCGATAGGTCCGATCCAATTCTGGAATTAGCTCTTCTTCCAAAAAACCCAGAAATCGATTTCCACCGCCTGTGTTATTCGCTCTGACAGTTACAATTTTATCGGGAGTATAGTCTCTTTCTCTATCCCTACTCCGAATACCTACTACAATCATTTCGGGAATAGTCCTGCTTCCATAGGCATCAGCACTCATGTAGTTGACTATTCCCGTAATTGACCTAAAATGAAGGTGTCCATCCAATAGAATGAGTATGGGGTAAGTTTTGTGGGCTGATTCTGCAAGATGGTATGAATCAGGAAGATTGACCCAGTATTCTCTATCTTCGTTCAGCCTGGTGGATTCAATGGAATGTTTTGTTCCAATTAAGATCTGTTCAATTTCCTGTGATTTCACCGAATAGTTGCCAATGAGTATCAGCAGAATTGCAAAGATTGATTTCTTCATTTTGTTTTTAATGAAATTGGTTTCACCTTGGCTGGAATAGAGTTTTTCCATGCTCTTCATTATAAGCGAATTCGAATTGTTTTCCAATTATACTCTAGCCTTTTAGCAGATACAGCTACTAAAAGGCAATTTATGGATTTATGATTTTTAGAGCAGTTTGTCCGTATAGCATGAATGACGGCTTGTCTCCATCCCTGGCAAAAGAGACTTGTATTCCTGTATTTCCATGAATAAAACCAAGTTCCTCCCCGACAATTGGTACAAGCTCATATTCATCCCCATTTGGGAAGAAAAGTGAAATTTGATTTTTGCTTTCATCAAAAGAAATGGATAAATCAACCTGTTCATTCCATCTATACTTTCCTTCCAATTCCTTTATTACACCCGGTTCAATTGGTTTTCGCTGAACCTCAGTTTGCTTAAAATGTCGCCAATCATAGACTTTCGAGGCGGATAATAAGAGTTCATTTCCAAGGGCTCCGCCATTATCGGAATTAATTAAATAAACCAACCCATTCCCGCTTGTAAGACTGATGGTCATTCCCGTACGATATCCGGCATTGCCTCCGTAATGGGTGAGTGAAATGTCATTTTCGGAACGATTAACAATGAAACCGTATACATGGCCATCCCGCTCATGACTTAGGATAGTTTTGATAGCTGACGTTGAAAATATCGAAGAATTACCCTGATAGGCATTATAAATCTCAATCAGAAATTTTGCCAGGTCTGAAGAATTACTCCAAAGTCCTGCTGCCGCTTGCTCCGGATGATTCCTCCATCCCCCTTCTATCAATTCTCCTGACTGGGTATACCCTTTTGCAACTCGATGGGTCTCTGACTCAGGCAAGGGTTGTGTAAATTCAGTGTTTTCCATTCCTGCAGGTTCTAGGATCCACTCCTTCAATATGGTTGAGAAATCATCATTGAATATGTCCTGAAGTGCAAGTTCGGCTAAGGTGTAGGCACCACCGGAGTAGGCCAGTATTTCATTCGGAGCTGTAATTACTTCAATAGGGGAGGTATTCACTCCGGCGCTGCCTTTTAAAACATCCAAATCAGTCGGCATCTCAACATCTCTACCATATCCCTGATATCCCCCTGGGCTTATTCCTGAGGTATGGGAAAAAATATTTCGAAAGGTTACCGGATTAGCGGGAGTTTGTTTGCCGATTGGTAGGACAAATTCCTTCAAGTAGTCCTGGATATTTTTATCCAAATCTATTTTTTCCGCGGTATGCATCCGTAATGCTGCAAGAAATGTCACAGGTTTTGAAAGGGAGGCTGCTTGGAAAATACTAGTACTGTCTAGCTTGATCTGCTGTTTAAAGTTTTCATTTTGATAGGTCTCCGTCCAAGCAATTTTTCCCTGATTGATCACCGCAAGGGAAAGAGCGGGGATGTGGTAAGCTTCCATTTTATCTGTGAGGGAGCTAAGGCTTTCAGGCTCTTCCAAAAATTTCACCTGACCACGGATTTCATGCTCTAGCCGTGCTTTTCCATTATCCAATTCATTGGATGTTTTACTGCAAGAACTTAAAAATGCAAGTAGTAGGGTTGGGATAAATAATGTGCTCCAATAAGGCTTCGTACTTTTCATATTCGTATATAGTGTTATCAGGTAGTTGCTGAGTTTGTTTTTTGTACTTATTGTAAGCTGGGTACTTTGGAAGGCTTTCCTCCCTTTGCAACCAACCAAACTGCAAAGGCGAGTTCACCTAAGGCCATGGGAAAGGCCAGACCTATTTCAAGATTTGCAAGGAAGGGTAGATGAGCGGAATATAGTTTTAAGGAATGGACTCCTACATAACTTAGTCCAGCAAAGAGTGCCAAAAAAACCAAGGGTCTAGGGATGGTGTTTTCCCACATCATTAGGTACCCAATAAGGGACAAATGCACTCCAAAAATCACCAAGCCACCATTCCAAATAGCTTCAAAAAGGCGGAAATTTTGGTTTATCTGTGGATTGGATAAGTCTTCATTGGCTGCATTGAGAATTAGAAAATAGATGGCTATACTAAAAATGAGGGTGTACAGGATTCTTGAAATCGCTGCTATTAAAGCATATTTCTTGCTGATTTTTTTAAAATACTTGTAGAGCATAATGCTCACAACTAGATCAAGTAAGACGATCAAGAACAACCCTAGGAGCATAGCCACATAAAGTCTTTGTCTTGTTTGGAAGAGTTCTTTTAAGTCTTCTATGTTTTCCGCTTGATTAAATTCGGGGAGGGCGTATCCTATGGAAAAGCCCGCTAGAATGGCTATTACGATTAGGGACCATCCTGAGAGAAGTGCTGTCTTTCTTTGGTTCATGCTAACTTATCTGCCAGGATTTATAGCTGTGCATTACTCTTAATGATCTCCACTATTTTTTTATTGTCTATTTTGTTTTGGACATGCTTTGAGTCCTCCAGCAATACGGTGCTTTTCAGAGAGGGGAAAATTTTCTTCGCTCGCCTGATCATCTTACCTCCTGGAAATAGAATATCGTTTTCGGCTGCAATTAAAGTAATCGGTGTTTTGATCTTTGAAGCATCAGTTGTTTTAATCACAGGAACTGGGGTGAAATCCATGATAAAATGGGTAAAGATCAGGGCTAAACTTTTCTCGGCATAATCGTCTTTTTCCGTGAAAGCAGCCGCTAAAAATTGGTCCAGATATTTTTTCTTTTTGGTTTTCATATACCGTTTCATAGGGATGAAGAACCGAAAGAGTGCTTTAATGGGATTCCCATTTACCACAAAAGCAGGTGCAGTAAGGAATACTTCCTTGATTTTCTGCTCATTGTAGAGGAGTGTTTTGAGAATGACTAATCCTCCAAATGAAAATCCGGCAAGAATGACATTCTGGAGCTTCAGCTTGTCCATGATTTCATGCATCCATTCGCCATAAGAATCATCCTGCATACTCAAGCGCGTTTCTGCACTTTTATTGGGTTGGGCCAGCAGGTCTACAGCATATACAGAAAACGAATCCAGCAAATCTTTGTAGGTTTCTAAGGCAATCGGTGCATTTCCGTTTGAACCATGAATAAGAATAATGGGAGGTTTTTGTGGATTTCCGGTGATAATGATGTTGGTTTTTCCGAAGCTGGTATTGACCCTTTTAGATGAGAAATCAATGGAAAGGCTTTCCAGTTTTTGGTCATAGAGCTGAAGTATTTCTTGCTTTCCCTGTTCTGACTTAAATAATGACCCCATTTTTAATCTTTTTGGCATTTGCGGGGAAGATTTTATCCAGATGGGTGATAAGAATGCTACTCCGCGTTTATAAAATTCTTAACTTTAGGACAAGTTTACTAAAATAATTTGAATTAGGACAAGTTTACTAATCAAAAAAATTGGATACGAAAACAAAAATATTGACGGCAGCTAGGTTGCTTTTTAATGATTTGGGATTTAGTAGTGTGACAATCAGGATGATAGCCTTAGAGCTGCAGATGAGTTCAGGGAATTTGAATTACCACTTCAAAACTAGGGAGGATATCTTGGAAGCCCTATATTTTGAAATGGTTAAGGAGTTTGACAGTCGAGTTGACCAATTGGGAGTACAGGAAATTTCTTTTCAAACCATCAAACAGGATATCCGTCAGAGTTTGAAACGAATGATAGACTATCGTTTTTTCTGGACGGATCTTTATAATTTACTGAGGTTGAATAAATCCATCAAAGCGCATTTTGAAGCGGTTTACCTCAAGCGAGTTGAAGGATATGAATTTCTTATGAGGTATTTGACGGATAAAGGGCAACTCCGCGAGTTTGAATTTTCTACTGAGCGGAAATTTTTAATTGAACGAATGATCGGTTTCAGTAATACTTGGCTTTACAATTCCTCTATTTATGAAATCGAGATCAACGATGATTACCTCGATCACCAAACTGATAATCTATTGTCTATGCTCTATCCTTATTTGACGGAAAAAGGCAAGCTTGAATACAGAAAATTAAGACCTGATTTTTTTAATTAATTGGATTCAGGAAATTTGCAGCAATGGAGTGGGTCGGTTTTTTATTTTCTTGAGTTATTTAGTGAGTTAAAATATATGGCACGAACCGATCATGGTAATACATCTCACATAGGGGGTTGAAAATCAAAGCCATTCCATGTGACCATTAAAAAGCAATTATAAATACAAAAATTCATCATCCTTAATGGTTTTTCAATAAAAGGCTCATTCATGGTCTATTAAAAAGTGTTAAATATCTGAATTAAAAGAATTTGGACTTAAGGATGGAAAATTTATTGTTAACCCTTCCTTGGGAATTTAAAAGAGGACTAGACAATTACCCTTTTACCATTTTATCTTTCAGAGTCAACCAAGAACTTTCTTTTCAGTATGTATTTTGAATTTAACGATAAAAGCTCAATACTTTTTTTATTCTTTGTCCATGAAGGGATTTTCAGTTTTCTACACTTAATCAAAGGAATTAGAAATGATCACAAACCAAGTCTTTGGTTGAGTTTTTTTATAGCACTTTCCATTTTATATATTACGCCTTTTATGCTGGGATATGCCAATTGGTATGCTAGAAATCCCTACCGAGACATCCTTTTTTACATTCCATTCCAGCAATTGTTATTGATTCCACCTGTCATCTATTTTTACCTAAGTTCCCTTCTGGACAGCACGTTTAAATTCAGGAAAGACCACTACCTTCATTTTCTACCTGCAATGGTGTATCTGATCTATTCCCTGATCATCTTCATTACGGACAAGATTATTCTTCAGGAATCTTTTTTTTATGAAGACGGTAGAGATAAGGATTTCTTATTCGAATACCAGGCGGCAGGATTTATATCACTATTGATTTATTTGGTGTTGAGTTTGAAAATCTACAAAAGATACCGAGCAATTACGTTTAATTCATTTAGTCATGCCGAATCCCTCAGTTTCAGATGGGCAAAGCATTTTTTGACAGCCTTACTGGTTTTGGTCATCCTTAGAGGACTATTCTTTATTTTGAATCTTGAATGGGATGCTTTTGGAAAGAAGTTTTGGTACTATTTTCTTTTTGGATCGGTCCTGTATTATGTCTCTGTTGCAGGTTACCTATCGTCTATTCGTTCCTTGACTGCATTTGAAAAAAATGATAGATCGAAAGGAGATTTACCTTTGGTTGAGCTCCGAGTTCCTGAGGATAATTCCAATGTGGCCGATGATAGTCTCGTGCCGGAAGATTTGGGATTCTGGAAACAAAAAATAGAGAAGCTGATTGTGGAGGAGGGGTATTTCCAAAACCCCGAACTTTCTGTTTTTGAGCTAGCCCAACAACTAAATACGCATCCTAAGAAAATCTCCCAGACGATCAATTTGGCCTTTGAGATGAACTTCAATGATTACATCAATCAGTTTCGAGTAAAGGCAATTATAGAAAAAATTGAAAGCAAAAAAGATTTGAATCTGACTTTATTGGGTATTGCATTGAAATCAGGGTTTAATTCCAAATCAACCTTCAACAGAGCTTTCAAGCGATACACCGGAGTCTCTCCTAAGGAATATTTCGGTAGAAATGAGGAAAAAGAGGTGTCAAATCAGGATTTGAAGCGAGATAGTAAGCCATAATTGCCATTCTTGAAGAAAAAATCAAATGAAAGTAATTCTAGTCTTCCTCTTTAGCCTTTTACATCTTAGTTTGCTTCGTGCACAGTCGGGTTTACCGCCAGATATAATTCAAAAACTCGATTCCATCTCTAGGCAGGATGTTCCCGCAAAAGCACCGGGAATTGCTACAGCAATTATTAGGAATGGAGTGGTAATCTATGAGAAGTATGCCGGAATTGCAGATTTTGCAGATAGTAGCCTGATCGGAAAATCCACCCGATTTAATATCGCTTCCAATGGGAAACAGTTTACCGCTTTGGCTATTTTAAGCTTGGTGTCAGCCGGTAAAATCAAGCTTGATGATGACATCAGATCTTTTTTTCCAAACTTGTTTCCTCAGGTCAAAACTGCACTAACAGTCAAAATGCTACTCAACCATACCAGCGGAATCAGGGATTGCTATGATCTCTGGTCTTTGCAAGGCTATACGTGGTGGAAGGAGTCGTTTGACAATAAGGATGTATTACAATTGATCATTTCTCAGCAAGACCTAAATTTTGAACCGGATACTGCTTATGGCTACAGCAATTCCAATTATATTTTGCTGGCCTTGATTGTTGAAAAAGTATCGGGAATAACCTTTAAGGAATTTACAGATGAAATGTTCCAAAAGTTGAATATGACCAATACGGCTTTTGAAAGTGATCACCGACATAGAGCCGGTCCCATTGCCAGGGCTTACTTCAATTTTGACACTTGGACGACCTCTGATTGGATATGGGAGGTATGTGGAGACGGAAACCTCTTTACCACTTTGGAAGATCAAATTCAATGGGAAAAACTGATTCACCGTCAGGGAGATTCATCTTTACCCAAAAAATTGATTTTGCAAAGTCAGGAATCTATTCCGGGATCCAAATTTAAGAATTATGGCTATGGTCTGGAGTTTGGCCAATACATGGGTTTGGATTACACTTTCCATGAGGGTGCTACAGGAGCTTGGAAGGCCACGGTGATCCGGTTCCCAGAGCGGAATTATTCCTTTATTACCTTGACCAATACCGGTAAATCTATTCCATCTTCCCAAACAAGGCAACTTGTCGATGCGGTATTTAAACTCAATTCGGTCAAAAATAACCTAGTGACCAAACCGGATCGAGTAGGGGAATATGTGAGCGAGGAAGAGCTTCAGGGAACTTACTTAACTGAAGATGATTTTGCGTTTACCTTCGAAATGCGGGAGGGTAAAATTTTTCTGATCCGTGAGGGAAGGAATGAGGTGGAATTGGAACGGGAATCGGCTAATATTTTCCATCAGAAGTTTGATCCGGCATTTAAGCAGGAATTTACCAATGACGCAAATGGAGAAAAGCAGGTTACTGCCTACTACATCAATCACGCCCCCTACACATTAAAGAAGACCCAACCTATTAGAATGGGCTTTGATCCTAAGACAATGGAAGGGGAATATCACAATGCTGAGACCAAAGTAAAGATCCGAATTGATCATGTGGGTGGGATAAACTATGCGGTTACCTTCCGGGGAGAGAATGAAATCCCAGGGCTACTGGTCTCCGAGAAAAAGCTCTTAGTTGGCCCTTACAGTCTTGAATTTGAGGAAACAAACCTATTGCTGCATGGGGATAGGATTAAAAGGGTCAGGTTTGAGCGAATAAATTAGATAAGGGTTTTATACTTTTTTTATTGGTTCCTGGTTAAGTTTTATAATCTTCAGGTCAAGCTTCCAGGGCTTGGAGCCGCACTTTTTCTTCGATTGAGAAAGGGGATGGTAAGAAATGGGTAATAAAGGTCCATTCAGATAATTTATAGAACGGAGCGTAAAACCCAACCATCTTTAGTGGTTTCGATGTAAGTAACAAATTCACTTTACCTTGTCAGTATAAGACATTAAAACCTCGTAAGGGACTTGCGAGTACACGTGTGGAGCAACTATGAGACTTCTAACTCTTCGGAGCAGTAAGCAAGCTGCAGCGAAGCACGAAGCACAATTGTCTTTAGCAAATGGATAGTTCACTTAAATCTGACGGTTCCGAAATTGATTTTCAAAAGGAGCAAAAGTTTAGGTTTTTTAGCTATTCTAAAGAAAAAAGGCCCTGCTTAAAGGATTGAAAGCAGAGCCTTTTTTCAAATTAGGGGTGCTTGGCGTGATAGTCAAGCCAGTCAGTATCAGCTTCCTCCTCCAGTCGTTTGAGTTCTTTTTTGCCGTAGGCCAACTTGGTAATGGCAACATACAGAACGGGTACAAAGAAAATGGCCAAGAAGGTGGCAGCCAGCATTCCGCCGATTACCGTCCAACCAATGGTTTGTCTGGCAACAGCTCCAGCACCGTTGGACAAAGCCAAAGGTACCACACCCAGAATAAAGGCCAAGGAAGTCATAATGATGGGCCGAAGGCGTAGTTTTGCCGCTTCAAGCGTGGCCTTTACTAACGGCATTCCTTTATCTACCCGCTCTTTAGCAAACTCTACGATCAAAATGGCATTTTTTGCAGCCAAACCGATCAGGGTAATTAATCCGATCTGGGCATACACATTGTTATCCAATTTGGGAAGGAAAGTCAAGGCGAGTATTGCCCCAAATGCTCCTAAAGGCAAAGCCAGTAGTACCGAGAAGGGAACTGACCAGCTTTCGTAAAGTGCAGCCAGTAGGAGGGAAACCAGGATAATGGCCAATGCAAAAATTAACAGGGTACTATTTCCTGCCGCCATTTCTTCCCGGCTTAGACCTGAAAAATCATAACTGTATCCATCCGGTAGGACTTCAGCAGCTACTTCTTCCAAGGCCTGAATCGCCTGTCCTGAACTATAACCCGGGGCTGCATTTCCGTTGATTTCGGCAGACCGGAACAGGTTGTAGTGAGAAATTACCGGGGCATTTTCTACCACTTGGTAATTCACCAATGCCGAGAGGGGAACGGATTCTCCTGCTCGATTAAGGACATAGTATTTTTCCAAATCTTCAATACCCGAACGATAGGTCGTATCCGCTTGGGTCACCACTCGGAAGTTGCGTCCATATTTGGTAAAATCATTAACGTAGCTTGAGCCCATAAATCCAGACATGGTGGAAAAGACATCGGTCAAGGAGACTCCCAGTTTTTTGACTTTTTCCCGATCAACTTCTACATGATATCCCGGCGTTTTTGCAGTAAAAAAGCTAAATGCACGATCGATTTCAGGCCGCTCATTGACTGCTTGGAGGAATTGGCCCAAAACCTGTTCCAGTTCTTTCACTTCTCCACCGGCGCGCTGCTCGAGCATAAAGCTAAATCCACCGGTTTGGCCCAACCCGGGAATAGCTGGCGGCGGTACGACCACAATGTTTGCCTCTTCTACTGCTTGGAATTTCTGATTCAAGGCCCCAATTATCCCAAATAATTGCAGCGAAGGATCTTTTCGTTCTTCCCAAGGATGCATTTGTACAAAGAAGGTGGCAGAATTGGGTTTGAACGAAAAGTTGATCGCATTCAATCCGCCGATACCAGTCACATTATTGATGCCTTCGGTCGATCGGATGAGTTCTACTAGTTCAGCCATCACCTGGCGGGTTCTACTGGAAGATGCTCCCTCGGGAAGCTCCACTGATACGAATAATCGCCCTTCATCTTCAGTGGGCAAAAAACCCGTTGGTTTGGTTTGAAATAACCCGAATGTACCTATGAAAATCACTCCCAACATGATCAAGGCTAAAGGAGTCTTTTTTACCCAAGAATTTACGCCATGGGTATAGTTTCCGGTTACTTTGGCAAACCAGGTATTGAACTGGTAGAAGAATCGATTGAGTCCGGTACTTTTTTCATGAACCGGTGAGGGTTTGAGTAAAAGACTGCACAGGGCCGGGGTGAGCGTCAAAGCCACAAAGGCCGAGATTAAAACCGAAATTGCAATGGTAATTGCAAACTGTTGGTACATCCTTCCCACTATTCCCGGGATAAATCCAACCGGAATAAATACTGCGGCCAATATCAATGCGATCGCAATCACCGGAGCTGTAATATCCCGCATCGCCCGGCGGGTGGCCTCCTTGGCAGAAAGCTTAAAATGATCGATGTAATGCTGGGCAGCTTCCACCACCACAATGGCATCATCCACTACGATCCCGATCGCCAATACAAAGCCAAACATGGTTAAGGTATTGATGGTGAAACCCAAAGGAACAAAGAAAATGAAGGTACCGATGATCGAGACAGGGATGGCCAGAATGGGAACCAACGTAGCTCTCCAACTTTGTAAAAACAAAAACACGACCACAATCACCAGTAAAAGTGCCTCTGCGAAGGTTTTAATTACCTCACTGATTGAAACTTCTACCACCGAAACGGATTCGAACGGAACCACAAAATCCACGTCGGCTGGAAAGGTGGTTTTCAGATTATCCAGGGCAGCATAAATTCCTTCGGCAGTTTCCACCGCATTGCTTCCCGGTGCCTGATAGACCAGTAATATTGCAGCCTGTTTTCCGTTAACAGTTGAATATTGGCCATAATTAAACTGACCCAGCTCGACCCGTGCAATGTCCTTGAGGTAAACCAAAGATCCGTCTTCAGGATGGGTTCGGACGATGATTTGTTCGAATTCCTCGGCTTCTCCCAATCGACCGTTAACGGTAATCGGGTATTCAAAAGCCTGGGTATTGAATTGTGGCATTCCACCTACTGTTCCTGCGGCAACTTGCAAATTTTGCTCTTGGATGGCTTGATTAACTTGAGCCGCAGAGATTCCGTATTGGGCCATTTTATCCGGCCTTAGCCAAACCCGCATGGAAAAGTCCTGACCAATGGCAGTGATATCACCTACTCCTTTTACCCTGAGTAAAGCATCTTTGATAAAGATATTGGTGTAATTGGATAAAAATTTGGCATCATGAGTACCTTCTGGGGAATAGATACTGATTACCATCATGATACTTGGATTTCTCTTTCGGACCACTACACCGAGTCTTCTTACAGCCTCTGGCAAAGTAGGTTCTGCGATACTGACCCGGTTTTGGACATCTAGGGTAGCAATGTCAATATCTGTTCCCACATCAAAGGTGACGTTCATCTGCATCTGCCCGGTGCTGGTGTTGTTCGAGCTGATGTAGGCCATTCCCGGTGTTCCATTGACTTGGGTTTCGATGGGAGTGGCTACGGTCTGTTCCACAGTCTGCGCATCCGAACCCACATAGTTTGCCGAAACAGAAACTACCGGCGGGGTAATGTCCGGATATTGGGTCACGGGCAGATTGAGTGCTGCCAAAGCTCCCACCAATACGATCACGATGGAAATCACCATGGCCGTGACGGGGCGTTTTATAAATACTTCTGAGATCATGTATTCGATTTTTAAATGAAAAAACGGTCCAGTTTATTTACTGAACCCTAACTTTTGCACCTTGACGAAGTTTTTGTATTCCTTCCACAACAATAGTTTGTCCTGAATCCAAGCCACCGCGCACGACTACATCAGGGCCGATTACAGTTCCTAGTTGAAGGGTCTTTTGCGATACGGTGCTATCTTGGGCAAGAACATAGACGAAGTATTCTCCCATTTGCTCAGTTACGGCTTTGTATGGAATTACCAGTTGATCCCCATAATCCTGATTTAATACTTGAAGGGTGGCTGTCATTCCCGGAACGAGTATTTCCTCCGGATTTGGGAATTCTACTCGAACGTTGAGCGTGCCTGATTGCCTTCCAACTGCCCGGTCCATGGATTTTAATTTGCCGGGATAAGCATACATTGAGCGGTCTCCTAATTGTAAGGTAAATAAGGAATCCGGTAAATCTGAGGCGTTCATCAACCGGGTGAATCGGGGAATTTCCCGTTCATTAATCACAAAATCAGCCTGAATCGGACCCGATGAGGAAATGGTATTGAGCAGTGGTTGCCCAGGTGAGACTTGAGCGCCAATTCGGACTTGTGAAATTCCAATTCGTCCCGCAAAAGGGGCCTTAATTACTGAGTAATTTAAGTCGGTATCCGCAGCAGTTACTTGGGCCTCTGCTGCTTGAACCTGGGCTTCTGCTGCCAATAATTCAGCTTTTGCATTGTCCAAAACTTGCTTGGCAATCGCCTGCTTTTCATCCAAACGTTCGTAGCGCTGGACATCCTTTTGAACTCGGGCTAAGTTGGCTTTAGCCGAAGCTAAGGTGGCAGCTGCCTGATTTCGAGCTGCTTGGTATTTGCTTTGATCAATTTCGTAGAGCCGTTGCCCCCGGGTTACTTCTTGTCCATCCTGGACAAAAATACGGGTGATGTACCCGCTTACCTGAGGACGAATCTCCACCTCGTTGGTGGCTACCAAAGTTGCGGGGTAAGTGTCTGTTCCGGTTACGGGCTTTGGATTTACTTGGACTACCGTTACTGCTGCAGGAGGCATCGCCACAGGGCTGGAATTACCCGAGCCCCCACAAGAGGCGACCAATACGGTGAGAGAAATACTCCCTATAAAAGAAAAGAATTGATGCTTTTTCATATCAGATTCAAAGAGAAGAGTCAGGTGATGAAGGATTGATTTGACCTAAGGCACGCATGAGGTCTAGTTTACTGGAAAGTACACTGTAAAGTGCGTTGTAATGATTGATTTGAGCCGTGCGAAGTTCTGTTTCGGCGACAATTAGATCCACGTAGGCTTTGACACCCTCGTCATATTGGAGCTTGATGGTTTGGTAAACCTCTTTGGCAAGCTCCATATTACTTTTCAAGGTTTCCCAGTCAACGTAACTGGCTTTGTAATTGGCAAGAGCCGTTTCATACTCGGTATTGAGCTGTTTTTCAAAATCCCGCAGTCCCACCTCGGCACGAGCCTCCTGAAGTCTGGCAAGTTTGACTTCCTGGATGCGTTTCCCGCCTTGGAATAAGGGGATGGCTACTGTAATTCCCACCGAGGAGGTCGGGAATGCCTGATTGTATAGATTGGAAAACGATCTGTTGAAATACAGAAAGTTGTAATTGTAAAACCCGTTGAAATTTGGAATGTAGGCCCATCGCGCATAGTTGGTCTGGAGTTCAGTGGCCGCAAATTGTGTTTTGGCCAATTGGTATTCAACCCGGTTTTCCAAGGAAAAATCCAATCCGGAATCCAACTTTGCCCGACCTTCCATTTCGGTGTAATCGTAATCTAGGCTCAGGTCCTGATCCACAGGAAATCCAGCTATTTCTTTCAAAAAGGCATGTTTAGCCTTTAACGAAGTCTCCACTCGATTTCGGTTGCTTTTGAGATTGGCCAATGCTATCAAGGCCCGTTGAAAATCCGTCTTATCCACTAAACCTACTTCGAAACGGTTTTTGGCATCCTGGTATTGCTTTTGCTGCCGCTGAAGATTTTCATCCAAAATCCGAATCTGCTCGTAGGTCAGCAGGATATCGTAATAGGCTTTGGATACAGCTACTAGGGTGTTAATTCGATCGGTCTGCAGACTTTGACTAAGCTCTGACCGGATTAGTCCAGCCGCCTTGGAGGCAAAGAATTGATCTCGATTGAAGAGCGTTTGAGTAGCTGAAAGGTTGAGGTTACTGGCAAAAGGCTGCCCAAATGTGATTAATTGATCTCCGATGGGCTGAGTCTGCAGTTTCAGGTTATTGGTGAATTGATAGTTGGCCGTGAGCTGAGGAAGCCATCCAGAAAGGCTCGATCGAATCTGTCGCTCACCAATCTGTTGGTCCAGTTCGGACTGCCGGATCAAAGGACTATGCTTGAGTGCATATTCGACCAGCTCATTTAAGTCTAGTTCAGAGGGGATAGTATCCCGTTGCTGAGCCATCAGACCTGGGGGTAGAACCAAGCACCCTAGGCAAAATAGGTAGAGAATGTACTTCATTGTTAACTAGTTGGTTTATTAAAATAGGGCTAAAATAATTTAGGAATTCAGTGTCAAATATCCGTAAATCAGGTTTTTAAGTTTAAATCATGGGTACGAATCACTTAGCTCCTGCCGCTTGATTCCATCCCAAACCATCTGGGGGATCAAACCGAGTTCTTCTTCCATCAATTGCGTTTTGGAGTTGAAATACGTCAGGTACCGGATCTGAGAAATGATGCTACCTAAGACCATTATTGCCAGGATTTTTGGACTGAGTGGGCGCAGGACGTTCTGCTCAATTCCTTGTTGGAAAAAAAGTTCCAACCATTCCCTCCAAACATCTACAGACTGCTGAAGTTCTGCGGTATTGAAGGGGCTGCTGATAAACTGCTCCATGAAACGTTGAAAGGAAGGTTTAGCGAGGTACAATCCGGTCATATTTTTCCACAAGGCATAGAATCTGGACTGAAAAGGTAAGCGCGGATCATCCTTACTTGAAATTTCCAAATAGATTTGACTTTTCACATAGGTATAGAGTTCCTTGATCATGTCGTCTTTGGACTGAAAGTACGTGTAAACCGTCCCCGCCGCGACTCCGGCATGTTTGGCCACCATACTGACTGGTGTTCCGTGAAATCCATGATCTCGGATCAATTCCAAGGCACTTTCTAAAAGAAGTGTTTTTTTATCTTGATTAATGTCCATTCTTGGTTGTTGAATGAACGTTCAATCAGAAAAATGAAAAGAAGGTTCCCCGTGAGTTTTATTTTTCTGTTAAAAAATTATCCATTAACCCAGTTTTAAAAAACTAAAGAAATTGAATCAAAGAGGACTATCTATTCAGGTATCTTTTCAATGATCAGCGTTAGGCTTTCCACGTGGAGCTGAGGAGGATGAATTAGCTTAATTGATTATCAATGAGATAAGCCAAAAGTCATTCACTCAATAAAAGGGGGGCTGACTGGAGTTTTTATGTGCTCGGATGTTTTAAATTACTTTTTGGGAGGCTAGAATGTCGGCAAGCGCTTGCTCACTCCAACAACTGGGAAAGATAAAAAAAGGAGTTTCTTTAATTTCCTGAGCCTATGCTGTGCTGTGACTGCCTGTTTTTCCTTTGGAAAGGGTATGAATTTGAGGTGGGAAAAAAAAACACCCCCGAATATCCAGAGGTGCTTTCCCATAACCAACTTTATTTATTTTTTGATCGGATTTCAAAACTGGATTCTCCAGAGTGAGTTTGACCATATCGATCAGTTGCCTTGACCCGGATGGTATGGATTCCTTCCTCAAGATTGACCGGTACGGGGATTCTCCATAAATGCCTAGAATCCTGTGGATTGGAAGGACGCCTACCTTCGATTAACTGCTCGCTGGTATCCCATTGAAATAGGTTGACCAAATAGGAGGGGTCCGCATCCAAGACCGGGTTCATTTTTTGCCATTCCTGCTCTCCGATTTGTATCATGACCTCATCTGTGGATGAACCCATGAAGAAGTTGACATAAATGCCGGCACTGGTTCTGAGGCCCTTTTCTACTACTTTTGGAGCAAAAATTTTCAGTTGATAAGTTGCCGGTTTTCCTGCGACTTGGTATCTTATTTTGTATTGATTCCCTTCGAAATCCAAGAGTGCATATCCTTTCGGCGTCCCATCCCTCATCGTGGATTCCGGTACTCCGTTTTCGTCCATAAGACCCTTATACCAATCCCCGGAAGTAGTTCCTACATTGTAATGGTGATGGGGTTTATCCTGCAACCAACCGTCGTTTCTGTCAAAATAATCTTGTTTTTGTAAATGGGTGTGTGCCGACAGGGAGAGGGTGTGAGGAAAAGGGGCGAGCAATTCAAACAAGCGATTGCGGTCCTCATCCCTAAAGCTGTCTCCATTTCCCTCTGACAATGGAATGTGCATCGCCAAAACGATCAGTTGTTCAGGGGAAACAAATTGAAGATCATGTTCTACAAAAGCCAACTGATCGGGTCGAAAACCGCCCCAGTATCCTTTGCCGTCTCGGGGATCTGGCCAGAGAATATCATCCAATACGATAAAGTGAACCTTTCCCACATTAAAAGAATAGGTGCTTGGTCCAAAATGATCTTCGAATGTCTCGTCTGAGAACTCGTCCCGGTCCACATCATAGTTTTCATCATGGTTGCCCAGGACATTAAACCAAGGAATTCCCACTTTTCCCACAGCTTTGGAATACGGCTTAAAAAGGCTTAAATCATCGCCCACCAAATCACCCAATGCTATCCCAAAGGCAACATTCTGAATCCCCTCAACTTCTGAAACTATTCCACGATCAAAGAAATCTACTTCCTCCAGCGTGTAGGGTTGTGGGTCACCGAAAACCAAGGTGGTAAAGGAGTCAGCCTCGGGTTTCTTCCGTAATCCAAAGTTTACCTGCTTGGGTAAATCACCTGTCGGGGCACTCCCGGAATACTTGAGATGGGGGGAGCCTGAAGGTTTGTGGATGTAATAAAACTGAGGTTTATTCAAGCTGTCAAGGGGGAACTGGTATCCTGAAGGTTTAATTACAAAGATCAGTTGTCCATCCTCAACCGGAAGTTCATAATATCCTTCAGAGTCGGTCTGAACCACCTGCTGTCCGTTGGAAACCCCTACAGCAGCAATCCCTTTCTCTTTCCGGTCTTTTTTGCCGTTCTCATTGAGGTCTTCATAGACATAGCCTTGGGCTGGCTCTTGGGCAAACGCAATTCCAACTATCAGTCCTATCAGTAGGGTTAAGCCTAGTTTTTGCATTATTTCTCCCACCATACTTTTACATTGATATCATCTCCACCCATTCGGCTGACCGCCTCCTGATAGTTTGATGGATTATTCACTTGGGCGCTGACCGGATATTGAAATCGAACAGGAACCCGCTGATCATTCAGCATTCCTTCAGCTTTGGGAAGTTCCGGATAACCTGTTCTACGGTATTCGAACCATTGCTGATAATCATTGAAATAAAGTCCAATGTATTTCTGTAGGAGAATTCGCTCTAGGGTACCGTCATAAGCAGCATTGGGGTTTTCAAAGTAGTTCTCTGGAATTGCCACATCCCACTGCTCCATAGCCGCGGCAACTGCCTTTTGGTAATGGATTTCAGGATCAGCGGAAAGAATTCCTCTTTGGGCCAACTCTGCTCGGATAAATTCAATTTCCGAATACGTCAGGATCAATGAAATCATAGGAGCTTGAACCAAGGCTATGTTGTGATTACTTGGTAAAAATTCGAATTGAGCATCTGAACCGGCATAACCACTGGTAACCCCTTTGTAGCCGATCGGGGTCACCCCGTCCAACTCCCTGGCCTGAGTCATGAATTTTTCCCTTCTAGGATCCTCTAACTCATTTAAACGATCTGCGAAAAACTCCGATATGGATCGGAAGGTAGTGAAATCAATGGCTCTTCCCCAAGGAGAAATATTGGGTACGACACCTGTGATTTTTAGGATTGCAGATTCTTGACTTGTCTCAAATACAGGGTACTGCTCGGGGTTTTCTAAAATTGTGACCATCTTATCGGTGTAATTTCCACGCTTGGAAATCCGTAGCAATAATCGCAAATGAAGGGAATTGGTGAATTTTCGCCAACGGCTTACCTCATTGAAGAACAAAATATCTTCTCCAAAAACCATGGGACGGCTTTCATCATAAAGACTGTTGGCCAACTCTAGATTTGCTAATAGCTGGGTGTAAATTTCCTCCTGGGTGTCAAATTTGGCCTTGAAGACTCCTGCTTCTCCTTTACTGGCTTCCGAAAACGGGACATCTCCGAACGAGTCAGTCAATTGACTGCCTACCCAAGCTTCTAAGGTCAATGCAATGGCTTCATAATTCGGATCTTCTGCTTGAATGGATGCATGTTTCATTTCCCGAATATTGTTTAACCAACGGTAATAGGTATTCCAGGTGGAATTTCCTGCTCCCTCTGAAACATCATATCGATGCAATCCGCCTGTGGAGCTTGGGAAAGGGAGTGCCACCTGCATCACCTGAAAGGTAAAGGCATCTGCACGGTCTGTATTAAATCGGCTGATATTGTAGATAATCGGGTTTAACAGGGTGCCGGGGCTGATTTGGTCAATCCGGTTGGGATCTGTGTTGATTTCTTCAAAATCGCTGGTACAAGCGAAAGCTATCTGGATAGAAATCAAGAGAAGTAGAACTTGATATATTCGTTTCATTTTTTGAGCAGTTAGAATTTAAGGGTAAGATTTGCACCGAATGTTCGTGGTGTGGGTAGCTGTCCCATTTCTACTCCCGGAAGCAAGGTAGAGCCATTCAATGCGGCGGTCTCCGGATCGAAAATGGGGAACTTGGTCCACATCGCCAGATCACGTCCGTAAAAAGCAATAGAAGCTGCCCGGATGGAAGTTTTTGATAAAATTGATGCAGGTACATTGAATTCAGCACGGAGTTCACGGAGCTTTAGGAAGGAAGCATCAAATGAATTGGCTTCGACATTGGCTCTTCGGTAATATTCCCGGTAGTAATCGGGTAAGGAGGCCTGAGTGGTGTTTGGAGAATAGGAACCATCCTCATTTTGAACTACACCATCGCCGATGATAAAGCCATCTTCTCTCCCTCTGAGCGTATGGGTAAGTTTCCCCATTTCGGACATTTTGTGGTGAGTTTGTGAATAAACAATCCCTCCATATTGGCCGTCAAACAAAATCGAGAGGCGAAGATTTTTGTATTTAAACTCATTACGCAAGCCTCCTTTCCAATCTGCATAGGCATTTCCAATGTATTGGATTTCCTTAGGTCTAACTGGAAGTCCATTGGATCCGTAAACAATTTCTCCCTCAGGTGATCGCACAAAGCCAAATCCATAGATGTCACCGGTGGTGCCGCCTACTTTGGCGATGATAGTTGCATTGCCTCCATTGCCAATGGTTTGACTTCCTTCTACCTCATCAGGTAAGGACAATACCTTATTTCGGTTTCTAGCCCAAGTTAGGTTGGTGTTCCATTCAAAATTTCCTCTTCGGATAGGGGTTGCGTTTAGGATGACTTCCCAGCCTTTATTTTGGACCTCACCGGCATTCAGGATCGCAGAGGAAAAACCGGTTACAATATCAATGGGAACCTGAATAATTTGATTTCGGGTTTCAGAGATGTAGTAATTGACATCCAATCCTATTCGGCGGTCAAAAAAGATCAGCTCAAGCCCTGTCTCAAAACTTGAGGTGATTTCGGGCTTAAAGTTGGTATTGAACAAGGTGGTGGGAACAGAACCGGAACCCGGGAAATCACTCTGGCTGTAGTATTTTGAGGTTCGATAAGGTTCGGTGTCATTTCCGACCTGTGCACCTGAAATCCGAAGCTTTGCAAAGCTAATAGGCCTGGGAAGATTGACCATGTCAGAGATAATAAAACTACTGCTCAGAGATGGATAGAAAAAACTGTTGTTTTCTATAGGCAAAGTACTAGACCAGTCATTTCTACCAGTTAAATCCAAAAAGATTTTTTCGTCAAAATCCATAGAAACCAATCCATAGAGGGAATTGATCACTCGATTGTTGTCCCGGGTAGAGACCGTTGGATTACTTACCCCGTTGGCAAGCTTGAAAACCCCTGGGATAACCAATCCAATCACATCCGCACTGATCAATCGGTAATTCCGTTTCATTTGGTTTCCACCGATGCTGGAATTGATCGTAAATCGCTCACCAATTTTCCCTTTGTAGGTAAAAAGAAAGTCAGAATTGATTTCATAGTTGGTGATATCTTGCTCTTTGTAATAACCGCGCTGGAAGTTGGCAGAGCTGTAGGGTCTACGCTGGGCGCGTTCTTCCTGGCTCATGGTGATACCAGAGCGAAGCATTAAGTCAAAGTGCTCATTGAATTCATAATTGGCTGAAATATTTCCCAGAAAAGCATTGTTGTTGACCGAGTTGGTCATCTCGTAGGCAATCAAAAATGGATTGTCAATGAATCTGCTGAAGGGATGGACTTGGTCGATGTTCGTCTGTCCGTTCTTCCAGATCGGGCGGTACCAATCCAAGTCAATGCTGGGGTTTTGAAAAATCATAAAATAAGCAATCGACTGATTATTGTAGCCTGTAGCCGGGAGATTGTCACTTTTTTTGTTAGTGTAGTTGGCCTTGGCATTGATCCGTAGCTTTTTGGATACCTGCTGAGAGACCGAAAGTGCTGCCACAAATCGCTCAAACCCGGTATTGGGCATGATCCACTCGTTTTTGGTATGGGTAAACGATACCCGGGCAGAACCTTTATCATTCCCTCCTTCAATGGCCACATTATTGACCGCATTAAAGCCGGTTCTCCAAAACCCTTTGATGTTATCTCTGTAAGGTTGCCAAAGTTGTCGCTCCAAGGATTGCCCTTCTACGGTAGGGTCATATTGATAATAGAATTGTCCATCGAATTTAGGCCCAAATGCGGAGCTTGTTCCTCCCGTATTATTGCCATCCTCAGATGCGCCATAGGAGTAATAGAGCTCCCCATCAGCATTGAAGGCACGACCCGTACCTTGTCCATATTCATATTGATAATCGGGCCATTTTAAAATGTCATTAAAACTAATATTACTATTGACCGTAACTCCTAACCCTTTTTGGGCTCTGCTTCCACTTTTAGTTGTAACAATCAAAGCGCCATTAGCTGCACGGCTTCCGTATAATGCAGTGGCACTAGCCCCTTTTAGCACGGTGATGTTTTCAATGTCATCGGGATTGAGATCGGCTATTCCATTTCCAAAATCAACCGGAACGTCATTTCCTGATCCGGCACCATAGGCATTTCCTACCCCAGAGGAAGTTAAGCCCGAGTTCATGGGAACACCATCTACCACAATCAAAGCAAAATTACAATTCGGGTTTAAGGAGGTATTTCCACGTAGGCTGATTTGGGAGGAATTCATTGGGCCTGAACCTGCACTCAAAATATTCAAGCCGGCAACCTTCCCTCTCAGTGCATCAGACCAATTGTTGGATCGAGCTTCCAAGAGATCCTCAGATGCCACCTGCTGAGCAGCATAGCCAATGGCTTTTTCTTCACGCTTGATTCCTAAAGCGGTGACAATTACTTCCGAAAGCACGCTGCTATCCAGGGCTAATTGGACATCTAAAATGCTTTGGTTCTGAATTTGAATTTCTTGGCGCTCATAGCCTACAAATGAGAAAATTAATACATCACCTTCTTCAACCGATAGTTGATAACTTCCGTCAATTTCGGTGGTAGTGCCCCGATTTTTTCCTTGAATTAGAATATTTACTCCGGGTAGTGTCTCTCCGGTTTCCGCATCATAAACGGTACCCTTGATTTCCACTTGAGCAGGAGCTTCTTTTTCTTGGACTGATTTTTTGTTCTCGGCAATGGCAATTGTGGTATTGATCTGTTGAAAGGTTAAGCCAGTTTGACGGGCTACCTGCCGAAGGATCTCCTCCAGGTTCATGGATTTAGCTTCCAACAGGATAGGATAATCCATGGGCATCCCGCTTTGGTAGGAAAACTCAAATTCGGTTCGAGATTCGATCATACGAATCAAAGCTTCCAGTTCCATTTCTGTGTTGGAAACGGTAAGGTAAGTTTCAGACAGTTTCTGCCCATAGGAACGCTCAGCTAGTGCCAAGGTCTGCAGGCAGACCAGGATCAGGCAAATTGATAATATTCTCATCAGGAGCCATTTAATCGTGAGTAGATTTTTTTTCATACTTTTGTTTGTTCGTGTTTTTGTTTTGGTAGATGAAGATTCGGATAAGGAGGGTCTGTTGCCGCAGACCCTTTTTTTAGGGTTGACATGATTGGATATGAAGTTGGACATGATTTTCCTGAATTCGATAATCCAGCGGAATAGAGAAGCTGATCAGCTTTAGGATTTCTTCTAGACTGAGATTTTGATAGGTTCCCGTAAGCCGGCAGGAAGCGGAAGGATTTTTTTCCAATGAGATGGTGACCCCATACCAGTTTTCCAGCTTAGAGACCATTTCTGCAAGGGTTTCATTCTCAAAGCGTAAAACCCCATCTACCCAGTCAAAGGCTTGATCGTCTGCCTTATCCTCGATTTTAAGGATTGAATCGGTCCATTCCAGTCGGTTTCCCGGTTCTAATTCTTGATGGAATTTCCCCGGTAGACTGACAGAAACTTTCCCGGTTCTCACTTGGACAGCCTCAGAAAGAGAGTCTCTGGCTTGAATGAGAAAAGAGGTTCCCAGAACTTTAGTGGTGATGGAGTGGGTGTAAACCCGAAAAGGGTTTAGCGAATCCCGCTCTACTTCAAAAAATGCTTCTCCTTGGAGCTTGATGGTTCTGTTTCGGCTAAAATCGGAAGCCACCCAAATTTTAGAATCATGAAACAACTGCACTTTACTTCCGTCTGGGAGTTGGATGGTTTTGATCATCCCTTTGGTATTTTCAAAAGCCTTCCAAGTTTGGGTTTCTTCCGTTTGATCTGGATAGGATAGGATCAAAGAAAAAATTCCTCCAATACTCAATAAGAAGAAAAGGAAAACTGCGGCAAATCGGGTGATTAACCGGATTGGAAATCTTTTTCCTGAGGGTGTTTTTTTGAGTTGGGTTTGTGTTTTGATTTTTCCCCAAAGTTTCTGCTCTAAATTATCCCCTGATTCACCAAGAAGCAGGCGTAAATCCACTTGGGATTCCGATTGCCTCTTATACCATTGGTTGAATGCCTCGATTTCGTCTTGGCTAGCCTTTCCCAGAAGTACCTTGCGAATAATTGCCCGGTCAAACGTATCCATATTACCTGTTTGGTTTCAGGGATAAAGTACCGTTTGGCGCTTGGATTACCGGTTTGGTGGATTAGCAAATTGTCAAGAAACCGAGTAGAAAATTAACTTGATCTTAAAATGGAGGAGAAAAATTTAATATCGAATCAATTCGGCCAATGGAGAAATAGGAAAAACAGGGGTGAAATGTGTTTTAATTCCGACCGCAATCCTTTTAGGGCTATACTCAGCTGATTATGGACCGTTTGTGGTGCCAAATTCAAGATTTCAGCAATTTCATCCACAGTGTATCCTTCGAGTTTGTTCATTCGGAATATTTGACCAGCTCTACCGGGAAGCTTTTCGATTTCTACCTCAATTCGGGAATACAGGGACTCCAAATCCAAAAATTCTTCTTGCTGAGCGGGTTCGATGTAGTCATCTAAGGACACTTCACATCGTTGAACCGAGACCAAATTTCGCATGACCTGATATTTAACCGCAGTCAATAAATAGGCCCTCCAGTTTTTTTGAACCTGAAGTTTTTCTCTTCGTTCCCAGAGCGAGACAAAAACTTCTTGAATCAAATCCTCACATTGGGAGTGATTTTTCAATTTATAGTAGGCAGCCTGATACATCTCCCGCCAATGTGCTTTGAAAACTCGCTCAAATTGTGATTCAGTTAAAAACTGTGACATAATCCTAGACTTTGGAATAGTCAAATTTACCAACAGAAGGTGTCCTTAAATCGCTAACTTGAGTTAATTAATTATTAATTCAGGGATCAATCAATGATATGGGCCAGGAAGGTGGATTTTTTTAGCCTTTGACTTTTAACCTCGGTGAAGGATCCATACCAATGACTTGGAATAATTATTGGAGATTTTGAGCATACTCCTATGAAATTGAATTCTCCAAAAATACAAACCGAACGCAAGGTGGTGTTCAGCTTTTTTCTTGCAGCCACTTTTCTGCTAGCCGTTTCCGGACTCACCTACTATACCCTAAACCGGCTGTTGGCTTTAATGGACCAGCTTTCCCAACCTGATCAAAAACTCAGCTCGCTCAATAAACTACAAGCAGAGATTATTCAAATAACCCAAGCTGAAGGATCAGGCTCCAAGGAAGATTTTAGAGTTCAAGATTCTACCTTAAACAACTTGGAGAGCCGCTTGGATGAATTGGAATCACTTGCCTCAACCGGACATGAACGTGAAGATATTCAAGGAATCCGTTCTAATTTGCTAGCCTTAGTTACAGGTTATGAAAACCTTTATGAGGTCAAGTCCAATTTGGCCAATAGAAATTTTTCTCAAGAAGCACTACGTAAAGTTGAATTGGGAATCCGACGAAGAGCGGAGGTTTTGGAGACCCAACCCCTTCGGGAGCTCAATCTCCGGGATAGTTTGTACAATGACCTTTGGAGTACACCCAATGGCCGAGCAGATTCCTTGAACCATACCCGCAATTTGGAGAGAAGTTTTTCCCAGATTTCAAAAAAGCCCGAAATGAGACGTTTAATCGGGTATTTACAGCGAGATAGTTTATCCCCTTCAAATCACGCGGGAAGTTTGGATAGCATTTTGGTCAATATCCATGAAGTCATCGAACGGATTTATCGTGAAGAGTCCCTTCAGCGTGGGAATTTAGCCCAACTTGAAGAGGATCTTTCTATCCGGCAGGGTGAGCTGATTGCCAGGATCCAAGACCTACTGGGAGTTTTGCAAAAACGAATTTTAGAGGATTCCAAATTCCAGTACCAACAGGCGTATGGACTGGCTTTCGATGTGACTGTTTTCTTGATCATCCTTGGTGTATTTGCAGTTTTGGGAAGTGGTTTTATGGTCTATTCCATTCTTAAGGAAATCAAATTGGTCCGACGATATCAGGATGATCTTGAACTGGCCCGCCAGAAATCGGATCAACTTGCCAAATCCAAACAGGAGTTTTTAGCCAATATGAGCCATGAAATCAGGAATCCATTGCATGTCATTCAAGGCTATTGTGCAGTATTGGGGAAATCGCCACTCGGCAAGGGGCAAAAGGCTCATTTAAGAATGATTGGTTATGCCTCAGAAACCCTGATGGAGATTGTCGATGAGGTCCTGGATTTCTCCAAATTGGAAGCAGGCAAATTGAAATTGGAAATGAAGCCTTTTGATCCAGAGGAGCTCTTTGGATCCTTGATGGATTTTTTTGAACTCAAAGCTCAGGAGAAGGCTTTGGATTTCAGATGGAAATTTGATCTGCCTGAACACCATTGGCTGGTAGGCGATCCCTTACGGATTAAGCAAATCCTGAGTAATCTATTGAGCAATGCGTTCAAGTTTACCCCAAATGGATGGATTGAAGTTCGGGTAAACTGGGGAGATCATCACCTATTTGTGGAGGTGGAGGACAGTGGCATTGGGATGAGCCAAGAAGTTTTGTCCAAGGTTTTTGAAGAATTTGATCAGGCAGATTCTTCCATCTCCAGAAAATATGGGGGTACCGGCTTAGGGCTTGCGATCGTTCACCGCCTGGTCCTTCTGATGGGAGGAAGAATTCTTCCCCAAAGTGAGGAAGGAAAAGGTACCCGCATGCAAATTACAATCCCCATGGAAATGGTGGTTGCTGAATCCCCGCAGCTAACACAGCAGGATGAGCTCGTGCTCAATTTGACTGGAAAGAGAATCTTATTGGTTGATGATGACCCCATAGGCCTTCAATACCTGGCTCTTATTCTGCACTATTTTGGAGCTGAAACTATCATTTACGAAGGAGGTCTTGCCTTTAGGGATGAGTTTGAGGGGGAATCCTTTGATTTGGCAATCTTGGATATCCAAATGTCTGAAGTATCCGGATTTGATGTAGTCAAACTGCTTCAAGCGCACGCACGCTATCAGGATCAACCCATTATAGCCATGACGGCAAATGTTTTTGTCGAAGAAAAAGAAAAATTGATGCAGTGGGGCTTCAGTGATATTCTATTCAAACCTTTTCAAGAAAAAAGATTGATTGCCGTTTTGAGTAAATTTTTTCCAGAAGGTGTGAACCGGGTTTACTTACCTGCTGAGCATGTAGAACCAAGGAATGATGCGCTTTTTGATCTTGCGGACCTGAATCGCTTTTGTATGGGGGATGGAATATTATTGAGGGATATTCTCAAGGATTTAATGCAGGAGACAGCAAAAAATATGGAGCAGCTACGAAAAGCTCGCCTTTCGAATCGTTATGAACAGATTCTCGAAATTTGCCATCAGCTTGGCAGTAGGTTAGGTCAGCTTAAAGCCGAATCAGGAGACTTGGCACGAAAAATTGAAACCAGCCTCAAGCTCGGAAATAGCAAGGCAACAGGCCCTCAATTGATACTTTTGGATCAAAAAGTAAAAGAATTGCTTGTAGGACTCCAACGTTTTATTGATTCGAAGGGGATAGCTGATTCTTAATTCAGTCCGTATTTTTCCATTTTCCCATAAAGTGTTTTTCGGTCCATTTTGAGGATTCGCGCAGTTTTGGATTTGTTAAATTGGGTCTCTTTAAGAACTTTCTCAATGAGGTCTTTTTCTTGTTCCTGCCAATGATCTTTGTAATTTTTAAGGGATGATAAATCCTGCGATGATTCCAATGACTGATTGGTTGTCAAAGGTGAGGGATCGGCAATTTCAGCATTAATCAAGTCTACCGGAAGCGCGTCTAATTCAACAAGTTCTCCAGTAGTAAGTAATACTGCACGTTTGATGATGTTTTTCAATTCTCGCAAGTTACCAGGCCATGGATAGCTTAGGAAAACCTCCCAAACCCCTGAACTAAACCCTTTTACTGATTTATTCAAGCGCTGATTAGCTTGAGTCAAAAAGTGATCGGCAAATAAGTTTAAGTCTTCTTTTCGTCTTCTCAAAGGGATGGCGTGAAGGGAAAATTCATTGAGTCGATGGTAAAGATCTTCTCTAAAATGTCCTTCACCTGATTGTTGAAGAAGATTTTCATTGGTAGCAGCGATGATTCTCACATCTACTTCAATCTCTTTATTTCCACCAATTTTTCGAATGGTTCGTTCTTGGATTGCTCTCAATAACTGAACTTGAACTTCATAACCCAAATTACCTATCTCATCGAGAAAAATAGTTCCGCCGCGAGCCGATTCAAAATGTCCTGTTTTATTTTCCAGGGCTCCGGTGAACGCACCCTTGACATGCCCGAAAAGTTCACTTCCGGCTAGTTCACGAGGCAATGCCCCGCAGTCAATGGCAATAAAAGGACCGTTTTTTCGCTCGGAGAGCTCGTGAATCCGCTGTGAAATAAATTCCTTTCCAGTACCAGTCTCTCCTAAAACCAATACGCTTAGATCCGTTGGAGCCACCAATTGGAGGTGTTTTTCAAGTACTTCGGCCTCATCAGAATTTCCCACTACATAGGTTGGGGTTGGATTTTGAGGTTGGGAATTTGCAGGGGGTTGAACTGTTGGCTGATCTGGGGCAGTGGCTGCCTTGGATTTTAAAGCCAAGGATTCCTGTACCGTGGCCAAAAGGTCATCTGGATTAATCGGCTTGGTAATGTATTCGAATGCCCCCAATTTCATGGCTTTAATGGCAATTCTGATGTCAGAATAATGGGTGATCAAAATCACCTGGGTGTCGGGATGTTCTTTCTTGGACCACTGAAGCAATTCTATCCCAGTTCCGTCGGGCAGCCTAAAATCGGCTATTAGTAAATCAAACCTTTGCGAGGCCAATAGATTTTTAGCCTCTTTCAGCTTGGTCGTACTTTTTAACTCATATCCGTTTTTCTCCAAAAAGGTCTTGACAATTCTCGAAAAAGTAAGATCATCCTCGACTAATAAAATCTTTTTCATACTTCGGGTTAATTGTCATTGTAAAAACAAAAAAAGCACCAGATTCGTATCTGGTGCTTTTAAAAAGTGAAAAAGCTACTTATTCTTTGATTTCATTCCCCTGTTCATCATATTTTTTGGAGAATTTTTCCTCGGTCCCGTTATCAAAAACGACTTCAAACAGCGTTTTTCCTTCCGGGGTGTTCCATTTCCAAGCTTCAAGAATCGAAAGTTGATTGATTGTTTCATCATTGCTGATGGTCGTTTTGACCGGGTCAGGCAGATCATCGGCTTCGATTTTTACTTTTCCTTCCTGCTGTTCTAGGGAAATAGTATTCGGATTCAAGGAAGTAGCTGGATTGGCAAGGGCCATTCCTGATACAAACATTGCGGCAATTAACATGGACGTTTTCATTGTTTTGTTGGTTTAGGTTATGGTAAAATTTCAGTGTGAAAGGGGTCCGGATCCCAAAACCACAGCTTGTCTGCGGTTATGGATTAGTTTACCATTGCTGTGCCAAAGGCCCTATTTGGGCTTAGAGCAGGTTTGCGGGCTTTTTCAGTGGGGAGTTGCTGTGGAAAAATTCATCAAAATGGCCTTAAAAATTCTTAATTAAGCAGGTTTTAAAGGTTTCCTTACCAAAAAAGGGTAACCTATTTCTTGATTTTTTCCTCAAGAAATTTAAGGAAAAATCAAGGGTTCAGTGGGATTCTGTTTAAGAAATAAAAAAACTTACCCCCTTTAATTAGAGGGTAAGGAATGAATGGTCTTTAGTCAACAGATGCCGAAAAGGTGCCCTGGCTTATTTGAATATTTCCGTCACCTTCATTAAAACTACCAGCTGAAAACTCAAATGTTCCTGCCAGTTGGTTATTGGAACTGCTGGTGATGGTGAGCGTACCATCCACATTTCGTGCTCCATATTCTTTCCCAGATTGGGTATCGGTATATACGACCCAAAAACCATCTACATTGAGCACATCAGCCACAGTTCCGATAGGATAGGTGCCTGGTGCTGGATTGGAGAGGTCTTGGTCTGCAAAACTCTTATAGAAGGAGAGACTAAACGTTTGATCATCAAAGGAGGTCCCGTCATTGCTTGAGATTACATAAGAATTACTTCCTTCGACTACCACCACATAAGATGAACCGGTTTTCTCACCGGAAATAGCCCCGCTGACCTCAAAGGATATCTGATCAGAGGAGATTGGATTGGTGTCTTCCTGATCCTTGCAGGAGCTAAAGGTGATCAGAATTGCTAGAATAATGGGGGTTATGAGCTTATTCATACTAGTTTGATTTGATGTGATCATTTAAGTGTTGGATCATTTGGACCCTGTTGGAAAGTAAGGAGTTCGCGGTATTTCCTTCAGACTATTCTCTTTTCTTGTAGCTTACATACATCCTGTTTTCAGAATCAGGTCGAACCTGAATCCCTACTTTCATTTGCCCATCTTCAATACTGAGGATATGCCATTGTACGGATCGTTCTCCTTTGGTGAGTGTAAGGGTATTTTCTTCCAGTTTCCAGGAAAATTCATTTTCTACCGGGCTACAATCTTCTTTGTATTTGACGTCTTTGGCGGTGAATTCTTCCGTGAATTGGGTATGATCTTTTCCGCAGTCCGGAGCGGAGTGTTTGTGGGGCAAAACAAAACCTTCGCCATTATCTCCCAGGATGGTGCCTTCCACTTCCCACACTCCGAAAATGGATTCTTCAGAAATGCGTTGGGCAAGAGAAAAAGAGCTCCAGGCCACTAAACCCAGACAAATCAGAAATGCGGATAGGATAGTTCTAGTTTTCATTTTATGGTTTTTAGGGTAAATCAATAGTTTGAGTCCTGAGGATGTCCTGTGGACATCCTCAGGAGGATAATTTAATTTTCGCAGTATTCTTGGCCTACCGTATCAAATGCAAGATTTGAGGTGGTTAGATGATCGAATGAGTCCGAACCGGTACCATAGAATGCACAGTTGGGAAGATTTCTGAAAATGGTATTGTCGATACTGAGTCTTGGACGGGCATGAAGGTAGATGGCTCCGGTGTTGGTTTGATTTCCGGCAAAGAAATCCCCTCTTGCATTCTCAATAATAGCATGAGAGATTTGGTTGTCTTCTTGGGTAAAACCAAACTGAATCCCACCCCAATTGGTCCCGTTGGCGGCGGCCAATAAGACTTGTTCTGTGGAGGTACCCAATATCTTCAAACTCAGATCTGCTCCTCCGTCAGTGGAACCGTCATAGGGTTGGATATAGGCTTCTGGCTCAAAATAAAATTCACTACCAGCCTCTAGGGTCAGGTTTCCGCCATCTTTGATGTGAATTCTACTATCCACCAAATAGGGTACATTTAAATCTGCCCAGGTGACCGTAGAATTGATTTCATAATGGTCCTCGACGATGTTGATAAAATCAGACCCATTTCCTTCGAAAGAAGATGATGCATCAAAAATGTGAGCCATATTGGCCGATACCTTCACTGGAAAACCGTTATTTTCTGTAATGGTAACCTGGGAAACAGAGACCGAGGCATTGGTTTCGAGTCCGCTAAAATCAAGTCCATGATTTCCACTTTGGCGAATCTCGACATTAGTCAAGGTCAATGCCTGAGGAGGGGTGCCGGAAACACCGCGAAGAGCCAACGCCCCTTCATAAATAGGGGAGGTTTCTTTTAAAGGCTGTGAACCTGCATATTCAATGACAGCATGTTCGATGATATTGTTGGCATTGTGTGCTTCAGTAAAGTAAATGCCTCTCCAAAATCCATTTTGAGCCCTGGTTCCAGTGAAAATGACCGGTTCTGTTTCGGTTCCGATGACTTCAAATAATTGATTGTCCAAGTCCACCCGCATTCCTGCATGGTTCTCAAAGGCAATGACTACCCCCGCTTCAATGCGAAGACTGCCTTGAACGTTGGTATAGCAACTGATTACATAGTCTATAGGCCTTCGAGGATCATTTTCCAGGATCCGATTTTCCGAGAAGTAATTACAGTCCAGCGCAATCGGAGGCAGTTCTTCTTCTACGGGTTCACTATCCTCATCCCGGTCACAGGAAAAGAGAATTACTGAAAAGCAGGAGATTAGGAAAAGGAATTGAGGGAGTTTAAAATAGTTTGTCATCTTAAAGGGGTATTGATTTGAATTTTTTGATTGAATGATTTCAGGACCAGATACTGGTTGTGTATAGAATTAGGCTATAGGGTATATTTGATCCCTGCACCGATGACCAGTTGTCCACCTTGGATTAGGACATATTTGAGTTCGCCAAAAGGAATGAGATTGCCACCGGTTTCAATGTTGATTCCTCCTCCGAGGTTGAGGCCGAGACGTCCTTCAGAGGCTTTATAGCTGCCCATACCCAATCCTCCATCGGTTGAAGCCGAGATGCTGCTGTAATTGATACCGCCTAAAGCATAGACACTCATTTTTTCATCAGAAATGAAGTAGTAATTGGCATTGGCGTTTACTTCCAGCCAATTGACTGAAATCCCAAACTCTTTTTGAGGTAAATAATAAATAATAGACGGAGCGATGGTCAGGTTCTCCATGGCTGGAAACTCAGCATTGAGGCCGATTCCTAGACTTTCGATTTCTGAGCCATAGGCTAAAAGTGCTCCCACTCTGGTTTGGTCTTGAGCCTGAAGGCTGAAAAAGCAGCCCATTACAAATAAGAGTGTAAAAGTAAATTTCTTCATGAGTTTTTAATTTTGGTTGAACATTTACCTATTCATACCTCCTAAAGGCAGAAGTAAACATGGGGATTGAAAAAAAATACCAATGGAATCCAGTTCACTAATAAATTGTTGTATCCATACACTAATCCGTGGCTTAAATGGTGATGATTCAAAAAATAAAAAATCGTTTAGTTTTGTGGATGTTTACTTTTTGCCAAAAAGAGATTAATGATTAAAGACCAGTATTTAGTGGATAAACTAAAGCGGGGAGACTTGAAGGCGTTGGATGAGGTTTATCTTACTTATAAAGGAGAGTTTTGCTTGTTTGCCGGGAAATTTGGCCTATCAGCTGAGGATTCTCTGGATTTGTACCAGGAGACGATGCTCAGTTTTTATGATAATGTGCATCAAAATAAGCTGACTCAATTGACCAGTACGCTTAAAACGTACCTGTTTGCCATTGGGAAGTTTAAAATCTACAAACACCTGGACAAAGCCAAGCGATTTGAGGCTGAAGAAAAGTTGATATATATTTCTGAGGAATTGAGGCTTTTTGAAGTGGACATTCAAGAGGAGCGGCAGCAGGATTTGGAAAAAGCCTTTCAGCGTCTGGGTGCGAAATGTCGGGAAATTTTAAACCTGTTCTATTATGAAGGGATGGGATTAGATGAAATTCTGCATGCCTTAAATTACACCTCTAAGGATGTGTTGAAAAGCCAAAAGTCACGGTGTCTGAAGCAGCTTAAAGAATTTGTCAAAAAAGATCATGAATAAAGAGGGGTTAGTGGAAAAATATTTTAGCGGGCAATTGACTCAGGACGAATTCCAAGACCTGCAAAAACTGCTGAATTCTGATGAAGATTTTAGCAGGGAGTTCTTTGCCGAGGTAGAAATTAGCCAGACCATCGCAACCAAAAATCATCAGCCGCTAAAAGAGCGATTTCGAAAACTGGATCAGGATCGTTCGAGTAAAACCCGGTGGATTACGTATGCCGCCGTATTGATTGGTCTTTTGGTTTTGTCATTCCTGTTTTATCAAAATCGAATGGGTGAACAGGACTTATATTCCGCCTATTTTGAACCCTATCCCGATGTAATAAATCTCAGCAATCGAAGTGAGGATGGCGCCCAGAATTCAGCGAGTCAAGCGTTTCTTTATTACAATGCGGGGGATTTTGAACAGGCAGCAAAAGCCTTTCAAAAGCACCTGGAATCCAATCGTTCAGCTAGTTTGAATTTTTACTACGGCATGAGTCTTTTGGCTAACGGAGATGCTGAACAGGCAATTGAGGTTTTTCAGAATTACTCTTGGAAGGAAAGTAAAAGTGATTTCACAGAAGTGGTCCATTGGTATTTGGGTTTGGCCTATCTAAAAATTAAGGATACTGCTTCAAGCCGGCTTTATTTGGAGCAGGTCGCCCAAAGTGATCATCCCTTAAAAGAAAGGGCAACACAACTTCTTGAAGAATTAGATTGATAGCCCCCTTTTTTTAAACTGAATAATTGCAAACCCGGTAATTAAAATCAATAGAATGATCAGATACCAATGAAATGGCAAAGCCTGGGATTGAATTGGTGAGGTGTCTCCATTAATCACAAATCCTGCCCAGTAATAAGGATGGGATTTTAGAGGGTTTTTTTGTAAAAAATCTTTTTTTGCATCGGCCAAAGCAGTCGCCTTGTCTTTTCCACGTTGCAGATGATTGTAGAAATCGATCATGATTTCTGAAGTCTCCTGATCGGGTACTTCCCAAAGGCTATACACACTGGATCTTACCCCAGAGTAAGTCAGGGCTCTTGAGAGACTCAGTAATCCTTCTCCGGCTGCCAATTTTCCGATTCCTGTATTGCAAGCACTCAAAACCACAAGTTCTGCCGGGAACGAAAGACTATACAGCGAGGAAAAATCAAGGTATTCATTGTTTTGGAATACCAAGCCAGACTGCTCGGGATCCTGTTCATCCAACACCGCATGCATGGCCAAATGGTAAATCTGATAAGATGTCGTCAATTCGACAAAATTGGCAATGCTGGCTTCTTGGTCAAGGTACAGGTCTCCTTGGATTGACTTTCCTATGGAAGTTGCTTCGGCAGTAGCTCCTGCGATATCTTGAAAACGATTGGCTCTTGGGCTAGTCTTGGTTTGATCCGTAGTTGGGTAGCGAGGAGCATATGCCGCCAATAGCTTTTTGTCAGAATCCGTTTTGGGCTTACTGTTTTTAATGAGTAACCACAACGCGAGCGAATTGGCATATTGAATGGTATGGGACTGGATGAACAGGTTTTGATCGGTTTGCAACACCTCAAAAGGAAGGTAATGAAGGAAGTCATCCGGAATGATAGTCACAGATTTATACTTTTTGAGTTCCTCGGAGAAAGGGCTGATTAATTGTGCCGATAGTGCAGGGGAGTTGCTATTTGGGTTTTTCTTTGGATTTTGGACTAATCGGTAGTAGGCTTCGAGGTTTTTTCGAATGGAGTCAGTTTGGCCTAGTTCAACTAGCCCGATGGATGAGTTAGAAATACTAAGGGCGTAGCTTTGGTCTAAACCTATAAAATATTTTAGGATCAGTTGATCCGAATCGAGCTGATCCTGAATTTGTTGCAAACCTATTTTTTGTTGATAAAATGAGAAATATAGGGGCGCTTCTTCAGCAATTTTTTGGTCGATTTGCCCAAGAGAGTCTTGGAGCAATTGGATGGAAGAGGAGTCTTGATCCTCCAGCGTATTTAATTTGAGTTCTAAAAGGTTTCGTTGAGCTAGGGTTTGTTCTGTCACGTTGAGAAATTGAAGATGTTTTCGTTCAAATTCATTGCGGAGAACTTGGGAATTATTTTCTTCAATCAATGAAATCAATTCCGAAGAGAGAGGCTTATTCAACCATCGGTGGGTACGGTAAATTCCTTCAGTAATACTTTTGTTGAGCTGATTAAGCTGCGGGTTATATTCTCCGTTTTGATAATACAAGGAAAAGACTTGAGCACTCAATTCGAACAAATGGTTGGCATTTTCCAGATTTGTTAAGTCTTTCGAAAGATGGTATTGGATTTGATAAAATTCAGCAGCATCTCGAAGGGCTGTGATGAAATAAGAGCTGTGCTGTTTCTCGAAAGTGTCTCGGGTAAGTGCTTTTGGGGCAAGAAGCGGTTCACCCCCTATTAAGGAAAGTGCTTCAGTTATGGATTGATTAGCAGGTTGAACGAGCCCCTCTTCTGCTTGAAGGGTGGCCAACTTGATTAGGATATTCACTTCATTGACCGTGCCGATTTCAGTTTCATTTCGGGAACTCATGGCTTTTTGCAAATGGGAAATCGCGACCGAATTTTCATCTTTGTTGACCGCAATTTTGGCTAATTTTGTATAGGTAAGCATACGAAAATAGGGCTGCTTAAATCTTTGGGAAAGGACCAAAGCCTCAGAGAGGTATTGTTCAGCTTGATTTAGCAGGTCTTGGCTAATAAAATGGTCTCCAATCTCGATCAGTGCAGCCAGGTAATGGTCACTGAAAACTTGTTTTTGATCCAGGGGGAGGTTTTGAAACAGACGGTCAAAATCCTGAATTTCCTGTTGAGCTTTGTCGTTTTGATGGGTAAATGTGAAGTAAATAATTTTTAGTCTATGTTCATTTGCCTGGATTGAAGTCGGATGGTTTTTAGCTGCAAGTTTGGTGATGGATTTAAACGAGTCTTCCGCTTTTTTTTTGTCACCATATTCAATGTAGAGCTTCATCAAGTTGCCGTAGAGCGTGTAGAGGTAGCTAGGATTGATTGTAGAATCTTGTTCCCAATGAAATTTAGCTTGTTCCAAACTTCTCAATCGCTCGCTAAAAAATTCCACACGACGGTAAACTGTTCCTAAATTATGATAAGCCAGGCCCAAGTCAAAATGCATGTTTTCCTCCATCTCCTTATACCTTGAAATGGATTGAAGATAAAGTTCAATGGCCTCTCCATTTTTTTCAAGCTGGTCATTGATATAGCCTAAATCATAAATGTAATCAGCTTGGACTCGTTGATCAATGCTTTCATCAAAAAATGGGAGCCCCTTTTTTCCGATGGACAATGCCTGCTCCCAATCACCTGAGTAGGCCAGGGAATGGTACAGGGCATTGTAAATATCAATTTTATAGCTGCTTTCAATTGACATGCCTTTAGCTTCAATTAGAGCAAGGGCTTTTTGGTAGGATAGTACAGCTTGAGAATAGCTTCCTTCTTGGTCTAGAAGTTTTCCCTGGCAAAAATTCAGTTTGCTTTTATAAAGACTTGTATTGGAATCATTTAAAGGGACTAACTGGAGGACTTCTTTCCATTTTCTAGCGGCTAAATCAAACGATTTAGTCAGGTAAAGACTATCGGCTTCTTGGATTATCGGCAAAATCTCGTTTTGCTGAGCGCTTATTTTTGCCGAAATGAGGAGTGCAAAAATGAGTGATAATATCTTCATGGAGCTTAAAATATGAATCAGGTAAATTCAAATTTACTAATTTATTGAAAAATTAGTTTATTTCCCGGAGTATAGTTCCCCTTCCCTGTTTATAAGTGATTGATTTGTAGGCTAAAGTGAAGGGGATGTTTTCTTGATCTTTTTTCGGTCCCTATAAACTAATTCGAAAAAGTATCTGAAATAAGCTCCTTTTCCATCCTTATATTAAAGGGGGACTGGTCCTAGGGAATAATCCTGCAGCCGGCCTGATTTCTTAGCAGAACCGAAATTAGCGGATTTTTATAGCATTCAGAAGTTTAAATTGAGTAAACTTCACTGATTTGCAGAACCGGGATCTCTGGTAAGGGTTACTTGTATAAAGAGGGTTTCTAATTTGAAGGGATTTCCCTGTTTTGATAGGAAGTTTTAGGATCGTCCGAGTTTGGTGTATCCCCGATTCCTTACGAAAAATTAAATTCAATTTCTAGGAGCTACTTGCCTTTAGTCAATATGGGATATATTATACTATAATATACTGGTAATGTGGCATATAGAATAATTACTTGAATGTTGGAAATAAATTATATTTTAAAATTTAGCTTGTTATGTAATTCATTTTCAACGGTTTGAAGATTGATTTTGTGTTGGTAAAATAAATTATAATTAATATACGTGTTTCCACGTATTGTAATATTATTTTAGATCTCGTTATTTTGGTATTTGATAGTGGTAGCGTTTAGTTTATAATCCATTTAAGTAATTTATTTACCGATTATTAAAAAAAATGGGTAGGTTGTTCTATCTGACCGGTGTGATGCTAAATTCAACCTACCACTAAGCATGACCCCGATTTACATTAACCATGAAAAAAAATAACCGAAGGGAATTTCTCAAATCCGGTTCAATTGCAACATCACTTTTGGCTTTGGCGCCAATCGGATTAGGGGCTGGGAAATCTTTACTAAAAGTAAAGGTTCCAAATTCAACTAACCAAATTCAAGTACTTCATTCTGCGGGACTTAAAGGGCAGATTGAGCCCTTGGATTCCATTGGGGGCTTACGTTCGATTCAGGAGTTAAGGGTCGAAAAATCAGCAGCTTCCATTTATCTGGATTCGGGTAATTTTTTAACAAAGGATGTTGGATTTGAGCGTAATTTGGCTTTTCTCAGAAATCTAGTCTCGTCCGGATTGACCCTGGCAACTTTAGGGAAGCAGGAAATGGAATTTCCATCAAATGAACTTCAAAAACTCATTCAGGAAAGTAAGGTAAAAATCCTTGGTAATAATTTGGAAGGCAATGGGTTGATTTTAGGAGAAACCTACTTTACACGAGCCATTATTACCAGTGGTAAGTACCGGGTGGGAGTGCTTCCGGTTTCAGGTGCTTCTCTGGGAAGTTTAACTAGCAAGGCACTGGAATTAAAGTTGTTCTATCAATGTGATTTAGTTGTGGCTTTAGGTAATCCATCAGGAATGAGTTTTTCAGAAGCGAAGAATTATTTCGGTCATTCCCACCAAATAGATCATTTTTTGGTTGACGATGAGTTTTTCATGCCCCTGGGAACACGGGTGGTTCATTCAAAAAAGGGCAAAGAAATTTGGGTGTCAAGACCAGCTGATTTGGGACGTTTTGTCGGAAATTTCCAATATCAATTTAATTCGGCCTATGAAATTTGCCAGCTTTCCAACCATTCTTGCATTCCGGGAAAGGCCTCCAATCCACAGAAAATGGCTTTCTTGCATCAATTTTCAGCTCAAAACTTAGTATAAATGGAACCCTTTCTTTCTGAAATCCTACTAGTTTCTTTCAATTTTGCGCCCCGGGGATTTGCACTCTGTAATGGGCAGTTATTACCGATTAACCAAAATCAAGCTTTATTTTCCCTGTTGGGAACTACCTTTGGTGGAGATGGCAGGGTCAATTTTGCTCTGCCTGACTTGAGGGGAAGATGTTTGATTCATGTAGGGGGGAATTTTACTTTAGGAGAACGAGGAGGTGAACAAGAACATACTTTGTCCCTAGCTGCATTGCCTCCCCATACCCATCCCAAAAATCCTTCGGCAACTTATTCCGCTCCTTCGGCGGGTTTGGGGATTTCCTTAGATCCTGAAAATCGTATTCTGGCCTCCCATCCTGATTTTGAATCCCGCTTTTCTCCAAGACGAGATGAGGGAATGGCTCCGGTTGATGGTGCCTTGCAAACGGGAACTATGGGAGCAAGTCTTGCACATACGAATATGATGCCTTACTTGACTTTGAATTACATTATTGCTTTACAGGGAATTTTCCCTTCACCTACTTAAATAATTGATTATGTCTGGTATAGATTCTTTCGTCGGGGAAATCGTCATGTTTCCTTTTAACTTCGCTCCTAGAGGATTCAGCTGGTGCGATGGGCAACTGCTACCTATATCCCAAAATACGGCTTTATTTTCTCTTCTTGGGACGACCTATGGAGGAGATGGGAAGTCAACCTTTGCCCTTCCGGATCTTCAGGGTCGGGTTCCCATGCAGCAAGGACAAGGTCCCGGTTTGCCTCTCCATGATTTGGGAGAAAGGGGTGGTTTGGCTTCCGTAACGCTCACTGTAAATGAAATCCCACTTCACTCGCATTCTGCAACTCTAAAGATCCCAGCGGGAGGTCCTCCAGATCAAGACAGTCCAAAGTCAGGTTATCCGGCCACCTTTGCCGAAGGAGCTCAAGTCAATGGGAATGAGCCACTCTTATATGCCGATGCCGGCACCGGTCAAATGGGGTCTGTTGATTTTGAGGCAGAGACAGACAGTAGTGGAGGAGGCCAAGCTCATAATAATATGCAGCCTTATTTAACCTGTTACTACGCAATTGCGATGCAAGGCGTTTTCCCACCTAGAACATAAAATCATGACACCATTTGTAGGACAGATTAGTTTATTTGCAGGGAATTTTGCGCCAGCCGGTTGGCTTTTCTGCGACGGGAGTTTAGTATCTATTTCTGAATACGAAACCCTTTTTCAATTGATTGGAACTACCTACGGAGGAGATGGCCAGTCTACCTTTGCCCTTCCGGATCTACGTGGCCGTATTCCTATTCATATGGGGAATGGATTTGTTATTGGAGAGATGGGTGGAGCAGCACAAGTCACCTTGACCACAAATCAGATTCCTGCCCATACCCATGTTGTTCTTGGGCCAAGCTTACAGGCCTATGGGGCAAATGCAGGAAACCAAAGTGTTCCTCAGGGAAATTACCCGGCCATCACTCCAGGAGAGAATATTTACAGTAGCGTAAAACGAGAAGGAGTCTTCCTTCAAGATCCGCAAGGGTATGATCCCAATACTGCATTTGGGCAGACAGGAGGTTCACAGCCCCATGAGAATCAACAACCCTATTTAGCGGTCAATTTCATTATTAGTTTATTTGGAATATTTCCTTCCCCTACCTAATGAAAAAAGTTGGTGTTCTTTTACCGGGTTCTACTACCCATCCCCAAATGGGGTACGATTTCTTTTTTGGATTAAAAAAGGGGCTGAAGCAGTATTTCAGAGATTCGATCACACTTATTTCTGCCAATATTGGCTATGGAAAGGATGAAGAGGTCTTATACAAGGAGGCTGAACAGTTGGTTTTAAATCATGATGTGATCCTGCTGGTTGCTTTTGCTGATTATCCTAAGGCAGAGAAATTGGTGACCCTTTCCGAAAAGCTAGATATCCCTTTGATTTTGGTAGGATCCGGTGCCCGGTTTCCGAATCCAAAGGTTCATTCCAAGGTATGGTATTTGAATTTGGGGGAGCTTTTTGCCATGTCCTTTCTCGGAATTCAGGTAAAAAAGCAACATCAAACCAGTCAAATCAGTCTTCAAACTGATTTTTACAACGGAGGCTACGATATGTTTGATGCTTTTGGTAAGTCTTTCGGGAGTCTAGAAGAAAAAATAGGGGCAATCAATATCAGTTCGACCAAAGAGGAGGAGTTTTCCATTGAATCGATCAAGCCTTTTTTTAATTCTGGAAAAAAGCCTCAGGTAATATTGAGTATACTGTCGGCACCTAGTTCGGGATTTTTTTTAGAAAAGATCAAAACCGAAAATATCGAGTCAACACTTTTGGCTTCACCTACTTTCATTCAGGAATTGATGATAAAAAAGGAAAAAGAGGAGGAGTTTTCTGGTCTTTTTTCGGGCTGCTCAACGTGGGTAGTGGGTAAAGACCATACAAAAGATAAAAAATTTACGGAGAATTTTATTGCGGACCTATCTCGCTTTCACTCCCCTTACACGGCTTTGGGTTGGGAAGTCAGTCTGTTTATTGAACGGATGCTTGAATTGGAGTTAAGCAATTCCAGCAGTTCATTTTCTCCAGAATCATTGGATCAATCCTTTCTTTCTCATCCGATTCAAGGAGTTAGAGGAATCCTTCATTTTGATTCACCCAGCAGGAGCTTCCTTTCGGAACTCTATTGGGTGGAGGTTTCCTCGGATTCGATTCAAGTAACCGAAATTGAAATTGAAACTGCCCTTTCGGCCTGGAAACAAACGCTTCAAAAAACACCTGCTCCGCTCTATCCCGGCTGGGTCAATACTTACCTCTGTTCTTAACGCTTTCCTTGCAATCCACCTCATACTGCAGTTATGAAAAAAATATTTACCCCATTTTTAGTTCTTTGCCTGATCATAATTGGGGCTACCCAAGCCAAGGCCCAATGTATCTTAAAGCCCGGAGCTTTGTCATTCACAGGTGTAAATCTGAATGATGATGGCAATGGTGGGAGTCAGCAAGATGATGCCTTTTCATTTATCATCATGCAGGACCTTTCTCCAGGGTTTGAGGTTTACTTTACGGATTTGGGTTGGCTTTTCTCAGGAGGTTTTCAGCTTGCCGACCGAGCCCTGAGTGATGGGGTCATCAAATGGACCGTGCCTGCTGGAGGTATTGAATACGGTCAAGAGGTAACCATTTTTGCCAAATATGGACTTTCAGCTACTTTAGGTACCGTTACTGGAGTTCGCCAGACTCAAATTTCGGGGGTTTACATGGATTTGGGCATTATTGGTGATCAATTATTTGCCTTTACAGGGACGGTAGAAAATCCGGATTTAGTTGCAGGGATGAGTATTCAATCTGGTTGGAATCAACTGGATGCCGATGAATTCACCTCTTCAAATTCCTCGTTGCCTACCGCTATTGACCAGTTGGGAATACAGCACACAGCATTAACAACCAGTTCTTCTACTCGGATTGCCAGTGCCGTTCTTACGGATGATCCCCTGTCAGGAGATTTTATTGCGATAAATAACCTGCTAAATCTCCCTTCCTCTTGGCAGATAGATTCTTCTCCAAATCCGGGTGATACTCCGGTTGGATTCCAATTACCCGTCAATAAAACCTTTGTTGTATCCCCTTTTGCCTATTTGAATGAGCCTAGCGGCCCTTCAAACCTGGTTTATGGAGAAACAGCCACGTTTGAAGTAGTCTTGGTGGATACCAGAAACATTGCATCCTATCAATGGGAATTTGGAACGGATCAATTTAATTTTTCCCCTCTGACAGATAATGGTAATTATTCGGGAACCCAGAATTCTTCCCTTGATATTTCCAACCTAGACGTTTCATTGGGAACCGTTTATTTTAGAGTGACGACAGTGGATGATTGCGGGAATGAAGCCACATCTCCCGTTAAAGAATTAGCCCTTTTGCCTACTACGCTTACTCCGCAATTAACTGGAACGATTACCAAAGAATTTGACGGAAATACGGATGTGACTGTCACCGGCGCAAATTTGAGTTTGCAGGGAAATATTGTTTCCGGGGATGAAGTAGGGTTGGTTGTTCCGGTAGCCGGAAATTTTGAACAGGCTGGTGTCGGTACCAATTTGGAGGTTACGGTAACTGGACTTGCGCTAACCGGTGCAGATCAAACCAATTATCAATTGTCAGAAACTTCTGTAGCAGCGGCAGTAGGAGAGATTGTGGATACTACCCCTCCAACCGTTAACTCAATTGAAATACCTCAGAACGGGTATTATGCTACCGGCGATCTGCTTGAGTTCACCTTGGTCATGAGTGAAAATGTTCAGGTAGAAACAGGGTCCGGATTTCCAGGCTTGAGGATACAAATCGGAGAAGAATTCAAAGAAGCCAGGTATGTTTCCGGTGATAAATCCGCTTCATTACTCTTTAGCTACACGATTGAAAAGGATATGCTGGATACGGAAGGGATCGATTTAATTGGGTTAAGTTTAAACGGCGGACTAATCTTTGATCAGGTAAATTTGGATTTGGATTTGACCTTACCTGTTGTTTCCTTGCAAGGCATTAAGGTAGATGCACTTGCTCCTGATGGGTACTCGATTGGTTCATCTATCCCCGATATTAATTCCACCAACCAAAGTGCGTATCAATTCCCGATGGTTAATTTGGAACTTGGGGCAACCATTACTTACCAATTCCTTCTTGCAAGTTCTCCTTTTTCCAATGTTTTGGATGGTTCGGAATTAGTACTAGGAACTACTCAGGATGTGGGGGATAGTGGTTCTGAAATAAATTTTAGTGCAATAGCGGATGGGGAATACACGATTAGAGCCTTTCTTACTGATTCATTGGGAAATGTCGGAACTGCGGTGTCCCGAACAGTCCAGAAAGATGCTACTGCTCCAAGTGGGTATTCGATTAGATTTGATGAGCCCTATTATAATTTATCGAATTCTACCGGGTCGGTAAGTATAGAAAATGCTGAAGCAAACTCAACTTATCAATTGGTAATCACTAGCTCCGGTGATGGAAATACTCAGACCATTGAACGAGGACCGGTATCTATTACAGGAAGCTCGGTAACGATTCCTCTTGATTTTAGTCCTTTGGATGAGGGGGAATTAACTGCTTCGCTTTATCTGGTAGATGAGGCAGGAAATCAAGGAGATGCTGTTGAAGCCACTGCGATTTTGGATCTTACGCCGCCAGTAAGTCCTTCTGTTCCGGATATGACGGAAGCTAGCGATACGGGTGTAAGTAATACGGATAATAGTACTGCAGACAAAACCCCAACATTCACCGGTACTGCTGAGGCAAATGCTACCGTGGAGTTATTTAGAGATGAGGTTTCTTTAGGAACTACCACCACAGATGGTTCGGGAAACTGGAGTTTTACTTCTCCTTTACTTGCAGACGGAACGTATTCCATTACCGCTACGGCAACAGATGAAGCAGGGAATACGAGTTTACCTTCTGACGGTTTAGCCATTACCATCGATCAAAACCAATGTAATGCGCAGGCTGATTTCGATTTTAGTCCTTCGAATGGTTGCTCAAGTCCACTTACCGTATTTTTTACCGACCAATCTACGTCTCCCGATCAATGGGAATGGGACTTCGGAGATGGATCTTCCAGTACTGCCCAAAACCCAATTCATTCTTACACCAGTTTTGGAGAGTTTACGGTCAAACTCACCGTAACAGACACGGAATTGGGATGTTCAACCACCATCGAAAAAGTGATATCCAACTATGAGTTGAGCGCTGATTTTAATTCGGTTGGAAGTTTTGGTTGCGGCCCGCTGGAAGTAGATTTTGAGGATTTATCTACAGGAGCAGAAAGTTGGAATTGGGATTTTGGAGATGGAAACACTTCGGATGAACAAAACCCAACGCATAGGTATGAAAAACCGGGAGTATATTCTGTGACCTTAACTACCGGTGGTGGAGGCTGCACGGAATCAATCACCAAGACTAACCTAATAACGGTTATTGGCCCAGATGTGGACTTCACCCAGGATGTTACCGAAGGATGTGGACCACTTTCCGTATCATTTACAAATAACACCAGCTTAGCTTCTCCAATAATTAGTTATTTATGGGAATTTGGAGATGGAGCAACCTCGACCCTACCAAACCCAACACATGAGTATACCAATGCAGGTACTTATACGGTTAAATTAACAGCTTCCGATTTAGATGGCTGTAGTAGAACCCTAACTAAGACTAATCTGATTGAAGTTAAACTGCTTAAAGCGGAGCTTATACCCACTCATGTAACTTGTAACGGGGGATCTGACGGCTCGATTAATGTTGTCCCAAGTGAAGGTGTGGCACCTTTTACCTATGAATGGGATCATGGACCATCTTCTGCTATGGTGAATGGACTTTCTGCCGGAACCTATTCAGTGAAGATTACCGATGCCAATGGCTGTACTATTACCGAGTCCATTGAAATTACCGAACCAATACCAGCAGCGCTCACTACTTCAAATCCATCTTCTATAAGTTATTCAAGTGCTGTGCTTGGTGGGGAATTATTGAATGGGTTGGATTGCGTCCAAGAAACAGGAATTGTTTATTCCACCACTCCTAATCCGGATATTTCAGATTCAAAAGTTGTCATGACTTTGACGGGTAATGCATACTCCGACCTTGTCACAGGTTTGCAGTTAAATACGCTTTATTATGTAAAAGCGTATAATACCAATCAAAATGGTGTCACAACCTATGGAGATGAAGTGATGTTTACTACATCCAAAAAAACACTGATCGTTACCGCTGATGCTGATCAGAACAAAATCTACGGGGATGTCGACCCAGCCTTTACGTATGGGGTCTCAGGCTTTGAAAATGGGGACGATGAAAGCATTTTGACCGGATCCCTAAGCAGAACATCCGGAGAAGGTGTAGGCATTTATGCGATCAATCTGGGAAGCCTCAGCGCAGGAGATAACTACACGATTGACTATACCGGGGCAAACTTTGAGATTACGGAAAGAACGTTAAGTGTAGTTGCTAGTCTAAATCAGGGTAAGGTCTATGGAGAAG
>NZ_JAMWZB010000031.1 GCF_024305035.1 Algoriphagus sp.
GTTATTGACACAAATTGTCTTTATTTGGCTACGTGCAGTTAAACGGATACACATATTACTTTTTCTCAATTTCTTGGTAACGAAAGATTTTCCATAAAAAGAAGGTTTGAAGTTTTTTAATCCTTCGGTATTCCCACAGAATACAAATCAAACCTATCCAGCCCGACAGGTCGGTTAGAATAAAAGATCATCCTTTGTTTTTCAAAATTTGGTAGAGTCCGAGACTCGAACAACCATTTGTTGGAATAGGGATTCTCCTTTTTTCTGGATTTTTCTAGCTCAGTTTTGCCTTTCCGGAAGGCGGGAATCACCTCAATCCCAGTCGAAAAAGCTTAGGTAGCGCTTAATTTTTTCACCAAAATAAGCTCAATAGGTGAAAAACCTGAAAAAAAATTACCCGAGTTGGGATTAGCTACTGAATAACATTCAGTTTTTCTGGGGATGTTTGAAACCCTTCTTTCAAAAAGAGCGAATGCTATGATTTACCATTTATTACAATCCGATGGGTTTTGGCCCCTGCTTCTGATAACGGTTGCCGGATGTTATGGCTGGGTGATCTATTGCTATTTCCGGAAACCCCTGAGGGTGTTCTTTCAAAATCTGGGTTCGGCTAATCAAAGGAAAACCAAAGAGGGCATTCTAAAAGTAAGTTGGGATGATCTGGTGCTTGCTTTTGCCCTACAGCGCAAACTGAATCAACAACCTACTTCGGACTTGCAGCCGGAAGAAATGGCCTTGTTGAATCAATTCCCCTTTCGGGAACTATTGGCAGAAGCACCCAAAAGATGATTCTCCTGCTTTTGATATAGAAAATGAGACTCCGAAATGTCAAGCAACCTAAAATCATATAGCCACGTATGCCAGGTCCGGTGAATTGGGAAGATGAGAGGCTTCCAGCATACTGCGCCAATTTCTAAATTGAAGAGTAAGTTGTTGTTGTGGCAACCTTCCGGGACAAAACGATCAGAAAAAAAACTTAATATCTTGTCGGAATGCTTTACGGGATGTCGAGTGATCGGATTCGTCAGTTCAGATATTATTTGAGACTTGAGACGTTTTCATCGCCTGAGTCAGCAGGAACCGATTTTTTGACGTCCTCGGTAACCAAGTGAAACAATATCCTAGTCGATGTTTTACACCTTAAGGACTACCTCTTCTCCAAAAAAGGCGTTCTTAATCATTTCACTTTGACTATCGAAAAGATTAAAATTATTGAATACCCATCCATTTTATTGACTGGAAATTGGAATCTATAGATTTCAGAAAATGCCGTAAGACTGTTTGTCCGATCAGGCAGGCATGACCGATGTATATTCTGAAAAGGTGAAAGGTTTAAGTAATTAAGCTCCTGGTCTAAACCTAGACTTTATAATACTATGTATTCTAAAAATTCTTTATATTTTTCCAAGAATTGAAAATAATTTAAATATAGTTGGAATTCAATCGTTTATTTCGTTAGTTTAAAATACTGCCAAATAAATTAAGGTTCAGAAGAGTAGAGGATTAAATTCTTAAAAGATAATTTCGGTAAAATCCGGTTTCCAAATTGTACTTTTATGAGAATCACAAGTCTCTGATCATGATGGGTTTGGAATTGTGAACTAGAATACTTAAAATCAAACATTCATTTAATTATTTTAAACTTTAACTGTTAACAACTATGAAAAAGTTAAAAATTTTATTGGTAATCTTTTGCCTTGGTTTTTTTGGAATCCTAGGAATTGATTTATCTGGTTCTTCCAATCATGGTACAATTTTAGGTGATCTCACTTCTAATTCATTAGCCCAAGTTGTTGTGGTTATAGGAGGAGAAGGATGTCCTCCTTGTGGGCCATTGATGGGAAATGCATCTGGTACACGTTATTGTTGCGCTGATACCAATAGCGATGCCTGCGCTGCGGCTAAATGTTAGGTTTACAAGTAACAAGCTGTCTCATACATCCATCTGAGACAGCTTGTATTTCTGAAACTAAATAAAAATCACACTACACTTAAATTTCATGAAATTAAAAAACCTAATATTTATCCCTGTAATTTTTCTTGTTTTTTGTAAACCTACTGTACAAAAAGAAGATATTACCTTTACTACAGTTTCACAAAATTTACCTAGTGCTGATGATGTAATCGATTTTGATGATTTTTTCGAAATTAGTGAAATAATTCCACTAGAAACTAATGATTCATCTATTGTAGATTTTATTCACAAAGTCCTAATCGATGAATACTTATTCATAAAAGGTGGAGGTGCTTTATATAAGTTTGGTCGAAATGGAGAATTTATTTCGAAAGTTGAAAAGGGTAATGACGGTCCTAATGATTTTATCAACTTGACGGACGTTATTTTATTGCCTGATCAAAATCGAATTTGGGTTTATGATTCTAATCAAAGGAATTTACTGCAATTTGATTATGATTTTAATTTTGAGATAAGCTTCAAATTAGGTTTTCCTCTTTTTGGTATAGAGAAAAGTGATGATCGCTTACTGGGTACTCCTGGATATATGTTGTCTATAGATAAGCCAAATGCCTTAATCAATTTTTTTGGTGAGAACCTGGCCACAGGGTATTCTTTGGAAAACTCTTTTCTTCCGTTTGAAATAGAAAAATCTAAATATTTGCACATAAACAGAGACGATTACTTTTCTTTGAAGAGTCAAAATGAATTTAATTTTGTTAATTCCTTTAACGATACTATTTATTCTATAAATAGTTATGGTGTGCCAACTATTGAGTACTATATTGATTTTCAGGACAAGAAAGTGTTGAAAGAGGATTTGATTAATAAAGGGTATTCTACTATTGTAGATGTATTTTCTTACATCAATTCAACTGATAAATCTTTTAATGTAGGTAATGTTTTTCAAAGTAATTCATTTCTTACATTTCGTTTTTTTAACTCTGGTAAACCGTATTTATCAATCTATAATAAAGATAATAATAGTCTTTCATCAGGGAGGAGAATTAAGTTTAATTTAAATGATAAAGAATTCATCCTTGATTTTGAAGAGGAGATGCGGATTGGTTCACTTGGCGATGGGAAGGGATATATCTCTATTCCATTAGAAAGCGGTTTTTTTACTGATATTAAGGAGTATGATCATTTGAATAGAAGTGATAACCCTCTAATTTTTATTTTTCATGAAAAATAGTTTTATATTTCTTATTTTTATTATCTTATCGTGTTCCAAAAATGTTGATTCGGTGGAATTTTCTGCTCAAAAGGTTGATACCCTTTCCGAAATAGTTGCCGATAGGTTTTATGATGAAGACTTTTTTTTGCCATATGAAAAGAAATTTTCAACAAAGACAAATGGTTTTTTATTTGTTCTGCCAAGCTCTTCTTGCTTTAATTGTTTTGACTATTTAACAAATCATTTAGCCGAGTTTATTTCAAATAGTGATATGAATAAAGTTATGGTCATTAAAAGTGAAAATATTAAGGATAGGGAGATAAAATATGCTTTGAGGAGAATTGTAAATATAGATAGTGTTCAAATTTTTAAAAATACTGAATTTGATTATATTAAACCGCATGAATTTTATCCTAAACTTGGCTATGTTAAAAATGGTAATTTATCTTGTATAGCTGTTTTCGAACAAGGGAATGATAATAAGGTTCGGAATTATTTCAAGTTTATTGAACTCATGATTCAATAAACCATCTAATTTTCAATATTACTAAATTGTTATTATTTATTTCTAACATTAGTAAATAAAGCAGAGCTTTAAGCAAGGGAGAAAAACTCCTTTAAGATAATTTGATGGAACTTAATAAAAGTTGTATCAATTTTTACTTGGGTGCCTTGGTTCTGATTAATGTTTGTTGATAGGTATTTTTAGCATGAAATTCAAATCAGAGGTACTGGAAAGGAATTTTCAAAAACTATAAGATTAATTCATTTTTTAGTCTTTTTTCGGTCCATTTTTTATAAAATTAGTAACCACTTCACACTGGCCAACCTCATGTTGGAAAATTTAGGTTTCTCCATTGGGGAATGGTGAGGAAAGTACATAAAAAGTATATTCTTTCTTCTCAAACAGTAGTTTCCAGTTTTCCTTACTGAGGCTATTTTGAAACAATCTGTGGAAGTAAGAAATAGTTTTTCTTTCTCCTATACAAAATGAAATTGCCGGGTAGATAACTAAAGTATGACAATACTTAGCGGTTGTACTTTATGCTTCCCCGAACAAATTGTGGGTCCATTGAATTTTTAATTGTTCTGCTTATCATTGAGTCATTGTAGGATTGAAATTTGTTAAGAAATCGGACTTCGAATCCTGATTGGGGATTCCGACTTTAACTCTAAAAATCTGTCAATCATGTGGAAAGGAGTTCGTTGGAAACGTCGGTGCTTGTTTTCAATAAGAACAAATAGCGGCCTTTGCTATCTAGTGACTGAAAGAAATTTAATGTATTTTCCATTTCGATAAAATAATGAGAATTATAACCTATTCTGAAATTTTGCAAATAATAACCATCTATTTGGAGGTACAATAGGTTTAGTTCGTTTAACCCTACGTCCTCCACTCATTGAATTTTCTCCCCAGAATCCATCTTATTTAGGGGGCTATAAATTGATCCCACAATATCCTCCTACCTATCAAAACAGCTGGTAAGTTCTGGGTCTTTTTGATAATAGATATACCTATTTATTCCCTTTTCTAGTTTCCAGAATTTCTCACATTGATCTCCTAATTGAATCAATTGAAAGTGCTTAGGAAAACTCACTTGTTTTCAAAGAACTTTAATGAAAGTTTGCTCAAGATTCATGTAGTTTACTTCAATCTTTAGGAGGCTACTTCCTTAACACCCTCACTAGGTTTAAAATGACGATTAAGATTTCGAATTGTAATATACAAAATAATTAAGTCCACTGACCATAAGGATTGATTTATGGCTTTTTTAACCTCTTCTTAACGAAAGATTTTCCATAAAAAGAAGGTTTGAAGGTTTTTAATCCTCCGGTATTCCCACAGAATACAAATCAAACCTATCCAGCCCGACAAGTCGGTTAGAATAAAAGATCATCCTCTGTTTTTCAAATTCGGTAGAGCCCGAGACTCGAACAACTATTTGTTGGAATAGGGATTCTCCTTTTTTCTGGATTTTTCTAGCTCAGTTTTGCCTTTCCGGAAGACGGGAATCACCTCAATCCCAGTCGAAAAAGCTTAGGTAGCGCTTAATTTTTTCACCAAAATAAGCTCAATAGGTGAAAAACCTAAAAAAAAATTACCCGAGTTGGGATTAGCTACTGAATAACATTCAGTTTTTCTGGGGATGTTTGAAACCCTTCTTTCAAAAAGAGCGAATGCTATGATTTACCATTTATTACAATCCGATGGGTTTTGGCCCCTGCTTCTGATAACGGTTGCCGGATATTATGGCTGGGTGATCTATTGCTATTTCCGGAAACCCCTGAGGGTGTTCTTTCAAAATCTGGGTTCGGCTAATCAAAGGAAAACCAAAGAGGGCATTCTAAAAGTAAGTTGGGATGATCTGGTTCTTGCTTTTGCCCTACAGCGCAAACTGAATCAACAACCTACTTCGGACTTGCAGCCGGAAGAAATGGCCTTGTTGAATCAATTCCCCTTTCGGGAACTATTGGCAGAAGCACCCAAAAGATGATTCTTCTGCTTTTGATCAAAAATGTATTCGATTAGAAATGTTTCAACTTAACCAAGTAAGACGATGAAAAGAAGTATCCAAACGCTCTATTTCAGGCTGAGTGCAGCTTGTTTGTTACTGCTGATCAATTCAGCAAGTGCTCAGAATGGAGTTGCCGGGATTGAGGCAGCTTCCAATCAGGTTTCCGGGTTTTTCAGCAGTGGAGTTACCCTGATGTATGCCATTGGGGCTATTGTGGGGCTGGTAGGTGCAGTCAAGGTGTTTAACAAATGGAATTCGGGGGATCCGGATACCGGAAAAGTGGCGGCGGCCTGGTTTGGTTCCTGCGTTTTTTTGGTCATTGTATCCATTGTGTTGCAGAGTTTCTTTGGTGCACCTACCCCTTGATCCTCCATGAACCCGTCACGAATTCATAAAGGATTGGATCATGAAATGGAGTTTAAAGGGCTGAAGCCTCCTTTTCTCTACTATATGATAGGGGTTGGAATAGGGACTATTCTGCTCTTTTTACTCCTCTCAGGAATAGGCTTGGCGCCAATTCTGGCGGCATTTTTCACGCTGTGCCCGGTCTTGTTTCTATCCGGGAAGATCCTGGTCTGGAACCGGGAAATGGGACCCCATGGACTGATGAAGCGATCGGCTTTCAAGCGGGTACCCTTTTGCATTCGAGTTCGGGGCAGGAGTCCATTTCGAAGCTTGAGTAAAACAAAAAAGGGGAAGTTGACGGGGATGAGGGCAGCTTGCTTCCACCTGCCTTCTTCTTCCGCTTTCCTTTGAAGTTTAACTGTGATCGTGAGTTAAAAAAATCCACTAATCTATTTTCCTAATTACCTAATTCCATGAAGACTAGCAGGGAACTCGATGAGGTATTGCCTTTACTTTCCTATGAAGATGGCTTTTTGGTTTCCAAACAGGGGGACTTGACAGCCTGCTTTTCCATGAAATTTCCAGCCCTATTTACCCAAAGTAAATCGGAGCTGGAAGCCATCCACAGAAGCCTGATTAAAGGCTTTCAATTACTTCCTGCCCGGACTTTGGTCTGGAAACAGGATTGGTGTATTCAAAAAAGGTGGCAGGAAAAAGGCAGCCTGCCTTTGGGTTTTTTGGACCAGAAAAATTCAGCGTTTTTTCAGAATAGGCCTTTTATGGATCAACGCTCCTACCTGTTTGTGACGTTGCCCAATCGGGACAAAAAGCTGAGCCCTTCGAGTTTATCCAATTTATTTCGGCGGCATTGGGTGGAAGCGTTTACTCAGGAACCCCGCCATTTGACGGTTTTTTCCGATGCCCTTGCTCAAATGGCGTTTTTGTTGGAGGCAGAAGGGATTCCGATGCAAGCCCTGAGCGAGTCTGAGCTTTTGGGTAATAAAAGCGAATTGGGACTGATTGAGCAGTATTTGATGCCGGCAGCAAGGGAGGATTTTCCCCAGCTTTTTGATTTGGAGTTTAAACCGGATTGGAAATCGGGTCAAAAGCATCTGGGATTGATTTCTTTTGCCGAATTGAATCAACTGCCCAATAGGCTAGGACCTACTCAGGTGTACGAGGCCTATTCTACCGATCAAAGTAAGTTTTACTGGGGGAATGCCAGTGCTTTGGGTTCAAATTTGGAATGCAATCACATCTACTCCCAGGTTTTTGAGATTCAGGAAAAAGAGAAGTTTTACGCAGGCCTGGAAGGCAAGCGACTTCGCCTCCATGCCTTGTCCCGCTATTCCAGAGCCAATGAATTGGCCGCTTCTTCGATTGCTGAATTTCTGGATGAATCCATTCAGCTGGGAGGAATTCCGGTAAGAGCCCATGCCCATATCCTGCTTTGGGCTGAAAGCAGAGCGGAATTGCACCATCAGCTCCGTCAAGCCGGAGCAGCTGCCAGTAAAATGGGGTTGCTTGCCAAAACAGAAACCTTTGGAGCTCCCCAACTTTATTGGGCAGGAATTCCAGGAAATGCCGCTGCCATCCCAACCAACGAATGCTTTCCCTGTACCCTCGATCAATTTCTTTGTCTTTATACGCTGGAAGGAGTACAGGAAACAGGAAAACCAGGTTCAGGGATTCGCCTGGGTGAGCGAAGCTATGGAAAACCCATTTGGGTAGACTTATCGGATCGGCCCATGGAAAAAGGCTGGATCACCAATCGAAACAAGTTTATTCTGGGCCCTTCGGGCTCGGGGAAATCCTTTTTTACCAATCACATGGTCCGCAGTTACTATGAACAGGGCGCCCATGTGGTTTTGATCGATGTGGGGCATTCCTATCAAGGCCTTTGTGACTTGGTACAAGGCTACTACTTCACCTATTCGGAGGAGGAGCCTATTTGCTTTAATCCCTTTTATCTGGAGGGGAAAGCTTTGGATACCGAAAAGAAAGAGAGTTTGAAGACCCTTTTATTGGCACTTTGGAAAAAAGAGAATGAGAGTTTTCGCAGATCAGAGTATGTGGCCGTTTCCAATGCGCTACAAGAATACTATGCCTATTTGGAGGTCCATCCGGATTGCTTCCCCTGTTTTGATACCTTTTATGAGTTCCTGCGGGAAGACTATGCGCTACAGGTTGAAGCCGAAGGAGTACAGGTTCGGGATTTTGATCTGAAGAACTTGCTTTATGTGTTGCGTCCCTTTTACCGGGGAGGGGAGTTTGATTACCTGCTCAATGCCAAAGCGAATATTCAGCTGCTCGATCAGCGATTTATTGTTTTTGAACTGGATAAAATCAAAGATCATCCCATTCTTTTTCCGGTCGTCACCTTGATCATCATGGAGATTTTTATCAGCAAGATGCGCAAGCTCAAAGGGGTTCGAAAAATGATTCTGATCGAAGAGGCCTGGAAGGCCATTGCCAAGGAAGGAATGGCCGAGTACATCAAATACCTGTTTAAAACGGTGCGGAAGTTTTTTGGGGAGGCCATCGTGGTCACCCAGGAAGTGGATGATATCATCCAGAGCCCACTGATCAAGGATGCCATCATCAACAACTCGGATTGCAAGATTCTACTGGATCAAAGCAAATATCAAAATAAGTTTGAAGAAATCCAACGCCTTCTGGGCTTGACCCAAAAGGAGAAAGCCTTGGTCCTTTCCATCAACCGGGCCAATGACCCCCGCCGCAAATACAAGGAGGTTTTTATCGGCTTGGGAAGCCAGAGTCAGGTGTACAGAACCGAGGTGAGTTTGGAGGAATACCTGACCTATACCACAGAGGAAAAGGAGAAGATGCGATTGGAGGAATTGAAAGCCCACTTGGGAGATCTGAAATTGGCCATCACGGCTTTGGCAGCTGAACTACGGGAAAAAAACGCGCAATCCCATGGATAAATCACTCAACAAAGGATCGAAAAAAGTACTGGTCACGGGTCTGCTTTGGTTCGCAATGATGCTGAATACTCAGACCGTTTGGGCTGCTATTCCCATTGCGGAAATCATCCGTCAGGGGGTAAAGAAAATCATTGTGGCGGTGGATTTGAAAATCCAACGCATGCAAAATGAAACCATCTGGCTCCAACAGGCCCAGCAAAAGCTGGAGAATGTATTGACTGAAAACCAGTTGGCTGAGATTGCCTCCTGGTCCCAAAAGCAGCAGCAATTGTACGGGGATTATTACGAAAGTCTCTGGAAGGTAAAATCCATGATCAGTCAGTTTCAAAAGGTGAAGGCAATTTCAGCTTCTCAGGGAGAATTGCTTCGTGCCTATCAGAAAAGCTGGGATTTGATTGTGGAAGGGGAGCTGTTCAGTCCCCAGGAGATGATCTTGCTCGAACAACGCTATGGGGAGATTCTCCGGCAAAGTGCCCGGAATATCCAGGAGCTGACTCAGTTGCTCAAATCCTACAGTTTCCAACTCAGTGATGGGGAGCGGCTGGAACAAATCCTGGATTTAGAACAGCGGATGTCTGGGAATTTCAGAAATCTAATCCAACTGAATCTTCAGGTGGAATCGCTCCAGGCTCAGCGCAGGCTTTTGGCAAAGGAGGGCAGGACCTTGGAAATGCTTCTAAACTAAATGGAACCTAAAACATGCTGAATTAAAGCATCAATTAAAACGAAACACAGGAATGAAAAAAATCATAGGTATGCTTATTCTGGGGATGCTGTTTTCAGTCTCCTTGAAGGGCCAAACTTTTTCTGAGCTCTTCGAACAAAAAAAGACTCAGGAAAAATACCTCTTACTTCAACTGGGAGCATTGAAGGTGCAATCCGGATTGCTGGAAGAGGCAGCACAGATTTTTCAGTCCGGACTGGGGCTTATCGGGGCCTGGAAGGATGGGGAGTTTTTAGCCCATCAAGATTTTGTTGAACGCTGGAGAAAAGTCGGACCCCAATCCGAGCAGGTGGTGATCCGGATGGCCGGTGACGGGCTTCTTCCCAATCAGATTGGGGAACGAATCCAGTATTCCCAAAACCATTGGCAAAGCTCGGAGCTTGAAGCTGAATTTGGGGAAGCCTTTTTTTCTCTTCATCGAAAATTGGAAAAGCGCTCGATGCGCTTGGGAGAAGCTTTTGCCCTTTTGAACTCCGGTAAACTGGAACTAAGGGATGCACAGCGTGCCGAACTGCTGATGGATTTGGAGCGGAAACTTTTTACCCTCTCTACTGACCTGAACCGGCTTCAGCTTGCAGCTGATACTCACTTAAAGCAGCAGGAATTTGAGGAGGGTATTCTCAAAACCATAGATGGAAAAATCAACAGCTTATGATGATGACACTTAAAGGTAGACACTGCGTGATTCAACTCTGTTTTTTGAGCATCGGCTTTTTAGGGACAGGGGCCTTTGCCCAAGCTCAAACAGCGGAGGTGAGGCAATTGCTGCTCAACGTGGAAAAGCTGGAGCAGCTCCGGGAAATGCTGGAAGGCATGAAAGAAAAATACCGGATCCTAGAATCCGGATTTAATCAGGTCAAGGGAATCACCGAGGGTAATTTCCGATTGCATGAGGCTTTTTTGAATCGGCTAAAGCAAGTCAGCCCTGAAGTTAAATCCTATTACAAAGTCGCTGAAATTGTTCACTATCAGCTCCGTTTAATTCAGGCGGTTTCCCGGATTCGAGCTGAACTGAATGAGTTGGGATGGGATAATTGGGAAGAGCAGGAAAAGGTGATCCAAAGTTTTACGGCTTTTTCAAGGGCCGGGATGGAAAATATGGAAACGCTGCTTTTGATCCTGGCCGATGGGCAGCTTCAGCTGGATGACGGGGAACGGATTCGAAGTATAGACCGGATTCATGACTCCATGCAGGAGCTGTTGACAGGCTTGAGTCGATGGAATTGGTCCTACCGGGAATTGCTGGATTTAAGAAAAGGCAAGCAAGCGGATTTGACTAGGTTGGAAAACAGAGTGAGCAATGGCTAAGCATGCGATTCGGCTGATGGTACTACTGGGAACCTTACTCTTTCCCCGCCTGCTCCTGGCCAATGACTTGGCCCTGTACCTTGATGATTTTAACGAGGTGATCGCATCGGTAAGTCAGACCATAGGAAATGATACCTATGTCCTACAGTATGCAGCTAAATCCATTGCGGGTATCGGAGCCATTTTTTATATCGGTAACCGGGTTTGGAAACATATTGCCGAAGCCGAAGCGGTGGATTTTTACCCCCTGTTCCGGCCCTTTGTTTTGGGGATTTTGGTGGTGAATTTTTCCTGGGTGACAGGAGCCATCGAACTGATCATGACCCCGGTCCTGCTGGCAACGGAAAAATTGAGAAATTCTTCCCAAGAGGGAATCAATCAGTTGATTGAAGCCAAAAAGAAGGCCATGAAGGAAGGGCAGTTCTGGAATATGTACGTGGGGAATTCCGGAAATGGGGACCGAGACCTCTGGTATGAGTATTCCAATCCCGAAGCAGGGGAAGAAGGCTGGATGGAAAGCATTGGGAACGGAATCCAATTTGCCATGGAAAAGGCTTCTTTTCACATGCAGCTGAATATCAAGACTTGGATGTCTGAGGTGTTGCAGGTGCTTTATCAGGCCACAGGATTGGGGATCAATGTCATCCGGCTGTTTTATCTGGTGGTCTTGGGGATCCTGGGCCCGATTAGCTTTGGATTGGCCGTATTTGAAGGCTTTCAACATACGCTGATCCAGTGGATTGCCCGCTACATCAATGTGTTTTTATGGCTTCCGGTAACCAATATATTCAGCTTCATCATCAATGAGGTGCAGCAGCGCATGTTGGAAATCGATCTGGATCAGATTGAGTCAGGGGGAAGAACCTTCTTCTCCTCTACCGATACGGCCTTTTTGATTTTTATGGTGGTGGCCATTTTGGGCTATACCACCGTGCCCTCGGTTTCCAATTACATCATTTATGCAGGCGGAAGGGATTCTCTGTTGCGCAAAAGTAGCCAGGTGATTTCCCAGTATCCCAGGCAATTTCAAAAAATGCTTCGCTAAGGCTAGTAACCCATAAAATGATCAGAAAATGCTAACACAACTTAAAGAGCTGGATCGGGCATTTGTCCATCTGAAATTCTGGACCCTGATTTTGGTTTCAGTATCTGTTCTCGGGGCAATCGGCATGTCCTACTTGAGCTGGGAGACCGTTCGCAGGGCCCGTCAGGAAGTGTATGTGATTTCCCAGGATCAGGTTTTAAAAGCATTTGCCCATCCCCGGGATGCGGTGATTGCCGTGGAAGCTCAGGGGCATCTTCGGCAATTTCACCGGTTATTGTTCACGCTTTCTCCTGATGAGCAATTGATTGAAAAGCAATTGGAAGAGGCCTTATACCTGGGGGATCAAAGTGTGCGGTTTTACCTGGATAATTTACGGGAGGATGGCTATTTCAAGCGGTTGATGGCTGCCAATGTCAGCCAGCGCATTCAGATCGACAGCATGGTGGTGGATGAAAGCCGTGCAGATTATCCCTTTCGGGTATATGCCCGGCAGGAAATCATCCGCTCCAGCTCCAAATTAATCCGCTCCTTGATTACAGCCGGTACTCTTCGCCAGATTCAACGCAGTCCGGCCAATCCCCATGGCTTTTTGATTGAAAACTGGGAAATCCTGGAAAACAAGAACCTCAAACAACTGACTCGATGACACAATTGATAGCGCTGAAGAAAAATTCGCAAGGGCAGCAGGTCAAAACGCCGGGCTTGCCACCTTTTGCTGAGCTCTTGACTCTTTGGGGAAATGCCCTGGTAGAAGGTGGGCTGGATCCTATACTGAGGAGTTTTGCAGCCCAACTCCAGTCCTGGGATAGGGAATTGCCTTTCAGGCGCAAGAAGCCGGTTTATGGCCTGTTTTTGCTCCTCTTTTCCCTTTTCATCTACCTTCCTTCTTGGATTAACCGGTCAGCTCCGTTGGAAAAATCAAGCCCAGGGGTAATGGTCGCACCCTTGCCAGAAATGGATCCCCTGATCGCAGCCGATACCCTCTTAATTTATCTTTCACCAAAACCCATATGCGATGATGAATAAGCAAACCCAACTGGCAGAGCGGAGAAAAGGAGTTTTTCTGCTTTGCCTTCCGGTATTGATTGTTCCGCTGGTTTTTCTTCTGGGAAGCACCGGCGGAGAAATTCCGGTCTTGGAAGAAATCCCTAAAGGATTAAATCAGGAACTGCCTCAGGTTCTGATCAAGGAAAAGAGGACTTCCAAACCGGAGGCCTATACCCTGGAGGAGAAATGGAAAAAGGAATCCCCGGATTTGGAATTGCCTGCCTTCCTTCAACAATCGCTAGTTGATCAGCAACCCAAGGAAGGGAATCCAAAAGAGGAGCAAAAAGAAAGCCTGATCGGCTTAAGCTTTTCCTCCTCAAGCCCCCAAACGGGTTTTTCTACCCATTCTTCTCCTGCTTTAGATCAGTCCAAGGAAATACTTGATCCCGAAAAGGCTATGGCGGATCAATTAAAGGAATTGGAGAAGCTGTTAAATTCCGAACCAAAGGATCTGATGACGGCCGAATCTTCTGCTGACTCTTTTTCGCAGAAGCTTTCCGCTGAACTGCTTCAAGCCCGAAAGGAATGGGAAAACCCGATGGGCGAACTGCAGGGAGGATCAGGTCCTGATCCGGAGTTGGAGCAGTTGGAAGGCCTACTCGATAAGCTGGTCTTTCTTCAGCAAGGTGCTGATCAGGTGGAGTCTACTGAGGAGTTTTCCCGGTTAAACGGGATTAAACCGGTGGCCATTTCCACCAATTCCGAAAAAGAGTCCTCGGCTGGAGTTGCGAAGCGATCTTTTTCCATTCAGGAAGAAGGGGGAAATGGATTTTTTGGTTTCGTAAATCAGGAAGAACCGCAAGAATTTCCAAATTCCTTTCCATCCACCATCAAAGCCCATGTGGCCGAAAGCCAGCAAATTCTTCCGGGGGAAGCCGTCGAATTAATCTTGGATCAGGACCTGATCTTAGAAGAACTTCAAATCCCTGCCGGTACGCTGTTGCACGCAGGTAGTAGCATGTCGGGAGCCAGATTGCAGCTGCGGGTCTCGGGTATAGTTTGGAAGGATCAGTTGATTCCGGTGGATTTGAAAGCCTATGGTCTGGATGGCTTGCCTGGTGTGGAAATCGCTGATCAGAAGGGGGCCTCCCAATGGTTGAATCAATCGGTTCAAGGGGCTCAGGGCATGCGCTTCAATACCCTTGGAATGGATTGGCAAAGCCAATTGGCAACCACCGGAGTGGATGCTTCCCGATCGCTAATCCGATCCAAGAGCAGGCCTAAGAAATTGCAGGTTAAAGGGGGACATCCGGTACTTTTGATTGACTTTTCCCAAGCCAAAACCCCTTGAGCTATGCGAAAATTTCAAGTACAAACCCGGATTTTGTTCTTGCTTTTTGGCTTGCTTGGAGGAGGGGCTTGTTGGGCCCAACAAGCCGAATTGGAAGTCTCTTGGGATAAAACCACAGTCTTGATTTTCGATGCTCCCATTCAGTCTATTGACCGTGGAAGCCCCTGGCTTTTGGGACAAAAGGATGAAAGAGCGCTCAATCTGCTCAAGCTAAAGGCAGGGAGTAAGGAGATGCCCAACACTAACCTGCACGTATTGACCAGCGATGGGAGGATCCATGCCTTTGAAGTTCGCTATGCGGTGAACCCAGTAAATACCACTTGGGATTTTAGGGAGGAACAAGACAGTGGTCCTGAGTTGGAGTCCTCCTTGGGGATGAATTCCGGGGAATTTGAGAAAGTAGCAGAAGGCTTGGCTTTGCTTCATTCCAACCCCATCAAAAAGCAATTCCGCTACGAGGTGCACTTTTGGCTGAAGGGAATCTATTATCAACAGGGCCTGCTCTTTTTTGATTTGATGATGCGCAATACTTCCAGGATCCCCTTTGAGCCATTGGGGCCTGATCTGCGGGTGGTGGACAGCCGATCCTCAAAACGATCCTCCAGGCGGGTAGTGGATCTGGAACCGGCGTTTTCTGCTGTTCAGTCTCTGAATCAGAAGGATGATCAACAGCTCAAATCACTGGTCTTGGCCTATCCGGTTTTTACGGTGGCCAATCAAAAACACCTGGTCTTTCGCCTGCGGGAACGGCGGGGAGACCGGGAACTTCATCTCCGTCTGAAAGGGAAACACCTTCTTCAGGCCCAATCATTACCAATTGAAACAAAAAAACCAATTTAATCATGGACATGGAAAATTATGAATTCCTCACTGAAAAACTGATGTATAGCGGCTTTGAGGATAAGCTGAATGCCAAATTGAAAGAGGCAATCGAAGCAGGCAAAGAAGATTTTATCCTGACCCATCGGGCCAATATAGAATCAAAGCAACTGGATGTGGATTTGTATTTTAAAAAATCACAAATCTCGGATCGCTACTTCTTCAATAAGTATGAGGCCAAGCTTCAACACCCTGAATCCGGGCAGGAACCTAGAACCCATACTTTCTACCAGAATCAGGGGATTACATTAAAGGAAGCCTTCAATTTATTGGAGGGAAGAGCAGTATATAAATCTTTGTTGGGATCCGATAAGGAAACCTATAAGGCTTGGCTTCAACTGGATTTGAGTAAAAAGGATGAAAAGAACAACTTTGTTATCAATAAGTATTTTGAGAATTACGGATTTGATCTGAAAGCGGCTTTGGCAAAATTCCCCATCAAGGAGCTTGGGGAGGAAACCAAGCTGGGTTGGATGCTCAAATCCCTACAAAAGGGAAATACCTTTCCGGTGGTAATGGTGCAAAGCGGAAGGGAGGAGATCATGTACGTTGAGGCCAATCCTAAGTTCAAATCCATCAACCTGTACGATGTAAGTATGAACTCTGTCAAGCAGGCAGAGGTATTGGAAATCAAAAATAGTACTGTCAAGAATCAAAAGGAGGTAGTAGATTCGGAAAAGAAAAAAGATCTGAAAAAGGAGAACTCCAAAGCGCAGAAGACAACGGATGAACAAGAGGATGTGTCGGCTCAGAAAGCAGCTAAACCCCGGAAATCAAGGGGGAAAGCAATTTAGAGGGCGGAACTTCGTTCTTCAATGGACCTATGAGCCCTTAAATTTTTGGGAAAGCCCGGCCGGATTCTGGTCGGGTTTTGTGTAAATAGGCTGGTAAATAAGAGGTTGTCTTAAGGAATAAACCGAGGAATTTTGTTTAAAATAGTTTTCAAGAAAAATAATTTACGTTTTTTTTAATTTTTATTTGGGAAGAAAAGGCAAAGTCACCCAATAAAATTTGGCTCAAATTTTTAGTGTTTTGCCGTTTTCATTTACTTTTTAAAAGTAAAAATCGATTTTTAAAAATAGAAAACTTAAAATATAAGATTTCAAATTAGAAATTATACTATTTCAGTAGCGTTTTTATTAAAAAGATCATTCAAAATAAGTAAAATGCAGTTGATAACAGAATAAAATTTTGTTAATCAATTTTTATTAAAAATAAAATACCCAGAAATGGGTATTGACAAGGATTTATAAAAGAGTTTTTATTTGTTGAAAATAAATTCCTGTCAGATGAAAAAAAATTTTTGCTTTTCAATTGGCTTTTTAGCTTTACCGATCTTCTTTTTTGTTACTTTGGGATTTGCGCAGAGCTTGCCTTCTGATGTAAGTTCCCAGATTAACAAAATCACGCCAAAATCGGCCCAGAACTCACCTAATGCAGCTTCCATACAAAAGTATGGGGATTTTAATGTCAATCTTTTCACAGGAACCCCTGAAATTTCCATTCCACTTTTTGAAATTGAATCCGGTCCAATCAAAGTCCCAATTACGCTGAGCTACCATGCAAGTGGAATCCGGTATATCGACCGGGCTTCATGGGCCGGGTTGGGATGGACTGTACAGGTAGGAGGACAGGTGACCCGGAATATTGTTGGCAAACCCGATGAATCCAGTTTCTTAACATTAAACAATGATTACACGGTTGACCCCTTTGCTTACTGTGAAAATATGTACTACAAACGTTACACAGCTGAAGGAAACAATGACCGTGAACCAGACTTGTTCTCATATTCTTTCCCGGGAGGATCGGGGAGGTTTTTGTTGAGACAGAATGGTCAGGCTCCTTTGTTATTTCCCGAGAGTGCAATTAAAGTCAGCGGGGGGACTAATTTTTTTGATATCACCGATACGAGAGGTCATCAATATAGATTTGGAAGTAATTGGAGTAATTCTCAAAATGCGAAGGAACTGCTTAGTAGCCAAACAGGCTCCACAAATCTGTCTGGGGTTGTGACTTGGTACTTACAGGAAATCAAAGCTCCAAATTCCGACGATTATGTAACATTTACCTACCAAAATGTCGGTACGATTGCTAGTTCGGAGATTGAAACAAACATCACATTGATGGACCAATGTAATACCTCAGATGCAGTCCTTTTACCCTGCCAAACTTACAATCCTGTCACAACTTTGGTCAGTACATTTAGTTCGATTACTCAGTTGGGAATCCATGAAATACTGTTTAAAAATGGAAAGGTAAAATTTATTTTAGGGGCAGATCGAACTGACTTACCAGGGAATTCGGATATTGAAAGGTTGCAGAAAATTGAAGTTTATTCCAAACTAAACGGGAATTATACCCTTGAGAAATCATTTGTTTTTCGTAACAGCGGAAATTTCAAGCTTGCTTCCAATAACAGCGATGCCAGATTAAAACTGGATGGACTTGAAGTTTGGGACGGTTCAAATACACTGATTCAAAAATATAATTTCACCTATCAGACCACCTCATTTTCTTGGGACCAAGTCACAGGATCTTACCGTCGGGATTTATTTGGGTTTTACAACGGAAAAAGCACAAATACCAATTTAATTCCCCAGGAGACAGTTCAATACCACCCTGTTACAAGTCAACCGCCTACAACAATTTCTATTGGAGGAGCAAACCGAACAACGGATACGACTTTTTATAAACAAGGCCTATTGAAACGGATTACATTCCCCACAGGAGGTTATACCGAGTTTGAGTTTGAACCGCATAAATATTCGGATCTGGGAACCACAAAATATGGATCCGGTCTTAGGATAAAAAAAATCACTAAAAATGATGGGCAAACCAATTATTTTACCTTATACAAATATGGTAATAATGAAGATGGGCTAGGTCACAAAAATCATGATGTAAGGAACTTCCATTTTCTATCTACCCAGTATAAGCGGGACATCGTACCAAATACTCCGAATCAAAGGCAATATCGGGTTAGATCTTGGGTAACCAATTCAGTAGTCGGTGCTGGATTTGATGACAGCCCGGTAGTTTATACCAAAGTTACCGAATATGCCAACGGAACCAATGGGAATGGAAAAACGATCTATGAATTTGATAACAATGTCTATATCGGAGATGGGGTGTATTCGGTTCAGTTTTCCAATAAGACATGGAGAAACAAGAAAAGTTGGGAGAGAGGTAAGCTTACCAAAATAAGTAAGTACGACAGTCAGAATAATCTAAAAGAATTAACGGAAAAAACCTATAGCAAATTCAAAAGCCAATCTTTACTGGTGGGTCAGGCAGCTACCCAAGTCATTTTGGGGGAAGAGGTTGGTAACTTTTTCTCCTATTGTTCAGGTGGGGGCTATCCCTTCGACGGTTTTCGATATATGATTGCCAATATTACCCAGGATGTAGGGGTCTATTTGGAGACCAGTAGCAAACAGACCTTGTATTATGGCGCTGAATCCATTGAAAAGAGAATAACCCGGGAATTCCATCCCATTTATTTACAGCTGAGTCAAGAGGAGTATAATACTTCTCCGAATCCGAGTATGACTCGAAATGTTATCCGCTACAATTATGACATTATTAATCCCAGTACAACTTACAGCGGCAAACCGGAGGCCCTTAGGCAACTATTACTCAAAAATATTTTAATCCCTGTTGAAGAATACACGCTGATTAGAGAACCCAGCAGATACGTCAGGGTCATCGCGGGAAAAGTAACAGAATATGCAAAATTAAGTGGAACCTCATGGTACCTTCCCAAGGATGTTTATTTCTTTGAATCAGCCACCCCTTTTCCAGTAACTAGTTACGCGAATGTCCAAACTTCGGGGACAAACAACTTGAGTCTTGACGGTGGATACAAGGTAAGGATGATCATGAATGGATATGATTCCAGGGGTAACTTGATTCAATATTCACTAAGTGATGGGACAACAAACTCTTTTTTATATGGCTATGAGGGAAATTATGTTGTTGCAGAAGCTACTAATGCTACGGTAGGAAAAATTGCCTACACATCCTTTGAAACTAATGAAAAAGGAGGATGGACTTATTCAGGCACCGAATCTCCTGTAATGCTCGGCGAGGCCAAAACAGGAAGGAAAGTTTATCTGCTGAACAACGGTTCGATTACAAAGTCAAATTCAGGTGAATATAAAGTGAGTTTTTGGATAAGAAAAAATTCTTCAGCCTCTTCCAGTTTGATAATAAACGGCAGCTCCTACTCAGGAACAATTGATAATACATGGAGGCTGGTGGAAATAAATGGATCGGGAAATGTCACAATAAGCGGATCAAATACTCTGGTGGATGAATTGAGGTTTCACCCGAAAATGAGCCAAATGATCACCTATACCCACAAACCGCTCACAGGAATATCTTCCCAAATGGATCCCAGAAATCAAGGTTTGCATTATCACTATGATCCATTCGGAAGACTTTCCACTGTCAAAAATGATGATGGACATATTCTAAAGCACTACGAATACACCTACATCGATCCCTGAGGTTAATTATAAGGAGTTAAACCGGAATGAAGATAAGTTGGATGGATGCTAAACGAAAGTAAGGTGAAATCATCCTTTTAATGAAAAACCGAATCCATAACTGAATAAAAAGCTGAGAACAATTTTGATGAAATACAATCCTATGAAACTAATCCTGACACTCATTATACTTTACTTTTCTCTTTTACAAGTATGCCAATCCCAAGTTTCAGCCCAGTTGGATACACTGTCCGAAGCAGATCAAAAACTGATTGGTATTTGGAGATATGATTTGGTCCACCAAAAGCAACAAGCCGAATTACTGGATAAAGAAAAAAGCAAGGATAATTCAGCCCAGGAAAAACTATGGAAAAAGATTGATTCATGGTCTTGCTTTCTTGATGAAGAAAGAAGATATACGCTCTCCTGGGTGGAAAATGGGAGTTTGTTTCAGGAATTTGGTACTTGGGAGTTTGATCTCGAAAAAATGATGATCTCACTTTCCGGCGAGAAAAGTATCAAAGAGTATCGGGTGACTTTTGCCGAAGTGGGGATGATATGGATTCCGGAACCCAACTCAAGGGAAGATTTTAACATGCTTTTACTTAAAAAACTGGGCCAATGAAAAACTATATTCTTTTTCTCCTATTGATGGGTTTTTGCCAATTGCTTACTGCCCAGATTGTGGGAAGTTCTTCCTGCACGGATGTCATTCCCTCTGCTCCTTCAAAGGTGATTTATAGTAATACCCAAACTATCATGTCTGCCAACAATGCGCCTTCCGGCTTCTCCTATCGTTGGTTTGACTCCAATGGTTCAACCCAAGTATCAACCAGTCAATTTTTCGCAACTCCAGTACTTTATGCAAGCAAAACCTATTTTCTAGCCTATTACCACAATTCCACAGGATGCCTTACCGTAAAGGTGCCGATCCGCGTTGATTTATATCAGGAGGACAGAAACTGGGTCAGGGAATATGTTGCCAGAGATACGGTTGTTGCGGACTTTGGACTCCGAAACTCCTCACAAACCCAATCCTTTAAATCTACCACATACCATGATGGATTGGGTAGAGAAATCCAGCAAGTAGCCATCAAGGCAGGAAATATGGGTAGTGATATCATCACACCGATAACCTATGATTCTTATGGGCGACCTTACCGGGATTATTTACCGGTCCCAAATAATTCTACTTCATTAGGGTTGTTCAGACCTACTGCTACCAGTCTTCACAATAGCTACTATAATTCCACCTTCAGTGACAGCAGGGGATATGCAGACAAAACCTATGAGGCTTCTCCGTTAAATCGAGTGTTGAAGCAGGGTGTACCCGGCACTGCTTGGGTGGGTCATGAACTGGAGTTCATCGAAGGGACCAATTCAGCGGGCGACAGTGTGAGGGTTTGGACTGTAGGAACAGGGCCGCCAGAATCCACTGCAATTTTCCCGGCCGGTACGCTTTCGAAAAACGAAACAAGGGATGAAGATGGCCGTCGAGTGATCGAATATAAGGATAGGCTGGGAAGGTTGATTTTAAAAAAAGTACAATTTTCTGATACCCCCACCTTACATCATGACGGCTGGCTTTGTACCTATTATGTCTATGATTCTTTTGGCCGATTAAGAGTGGTCATGCCCCCGGAATCAATCCGAACCTTAAGAGCTTCCAATAAATGGTACGGTTCCACCTGGAATTCATTAAAATTCAACCAATACTACATGTATTCCTATGATGCGAGAGGAAGGCTGATTACCAAAAGGTTACCAGGAAAGGCTCCGGAGGAATATGTGTATGATCTGCAGGATAGGCTTGTGGCTTCTCGGGACAGTCTATTGATTGCACAGGGCAAATGGCATTATCGTAAATATGATGCATTGGGAAGGGAAGTGATGACAGGACTGGTTGCCAATACTCAATCCAGATCATCTTTACAGACGGATTTGGATGGGATGGGACCAAACAATGCGGTGATCAATGCTACCTCTGGAAAAACCGGATCAACCAATGCGGGAGGTTTTCCAAGCAGCAGTGAAGGTGATGTACTGACAGTTACCTATTACGATCATTATAATTTCAAAAAAAGTACCCTGAATTTCTCCCAAATACCCGGATATTCCGCCTCCAGTTCTCAAACCCATGGACTGGTGACCGGCAAGCTGGTCCGAAATCTGAGTTCAGGATTGCGGTATGAATCTGTATACTTTTATGACGCTCAAGGCCGCTTGATTCAATCCCTTGAAGAACATCATCTGTCAGGTACTTTGAGGGCTTCGACCAAATTTGACTTTGAGAATAAACCCGTACAAACCACCAGCCAACTGACCGGTCCTTCCTCTCAGACCATCATCAAAGACTATCATTACAACAATGTGGGAATGATTAAAAAAATCACCCATAAAATCAATTCAGGCACCACAGTTACCTTGGCGGAATTTAGCTATGATGAGCTGGGTAAACTGACCAACAAGGTTTTTCCGGTTGCGGCAAATGCCTCCACTTCGTTCACCTATAATATCCGTGGCTGGTTGAAAAAAATCAATAACCCGCAAACGGTGAATGGAATAGGGGCGGTATTTGCCCAAGAACTCTTTTACGAATCCGGGGGGACGAGTCCGCAGTTCAATGGGAATGTTTCCAAAATTGAATGGAAGGGAAAAGACGATATCAAGCGAATCTATAATTACACCTATGATCCGGTAAATCGGCTGAAGACAGCGAACTATTCCGTTCCTTCTGCGACAAGCCAAAATGGGCGATATAATTTGAGTAATATCAATTACGACTACAACGGGAATATCACCTCCATGAACCGCTCCAACCAATTGACGAGTACTACTTTTGGACTGGTGGATCAGCTGACTTACACCTACCCAGGAAATGGAAACAAATTAACCCAAGTGGCTGATGCCCTAAGCTCCACAGGCTACCTGTCCAAGGACTTTAAGGAGCGCAGCATTAGCAGCTATACCTATGACAAAAACGGCAACCTGACCAAAAATCTGGATAAGGAAATCAACAGTATTACCTATAATCATTTAAACCTTCCTCAGGTGATCACCTTTACGGGAACCAATCGGAAAATTGAGTATCAATACAATGCCGAAGGCATAAAGGTACGGCAGGTCAATACGAATGGTTCCACAGTTACCACCCTAAACTATCTTGGGGAATTTGTGCTGGAAGGATCTGCCATGAGCTATATCCTTCACGATGAGGGAAGGGCGGCTTATGAAGGGGGAACCTACCACCATGAGTTCTTTATTAAGGATCATCTGGGCAATGTGCGTCAGGTGGTTCGGGCTCCGTTGTCAGGAGCCAGAATCGCCACCATGGAGCCGGAGAATGCAGCCGAAGAAGAAGAACTGTTCCAAAACATCAAAGAAACCCGACAGGGGGCCGGAGAACACAACAAGACTCCGGGAGGATATGCCACAGCATGGCTCAATGCTGACCGCGGAAGGATCCTTGGCCCATCCCGAAGCCAAGAAGTGCAGGAGGGGGATAGTGTGGAACTTGGTGTTTTTGGAAAATACGTAGACCCCAAGAAGTTCAGACTAAGTCCGGCGACCTTTGCCCGCACCGGGATGGACCGCAAGATCATCCGCAAACTCGGGGAGTACGGGCAAAACCTGGCCGCCTCCCCCAATGAACTTGCGATAGCCAACGTCATTGCGCTGGTGATTACCGAACTTCAACAGAAACCTGCCCCTGAAGCTTACATGGGTTACGCTTTGTATGATGCCGATAGTAATCTGTACGAACAAGGAAAAGTAGTTTTAAGCAAAAGAGCCAGAAACAGGCATGAGGAACTGATTGAGAAGATCGCAGTGAGGAAGGATGGCTACATCGAAACATTCTTGGTGAACGAGACAAGCGAAAACGTCTGGTTCGATCAGTTCCGGATTATGAGCACAGGTCCGCTTATTGTCCAAGAAACGCACTACGATCCATGGGGAGTAGAGCTTGGAGGACTTGGATACCAATATGGAGGAATTAAAGTAAACCCCTATCTTTATAACGGCAAGGAGGCAAACGGCCACTTGGGAGTAAACTTGTATGATTACGGGGCACGGCTTTACGATCCTGCGATTGGCAGGTGGTTTGTGATCGATCCTCTGGCAGAAAAAATGACCCGCCACTCTCCGTTCAACTATGCCTTTGACAACCCGATCAGATTTATCGATCCGGATGGGATGGAGCCTTACGCTGCGCTTGGGGGGGTAAAGACTTCCGGGGAGAGTATGAGCTCGGAAGATGAGACTGAGAAAAGTGTGATGGATAGGGAGGAGTCAGAGGGTGATGAACCTGTTATGGTCAATATTGGTTACGGGGAGATTAGTTCTGATATGATTACCACAGGGATTGATTTTATGGGTAATTTTCAAACTGAAGGTGGTGAAAAATCTAAAAATAAAGATTGTTGTAGGGATGAAAACAAATCCAATCAAAGGAGATCTCCAAATGAGATTTCAAGAGCAGAAAACGATGGTTATGGATATGCTGGAAATTCTAGAGAAATAAATGGAAAAACATACTATAAAATGTCAACAAGAGGAGGACAATTTTTTTGGGTCGACAATGCTTGGAATTCTCTTCCAAGTACATCATTTAATTTCTGGAAAACATATATGGGGGAAGATTTGCAAAAATATTTTCCAATTCTTCAAAATCCTCAAAATAGAAGTTCAATAAGTAATGTTGGAGTAAGTATTTTTGAAACGTTTTATCTTGAAAAGTTGATTCGTTGGCCGTTCCCACTACCGATTTATGTTCCGCGAGAATTTATAAATAACGGCGAACCTCAGAAATTCAATCAAGAATAAATAATTTTATAAGAAAAAGTCATGCCTTTAATGCCCTGGAATAAAATTAGTTGGAAAACAATGATAAGTTTATCCTTGGTTTTCTTGTTGATTTTAATACTACTTATAATCCTATACAGGTAAATATCCTTTTGGATTTAAATAAAAAATCAATTTAAAGTATTGAATTTGGTTGAGCATACCCCTGCTGAGTGTAATTTTAAGTTGAATTTAAAATAGACATTGCCTAGGGGTAATTTGTAATTACGCATTCGTATCAATACAAATTTGTATGAGGGAAGGACAAGGTGTTAAGAATTCCGATAATGACCGGAATTAGCCTTAGGCTAGATTGTTGGGCAGACAAAATCACCCAGCGCCTACTTAAACTTCACAGGTGCTGATGAATACGATGCCGGGGTGGGGAAGAATCTTGGGCCCATCCCGAAGCCAGGAAGTGCAGGAGGGGGATAGGGTGTGATCAGAAATCCCGCCTTGGGCCAAAACCCGGGTTGGTAAAAAAGATGAACAGACTAACGGCAATTTTGCCAGCTTTACTCGGTTCTGTATTTGACAAGATTTGGATTTTTATCCATGTCGAGCGAAATCGGAGCGAGGATTGTTCAGGCTGAATTAGTAGGTTTTAGGATTGATAAATTAAATAAATTCAAACAAAGAGACTGTTTCAATTAGGGTGAGTTGCCTAACCTGAGGAAAACAATTGGTTCACCCTGAAAATGGTAATTTTGCCATTTTGTAGCCTGGATAAGTTGAAACAGTCTCTTTTTAACCAAGTTGACCCATGAAAAATTACTTGATTGCTTTATTCGTATTCGTTCTGTCTTCGACAGTGGCCTATGGGCAAGAAGAGATCCAAATTAAGGTTGCGAGTTTTAACCTGCGTATGGATACTCCAAACGACGGGGTGAATGCCTGGCCAAACAGAAAGGAAAATGTGAAGGCACTGATCCAGTACCATGACTTTGATATTGTTGGGACTCAGGAAGGCTTTGAGCACCAACTCAACGATTTATTAGAAATGCCGGGTTTTAGCTACGTGGGAGCCGGACGAGATGATGGGAAGTCGGCAGGAGAACATTCAGCGATTCTATATAAGACAGGTTTGTATGAATTACTGGATTCTGGTAATTTTTGGTTGAGTGAGACCCCTGAAAAACCAGGACTGGGTTGGGATGCTACCTGTTGTAACCGAATCGCATCTTGGGGATTATTTAAGGATAAAAATTCAGGACAGGAATTTTACGTGTTCAATGCGCACTTCGATCATCAAGGGGTAGTAGCCAGAAGAGAGTCAGGCAAATTGATGGTGCAAAAAATCAAAGAAATAGCCGGGGATAAAGCGGTGATTTGTACCGGTGATTTTAACTCCACACCGGATACTGAGCAGATTATGGGTATTTCTGCACTCTTAAATGATGCCTATGAGGTAAGTCAGATGCCTCCCTATGGTCCGGTGGGAACCACGAATGCCTTTCAGTTCACAGCGCCGATGAAAAAAAGAATTGATTATGTGTTTGTCAGTAAGCATTTTGAGGTGATCAAGTATGCAGTACTAACCGATGCCTTAAATCAGCGTTACCCTTCCGATCATTTACCCGTGGTAGCCGAATTACAAATGTTAAATTAGTTGGTTTTGAATACGCTTAAAAGCCATTGGGGGAGACTTCAATGGTTTTTTTGTGCCATGAATTGAAATCATTCAAGTGGTGACTATCCATTGTGAGGGAGTGGTCAACTGCTGGTTTAAGACAAGGGTATTTATCATGAGGTGATCCCTGAATGGAGCAGGTTGTGAACTACCCATTTGCTAAAGATAAATAGGGTAGTTCACTTGGTCGTTCGTTAAACCAATGATTTGAATTTCTTTTAACTGTCACTACATCAGCCAAATCTTTGAAACACTTTTCCTGCTGGGTAAAATATTAGCGTGATCATTTAGGTTCACCTAGCCTCTCTAAAGCAAAGGATTTGGGGAGATCTTAGGGGCCGGAATTTGAGCATCTTGGCGAATGTGGAAAAATAGGTTCAAATTTGAGCCAAGGGATTTGTCTTTGGGCTCTTCCTGAAGCTTGGTACTGAAAAACCAAAACGAAGTAGTGAACCTAATGGCTAGAAAATTCAAAGATTCCAGCTTATTATCTGCTTGTTTCAAATCCATTCGATCATTTGCTGTGGGATCGGTCCGTATTCAATTCCCCTACTTTGTATAAGTGGGTATTAGCAGCCATTCCATTTGGATTACATCCCATTTTTCCTTCAGGTACTTCGATGCCGAGCTTGTGATAAAATTCAGCCCAATAGGAATCGGTTAGACCCGATTTGGGATCTTTGAACGTCATGGGCTCCAGCTGAAATACAGCCGCTTCTCTGAATGCCCGTTCCACAAAGTCTGAACAGTAAAGCGTAGAATCATTGAGTACATAGCTCCAATTGTATGGCTTACCCAACAGCGATTTTGCGGTAAGTACTGCTTGGGGGATAAAAGGCTGGATTTGGTCGGAGAGTCGGTATACGGCTAATTTTTTATTGGTGGTTAGGGTTTGGTTGACCAAACTATCCAATGGTTCACGGACAGAACCTTTTTTCGGACTGGCGTGTAGGATGTAAATGCCCGACTCGGAGACTTCAAGAATACCGACATGGTCAAATGAAACATTTTCCTGCTGTTGGGTGACCCTGTTGATGGCCCCGGAGAGTTGGTCTGGTTTTGCCCCCACAAATATAAGATCACCGGTCTGGAGCTGGAGATTGAAATAGGGGGCTTCTTGCTGTGCAGTCGCGGGTAAAAAGAAACTGAAATGAAGATAAATGAGGATTGCTAGCCGTTTGAGCGAGTTTTTCATGGGGCAAGTTCAGTACCGAGTTTAAAAGACCAGGATTAGTAGACGCTTTGTCAACCGGTTGTTTTTTGCTCAAAGATAAGCTCTTGAAAGGAATGGAACGAGAATCTTGAATCAAGTCTTTGCAATCGGGAATGGAAAAGGGTCGAATCCTTCTGGAAAGAATGCAGTCCTATAGGTCTCAGGTATATCTGCTCCAGTTCACCTCGAGCAGGAGATCCAACGGAGCGTTTTGGATGGTGTTCAACCCAAAGGTGCTTTTGGCTAGTCGAATAGGAGATTGATTTAGGTGGATTACCCCCTTTTTTAAGTGCCTTCTCCCCCATTATTTAAAGGCAATTCTAGGAAAACGCTTTATCATGGACCAGTCCTTTCGAAAGCTTTTGGGCCTTAGGGTTTAAAAGCAGGAAATTTCAGGAGGCTAACAGGATAGGAGATTTGCTGTAAAAAAAGAACAGTGCTTTTTAAAATTGATTGAGCGATGGGCTGAGGATAGCGGGTAATTCTAAATTTCCCGGGAATTACTAATTCTCAGCCTATTCCAATTCACAGATAAAATAGGCATTTACCGGATTTTTCCTCTTTGGCGGTTTCTAAAGTTCACGTAGTCATTCTTATCGGAACTCCTATTTGGCACTTTACAGGGAAATCAGGTTCAAGGCCCAATCTGAAATGGGTATGGGGATTTGAAAGCGATGTGTTTTTTAAAATACGCTACTTCCTGTACCCTCGCTCAGTTGGACCCGATACGGTGGTAGAGTGAACGCTCAGTCGTTGACTTGAGTAGTTTACTTTAACTATTGATTTTGTTAACGTGGTTAAGTAAATCTTTATAAAAAATTCTTCCAATTGTAATTTTTAAGCGATAGCTATGGGCAGTTTGCTTGATATACCCTGATTTTGGCTTATCAAAAATTAAATTGTAGCGGTGTGGGAAGTTGGAAAGGACTAAGTTTGATTTCTTTAGGGTTTCCAAACATCAAAATCATCCTTTTTTTGTATTTGGATTATTCTGCAGAAAACGTCCTTAATCCTTTCCTAATCGATGTGAAAGTGGCTTTTGAATAGGTTGAGGTTGGTTTTATCCAAAGGTTTTGTGAATTGGTATTTGATCAGCTTGTATTGGGCTGCAATTTCTTTGTGCATTTGGGAAATGGAGGAAGATAAAAGGAATACTTTGAGATTTTTGGGTTTTAAGGGTTCAATCTTGTTTAGGAATTGGAATCCATCAATTTCTGGCATATTGATGTCAAGGAGTAAAAAGTCGAAATAGTTTTCTTCATCTCGCTCATTGAAAAAGTGGATGGCCTCCTTTGGGTCAGTAAAGGACTTATATGCGACGTTTTGAGTTAAAATACCCTCCGCTTCCAATCTTTTTTTGGTAATTAAAATGCTGATAGGATCATCATCCAGGAGAAGGATTCGTTTAATTGCCATTCGGAAGGGATAGTTTATAGATTACGGTGTTCTTTTCTTGGTTGGTTATGCTAAGTCGGCCTCCAAGGAATTTCATCAGGTTCTGGGCTGAGCTGATTTTCCAGTTGTCGTCTCTAAAATGAGCTGACTCTTGCTCCTGGAGTGTAAGGGCTTGTCTGGTATTATTGATGATATCAATATGTACGAAATCCTCATCCTTTTGATAAGCTTTAATCCAAAGCCAATAGGGCTCATTTTCGGGCCTTGATTTGAACCCAAAGGATAGAACCTGAATTATGATGATTTTTAAATAATCAGGAAAATTGAGGATGATCAAGTCTTCGGCTACTTCAAATCGGAAACGATGATCCTTGGTCAAAAGAAATGGAAAGGAATTTTTGATGATTTGATGTAAAAAGACCTTTAGATTGATGGGATCTATTTCTGTTTCATTGGGGAGGTTTAAATCCGTGATGGAGTTAAGTTTTAAAATTGTTTGATCCAATGAATCGATGGACCCTTTCGCCAGATTAAGGAACTCCAACTTTTCTTCGGTGCTTTTGGATAGCTCGATCAGGCTAAATAAACCTTTAATACTAGCCACGTGGGAACGAAAATTATGGGAGACTAAATTGTTGAACTCTATGAGTTTACCGTTAAAAAAGGAAGTTAGTTTGGAAATTTGAAGTAATTGCTTGGTCTTTGCCTCCAATTCTGAAATATCGTATCCGATACACAAGAGTTCTGGTTCATTTTTTCCTTCATACACTGAAATATCCCATTGACAAGTCAGTTCTTTTCCCCGGTTGTTTACTTGCTTTAATTTTACCCGAAAGACCTCTCCCTTATTTTTAAAAGCAGACTCTGCTGCTTTGATGGCTTTTATTTTAGAATCTCCTACAAGGACCTCCTCATTGATTTTTTCTCCTATATCCAGCTCATTTTTCTTTTGGAAGGATTTCCTGTAATATTCGTTTACAAAGGTAATCCTGCCCTCCCTGTTCATTTTGTAGATAAAGAAGCTGGTGTTGTTCACCAGGTTTTTCAAGAAGGCATTTTTTTCCTTTAACAAGCTTAGGTTATGGGTCAATTCCACGTTAAGATGGTAATCCTTTGTAATATCCTGGATGCTCCCGATTACCTTAGTGACCTTATTGGCCTGAATCAAGGGCCGGGCGGTTACTCTAACCCATTTATGTTTCCCGTCTTGGGACTTAAATTGATAAGTGCTGTCATAAGGCTCCTGATTGGCAATACAGGAATGTAAATCCTGTTCCATGCTCGAGTAGCTATTCTGCAAATAAAAAGTTTTAATGTAATCGATATCCAAAGGGCTATTTGGAGCAATTCCGTAAATTTTATAGGTGTTTTCAGTCCAAGTCAGTTGATTGGAGATAAGGTTTACCTCCCAAGCTCCGATTTCTCGTTGGCGCTCTACTTCCTCCATCATTACCTTGTAGCTCAACAGTTTGGTTTCCAAATTTTTATTTTCAGTGATATCCAAAAAAGTACAAATCAACCTGCTTTCGTGAATCCTGTAATTGATTTGGAATACTTGATCAAAGTCCTCCAAAGTAAGGATACAGGAACTGGGTGGAGTAGGGGAAGCGGGATCGAGCTGGCTTATTTTATCAAGAATGATTCCCAGCGGGTTTCCTTTAAGGTCAAACCTTTTGTTGATAAAGGAGGGATAGCTAAGCGTGTAGGTATCCGGTAAATTAAAAAGTCTTTTGGTGTGCTCGCCAAGCACAAGGCTTTGATTTTTAAAATCAACATAAACTCCTCCGATTTTACTTAACTCAGCCGATTGATGAACAATTTCCTGCCAAGATTTCAATTCTTGTTTTTCCCTTTCCAGTCGCTTGTAGGCCTTATGTTGGGCTAAAAGCTGCATGACTTGCCGGCTGAGCAATTTGAGATTCCGAAGTTGGAATTCGCTCAGCTCATTGGGTTTATAGTCTAAGACACAACAGGATCCAATTACTTTTCCTTCTTCATCGTGAAGCGGGACTCCAGCATAAAACTGTATTCCAAACGCTTGCCTTGCAGGATGCTTAGCATAATAAGGGGATCTTGTTAAGTCGCTGACAATGAGATGATCCATTTGCTGTTCCTGAAACCTATTGCAGATGGAATATTCTATGGGTGTTTCTTTTAGGTCAAAGCCATAGACAGATTTAAACCATTGCCTATCCTTTTCTAAAAATACGATGAGCCCAACCGGACACTGGCACATCTCTGCGGCCATGGCTGTGATCTGATCGTACAATTCCTCGGCAGGAGTTCCGATGATCTGATAGGATGCTAATCCATGATTACCAAAATCCATTTAATACTATTTAAAATACAAAAAAAAGTGAACGTTATTCTTTTTAACTTATCCATTACAAATAAAATAAAAAATATAGATTTTGTTTGATTTTTTTTACAGCATTGTTTCATTGAACTTTAATGCTTCATTCAACTTGTTGAGGGTTTAGATCATTGATTTACAGTGGCTTACTAGTTGATGATTTGATAGGCTAAATTAAGCTTTCCTTGAATACTGAATAGGTTCAATTTCCAAATTGAAGGGTTGTCACAAATGATTTGAGATTGAAAAATGGGGGTAGAGATTCAATGACCATCTTTTCCATGGATCTTCTATTTTTTCTTGTTTCAAAACAAGTTTTTGGTAGGCTTTTTTACGAGTAAATCTCAATGCTGTCCTAACTAATCTTTGATGAGTATTAATTTACCCATTTCTACCAATTCAAGGGATATTTTAGGAGTAATCTGGAAATAGATTCCCCTTTGAGCTTTTTTTCGGTGGGTTATCCTGGTCCTCAAAGGGCCTGTCAAGTTATTTTGAAGTTCAATTTTGACGAATAGGTTTAATCGGATAAAGGCGACTGGATTGAATAGATGCCATCCGAATTTTGCAGTGGCTTTCATGACTTTCAACAATTGGTGATCAATGCAGTTCAAATCTGGATCATTACCGCATTTTTTGAGGTGCCGATAAACGTTTTGATGTGAAACAACGGTTTGATGTCTCGGAAAAACACTTCGGTCTCTCACCTGGATTTGTAAAGATCCCCTATGGTCTGTGCAACCCTAGTGAAGTTGTTGGTGATCAACGCTGTGGTCTGCTTGTTTTCCTCATCCCATACAGCGACCCTTCTTATCCTTCTTGGATACTTGGCCTTGGATTGGGGGGTTGGTCAGTTCGAGCTCTTCGTCTATAAGTATATGTTGGGCTTTGTCTTCAGGCAGTTCCCACTCTTTAACGGTAAGTAATGCCAGGTTGTCTTTGTGCCGAAAAAAAAACACAACGTTGCCGTCTCAACCATTGAGTTGAGTAGGGGGAAGTCATTGTGATACCTGTTGGCTACGATCACCGCCACTTTCTCTAGAGCAATGTCATAGGTATTTTTATTGTCTCCAACACTTCCTTCGGTAATATTCAGATAAACAGGGCGTTTTCCGTCATAATCGAGGAGGGTATGCATCTTGATAGCTCCCTTTTTTGGTAGGAGAGGTAGCCCAGTCAAAGACCGACCAACGTGGAGTCCAGCAGGTAGACGGGGACATTTACTTTGAGTTTTGTCTGCTTCAAAGAACCCTGCTGTCCTAAACTACCCAACAGTGAATACTAGAATTCTTTGAACAGATTTGAGTCCCTTCGCTTGTTCTGTGAGCTGATACTTGACTTGGAAGGGATCTTGGGAATACCCAAGTGGTGGAGACTGCCGGTGGCTGACCGGAGTCTGTTGGAGGTATCCCCTACCGAAGTACTCTTGACGAAATGACAGAACAACATGGAGACTAGGTGGGTCCAACTGTCAAATCCTTTACAGGCTTTGACGGGTTGCTTTTCCAGAACCAGCTTCTTGAAAATTGACCGGTCAATCTTTTTAATAATCTGCGAAAACAGTGTAATATTACCCGTGAGAGTTCTGATGTTTTGGTGAAAACCCAAAGTAACTACTTTAGGCAAAAAGTAGGGCCTCTCATTTTATTATTTAAGACGGTATTGAACCAAAATAAAGAAAAGTAGCTAAATTAAGATTCTATTCAAACATTCCTCTCTAGTCTACTGAGGCGATGACCTTTACTACTATTATACCCAAATTACCCATGAGAGATGGCTTCAAAACCAAGACCTATTATCAAAGCTTGGGGTTTGAGTTGATGTCTGATTATGGAAATTATCTGATTTTTCAACGAGCGGGGTTGGAAATTCATTTTTTTGAGTTCAAAGACTTGAACCCTGATGAAAATTACGGCCAAATTTATATTCGAATCAATTCCATTGACCAGCTTTACCAAGAATACTTGGAGCGAGCGATTGCAATTCATCCCAATGGATCTCTACAGGATAAACCTTGGGGTCAGCGGGAATTTTCCCTTCTTGATCCGGATAATAATTTATTGACTTTTGGGGCGCCAGTTCATTTATGAAATCTAGCACAAAAGCGACACACAAAGGGATGATTCTAATCCATGCGAAGAATCCATCTGACCTCTGAAAATTAATTATAGATACAGGAAATGAGCCTGAACTGATTCAATCGAATTCCGATCATCGGTTTCGGATCAGTACCATTCTAGAAGGTGAAGATTTATTTTATCACTTTTTATGCAGTTTGATATTTCCTTTTCCCGTAAGGGTTTTCCTCTTTATCGAATAAAAATATAATTTTAGGTATAGTGCTGGTATCGTTGTTAATTGTTAGGCAACTAGTATGGGCTTTGCCCAAGCAGTTGATGAACGTACCTTAGTCTCTTTGGTTTGAGCATTGATTAGAAGATGCTGAATTAATTTTTCAAAGCAGTCAAGAAGGATTTTGGCAAGAGCTAAGGGGGAATTGCAGGAAGAAAAAGAATGGCTTTCCTTTTAGGATTTCATTTTCCTGATTTAAATAATTTGAAGGTTTCAATCCTTTTCCAAGTGTATTTACCTATTTCCCTTTATCCCCTTTCTTTTTGAAGAGTTCGCGCCATTTTCGGTTTGATGTAAGGTAACTATTCGGTTTTGATTGATTCTACTGGATTGGCTACCGCCGATCGCCAGGATTGCCAACTGACCGTAATCCAGGCAAAGGTTAGGCTAATCAAGGCGGTTGATATAAAATACCAAATCGAAATGTTGAGCTTATTGGCAAATTGTTCCAGCCATTGATTCATCAAGTAAAAACCGATGGGAAGGGCAAGGATCAATGCTATCAAAATTGGGGAGAGAAATTCTTTGGAAAGTTGAAGAACGATCCCTTTTATTGAAGCTCCCAAGACCTTTCTCACTCCAATTTCCTTGCGCTTGCTCTCTGCTGTAAAAATGGACAACCCCAATAATCTCATGCAAGAAATCAGCAGCGTAATCCAGGCAAAGATCCCCAGTAGATTTCCTGTTCTGGCTTCTCGGGCGTAGCTCAAAGCCAGACTACTTTCCAGGATATCGTAGTCAAAGGGTAGCCCGGGAACACCTTTATTCCAGGCTGTTTTCAGTTGTAGAATTTCTTCTTGGCCAAAATCCTTGTTAAGCCTAACCAAAAGTACATTACTGGCATCGGCAGCTGCATTTTTTGCCGGTAGAAAAATGGTGGGTTTAATCGGGTTTCTCAGATCCTGAGCATGATAGTCCTTGACTACACCGATGATCTGGCCAGAATAATCCGAAAATAACTGACCATTTTCTTCGGTATAGACCCTTAGGTCTACACCCAATGGCTCAGGATGAGTCTGAGTTATCCATTGCTATTTATTTAGGAAGAATAAAAAAGATTTTTTACTTTATTGCCAGGATTAGATAGGGTTGGATCTGTGAGTTAGACTCTGGGCTGGGTATTAGGTTACCGAATCCGATCCTAAGTATTTTTTCTCAGATTAATTCCTTTAGTGAAATGACATCAGGATTCTCCAAATCTTTTTTATCAGAATCAAGAAAAGTGGAACCCCAATCGGGGAAATCTAGTCAAGAAAATAAGAAACAGTCTTTGGTGTTTGAGGATAACAGAGCAGAGACTGCGGTTCAAAAACAGTTTGGATTTTTGGCCCAGTCTTTCAGTTCTGGGCAATCGCTTGGAAGTATTCAGCCAAAGAAGAAAGAAAATAAAACGGGTCTTCCTGATGATCTCAAAGCCGGAATAGAACATCTTTCCGGGTATGGTCTCAATGAGGTAAAAGTACATTACAATTCAACTAAACCTGCCCAGCTTCAAGCCCATGCTTTTGCTCAAGGAAATCAGATTCACCTTGCTCCGGGTCAGGAAAAGCATTTGCCGCATGAGGCTTGGCATGTGGTTCAGCAAAGGCAAGGGAAGGTAAAGCCCACGGGGCAAATAGTGCAGAATGCTAACCATTCTCTCTCCTTAAATTCTGATCTCCAATTAAAACCGGATCATTTTGAAAAGCAAAATTTTACAGATGATCCCGTTCAGAGAATGGTTACCCAAATATTGCCAGGGCCTTCCGATACAATAGGAAGGATAAATATAGTAGGAAGACCTGAAAAGTTGTTTGGAAGCAGCATGGGAGATCATACGACAGCATTTGCTTCACATGTGGAAGCAGTAAAGCTTAAAATGGAAAATAAAAGCCTTTGGAGTGGATTTAATGGGCTCTGGGGACTATTCCAGTCGACGAAAAGTTTACCAGGCTATAAACTGAAAGGTAATCTAGCGTTGACTCCTTCTGACTCTATTTTTTCTTTGCAAACCCAAGGGGATCGATTAACCAAGGCTGAGAAGGAGCTCAATGATCTTTTTTCAGAAATCCCAGATAATGAAGAATCGTTTAGCAAGCTCAATCAAACGGCTTTGGCACTCAAACTTCAAGAATGTGTAAACGCTTATCTTGAGTTTAGAGAATTGATTCCACTTTCAGCGGTTAATGTGATGGAAGTGGCTCCTGGATTGGCAGGGAAAGGAAAGGGTGAGTCAAAACATGCGGCTGTTTTGGCAACCAATGAAAAAAAAGATACTGCCTCAGCAGAAGAATTACAAAAAGCAATCCTAGGGTTAATGGATGTAGATGCCGCTGCGATCGTGGTAGCTGAAACTGATCCAGCTGTACTCCAAAGAATTGCTCCGGGAATTGCTCCAGAGACGAAGCCTATTGATCGAATTGGTCTATATATAGAGCAGCATCTAGGAAGTATTCGTACCGGGTTTCCGAATAGTTACGCCAAATCAACTATTTCAAGAGAATATTTGGGAAACCTCATAAGAAATCGGGCCAAAGAGGAAATGAAGAAAATCCGATTGATTCTATTAAAGCAATATACCCAAAGGAAAGAAGAGTTTACTCGCTTACGGGCTAACAAAAGGTCTGGTGAACGTTTTTTAAAGAGCGATGAAAAAAATTATTATAAAGTAAAAAAGGAGGTTAAAGATTATGTGGCCCGTCTTCGTCAAATAGATGAACTATTAGAAGAAAAACTTGAACTACCTGACAGTATGGAGGAGGTTTCTGAGGAACCTAATGGTTATCAAGAACAAGCTAAAGCGAAAGAAAGAGAAGAAGAATTGGTAAATGAGGAGCTCAAGAAATCTCCCATTGCCACCCAGATCAAAGTCATGGAAAAGGACTCAACTTTTATAATAAGATCATTAGAGATAGCGGGAAGGCCAATTTCTCCAATTTTAAATAGCATGGGGGCTCACAGTTCTGCGTGGATTTTACATGTAGAACGGGTAAAAAAAGCGCTAATGCAAAAAAGTCTGATTGAGGCTTGGGGGATAATCGGTGCCGAATTACTTCCAGAGGCAAAAAATATGGAAAGAAATTTAAATAAGGCCAATCCTCCCAAAACTGAGGGACAAGATGATTTAAAGGAGGAGGCCTTACGTGTCGTTGAAAATCAATCTCAAAAGAATATTGGAGATTTTTCTTCACCGGCTGATCTGGCTTTTCAATTACAACAATTTATCAATGATTTTTTAAGCTATGTTAATTTCATACCCGGAGTGACAAGAGACGCTGTAGACACCACTGGTCATGGAGAAGGAACCTATATTAAAGTGCTTAGGGAATTTGAGGAGTACGCTACAAGAAAAGAAAAAGAGCGAAAAGAGGAATCAAGAAGAAACCGAGGAGGAAGTTCTTTAAAGTCTAAAAGGAAGAAGAAAAAGAAGTCGTATCTAACAGATCCCTATGAAAGCAGAAGAGACGAGAAGTTTGAAGCAATTCAGGAAGAAAATAAAACTAATGAGGTAGGGATAGCTATTGAGGGCTTACTTGATCTGAAAGGTCTGAAAAATAAAAACATCTATCGAGAGGTGCATAAAGAGTTAGTTGAAAAAACATTTCCTCAGACGTTTAAATTCTTATGGAGAAAGGGAGTGTGGTGAGGCGATTTAAAAATTTTTTATGTGTATCCGTTTAACTGCACGTAGCCAAATAAAGACAATTTGTGTCAATAACTTGTAGGATAGTTAAAGATAGGTTTTCTTTCTGGAAAATACTCAAAATCATGAATCTAATCGATTTTATCCAACATTTCCCCGATGAAGAAAGCTGCGAAACATTTATCAAATCCTTCCGAGAGAAAACCGGAGTCCGGTGTAAAACCTGTAAGGATACCACCAAACATTATTGGTTCAGTGGGAGGAAATTCTTTGAGTGTAGCATTTGCAGGAGAAGAACTTCCTTGAAAAGCGGGACCGTCATGGAAAAGAGCAAATTGTCGCTGCACACCTGGCTGACGGCATTTATGCTTTTTTCGGCTACCAAGAAGGGATTTTCCTGTCTTGAGTTTCAGCGTCAATTGGGTTTGAGTAGGTATGAAACAGCTTTTAATCTGATGCATAAGATCAGGGTATTTATGGGAAAGAGAGATGCACTGTATAACTTGACCGACATGATCGAATATGATGATTGCTATGTCACGGTGGCAACGAATAAATCGGAGGTTGGCCCGCTAAAAAGAGGGAAAGGGAGCCAGCGCAAGGCCTCGGTTGCTGTGGCTGCCGAATCGGTACCCGTAGAAAATCCAGAAAGCGGCCATCAGAGTAAAGTGTGTGGATATTTCAAAATGGAAGTGATCGAAAGTGTCGACCGGGAGCACGTAAATGGGTTTATCAAGAAAAACACCGAAGGCGATATCGTCTTATTCACCGATAGAAATACCGCCTATGTAGACTTGAAAGACATTGTGTCGGCACATTTCACAGTAGTTTCAGGAAAAGAAAGTACCAACGATACGCTCAGATGGGTTCACAAAGCGATCAGCAACCTAAAGCGAAAACTCCTGGGAATCAATCATATGATTACATATAAGTACCTGCAGAACTATCTCAACGAGTTTGTCTATAAGCTTAACAGAAGATACTTTGGCGAAAAACTCTTCGACCGATTAGTTCTCGCCTCGATTTACCCATACGTGCAATAGACCGGATACACATAAATTATTTTTTGGATTTTTTTAAAAAAAGACCGATTGGTTTAAAAATAAAAATATCTTTGTTACAAGTGAAATCCTACAAAGAATGTCAAAGGCAGAAAACACAAGAAGATTAATCATAGAAAAAACTTCACCGATTTTTAACACGAAAGGCTATGCGGGTACTTCCATACAGGATATTATGGGGGTAACCGGATTCTCAAAGGGTTGTATTTATGGGAATTTTGAGAACAAGGACGAAGTGGCGCTTGCTGCGTTTGACTATAATCACAACAAAGTGAATGAACACATGAAGTCAAGAATTTTGGCCACAGAGAATTCCATTGAAAGACTGCTAGTTTACCCACATACTTACAGGAATTTTTTCAGGTATCCCTATTTACAGGCAGGCTGTCCAATTTTGAATACGGCTACAGAAGCCGATGATACCCATCCCGCACTGAGGAAAAAGGCAGAAAGTGCATTGGACTTTTGGAGAACATCAATCGAAAATCAAATTAAACGCGGTATAGCAAGAAAAGAAATCGGTCCAGATACTGATCCCACCGAAACAGCTGTGGTGATGATTTCAATGATTGAAGGAGCCTTTATGCAGGCCAAAGTTCTGAAACGAACTAAAGAGCTGACCTTGGCAATGGATTACCTTGAAAAAATGATATTGAAATTAGCTATGTGATTTTTTTTAAATAAAAAAAGACCGATCGGTTTTTTAACTGATTGGAGAACTGGAACCATATGTTTAAAAAAATAGAATGCTATGAAACTAATACGGTATAAAAAGGGGCTAGAAAAATATTTTAGCCAATTAAACCACGCTTGGGTTGTAAAATACTTTGACATAGAGCCCATGGATGAAGCACTCTTACAAAACCCTGAAGGAACAATTCTCAGCAAAGGAGGGCAGATTCTTTTTGTGGAATATCAGGGCCAGATTATCGGTACTGTTGCACTAAAGCCTCCAGGTCAGGGAGCAATCGAATTGTCAAAAATGGCAGTTGATGAAGCATTTCAAGGATTGGGAGCTGGGAAATTCCTTTGCCATTCCGCAATAGAGGAAGCCAAACGAATGAAGGCAGAAAAAATGGTTCTTTATACCAACTCCAACCTGAAACCCGCAATAGGTATTTATGAAAAACATGGCTTTCAGAAGGTACCTTTAGAAGGTCAGCAATATAAGCGTGCAGATATCAAAATGGAATTGATCCTTAATTCTAAAACAGGAATAAAATGGTTTGATAGAACATTTGACATGAATTTGGGGGAAAACGATTTTGAGGGATTGTTGATGCGCCTTGAAAGTTTTTTTTCGCAGATTGAGACGGCAACCTCGGAATTAGCAGAGTCTGTTTTGTCAATTAGGCAAAATGGCAAGTGGTCTATAAAAGAGCATACGGGTCATTTATTCCTTCTTGAACCCCTCTGGCAGAAACGTTTTTTTGAAATAAGTGAAGCCAAGTCTGCCATGTCCCCTGCTGATCTTTCCAATTCGGCCACAGACAAATCTTTTTTTAACCTTCAGCAGTTTGGAAAAATTTTATCGGCTTTTAGGGAAGAAAGAATCAAAACATTGAAGCTGTTAAAAGGCTTTAGCGGCAGTGATTTTCAAGCGCGCATTCAACATCCCAGATTGAAAAGACCCATGGGGGTTTTTGACCTGATGTTTTTTGTAGCTGAACATGATGCACACCATCTGGCTTCTATCCTGAAAATAAGAAACAGCACCCATGGTTAGAAAGTTGTTTATTCATATCAAAATGGCTAAGAAAAGGGTATTCTTTCCCAGAGATGGATCAGTGGAGCTGACTCTTCTCAAATTTTCCAAGGAGCTAGTGCATAATTCCTTTGCACATACTATTCAGACCATAAATAGAAGCCTAAAATGAAGACCATTTTAATTACTGGGGCAAGCCGGGGAATCGGTGCTGCAACTGCCTTATTGGCTGCAAAATCCGACTTTGTAGTTGGGGTGAATTTTAAAAGCAATCGAGAAGCTGCACAAAAAACGGTGGAAAAAATCAGGTCCTTGGGTGGATCAGCGAAGCTTTTTCAAGCGGATATCTCCAAGGAAAAGGAAATTATCCAACTGTTTAGGAATGTTAGCTCCGAATTCGGTACACTGGATTCTCTGGTCAACAATGCCGGTATTTTGGAAAACCAGTGTAAGCTTGAAAATTTGGAATTAGGCAGGGTTCGGCATGTATTGGAAACCAATACGATTGGTCCAATACTTTGTTGCAGAGAAGCAATCAAATTGATGTCTCCCAAATACGGTGGGAAGGGAGGTACGATAGTCAATGTTTCCTCTATTGCTTCCAGGACGGGTGCACCCTTCGAGTACATTGATTACGCGGTTTCAAAAGGAGCATTGGATACCCTTACCATTGGGCTGGCCAAAGAACTTGCCGAGGAAAACATAAGAGTTAATGCCGTCCGCCCTGCATTTATCCATACCCAGATCCATACATCGGGAGGAGAGCCGAACAGAATAAACCGGATTAAGGATTCAATTCCTCTTAAAAGAGGAGGGCTGGCAAGCGAAGTGGCAGAGGCAGTGCTTTGGCTTGCTTCCGAAAAATCAGCTTATTCCACGGGAATTTTTCTCGACGTAACCGGGGGAAGGTGAGCTTATCAAAATTAATTTTCAAAATAAATTTGTAATGAACCTAAGTGAAAATAGAGTAGCAATGCCGCAATTTTTGTGGAAGTTGCATGGGAAAGAGGCCTACATATGGGATTTGGTGTTGACCTATTTTTTTGCTGGAGTGTTAACCGCCTTTCAAGTAGTTTATCTTCTGGATTCAGCATATTGGAAAACAGCCTTGATGGTATTTTTATCTTTCGACATCGGAGGAGGCGTGGTGAGTAATTTCACCCTAGGAACAAGAAAGTTTTATGCTGAGTCAAGAAGGTCTCCCCATATTTTTATTTGGTTTCATTCGATTCAATCCCTGGGGTTAATTTTGGTTTACCCGGAATGTTTGATTCCGATCCTGGTGATTTCTGGAGCGTCAATACTATCTTCCAGTTTAATAGTATTACTAAGGACACCATCGTTCCAGATGCAGTGGGCTGGGTTCTTTTATGGAGTTTTGGTCCTACTATCCACTTCGTATTTTAGCCTTCCCATACCTGTAATTTCCCTTTTGTTGCTGTTGGCCTTCAAACTGGTAGTTGCGTTTTCGGGAAATTTCAAGAGGGTAACTGAATGAATTATTTAGGGGATATTTTATTAACTGGTGAACCTTTGATATCAAAAAACTGATGAGTTTTACTATGGAAAAGATGGATAAAATGGTCATGCAATACATTGACAAATGTGTTTTATGCTGGCTAGCGACATCAAATAGTGCAAATGAACCGAATGTTTCACCCAAAGAAATTTTTACCCATGAAGGAGAGCGTACGCTGCTTATCGCCAATATTGCCTCTCTAGGAAGCAGTAGAAATATTCGAGAAAATCCGAAAGTTTGTGTAAGTTTTGTGGATGTTTTTGTGCAGAAAGGATTTAAGATTCATGGTTCGGCAAGATTGATAAAAAGGGGGGACTCCGGTTTTGACCGAAAAGTAAATCTTCTTAAATCTTTACTGACTACTGATTTTCCAATTAAATCAGTAATAGAGGTTACAGTACATAGGATTGAAATGATAAAAGCGCCAAGTTATTTATTATTTCCCCATATAACAGAACAAGACCAAATAGAATCTGCTTATCTAGCCTATGGTGTTAAGGCAATAGATTATTTTTCCTAATAGGTTGGAGTTGGGTTGCCTTCAAGCAGCCGGATTTGACTTTTAAGAATAATTCGATTGACTAATCTCCAATCCCAAATGTAAACGTACTAAGTGCAATCCAATCACTTCATGACAACAACATCGAAGAATGGTACGGTCATTTTACGGATATGGTAATTTTTACAGATGACACAAGAACCTTAGATTTTAGGTAATTTTTTTGACAACGTCTTCAACAAAAAAAGAAATTTCTTGGAATAGATAAGATTGAAAATAACGGCACAATTAATTTCGGAAGTTTTTACGCAGGAGAGTGGGGTGCTTTCAGAGTATTTTTTAGGTTTCTTGAGAATGAAAATGGAAACTCGACCGGCCTCAATATACTTGAAGTCAAATGAATTCTGTCCTAACTATTGGGGGATGCTCAGTTTTATGGCTGGGTATATAAATGCCTGGGGACGAGGTACATTAAAAATACTAGATGCGTGCAAAAAAGCAGGTCTTCCAGAACCTGACATTCTAGAAACCAACAATGGTATTGTTGTCTCACTTTACATGCGAAAAGATGAAACTCCTTCGGCAGAAGTTCGGAATGATTTCGGAAAGAATTCGGTTCAATTTCTGGACGTATAGAATCTGAACTATCTAAGAACAAAGCATTTTTGCAAAGTCATTATAAATCCTTATCACACTGCCTTGAGGAGAACTTCGGAATATCTTCGGGAAAGCTTCGGAAAAGAAACTACCCAATCCGATAAATACCCTGTTTATTATCGCAATATTTCCTGAAGCTACTGCTAGTCAAATTGGGAAAATTCTCTGAGCATCAGACCGATCAGTGGAAACGTATATCCAGAAATTAAAATCTGAAGGAATGATTGATAGAGAAGGGGGAAAAAAGGAAGGAAGCTGGAAAATAAAGTTTTTGAAGTAAATGAAATTCACCGAATCCCAAACGAACAGGCTTTTATCTCGCTTTTGCAAGTAGAGGAGATTATTCAGGAGAAAGAATCCTTACTTAAGAAAAAGGGTGCCAGAACGAAAAAGGTTTCCAAAACCAAGTTTTAAAGCTCATTTTTACCGTCATTTCCCAAAGTATCGTATCTTGTCTCTATGATCACACGAATTGAAATTAAGGGCTATAAAAGCATCAAATCGCTTGAAATCGATCTTCGCCCTATTAATATCCTTCTTGGGGGAAATGGGGTCGGAAAAAGCAATTTAATTTCGATTTTTGGACTGATACGGAATATTTACAATCAAAATCTTCAGAATTATATCCAGAAAAAGGGAGGTCCAGATAGTCTGTTACATTTTGGTAGAAAGGAAACCGATCAAATATCCTTTTCTGTGTTTTTCAAAAGTTCTCAAGATTACGAGAATAAATTCATGATTGATTTAGAATTGGGTCAAAACAGGCTTTTTATTAAATCAATCAGGACAGCATTCAAATGGAATAACAACTGGAGAGAAGTTGAATACGAAAGAAATGTAAATGAATCTGAGTTTTCAGAGAATAACACTGGGCAAGCATTTTGGGTAAATGGGAGGCTTCAGGAATTCGATGTATACCATTTTCATGATACCAGTGATACTTCCCCGATCAAAGGCTTGGCGGATCTAAATGACAACCATTATTTAAAGCGAGACGGATCCAACCTAGCTGCATTTCTTTATTACCTTAAATTAAAGGAACCTAAACACTTCAAACGGATTGAGATGATGGTGAAGTCTATAGCTCCATTTTTTGATCGATTCGATCTTGAACCCAATTTCCTTAATGAAAATAAAATAGAGCTTGAATGGAAAGAAGTAGGTTACCCTGATAGCTATTTTAATGCCTATCACCTTTCTGATGGTACTTTGAGATTTATTTGTCTTGCCACCCTATTCATGCAGCCCAATCCTCCCGAAACCATTATTGTCGATGAACCGGAGCTTGGACTTCACCCTGTTGCAATCAACAAATTGGCAGCAATGATTAGGAAAGCATCAGAAAATGTCCAGATTATTTTATCTACTCAATCTACTAATCTAATTGACAATTTTAGCCCAGAGGATGTTATTGTTACTGATCGGGAAGGAAGTGAATCTGTTTTTAGGAGGTTAAGGAGCGAAGACCTTTCTACTTGGATGAATGATTACACGCTTGGCGATCTATGGGGACAGAATAAACTTGGAGCACAACCCTACAGTATTTGATGAAGCGATTAGTTTTCATAGTTGAAGGGGACACGGAAATAATTTTGGTCCAAAAGCACATCGTTCCATATCTGATTAGATTAGGCTTTACCATTTCAATGCATGCTCAGACAATCATCACCAATCGAAAGCAATACAAAAAAGGCGGGGTTACCGATTATGCCAAATTCAAAAGTGAGGTAACCCGGACTTTGGCCCAAGGAAATGTGATCATAACTACCCTGATAGATTTTTTTAGATTGCCAAACGACTTCCCAGGATACACCACAGACTCTCTACTCATCCATCAAATAGAGGATTCTATTCACGAGGATTTTGGAAGAAACCCGGATTTCATTCCATATATCCAACGCCATGAATTGGAGGCATTGATGTTCTCAGGTAGAGATGGTTTTGAGTTGGTGATAGATAAAAGTGATCAGCTAGCTAAAATCGATGAAATTCTTAAAACCTATCCTAATCCAGAGGATATCAATAACAATCCTGAAACTGCTCCGTCAAAGCGGCTGATCAAGATTTTCGGATACGATAAAACAGGTGACGGAGAGTTGATTCTGGAAATGATTGGGATCGACCAAATGCTTGAAAAATGCCCAAGGTTCAAAGAGTGGATTGAAAAACTGATTCAAAAACTATCAGAATGAAATTCACCGAATCCCAACTCGAACAGGCTTTTATCTCGCTTTTGCAAGCGCAGGGCTATCCCCATGTGCAGGGAGAGGAGATCTGCGTGGGAAGGAAGAAGTACTGATTTGGGCCGATTTGGAGGAATTTCTGAAAAAGTCTTATGCCAAGGAACGGATTACGCCCAATGAGATCTTTGGGATTGTCCGGGATTTGGAGAAGTTGCCTGCCTCGGATCTCTATGAGACGAAAAAGACGATTATGCATGGGGTTCGTGATGGCTTTTTGCTCAAGCGGGAAAACCGGAAGCAGAAGGATCTTTACATCACCCTAATCGATTACGTCCATCCTGAAAACAATATCTTCAAGCTGGGGATTCAGGGCTTTAAGAAGCGAATTCCGGATGGGGTGAATACCAAGGCAGGAAGTTTTTTTGCTCCCTATGAGTTTTTTTATTCCTGGAGAAAGATCGAAGGTTTTGACAAAGAGATCGACCCCAAAACCGGAAAATCTACCCAAGTGCATGGAATCAATGCGATGTACACCTTGGTAAAAGGCATGCTGGATAAACGCCGCTTGCTGGATATCATTCATAATTTTATCTACCTCCCGGATTGGATTTGCTACAAAAAGATGGACAATATTTTAAGGTCAGTTGTGAATTGATTTGATTTAAATCCGCCTGCCGCGGGGCTACTCAAATTACCTGGTGGATTTTGAAGGAAAAATCCCCCAGATAATTTCGAGTTTGACTGCTGTTATGCCGCAATTTTTGATTTTGTTTTTCCGAATTGTTCAGGGGTGAGGTACTTCAAGAAGGAGTGCTTTCTTTTTTTATTGTACCAGATTTCTATGAATTCGAAGATTTCTACTCTCGTTTGATCGATCGTTAGTTCAGGTATATGATAAATCAATTCTGATTTGATGATTTTAAAGAAGCTTTCCGCCACAGCATTATCCCAACAATTTCCTTTTCTACTCATACTTTGCCGGATTTGGTAGGTTTTAAGTTGGCTGCGAAACTCCCCACAGGCAAACTGTACTCCCCGATCTGAGTGAAAAATCAGCTCTAATGGGGTAACCGGTCTATTGAGGATAGCCATCTTAAATGCCGCTATTACGGTTCTTTCTGCCTCCATGGTCGTACTCATGGACCATCCGATAATTTTTCTATCAAATAGATCCATATTAAGGGTTAGGTAAAGCCAGCCTTGGCTGGTCTTTACCTAAGTGACGTCCGACACCCACTTTTCACCCGGTTTAGGGGCTGTAAAATCCCTGTTTAATAGGTTCTCAGAAGGACGGTGTTTATGATTTGAGTCAGTGGTGGCGACCCTAAATTTCTAGCAGAAAATGCTCCGGATACCTAGCTGCTTCATCAGTCTGGCTACTCGGGGTCTGGAAACAAACATGCTCCGGTCTCTGAGTTCGGAGGTAAGCTTTGGGCTGTCCAATCGAAACTTGGACAGCTGATGCAATTCTAGAATTGTTGCTTTAAAAGCTTGATTTTCTAAGGCTCTTTTTGAAGGTTTTCTAATAAGCCAAGCATAGAAACCACTTCTGGAAACCTCAAAAACCCGGCACATCTTCTCAACCGCAAATTCTCCTTGGTGCTCTTTCATGAACCGGAATAGTTGTTGTCGCTCTTGGAGAAGATGCTTACAGCCTTTTTTAGGATGTCCCGTTCAATCTGTGCTTCCTTTAAGGCCTTTTTTAATTCAGTAATTTCTCGTTCTTCGGGTGTGAGTACTGGCTTGCCATTGCCTGTAAAACTATGGTCGCCTGTGGCTTCAAACTCTCGGACCCAGCGTCTAACCAGGTCGCCAGAAATACCCAACTCCCGACCAACCTCAGTGAAGGTTTTGCCAGTTTTGTGAAGTTCAACTACCATAAGTTTAAAAGCTTTGTCATAGCTTCTTCTTGTTCTTGTCTCTTTCATTGATTCTAAGTTAAGGACGCTTAACTTACTGTCCAATCGAGTGTATACAGTCCAGTAGGGAATTGCTTCTCAATGGTGGGCAGAAATTAGAGAATGAGTAAAGCCAACTAGGACAAGGGGGGGGTAATTCTAAATATTAGTAAATTAGGGAGTTAAAACACGGCTGGAGACATCGGCTTCCTGAATAAGCAATAGTTCATTTTCTCGCTCTTCTTCTTTTTTTAGACTGTTTTTGAATTGATTTGATGTTGTCTGGGCTGATTGGAATAGAACGTATTTCGGGTTCTTTTCATTATCAAATATGGGATTGAATGATTGTCCCTTTTATTTCTTCAGATTTTTGTTTTATTTAAGCTAAGTTTTTGAAAATCATTGAATTATTTACGGTCAAATCTTTTTCTGAAGGAACTTGCTTTTATGAGGGTAATTTCGATGATAAGGTTTTGACGCAACTACCAATTTTATGCATTCACATACCGAGAAAAAGGGGAAGGTTACAGGTGCCTCAAAATCCCAAGTGAATACAAACCCTCAAGCCCAGGCGAGCACACCTTTTCAATTTGCGGATAACCGACCTGAGACCTTGATTCAAAAAAATATTCAGCAATTGGCTGATCAAAATCAGGGAGGATTGGATAGTCAATTGTTTAACCCGGTCCAAAAAACCGAAGAAGGGGATAGCATTTCCCAGTTCAAAAAGTCAGTAGGAGAGAAGGTAGAATCATCTGATTTGCCAAAAGAGCCCAATGATACCGGATTACCTGATCAACTCAAAACGGGAATAGAAAACCTTTCGGGCTATTCTATGGATGATGTCAAAGTGCATTACAATTCAGGAATACCAGCCCAACTCCAAGCCCATGCCTTCGCTCAGGGTACGGATATTCATTTAGCTGCCGGTGAGGAAAAACATTTACCCCACGAAGCTTGGCATGTGGTGCAGCAAAAGCAGGGGAGGGTAAAGCCAACTTTGCAGATGAAAGGTGGGGTGAATGTGAATGATGATGAGGGGCTGGAGAGAGAGGCTGATTTTATGGGGGCAAAGGCTATTGGAATGAAACCTCTTCAGGCATATAGCGAATCTCGAAAAACAGACCCCAACATTTCGAACTCCAATACGGTACAACGTGCAGTTGGCTTCGAATTTGAGACAGGATGGTTGGTTCAAAAAGGTCGAACGGAAGCAGCTCATGATGATGTGGAGGTTTCGCAAAAATTAGAACCACTAAAAAAGAAAGAAAAGATTGGCGTAAGTTCTTACGAAGGGTTTAAGCTAGAAGCTGATGAAGCTGAAGGCGGGCAATCTGAAATAGAGTTTATTACTTACCCTCCAATTGAAGAACATGCTTCAAATATTGAAGTATTGTCCTCAATTATGGTCGAAGTTGAAAAACTCGGAAATGCCCTTATTTCAAAATCAGCTGGTAAATTTACTCTTGATAAAGTTACTGGAGAAGTTTATGATTATGCCTATGTTGTAACTCCCAGAGATTCTGAACTTAAAGCAGGTCCACAAATTACTTCAGGAATTGATCTTGCAAAAATTTCAAAATTGGCCAGTCATAGAAATGCAATTGACTTGGCTCCAAAAGAATTAAAAAGCTCTATTAATTCAATTGAACACTCTGCTGACGAAATTGCAAAAACTGACAAAGGGAAAGAGGTTAGTCCTCAGCTATTAGGGTTATTAACCTTAATTACAAACTACCTTAGGGTTGGTCGAGGACAGATGGGCGAAGCTCATGTTAAGGAGTATATGGACGATCCTCCTACTCGGCATGGAATGGCTTTAAATTACCCAAAACGAATTGCAGAACCACTCTTATCAAGAACGCAGTTTGGAAAGCTATTTTCTTTGATTCCAGAAAGGGAACAAATTTTCTATAAAAAAAACCCGAAAGCATGGCTAGATTTAGTGATTGAATCGGCTGGAGGTTATAAATTATACCACCCACTTAAGCCAGTGATCGAAAGAGGAATACAGGAAGATGAATTAGGTGATTCAAATTTAAATGTGAAAGAGGTAGGGCCTAGAAGAGATGAATGGATATTGGGTATTATAGAAGGATCTGATGCTTTAACTAAAATGAAGGACAGTGAGAGTATGGGCGAGTTTGGAGATAAAACAGAGGGTGTTGGGGCAGGATCGTTTTCCGGAGAGGGAATGATAGAGGCAGGAATCTTTGAATTTAGAGGAGCCCAAGCTCAAAAAATTCCATTATCTCAATGGAAAAAATTTGCTGTTGATTTTTTGAAATATATAATCACACTTCATGACCAGTCTCTGCCCATCCCAATACCAAAGAAAAAGTAATAAAACCCATAACAACTATAATTTCGTCTATTGCGTAGTACAGCTTGATCCGATTATATTCGGGAAGCGATGAAAGGTAGTGCCTGCCCCGTCTCGATTTATCGGGATCCAGGAGACCGGTATGGATCTTAAGGGGATTGAGTCGGAATTTTAGGTGAATTTGTAGGGCCAGACAACTCAAGAATCTTCTTAAGATCGCTAAGCAGATCAAAAAAGTAATCCTTCGATTGTCTTTTCAGCCACTCTAGTCTTGTTTTTGAGGGGCTTTTTTATAGGGTGGACATAGCTTCGCCCCCCAGCGGCAGGAAAGGTTGCTCGATAAAAATCAGGATTCAAAATTGGGTGTGTTTAGTAGAAAACACTGCCTTATGTAGGTCACGTTTGAGAAGTCCCTTGATGCTACGAATGCTTTTCTTTTGGCAGCAGGTCAATACTTGGGATTATTTGTTTACAAAACTCTGGGTTTCGGATGGGGAATCGGAACTCCAAGTTTGAGTTGGATCCATTTTTAGAGAATTCTTCTCAAAATTTTTCGAGAACTTCTTAAAAACCACCCATTTCTTATCAAAATACCCTGTACTGGGTATTTTTTGATGATTTTAGGTTTACTATTTACTCTAATTTACTACGCCAATGATTCTTAACTTCAGTGTACAGAATTTCGGACCCGTTAAAGAAAGGCAAACCCTTTCCTTTGAGGCGGATAGTTCCACTCATTTAGAGGATAAGTACCTCATTTCTACAGGAAGTGGGCATCGAATTTTAAAGCTTGGTCTCATTTACGGAGCAAATGCATCCGGAAAAACTACTATTCTTCAAGCACTTGACTTCCTTCGGGATTTAGTGTTAGAGCCAGAGGACAAGAAAACAAGCCAGCTTAATTTTTCACCTTTTCTTTTTGATCAGGAAACGCCAAGTCAACCCTCCTTACTTGCCATTGAATTTATCCAAGATGAGACAAAGTATGCCTACAGGGTCGAATTCAATAAGAATGCGATTTTATCCGAGGAATTAACTTACTTCCATCCGAACAAGGCCAATATTTTCAGAAGGACGACTGATGTGCAAAACCGCTTTACTGAGATCAAGTTTGGAAGTAAGATTTCGGTAGATAAGGTCTACAAAAAGACTTTGGAGTCCAATACCCTATGGAACAATACGGTCCTGGGTGGTTACCTCAAGACGAATATTCAGATCGATGAGTTAAAGCAGGTAGGGGATTGGTTTGAAAAGCAGCTTAAACCACTTGTTTTAACCAAAACAGAGCTGGATACTTATGTGCTGGGTAAAATTGGCTCTGGTGAAATAGAGAAGCAGGATATATCCAGGATTCTCAGAAAAGCTGATTTCAATATTTCGGATATCTTCATGGAGGAGAATGAACAAGATATGCCAGAAGGATTTTTGGACTATTTGAAAGCTAGATTTGAAACTCATCCAGAAAGAATTAATGATTTCATCAATAAAGGAAAAATAAAGGCTGTAAATTTAGAATTTGAACATACTGTAAAAGGCTCGAAGTATTCTTTACCTTTCTTTTCTGAATCTCAAGGGACTCAGCGGTATTTTGGCTTTGCCGGACTTTTGATTATGATGATCAAAGGGCCTGTGATTTTCCCCATAGACGAACTCGAAAGTTCACTGCATCCAGACTTGTATAGTCATTTTATTCTATCATTTTTGATGAATTCCAAAAATTCCCAGTTGATTGCCACAACCCATAACCGGGAGATTTTGGACAATAGAGATCTCTATAGGAATGATGCGATCTGGTTTACAGACAAGAATAAAGAAAGTGCCACTGAACTTTATTCTTTGGCTGATTTTGATTCGTCTGTGATCCGCAATACCAGTAATGTGTACAATGCTTATAAAATCGGAAAGCTAGGAGGTGTTCCAAATACAGGGGACTTCTATATCGATCTGAAGAATGAGAAATAAAAAGAACATACTTTCAAGAGGGAAGCCCAAGATAGCCATTGTCGTAGATGGAGAAACAGAGGCCTGGTATTTCGCCATGCTTTATTGAAATGAGTCTGATGCCAGGTTTCAGATCAAACCCGAGATCCCTCAACGGAAATCTTTGGTCAATCAATTTGAGCAAGTAAATCGCCTTGCAGACGATTAGGATCAAGTGGTTTGGATCGTCGATATGGATGTGATTTTAAAAGAAACAAGAGAGGCAAAAAGTGGTCAAGCAAGACCTCTTGATGAATTTCTGAAATACAAAAGACAGCTGGCTACAAGCTCGAATGGGAAAATAATTATCAATCGGCCTTGTATTGATATTGGTTTTTGCTTCATTTTGAATTTACCCAACCTCCGTTTGAAGATTGTGGAGGGGCCGAGGATCGCCTTAGAAGAGATTTAAAGGATTACTCAAAATCCCAAAAGTATTTTACCAAAGGGGGGGAATGACATCTACTTGCGGTTGAGGGAAAAACTGCCTGTTGCTATCGAAAATTCAAAAAGACTCAATGAGTTTGATTTGGAGAATCCAGCTAGAGGATTTTCTGAAATGCACCAGCTTTTTGAGTTAATGGGAATAGCTTAAGGTTTGATGATTAGCCTTAGATTTAAAGTAATCCTTCTTCCTTTGATTCCGCATTGAAAAGAACACTGCAATGAAAAATCAACTTTTTTATTCCATTTTAAGATATAGGCATGGGCTCATTCTGGGTGAAACGCTGAGTGCTGGTATTTTATTTCTTGATCCCAAGAGCCGGCAATTCTCCTTTGAGAGGGGGGATTTAAAGAGGCTTGCTGCCGCTTATCCGGATTTGCAGTTGAATTTTCTCAAAAACAATATTGGAGTATTAGAGCGAAATATTAAAAAAGTCAATGGGGATTTTACCTATCAGGTCGATTCATCAAACTCGGGGAAATTTGTTTCAAAAGAACTTTTATTTTCGGATGCAGCGGGGTTAACCTTTGATGCGATCGAAGAAATTCCGCTTTCAGAAAAGTCCACTTTTGAGCAGACCAAAGATTATTTGATTCAGCTATTTTTAGTAGAAAAAAAGTACGGCTATCTCCAATAGGAAAAAAGAAATGAGGAGTATATTCTTGAGGAAGTGACGGCTTCCCCAAACTTCGGCCATTTGAAAGTTGAGAATGAAATGATCAACTTTAAATGGATATTATGAAGAAGTCACGATTTACAGTGACCCAAATTGTTAAAGCGATTCAATCGCATGAAGCCGGCAGAAAAGATGGATATTATAGATCATTTTTTGTTGACAATCTCCCTGGTCTAAGCTATTATTGGTATACTTCTGCGCCGGCTGGTTCCGGGATTACCATATGTTCTGGTCAGAACTCCCATTTGGTAACAGTTAGTGCCAGTAGTGGGGCTCCTTCATTTTATCTGAATGTCTCAACGCCTAATCTTTGCGGTATTCCAGCCAATGCAAGTAAATATATTACAGTTTCCGGTGATGGCGGCGGTCCAATTGCGAGGGTGTCATCGGGCGCAGAGGCATTATTTTATCTTAATCCGTTGATTTCCAATCAGGTGAATTTTCGAATCCCAGAAACGGCAGACACTGACATCTTAAATGTGACGATTATGAATAGTGCTGATGCTATTCCTGTGATGTTTCTGGAGTGCTGGAGATCATCAGAACCAATTGATGTCAGCACGCTTAAGTCAGGAGTTTACATCGTAAATTATGTTTTAGATGGAAAAATCCGTAACGCTAAACTTATAATTCAATGAGAAATTTCCCGTTAATTTTGGCAGGCACTTTGTTTTCCTTTTCATGCCAACCGCAAGAATCACCCGGTGAACCACCGGTATGGAGTCATTTTATCAGACTGGAAACATCAGAAGGGAAAGATTATTTCACCGTAAACGAAAACTATAGAATTTCAGATTTGAAATTATGTACAAATCGAAGTGAACCATTTTGTACTCTAGTAACTTCAGATACACTTTATTATACCGAAAAAGATGCCTTCAAAGTAATTGGTGTAGGGAAAAAAGGTGATAGATATCTGGATTTTGGAAATGGTGATATTGATACTTTAAGCTATCAATGGGGTCCGAATGTAGACCCTAGTAGTAACTTTGATAATCTTGATTATTTCGACGTTTTTTATAATGGCAAGAAAGTGTTCCGTTATGATTTTGAAAATGATAACCCTTCTTGGCAGGAACTAATGAAAAGAAATGGAAATAAGTTTAAAGAAAATCTAATTATTATCCCAATTGTCAAAGAGGACTTTGATGAAGGGGCTGATTAGGTTTGTTGTGAAATAGCCTATTGATGTCAGTAGCACGACAAAATAGAAATGATTGAAATAGGACTATTCAATCGTACACCTCGTACGGCTCGTAGATATCGCACGGTACGAATTGTTCGAGGGTTGAAATCCGAAATCACTCCAATAGATTTGGAATAGCTAACTAGAAGGGTTACAAAAATTCGATTTCGGATGTCCGTAGGGTAGTATCCCATTGTAAGCTTCCTTGAAAATTGGGCCATTCAAAAGTTTACTTTTCACCCGATAGACGAAGGGAAGTGAATACTCCACTCGGTTCAAGACTAAGGCGAGCGGTAGCCTTAGGCCAACCGGTTTTGAGCCGCTCTCTGTATTCACTTTTGCGCTGCTTAACGGTTGAAAAGCAAAAGATAAGTTCATGTTATAATTGTTCTAATAAGTCCAAAGGAGTTTTGTAATCGAATGATTCATGGGGTCTTTCCTGCATTAAATCCTCCATCCATTTCCTAGCTTTTTCCCTGACCGCTTCCAAAGAGCATAAAGTATCCACGCAGAAAAAAACGCCGATCCCTGCCGATTCAAGATCATTGAAAATTAAAATCCGCTCAAAGCAGCGGGAAACCATCCAGACTAAACCTCATACCCTTTTTTGATCTCATTTAAAAACTCGGAAATCTCCCGCTCATCGGTCGCATCTTCCTCCGTCCACTCAAAATCCTCAAACTCATGCCACTCATGATCAATTTCAGGATCATAGGCATACTTTTGTAGCCGGGCTAATCCCCAATCCTGAGGTACAAAATATTCCCCGGAAATCAGCTTTTCCTTGAATTGTTCGGCCGCTCTTCGTGGGGACAGGAAGCCGGGATTAGAAAAAATCACCCAGCCAAACTGCTTGTAATTGGTCCCGTCCCGATACATGTAATTGAGTTTTAGATTCAAAGGCCGCTTGCCCGCGTTGAATGGCAACTGCTCCAAAAACGCATCCAAATCCGCTTCGGAATCAAACGAATAAAGCGGTTCTTTCCCCAGTTCAAAAAACCGGATTAAGTCCACCAAACTTTCAAAAACCCGGAAATGCTTTCCTTCATAATTGTACACATACACCGGCTTACTTTCCCCAAGCCGCCCCACGCTCAAAATTTCGAGCGTGCTCGAAGGGGTAAGGTATTCGGTGGCAAGGGTGATGAATTGGTTCATGGTTAAAATTAATCGATCCAGCCCGTTTCCCTTTAAACCTGAAAATTTAAAATGTCAACTCATGTCGGTAAAATCGTTTATCCCATGGAAAGTTTAGCTGATGCCTGATACAAAAATGGTGGAATGGGTTCATTCAATTCCCAGTTGATACTCATGGGCTTGGAGCCATAATATTCTCTAAATTTACCTTCTCCAATAAATACATATCCCATAGTATTCTTGAACTGATTTTGCTTTTCTTCCCGGACAAATAGAAGAATGCGCTTACCGCTATCCTTATGGTTGATATAACTTAGGCCCTTGCCAGTATCAGGGCGGGCAGAATTCTGAGATTGCCAGTGGAAAAGGGTTTCATTGAGTGCATAATCCTCATACATGGTTGTAGGGGAGTAATGTTCGTCAGATTTGTTTAAATCGATAAAAAGAAGCTCCGTATTAAGCTTTTTATTTTCAGCAGCTCCCTCAAAATTTATCCATTTTGTCTTAAAGTCGCTAAATCCAAATGCAGCAAAAATCTGATCTCTCGTATATCGACCATGCACTTTCAGTGGTTGATCGTATGGCAATTCTATTTCTAACTCCTTAAAGCCAATTTGATCCATTCGATACTCCAAAACCTCGATTATCTCTTGTACCAAATCCTGATTTTTTCCTATCGCTTTGATACTTGCTTCTAAGGACTTAAACCCTCCTGCATTTTGCCAAAAGTCATAGTGTAGCATGAGGCACATTTGCTGTTCCTTTCTTGTCAGTGATTCAATTGGAACTTGAAAATTTTCCTTTGCCAACTGGAGTATAAAGGAGAAATAAGGATAGGATTCTGTGGAAAGCCATTTTTTAGAAATGCAGCTGAGCAATTCCTTTTCATAAGTGGAATCAGGTTCTTTCGATACCCCCGCCTCAAAAGTCAATCTAGACCAAGTGCTTCGCTTATAAATGACCTCCAAAGGATAATGGTACAGGGTAACAAAATTTTTAAGCGTTAAAGGTAAATCGCTTTGATGCCTGAAATTCCGAATCTTCTGAATCAGTTGATTTCTATTCGGGCTAATCGATGCCTTAATATTTTTAAGGATAGTTTCTCTTGCTTGTTTTTCTAAGATAATTGCACATCCCAAAGGAACATGCTGAAAATTACTTTCTAATTCGCTTGTGATAGAGGTATTGGTTTTTCCGATCATGGCGCGAAATTTTCCCTCAAAATCATATTCCGATCGGGCATTTCCGACAAAATCTAAGACCGTCAGACATTCTTTACCATCTGCCAATCGAAGTCCACGACCCAATTGTTGCAAAAATACCGTCAAGCTTTCGGTAGGCCGTAAAAAAAGTACGGTATCGATTTCTGGAATATCCACCCCTTCATTAAAAATATCAACAACAAAGAGGTAATTAATCTCTTTATTTCGAAGTCGCTTGCGGATTTCTTTTCGGTTTTCATTTCGGCCACTGACCAAATAGTCAGCCTTCAATCCCGCTAATATGAATTTCTCTGCCATATATTGGGCATGATCCTGAGTGACACAGAAACCGAGCGCCCGAACATCTTGGATATCGGTAACATACTTTTCAAGGGAAGCGATGACCGTTCCTACACGCTGATCATTGCCCGTGTAGACTTTACTCAATTCAGACGGTAGATATCTTCCTCTGGACCAAGAAACCTGAGAAATATCAACCGAATCAGAAACCCCAAAATAATTAAAGGGACAAAGTAGCTTTTGATTTAGCGCCTCAGGAAGTCTAATTTCGGCAGCAATATGCTCACAAAAATCAACAAGTATATCAGACCCATCCATCCGCTCTGGAGTTGCTGTAAGTCCTATTAGGATTTGGGGAGAAAATCGATGGATAATCGGGCGGTAACTATCGGCTGCAATATGGTGAACCTCATCGATGATTATAAAATCAAAATAATTGGCAGATAGGTCCAATCTCTCCAATCGATTATTGAGGGTCTGAACAGAAGCGAAAAGATGATGATACTCGCTTGGTTCTTCTCCATCTACCCAGAGTTCGCCAAAATTATGATCTTTTAATATTCCTCTGAAAGTGCCTAAAGACTGCTGTAATATTTCTTTTCGATGGGCCACAAAAAGTAACTTCGTACCTGGGTTTTTCTCGTAAAATCTCCGAAAATCAAAAGCAGAGATCACCGTTTTTCCAGTTCCAGTGGCAGCCACGATTAAGTTTCTATATCGACCATGAACAGATCTTTCCACTTCAAGCTTTTCCAGAATTTCCTCTTGGAAATTATAGGGTTTAAGATCAAAATACCCCAAGTTAAGTTCCTTTTCATCCCCTGCTCCAAAACGCCCCTCCTTGAGCGCGATTCTGAGCTTCTCTGAATGCTTTTCCGGATCATAACTTTCAAAATCCCGGCTATTCCAGTAGGTTTCGAAAGTTTGCTGAGCGGTATGAATCACATGAGGAATCTCCGTATTGTTAAGCTTTACATTCCATTCTAGGCCTTTCGTTAAGGCAGTTTTTGAAATATTGGAGGATCCAATATAGGCCGTATGAAAACCAGTATTTCTATGAAAAAGGTAGGCTTTGACATGTACTCGTTCATTTTTGGTATTGTAGGAAACTTTTACTTCCGTATTGGGCAGCTTGGCGAGGTATTCAATGCATTTAGCATCGGTGGCACCTACATAAGTGGTCGTGATTAATCGGAGTTTTCCACCTTTTTGAGTAAAGGATTCCAACTGAGGCATCAAGAGTCGAAGACCTGCCCATTTGATAAAGGAGACTAAGAAATCAATTCGATCAGAGGAACTAATTTCCTTTTGAAGTTCCCCTTCAAGTTGGATTTTTTTATTTCCTCCGCCTCCGGTGATCAGGGAACTGAATATCAATCGTGATTCGGGTGTAATGCTTTTGAGAAAAGAGTGGACATCAGCCACACCGAGATCTGTTTTGGAGAAAATAGCAGTCAGGAAAGTGGTATTAAGCGCTAATAGATCCTGTTCAAAATCTTCATCCTTTAGCTCTTCTTTCAAAAGAAGAATTAATTGATTCACGAGTTGAATTTGCTGGATGATTTGATCTTCTTTTGCAAAGTAGGCTAGAGCTCTTTTAAGGATGATGGTGAAATACTGAGATAAAACATCTTTTGCCTCGGTTTTATCGATCGGTTTTTGATCCACAAAGAATACCTCTTGATCCAGGTCATCGAGTTTGGTTTGGATCAGCTTGGAGATCAATGATTCGTAAATGCCTTGCTGCATAGGTGATTTTAAAAAAGGAGGTAGGTGGAATTTCGAAGCTTAAGTAAACTAAATTCACAATAGAATCACAATTTTCCTGATCTAAATTCCATAAAGGATTTTGATTTCCAAACAGCACAGCACGGGTATTCAACAGGGAAATCGCTTTTGAATTTTTTTTAAATCAAATTTTTTTTGGTATTTTAGG
>NZ_JAMWZB010000032.1 GCF_024305035.1 Algoriphagus sp.
TTTCATTAGTAAAAAATCAAACTAAGCAAAGACGGGGTTGCTCGGGTGGATACGTGAAAAATATTGGTCTTTTCTTGAGAGGTTCACTGGCTCACTAAACCAATAACATCATGAGACTAGAAAAGAAAGAAACTTCAAGATCGATGTTTTCAGCACCCGGGTTGGAAGAAGTGAAATGCTTTTTTGCTTCTTCTGATTTTCCTTCTCAAGAAGGAGAAGTGTTTTATTTCTATTATCAGGCTTTGGGATGGCGGACTGAATCAGGGAGTCCAATCTACGATTGGAAGGCATTGGCCTCCCAATGGGTATGGAATCTAGAGAACTGAAGTTATCTAATGATTTGACCTGATTTTTTAAAGAAAAATTAGAGTCATTTCAGAATCCTCAGGCCTGAATAGCCAACATAAATAAAAGAAAATAGCGGGTCCTGAGAGGCTAAAATTGAACCCGTGGAAGGCGGAGCCAGGTGGGGATCGAGTGCAGAAACAGAGAAGTCCAGGTTACCTCGACCCCTTTTGGCTCTGCTCCCGAATGGCAGGGTAGCCTATAATTGCTGGAATCTCTATCATGAGCATAAGATGGAAAAAAAAAGTAGAAAACAAGAAGTGAACAGGTTTCCCCGTAGGGTGAGTAGTAGTTTAAGCGAGTCTCACTACCAGGAGTTGAAAGTAATCCTTTCCCGGGATCCAAGCCTTTCCATGAGCGAATTGATTCGGAGCATTTTACAGGCGAAGCGCATTCGGATTCAAATTCAGGAAAGAGGGCTTTCAGATGTGATGGAGGAGTTATTGTCCGTGGAAGCCCAGTTGAAAATGATTGGGAGTAAGGTCACTGTGGTAGTCAACGAGTTTCATGGAAATTCCAATTCTTTTCAAAAGTTCTTATTGGCTAAAAAGCTATGTGGTTTTCAAAGGAGCCTGCAAGGAGAAATGAAACACCTTGAACCAGTGTTGGAAAAACTTCAGCTCAAATGGTTGTCCGAATAGGTTGGAGAAAGTCAGTTTCTCAGTTGATTCAGGATCATGAATCCAAGTGACAGGAGTCTTGTGCAATCTTGATTGCTGATCAGGGATTCACCAAGGGTGCGGAGCAGCGCTCACCCGCTCAGTTGAGACGCAGGTTTCATTCACTTACTTCCTTAACTAGAAAGGCCAAAACAATCCCCTTCCTAAATCTTTATACGTTGCTCCGGAAGAACAACTTTCCAAGGAGCGTTTGGGAGAAATTTGTAAGGTCTAATTGGGAAAAGAGGAAAGCCTAATTAGGAAAGATGAAGCCTTTCCATCAATTCAGAAGATACTTCCATGAGCCAGTCGACTCCGTTGGAGCTGGTTCCTTTCCCCGATTTCCCAGCTTTCTTTGGGTTAATTTGTCGGAGGGGTAACCGATGATAGAACCCAAAAGTAAGGCAGAGATGAATCAATTAATCAAAAAGGAACTGGAATAGATGCTGGATGCCTCAGCTTTTAAGGATTTGATAATTAATTGATTGTATGCGCTGAATTCCATTCGTTTTTACGAATTTTGTACATTGAATTTTAAGCTAAATTTCCTTTTGAAGGGAACGAGTTTCAATTGAATACTCTTAGCTGAAGAATAGAATAGGCCACAAAATAAGGATTGAAATTCAATGCCCTTTGCTAAATAAACTCGTGATTCCAAAGAATGGCTGGGTTGACGGGGGAGTTTCAGGGGTAAATCCAGGAAGCTATTTTTTGCTCCTATCACCCTAAAGAATAGTGGGTTGGGTGCTCCGATGTATTTTATTGAATAAGTAAACCCGAAGGAAAACTTCTTACCTACCCAATTTTTATGTATAGGAAGTGAATGAATAATAGGTGAGCCGACCTTAAACTTCTTTTCTCCTTCATTTGACATGAGCTTCGCCTAAATTACTATTTTTACTGAATGCCTCACATTTCTATCGTTTCCCCGGTTTTTCAAAGCGCATCTTTGGTAGAGACCCTGGTCAGGGAAATAATCAAATCAATGGAACCTCTTAATCCAGATTTTGAGATTATCCTGGTTGAGGATGGAAGTACCGATGATTCGTGGTCTGAAATTACTCGGGTAGCCAAAATTTTCCCTCAGGTAAAAGGGATCAAACTCTCCCGAAATTTTGGGCAGCATTATGCCATTACTGCAGGGTTGGATCAGGCCAAAGGGGAGTGGGTAGTAGTCATGGACGCTGATCTTCAAGATCTGCCAAGTGAAATCCCCCAACTTTACCAAAAAGCTCAAGAAGGCTTTCAGATTGTGCAAGCCCGACGGGAAATCCGCCAAGATTCCTTTTTGAAGAAAGTGGGGTCTTTTTTATTCTACCGAATGCTTGCATGGTTAACCGGGGTGTCTCAGGATGAAAGCATCGCTAATTTTGGAATTTACCATCACCAAGTGATTAAAGAAATCATCGGGATGCGAGAATCCATCCGCTATTTTCCAACCATGGTGCAATGGGTGGGTTTTCGAAAAACCAGCATTCCCGTTACCCATGGAAAGAATGAAAATCGAAGGAGTACTTATAACCCGAAGCGGCTTTTTAACTTAGCCTTGGATATTATGTTGGCCAACTCGGATAAACCGATTCGGATGACAGTTAAACTGGGTCTTATCGTGGCTTTCACCGGGTTTCTATTTGCTGCATTCACGGCATGGCGCTATTGGAAGGGGGAAATCATTGTGGCAGGATATGCTTCCCTGATTATATCCATCTGGGTGTTGAGTGGCTTTTTGTTGATGACCTTGGGAATGGTGGGCCTCTATATTGGTAAGACCTTCGAGGGAGTAAAAAATCGGCCCATTTACGTTATTGAAAAGGAAACTAGTCCGATTTCAAAATCATGATTAGCTCCCTTGATTTTGATACCCGACTTTTTGGTTATCCGGTAGGCGCAGTGGATTGGGAAGCCGATTGTAAGGAAACTGATTTTCTTCGTGCGGTAAAGGATTTCAAATTGGTCTATGTGTTTTCAGAAGTTCCCTTGTCCTTTGCCAATCCCCAATTTCTTCCTGTGGATGTGAAAGTCCTGTTTGAAAAGGAATTGAATTTTTCCCAAGCTGTAGATGGGGTACAGGTTTTCTCCCAAGAAAATCCAGTCTCACTGAGTCAGCAGGAAAAGGAAGCCTTGCGTTTTTTAGCGCTAGAAAGCGGAGTATATTCTAGATTCAAAACCGATCCTAGGTTAGTAAATGAGAAATTTGAAAAGCTGTATGAACTTTGGATAGACCAAGCTTTGACAAAAAATGAACTGATTATAGGTACCCATTTGGAGGGAATGATTACCTATCGTATTCAGGAGAAAACAGGTAAAATCGGACTTTTTGCAGTACAACCAAATCATCGCCAAAAAGGATGGGGAAAAAAATTGGTTTCCGCGGCCGAACATTATTTAGGCGAAAAGGGAATAAAAAAACTTCAAATCCCAACCCAGGAATCTAACCAGTCCGCCATGGGCTTATATCAAAAAATAGGCTATCAAGTAGTCAGAAAAACCTATATTTATCATTATTGGAAGGATTAACCCTTCGATTGCGTGTCGCCTTTTGAAGAAATCCTGATCGACTCAAATGTCACTTTCCGAAAAAATGGATATTCAAATCCCGTTTAATAAGCCTTACCTCATTGGTACAGAACTGACCTATATTCAGGAAGCTGCAAAAAAGGGCAAACTCTCGGGGAATGGGGATTTTACTCAACGCTGTCAGCAGTGGATGGAGCAGACCTACGGTTTTACCAAATGCCTGTTAACCACCTCGGGTACAGATGCCTTGGAAATGGCTGCTTTGATTTTGGATATTCAGCCCGGAGATGAAATTATCGTTCCCAGTTTTACCTTTGTTTCCTCTGCCAATGCCTTCGCCTTGCGAGGGGCAAAACTCGTTTTTGTGGATAGTAAACCGGACTTCCCGGGACTAGATGAGCTGGCACTTGAAAGTTTAATCAGTCCGAGAACCAGGGCAATACTGGCGGTTCATTACGCTGGCGTGGCCTGCGATATGGAATTCCTTCAGCGACTCTGCGAGCAACATCATATTTACCTCATTGAGGATGCTGCTCAAGCCCTAGGTGGTTTTTATGAAGAAAAGGCCTTGGGTAGGTTTGGCCAACTTGCCGCATTTAGCTTTCATGAAACCAAAAACATTCATTCTGGAGAGGGAGGTATGTTGGTAATCAATGATCCCAAGCTGATCGCCAAAGCCGAAGTGATTTGGGAGAAGGGAACCGATCGATCTGCCTTTTTCAGGGGGGAATTGGATAAATATGGCTGGAAAAGTCTCGGGAGTAGTTTTTTGCCTTCTGAACTGACCGCTGCTTTCCTTTGGGCTCAATTGGAAAATAGTACTCAAATTCAGCAAAGGCGAAAGGCGATTTGGAAAGACTATTACCATTTTTTCTCCAATTCCTCTCACGAACTTCAAGTTTTGGATTCGGCTTATTTGGCCCAGATCAAGGATTCCTTGCAGGCGAACATGCAATCAGATCAGCGTTTTACAATTCAAACCCAGGAAGGCAATTACCACCTATTTTATCTCCTGCTTCCTTCCGGCCAGGTGCGAGATGTAGTGATCGCTGATTTAAAGCGAAAGGGGATACTCTCTGTTTTTCACTACCAATCCTTGCATCGCTCGGAGTTTTCCCAACATCATTTCCCCGACCAATATCTCCGATACCTTCCACACTCTGATCACTATTCGGATTGCCTTCTCAGACTACCCCTGTTTTATGAGTTGCCAGAGTTGGTGAAAGACTACCCATTCTCCACCAATGGTTAAATAGGGTTAGACTAGGTATATAACCGAGCCTTGCCGATTACTGATTTGTTAAGTTCCGAATTTCTTTCTTTAATCCCTGGATAGGAAGGCCAGTCATGAATCGTTTTAAAGCAGCGAAGAAAAGAGAATATGAGGGAAGAAATGAAGCTAGATCTCAATAAGATACGCCAATTGCTAAATCGAATTCATCGGGTTTATCTAGTATGGATTGGGAGGAAAACTAAAGTTGTTTAGCTCAATTTGGCTAGCAAATTCAAATCATGCGAAAATTAAGCTGCCCGAAATTTATTCTCATTATGATCGGGGATCATGAATTAATTTACCCCTGATTTTAGAGGATGGGATAGGGGGCCTAGGAAGGGCTTAATTTTGAATTTTGGGGCAATCAACTTGGATTTGAAAAACTTCTTAGATTTTTAGCTCTTTTGAAAATGGGGTATAATTTCTCGAACTCTAGTTCTCTTTTCCTCTTTTCCTGTACCTTTATCCCAACTTGATTCCAATAGAATTTTGCAAAATCAATCCCTGTTGAACTTTTGGAAATCAAACAAATTTGGGCTTGGAGGCCTGCTTTTGTTTTTCTTACCCTATTTGCTTTTAGGGAGTAACTCCATTTGGTATGCCAATGACTACCTTGAACTTGTCGTTCCTTGGTACAAATTAGTGATTGACCAAGAGGCGATTTTTAAATCGAATAATTTTCCCATTCTAGGGATGCTGGATCAGTTGCCCAGAGGCGTATTTGCCAGCGAGTTTTTTATAAAGACTTGGCTTTTTTATTTCTTCCAGCCCTATACCGCTGTTTTGGTAAACAAAATTTTAATTCATTGCATTGCCTACTTTTCTTTTATTCATATCCTCAGTCATTTCTTTAAAAACCGACTTAAATCCAGCCAAATTCAATGGATCTCTCTTGCCTGGGCTACCCTCGGGTTTTGGCCGGAAGCAGGTATAGCCGTGGCTGCCTTTCCTACTATTGCCTACCTCTTTTATTCTGCAGGAAAAGGAAAAAAATTGAATGGACCTCGAGCCCTCATCATCCTTTTTTACTCGTGCTATAGTTTGCTGCATCTCCATGGACTTTTTGTAGGCATAATCGCCTTTATTTATGGAATTGGAATCTGGATTAACTCAAAATCATTTCCTAAATCTTATGTTAGGCATTTTGTCCTATTCACACTTTTGGCGAGCCTGGCAAACTACCGGCATTTTCTACTTTTCTTTGGAGGGAGTTTTACCCCTCATCGTCTAGAATATAACCCGCATAGTTTTGCCGGATTTTATGAGAAGTTTTGGCCCACTTTCTTTGAATTTCTTTCGGATGGAACCCTTCATTCGGTAATTTTTAATCCTTTGATTTTATGGGGCGCCCTTATCCTGGGAGTCCTAGGCTTATTTAGGCCAAGTAAACCGGCCCAAAAAGCTGGAATGACACTGATCCTAGCACTGCTTATTGTCTTCTTTGCCGTTGGTTCGCGCTACTTACCCTTGATTGAACGGATGCCAATCGTTGTTCCGGTATGGTATTCTTGGGATAGATTTATTTTTGTGGCTTATCCCTTGATTTTCCTAAGCCTAAGCTTTTCCCTGATCCATCTAAATCGTGAATTCAAAACGTTAGATCAACTGATTTCCTTTTCCTTCCTATTGATTATCTCCTATAATTTCCTGGTAATTGATAACAATCACAGAAACTACGTTTTAAAACCTGTTTTGGGTCTTGGGGAGAAATATCCCTCCTTCCAAGCATTTTTTGCCGAACAGCAATTCGATGAAATAAAGCGAGAAATCCAAACCCGTGGAGGGGGGAAAGTGGCTTCCATTGGAATTCATCCAGGGATTTCTAGTTTTAATGGTCTCCATGCTTTGGATGGATATACCGGAAATTACCCCTTGGAGTATAAAAGACAATTCGGGGCCATAATCCAACCTGAGTTGGGCAAATCTGGAACTCAAAGTGATTTGTATCAACATTTTTTTGGTTGGGGAAACAAAGCTTACTTGTTTAACGAGCAACTCGGAGATGACTTTATGCGCTTTAAGTGGAAATCCAGAACACCGTTAAAAACTCAGTATAATCTCGAGTCTTTTAAAAGTATGGGAGGGAGATTTATAATCTCCACCGAAGTATTGGATCAAGAGATGACCGAGTTACTGAGAATTTTTGAAGATTCGGAATCCGCATGGACGATTTATGTATATGAGGTTCACTAACCCTTTTCTGATCTATCTGATAGGAGGTATTATCCTATTTCTTCCGGTCCTGATTTTGGGTGAGGATGTTCCTTTACCTATTTCTGATCAGTTGGATTCCAACCATGTTTGGTATAAAATCCTCAAAGATCAAGAGGCTTTTTTCAGGGCCCCTTGGGAGAAAATTGATGGATACTTGGGCAGTCAGTACCGTTTCACCTATCCCAGTCCTTTTAGATTAATTTCCCTGCTCTATGCCGTATTTCCAGTTTTTTATGCCTTAATTCTCCTAAAAGTCCTAATCTATTCGGTTGGTTTTGCATCGTTTTGGGCTTTTTTAAACCACCTTTCCTTGGGTAAATCCAGTCAGCGAGGCCTGTGGGCATTGATATGGGCCAGCTTGGCTTTTTATCCTTTTGCCGGTTTGGGCATAGCAGGACTTCCGATTTTATATTTCATATATTTATATTGGAAGGCAAAACGATACGCTTGGGCTTGTTTTTTATTGGCTTGCTATGTATTGGCATCCGATTCAGTGATTGTACTCATTCCAGTGGTTTTCCTTTTGGCTATGGTAAATGTGGCTTTTTACCTGCTTAAGATCCAAAGCCTAAAAATTCCATTACCTCTTTTTATTCTTTTTTTATTTTTAATTGGGGTCAAAGAATATCAGTTGATTTATGGCCTGGCATTTCAGAATGATTTTATTTCCCATCGAGTGGAATTTTTTGCAGATGGGCATATAGGCCAGCATTATTTTTATGCTGGCTCCCTGTGGATGCTCGGGCAATTGACTGGGGTCTCTCACCTGTTTATCCTTCCTGTACTATCCCTAATACTTTTCCTCAGGGGAATCCAGAAGGGATGGGATCTAGGCTATGCACTCCCTTTTCTTTTTGCTTCTTTTTTTCTAAGTCTGATGTCCGCTGCTTTCACTTTCCCGCCATTAGTCAATTGGCTATCATCCCTATCCCCAAGCTTCGGCTCGTTTAATTGGTCTCGGATATATCAGCTAATCCCCTTATTTATCCTACTTTCCTTGATTTCATTGTGGGCAAACCTAAAGACAAACTCTGCTCAAACAGCACTGATCATCCTTTTCTTAATTCAATTGGGAATAGGTAATTATGAATGGAGAAGTTTGCTTAAAAAAGCGATAGGGGTGGAGGCCTTTAGCTACAACCCAAGCTATAAGGAGTTTTACGATACAGGGTCCTACGAAGAAATCAAACAGGCGATTCCTAATTCATACCAGGGATATATTGCCCATTTGGGAATCCCTCCGGCAGTATCCTCTTATCATGGAATCAAGACAAGGGATGGATATCTTCCTTCCTATGACTTGAAAGATAAAAAGGCCATTCGCTCGGTAATCCACTTGGAGCTTGAAAAAAATGAAGCCTTTCGAAGAAATTTTGATTATTGGGGAAGTAAAGCCTACCTCATCCAATCCCATCATCCAGAATGGGTTTTACCCTTCAAAAAGCCGGATCCATCAGCGATTCCCAATCTACCCCCTCTCAAATTTGATTGGAAGACTCTTCGTGAAAAGGAAAATACCCGGTATTTGCTGAGCGCTTTTCCACTTACCAATAAACAATTGACACTTTTGTCCAAATTTGATCGGCCAGAATCAGTTTGGTCCCTTCACCTCTATCAAATCACGGAGTAATTGAATTTACGGATACCCTTAAAGGATTTGACTTAATTACTACATCCGGGGTTTTGGTGTTTTTGGTATAAAAAGGAGCAATGTAATGGATGCGGGATCCCTCAAATGTACCTAGTGGTAATTGATCAAAATCTATTTCTTCCAGGAGTGCAGCCTCAATTTTGATCCAATAGTCATGCTTTAAAGGCAATTGGTTTATTGCAGACATGATCTTTTCTTCTTGCAAAACTTTTAAACGGTGCTTTTGCTCAAGCCGCCAATACACTGCCTGATTGACATTGGGCAACATTCCCACAAATACCAGCAGTTGAAACCCAATCATGCCCCAACGAATAGTCCTCCTTAGTTCTTGGAAGAGTAAGTAGCTTACCAATAGACCTGGGGCAAAAAGTATCCTAAGTTCGATCCAACCACTTGCTTCATAGAACAAAAGAAGAAGCAAGAGATGAGTACCAAAAACCAAAACTCCTACCTGTAGAATTTTTGTTTTCCGCTTGGTATATAAATAGATCAAACCAGCAAATTGGATAAGCATACCGATTTTAATCAAATAATAAGCTTTTCCCTCACTATATAACATGAGGGCACCTAGGTTTTTGAAAAATTTGATTCCAACCTGCTTAACTGCTTGTGCTAATTCACCCGAAGTAAGAAATTCTACCACTGTGGCAAAATGGGTAGGAACAGATTCGGTTACTGCTAATTGAATTCCAAGACTGATAACAAAAAGCCCAAGCAGGCCTATCAGTTTTGAAATTAGGGGAAATCGCTTGGGCAAAAAGGGGAGAAGAGCAATTCCCCAAATCATCCAGGATGACCGGAATAAGGAAAATACCAATAGGAAGGCGAGGAAAACAAAATAGATTTTAAACTTACTTCGTTTTCCCCTTTCTGAAAGCTTGATCAATAGGATGCTGGCAATCATTGCTCCACATACATGGATCATTTCCTGCATGAGGCTAAAGGAATAAAATAGAATAAGTGGGTGAAGCAATAGCAAGCCAATCCACTCTTTTCGGTTCGGAATATTCGCACAGAAATAACCCAAGGCCGTAAGCAGAAATAGAAGCAGATTTAACCAAAGAAAATTAGCAGGGTTCCAAGAAAATAGCATTGCGATCCCCCCATGGATAATCGGATAAAGCGGACCATGGGAGTCGGCTCCAAACCAGGTAGATCCCCAACCGTCATAGGTGATGGCAGCTTGTACGGTTCCCCATTCATAAAAAGCTTTGGTATTGATTAGGTAAAGCCATTCATCTGACCAAAGTACCGGGAGTTGTCCATTTAAATACCAAAGAAAATAAGAGTAAGCACCCAAAACCATCCCTACAAGGGTCAGGAGGGAAAGATTAGTGATTTTGGTGGCTTCTAACTTTTTTAAATTCAATGGAGGAGTAAAATAAGTACGGAATTAAATCGCGGAATAAAGACCTTTAAACCCCATCTGATCCCAAGGACTTTTCAGGACATGCCAAATGTAAACTTTACTTTTGTGTAAGTTGAAAAAGCTACCATAAAATCTGATTGGGAAAAGATCCCAATGGGTAAATTTTCTTTCCGATATTGGCCTTTTCAAACCATCCCTTTTGGAATAAATTGTTGCTTTAAAAGCGAACACCTACGGAAAATTCACCTTATTAAAAAATTAATCGATCTAAGTGGGCATCTTTGATTCCAGAGCATCATTCAGGCTAATTTATCTCCTTGGGATTTCGGTTCCTTTACTGACGATGGCTTTGGTCGTATTGGCAGCGCTTTTCTTGGAAATCAATGCTGATATCAGTACCCACATAGACATGCTCTGGCATGCCGATGATCAGGGGAAATACAATGTGCCTCCCCTTTATTTTTTGAATTTGAAATGGCTGGGTAACCTTTTCTGGTGGAGACCCTCTTATAAAATTGCAGCGTTACTTTTACTTTGCCTGACGGTCTACTTTAAATTTCAATTAAGCCTAAACTACCTTAAAAAGAACTTAGAGGATCAAGCTGAATGGTATAAATGGAGTCCCTTAGCAGTTGGAGCGCTATTCTTTATCTTTCCTCTGGTGCTACCGGGTATGGAAGGGGAGCATTGGTATTTGGGGAAATTTACTTCCTCGATCTGGCTTAATTCCACTACTATTTTCGTATTTCCCTTTGCCCTTGCACTTTTTTTTCTCTCCTTTTCATGGCTTACTCAGCCCAATCCTACCGATTGGCAATTGATGATTCTTTTGGGATTAATCAATACTTTGATCAAACCCAGTTTTCTATTTGTGCTGATTCCTGGCTTGCCCCTATTTTATCTCTTGATTTATGGAAGGCCAAATAAGAATTTCATTTGGAGTGTATTGGCCTCTTTGATATGGTTAGGGACTTTATGGGTGACAAAGCATCTAATCTATGAATCTGCCATTTGGCAAGATAAAATATTTATGCTCTCCTATGATGCTGAGGTAATTATCAGTCCCTTGGCTGTTTTTAAACTACACTCCGAGACTTGGTTCTGGGACCTGATTTCAAGTTTTGCTCTTCTATTCCTCTCTTGGGCTTTTATTGGAAAAAAGCTCTGGAAACAGCGGGAATTTCAGTTTTCTCTACTTCTGTTTTTGGGAAGTATTGCCGTGTACCTCCTTTTTGCAGAAACAGGAGATCGTATGAGTCATGGGAATTTTTATTGGCAGATTCCGATATCCCTGTTTATCCTTCAATTGGTCACTTTGAAAAATCTTTTCACCAGTAGGCTTACAAAAGCTAAAACAATCCCTCTAGTCTTGGTCTGGACTTTTCACGCCGGATCCTTAATTGCATTTTTGCTACGCTGGATAACCCAAAATGAAATGATTTAACTACGCAAAGAGGATAAATAAGAGGATTAAAAATTTCAGAAGCCTTAATCCAAGAATCAGGAAAGATCAAATCGAGAAGTACGCTCGAATATTCCACTATTCTTAAATCCTGATTTTGAGAACAAAATGAGTAGGTAGCGATAAGTTAGAGTAGCGAAGCTCCCCAGTTGCCTGAACCTTTTATTAGAAACCCCAATTTGTATATCCATGCTTGGATTTTTAATACTATGCTATTCTGGTTCGATCATTCTCAACCCCGACCAACCGCATTTACGCTAAAGCGTTTTCCAACCACTTAAACAGTTCAAAAATCTATAGAAAATTCAATTTTCTTCAAACATTTGCTTTTTGAATTCAACCGAGTAATTTTATTACTCAGTCGAAGCTAGCTTCTAATCTTTGGCAAGCTATTTCAAAAAACGAACTAGTTTGTTGTTCTCCTTTAAGGAGCTAAAGTATTGGGAGTGAAGGGGCGAAGCTATTGGTAGACGAGTGTCTTTATTCGAAAAGAGTTTATCCTTAACAGCTGGAACCTTCGAGTTAAAAATCAAGACAGAGGAGAAAGCTGAAAATTCAGAAATTTCCTTTCTCAATTCTGAAATAATTAATCCAAGCCAATAAGTCTAGCAAAGAGTCAGCTCTTCGGTAAACGTATCTCAATTAAAGAGAAAACATCAGTCAATTAAGAAGTTAAGTCAATTTGCAGGAGGGAAGCCAACCCTAGACCTTTTTTCCTAGAATAATAATCCGTTCGAAGGTCCTTTCTTCTTTGAAGGAGATGAATTGTAAATCTTAATTTCAATACCCAAAATGCCTTATCAAGGCAATTTATAAATCACCCAACCCTGAACTCCCAACATTACAAAGTAATCGAACCCTCCTCCGGCTGGAAGATGGTAGATTTCAAAGAACTGTGGCGATACAAGGATCTTCTATACTTCCTAACGCTCCGGGGCATCAAAGCCCGATATGCACAGTCCATCCTAGGGGTTTCTTGGGCCATTATCCAACCCTTATTCACCACCGTGGTTTTTACCCTGGTTTTTGGTGGATTGGCTAAAGTAGACTCAGACGGGATGCCTTATATTCTCTTTTCCTATTTAGCCCTATGGCCTTGGAATTATTTCTCTGGTACCCTTACCGAATCAGCCAACTCCTTGATTCAAAATGCCAATATGATTACCAAGGTCTATTTCCCAAGAATGGTGCTGCCCTTATCGGCTATGCTTTCCAAGCTTCTGGATTTTATGATCGCCTTTGTAGTGGTAATTGGCATGTTGATTTACTTTGGGCAGGTTCCAGGATGGGGAGTGCTGTTTCTTCCCTTATTAATAGTCCAACTTCTCATGTGCAGCTTGGGAATCGGGATGTTTCTTTCCGCCCTTGCTGTTAAGTATCGGGATGTCAAACATGCCCTGACTTTCTTGGTCCAACTCTTACTTTATGCCGCTCCGGTGGTTTATAGTACTTCAGCCGTACCAGCAGAATACCAAAAATTCTACATTCTCAATCCTATGGTCGGTGTTATCGAGGGCTTCCGCGCCGCCTTTCTTAATCGCTCCATGCCTTGGGATTGGATTTGGCCTGGGAGTATTTTGGCAGTCGTATTTTTCGTTTTTGGGATGTTTTACTTCAGGAGGATGGAGCGGATATTTGCTGATGTGGCTTAATGAAATCCATTAGGCAAATTCTACAATTACGAAGAGAAGACAAGAAATTGGAAGAAAGGCTTGAAATGAGAGATAATAAAGAAATCTACCAAAACCTTAACTTAGCCTATTAGGCAACTCGAAATATATCTTGTCATTTAAACCTTCCAAGAGTCTTTCAATTTGATACTTTTATTACTATAGTAAGAAAGTAGAGCAAAACCAACTGACAAATAATTCTTTTCTTTGCTTTTCAACTCCTTTGAATTTCTAATCTTTCTACCACTAGTCTTCATTGGCTATTGGTTTGTATTTAAGAAAAATCTAAAACTTCAAAATGCCTTTATTCTATTGGCTAGCTATGTTTTTTATGGCTGGTGGGATTGGCGGTTTTTGGCATTGATTATAGCTAGTTCGGCATTGGACTATTGGTGCGGTCTTCGCTTATCAGGACCGAATATATCGAAAGATAGACAAGTGGCTTCGAATGATACTTCGATCGTCGACTACCGATCTTCAATCCTAAAACCTTTTCAGGGAAAGAATCTCTATTTGACTCTTTCTATTGCCTTTAACCTTGGCCTTCTTGGCTTTTTTAAGTACTTCAATTTCTTTATCGAGTCGGCTACGGATTTTATCCAACTACTAGGATTTCAAGCGCATGCCAGCACACTCAATCTAATTCTACCGGTAGGAATAAGCTTTTATACTTTTCAAACCATGAGCTATACCATTGATGTCTACCGAGGGAAAATGGAAGCCACCAAAGACCCAATTGCTTTTTTTTCCTTTGTAGCATTTTTTCCTCAACTAGTAGCAGGTCCAATTGAGCGTGCATCAAATCTCCTACCTCAGTTTCTGAAAAGGAGAGAATTCGAATACCAACAGGGTTCTGATGGGATGAAACTCATCCTTTGGGGACTATTTAAAAAAATGGTCATTGCTGACAACTGCTCATTGGTGGTCAATCCGATTTTCGAGAACTATCAAACCGCTTCTGGATTGGAATTGATTATGGGGGCAATACTCTTTTCTTTTCAGATTTATGGAGATTTTTCTGGCTATTCAGATATAGCAATAGGAACAGCCAAGCTTTTCGGGTTCGATTTAATGACGAATTTCAGAACCCCGTATTTTAGTCGAGATATCGCCGAGTTCTGGCGAAGATGGCATATTTCCCTTTCCACCTGGTTTCGGGACTATGTCTATATCCCGCTTGGAGGGAGTAGAGTTACCAAAACAAAAGCCATTCGTAATATCTTTATCGTTTTTTTGGTCTCGGGATTCTGGCATGGGGCCAACTGGACCTTTATCATATGGGGAGGGATTCACGCGGCCATGTTTATTCCCATTTCCTTGATAGGGAAAAATAGAGCGCATTTGCATGAGGGTGATCATGTGATACCTTCTGGAAAAGAACTGTTTCAAATGGCCTACACCTTTATTCTTGTCTGCGTGGCTTGGGTGTTTTTTAGAGCGGATACCGTGGGAGAGGCTTGGGGGTATTTCAATGGTCTTTTTAACAATTCTTATACGGATGGGTTTCGTTTTAGCACTTTTGTATTGTCAATTACTCTAGTTATAATTTTATTAAGTCTAGAATGGATTATGAAGGGCGATCAGGTTTTAAAGTTTAAAAACCCATTTCTTAGATATTCAAGTTATTTAGGGATTGTAGGGTTAATATTGTTTTATGGAGTATTCTTCAATCCTCAGGATTTTATTTATTTCCAGTTTTGAAAAGGTTTTTAATTAAAATTTTTATTTCATCAGGGTTACTTTTCATTTTTATTTTGGGGTATGGTAGTTTTTGCGATTTTTTCTTCCAACAGAAAAAATATTTAGATATCTCCGAAAAAAAACAATGGATTCTAGCTCAAGAAGGTGGTAATTGGGATTATGCCGTTTTAGGATCCAGTCGAGCATTTGGAGCATTTGATATGAATTTGTTAGATAGTTTGACTGGTTGGAATGGGATTAATCTTGGCTCTAATGGTAGTGGGTTCAAAGATAATTATTTGGTTTTATCTCTTTTTCTAAAGTCCAATCAAATAGAAAAATTGTTTTTGCAAGTGGATATGGCCTCTCTAAATTCCAAGTCCTCATTCAGTAATGAGTTTCATGCATTTACGTTTCTTCCTTATTGGGATGATCCAGAAGTTAGGATAGTACTTCAGGAAGAAATTCCAATTTTGAATAATTCAATAAGTTCAATTTTACCACAGTGGAGATACTTTTATTACAACAAATACTTCTCACCAAAGGAAGTAATACGTAGAGTTAATTTGAAACCATCAGTATCAGACATTTTTACAGATTATAAAGGAGGGATGAAAAATGCTGACTACACTTCATCAGAAATTAAGACTTATGTCCTTCCCCAAAAAAAAGACTTAGAGGATTGGAAGTACTTGTGGAAGATCAAATCTAAAGCTGAGGAAGAAGGTATCAATTTGGTCTTATTCTCTGCTCCTAGATATCAAGATAACCAAGATATATTAAAATCAATATTACCTCAAATTTCTAATAAATTAATTTTTCCTAATAATTTTGATATTAATAACTCCAAATTTTTTAAGGATCAAGGCCATCTCAATTATTATGGTCAAAAGGTTTTTACCATGTATTTCCATGAATTGATTAAGGAGTTATGAAAAAGCGAAGATTTATTTCGCTTTTTCATCAATTCTACAAGGAATTAAAAATTGCTAAAAGAAAAGGCAAGTCAATATTTAAACCTTTAAGATTTTTTTATCAATATATAAAACAAAATAGTGTTAAACGGAATAGGATGGAGTTGGGAATACCTTGGATGACTATTCCAGCTGTAAATTTTTTAGATAAATTAATTAAGGAAGACTTTAAAATATATGAATATGGATCTGGTGCTTCAACAATTTATTTTCTTAAGAAAGGTGTAAAAATCTATTCGGCTGAACATAGTAAAGATTGGTTTGAAATACTTGAACAATATATTAATAATAGTTTTCCAGGAAGTAACCCTGTTAAATTATTTGAACCTGTAAGATCGATTAGTTCTGAAGCCATTTACTCTAAAAAAGATCCAAAATATATTAATTTTGATTTCACACAATATGTAAACTCAATTAATAGGTTTGACGATCATTTTTTTGATATTATTGTAATTGATGGCAGGGTGAGAATTGCTTGTTTGAGGCAATCTATAAATAAATTGAAGGAAGGGGGATTTATTATATTTGATAATGGAGATAGAAATGAATATCATAATGAATTAAAGAAAATTGAAAAATTTCTTATTTTATCCGATTTTACTGTAACGTCATTTGATCTTTCATTTAATCAAACTAATATTTACCAAATTTGGAAATAAAAGTCTCCGCTGTAGTTCCAGTTTATAATTCTGTAAACACTTTAGAAAGGGCCATCAGGTCTCTATTGATTCAGCCAGAAATAAACGAGATTTTTATAGTAGATGATGGATCTTCAGATGGATCTTATGAATTAGCTAAAAGTCTGGAAATAATTCATTCTCTTTTAAAAGTCTTAACTCATGAAAACAGAATAAACAAAGGAGCTTCTGCTGCAAGAAATTTAGGTTTAACTTATTGCACAAATGAATGGATTCAATTCCTGGATGCTGATGATGAGTTATTGGATGGTAAAGTTACTAAAAATATTATTTATTTAATTAATAAATCAAGTTTAATAGTTGGTAATTCTATTTATAGGAATCAGTACGGTGAAAAAAAGAGACATTATTGGAAGAATTGGAAATTGGGCCTTTTGGTTACTAGGTTGGGTGTTACTTCAAGTAATCTTTGGTCAAAATATTGGCTTGTTAAAGTTGGAGGTTGGAATGAGTTAATTTCTAGTTCTCAGGAGTATGACCTGATTCTTAGACTTGCTAAAGTCAATCCTATTTTCTCATTTTGTCCTTATTTTTGTTCTGTAATTCATGAAGTACCCTCGTCAATCACTAGGTTAGGTTCCTTAAACAGTGAAAGGATCAAAAATAGTATGGAATTTCGATATCAAGTAAAAAAATTTTTAATTGAAAAAAAATCTTATTCTTTCATGCACAAAATGTTTTTTAATGGAATTATTGGCAATATTTCTAAAAAAAATAATGTTCCTGCCGAATATTCACTCCTGTTTTATTATATTTTTAAGTCCTATAAATTTTTATCTGATAGATTTGTAAATAATAAATATTCTATAAACTAGGAATGATATCTATTATAGTTGTTTCAAAAAATTTATTTTTTTTAAATCAATTTAAAGATTCTGTAAAAAATACAGTAGGAGTTCCATTTGAAATTATCGTAGTAGAAAATAATGATAGTTTATATTCTATTTCTAATGGTTATAATATTGGCGCAAAAGATGCAAGTTTTGATATTCTCTCATTTGTCCATGAGGATATAGTTTTTCATACCGAAAATTGGGGGAATATATTAATGAATTATTTCGAGACCCTATTCAATTCTGGTATTCTAGGAATTGCCGGATCTTCATATCTGCCTATTTCTCCTTCTGACTGGTGGGTGAGTGATTCAAAATACCTCCATTCATATTTTCTATCTAATCAGAAAAATGGTGTTGTCGGAAGAGGTGTAGTTTGCATAGATGGAGTACAAGATCCGCATCCAGTTTTTTCATTGGATGGTATGTTTTTAGCTATGAAGAAATCTGTATGGAAGGAATTCCAATTTGATGAGTCCTTAGATGGTTTTCATGGATATGATACTTCAATTTGTTATAAGGTTTCCCAGAAATATCAAAATTACTTCGTACCGGGGATTTTACTTGAACATTTTTCCAAAGGGTATCCCAATGAAAAATGGTTGCTAAATACAATTGCAGCCAACGAATGTGTTTTACCTTTCATTCTTGAGAAGAAAAAAATTGGGTCTTTGAATATTTCTTTGGAAATTAAATCTTATCGCTTGTTTTTAAGGCAATTAATGAAGTTTAGTTCTAATACTTCCTATAAATTTTTAAAAGCCTTTTATTATTTGGTGCCTGTTTTTAAGTTTACAAAAGATTGGCGAGCACTATTTTTTTTCATTCTTTATTTCCTTCGATATTTGATTCAAGCAATAAGGATAAAATGAAAGTTTTTAATAAAATGGTATCCGTTGTCATTCCGGTTTTTAACGCTGTTAATTTTATTGAACAAGCTGTAAATTCAGCTGTAAGTTTCGAAGAAGTTGGAGAATTAATCTTGGTAGAAGATGGTAGTAAAGATGAATCATATAACATCTGTTTTGAGCTCCAATCAAAATTTAAAAAAGTTCGCTTGATTACCCATCCAAAGAGAGAGAATAAAGGAGCTGCTTTATCAAGAAATTTGGGAATTATTAATTCAAGTTTTGATTTGATTTCTTTTTTAGATGCGGATGATGTGTATTATCCTAACCGATTTGAATGGTCATTAAAAGTTCTAATGGAAAATCCTAATGTTGACGCTTGTTTTGGAATGGTGGAAATGATATATGAAGATTCTAATATTAAAAAGATTTTTGGAACAACCTCTTGGGATGGAAAGTCTTCTTTACTTACTTATTTATTGAGGGGAGGATATTTTCATACTAATTCAATTACTGTTCGAAAATCCTTCTTTGAACAAGTAGGTTATTTTAATCAAGATTGTTGGCCTCATGAAGATATTGAGTTGTGGATCAGGATGGCTTCGATAGGTAAATTGGCACAAATTGAATCTAGGGAACCGATTGCTACTTATTGTATTCATGCGAATAATTTGAGTAAAAATAGAATTATTAACTCGCAATATTATTTTTACAAAATTTTATGGGGTAGTAGAAGTGATTTGAATTTTTCTAACCTTCAAAAAGTTTTGATTTTAAAAAAGCTATTTAAATCTATCATTAATGGGTAACTCGGTAATCAAAATCCAAAATCTTTCCAAACGCTATCGGGTAGGTTTAAAGGAAAAGGAAGCTGAAACCCTAACTGGACAAATCTCAAATGTGATTAAATCCCCTTGGCAAAATCTAAAAAGACTTCGGGAACTAAATAGATTTGGTGATGAGGACGAGTCTGTTTTCTGGGCCTTGAAAGACGTTTCTTTCGAAGTCAAGGAAGGAGAAGTTTTGGGAATAATTGGAAAAAATGGTGCGGGGAAATCTACCCTTCTTAAGATTCTTTCCCAAATCACTGAGCCTACATCCGGTAAAATAGAAATTCACGGAAGAGTAGCTTCACTATTAGAGGTCGGGACGGGCTTTCATCCCGAGCTCTCTGGTCGTGAGAATATCTATTTGAATGGAACCATTCTCGGTATGACCCGACGAGAGATAGATTTCAAACTAGATGAAATCATTGATTTTTCAGGGGTGGAAAAATTTATTGACACTCCTGTTAAATTTTACTCTTCAGGAATGAAAGTAAGATTAGGCTTTTCTGTTGCTGCTCACTTGGATCCAGAAATCTTGATTATTGATGAGGTTTTGGCAGTTGGGGATTTTGAATTTCAAAAAAAGTGTTTGGGGAAGATGGAGGATGTAAGTAAAAATCAAGGAAGAACTGTATTGTTTGTTAGTCATAATATGGGTGCCGTACAAACGCTTTGTTCTCGATCAATATTACTTGGGAAAGGAAGTTTTGTCGCATCTGGCGCAACAGATCATATTCTAAGCAGGTATTTAGGAACTGGAAATGCTGGCAATTTCTTCGAAATTAAAGATGGAATGCCAAAAGGAGAAGGAAATCAAAAGATTTCATTAAGAAATATTTTGATTTCAAGTGATAAAAATGTTCAAAGTCCAGTTACATCAGGAAATGAATTTTTCATTAGCTTGAATTTGAATTTTAATGAGCATGATTTTAATTATAGTGAAAGAGTTGATTTAAGAATAGATTCTCAATTAGGTCAAAGGCTTTTGTGGTTAAGTTCAAGGATTGAGGATCGTGTGGATTTAAGATCGGGTAAACTAATTTTCAAAATTCCAAACTGCCCTCTAGTCCCAGATGAGTATGTACTTACAGTTTATATCCATGATGGAATTGAATTAGCACATTGGCTTCCCGCGGTGACTACTTTTAAAGTAGAAGATGCTAAATATTTTGCTAATGGCCTACAGATTCCTAATGGTCAAACTAATATTATTTATCCATTTGAAATAGTTCAATGAAAGACTTTTTAATAAAATTTAGAGATAAGCTGTTTGGTATAGATAAAATTTCCTATTTTATCGAAAGCGAAACAAGTAAGAAAATTATTCTAGGAGATTTTAATAAGCGAGAATTGAAAGCTTTCGAAATTTTAAAGCCATATTTTCCAGAAGGTTTTCTTTTAGAAACATCCTATTCACTTTCTTTTCAGACAATTCAACATATTATTAATGATATTGTAATTTATAAGCCGAAAATTATATTCGAATTTGGCTCAGGTCTCTCTACGATGATTTTGGGTAATTTTATACAGAAAAATCATTTGGAAACTAGGCTAATCAGTATTGATGACGACTCCTCTTGGCAAGAGCTTCTTAAGAATCAAGGAGCTAAGGCTGATTTTTATTGTTTTCCTTTGGCAGAAAATCATCCATTTTCTTTTGAAGGTAAAGGAAAATGGTATAATATTCCCGATAATCATCCAATCACGGAACTTAAGTTTGACTTGGTTTTAGTAGATGCGCCAAAAGGAGATTTGAGTAAACTCTCCCGGTATGGATTTGTGGGGTTTATGATTAATAAGCTTTCAGATCAGGTAATTGTATATTTGGACGATACTCATAGGACAGATGAGCACCTTATTGCTCAATTTTTTCTTAAAGAAATAGGTGTACCAATGGTTCAAGAAAGGTTTTATAAGTATTCTCGTTTTTCATCTAGTAATTCTTTTAATACCTCACCTTCCTAATTGTGGAATCCAAATATCCAATCGTTTCCATCCTTATCCCAAATTACAACAAGGCTCCCTATCTAAGGGAGACATTAGATTCCATTTTGGATCAGACTTACACGAATTGGGAATGTATAATTGTGGATGATCATAGTACGGATAATTCTTGGCCGATATTGGAGGAGTATTTAAGTAGGGATTTACGATTTAAGGTTTTTAGAAGGCCTGATTATCTTCCTAAAGGAGGTAATTCTTGTCGAAATTATGCTTTTCAAATGTCAAGAGGGCAATTTATTCAATATTTAGATTCTGATGATATTTTACATCCTAATAAACTTTTTATTCAAATACCCTATAACCTGATTGATTATGGTTTAGTATCATTTTCAAATTGGGAGTTTTTCGGATCCCATAATTGTAATATTCATCTTAATAAGTATAAGTATGATGGAGAGTTAAATAATTCTTTTGATTTACTTTCAGAATTGTGGAAAGAACAAAAATTTGTTCCTGTTTTTTGTTTCTTGATTCCAAGAAATCTAATTGTTCATGAATGGAAGAGTTATCTTTTAAAAAATCAGGATGGTGATTTTTTCTTTAGGCTATTATTAAATGCTAAGTCAGTAAGGTTTATTGGCGATGCCTATGGATTTTATCGCATTCCCAGGAAATTTAGTGTTTCGGGAAACACATCCTTATCAGCTTTTCGATCTGATTTTGCAACTTTATTATCCTATGAGAGAATCTTAACTGATTGTTCAAATGATACCATAATTTCTGGATTAATTAATAATTATGTCCATTTTGTGGTTAGATCAATTGATGTTTTTCCGATTTTGGCAAAAATGGCATCTAGAAGAGTTTTAGTTCTTGATCCAAATTTAAAGTACGTGAATTTGTACAAGCGGTACTTTTATCTCTATAAGATTTTCGGTTTTGAATTTTCATATTGGATAAGATTGAGGTTTGTTTCATTAATTAGATTAATACGTTGATTTCCATTATTATCCCATGTTACAATTCAGGAGAGTACTTGAAAGAGGCAATTAATAGTTGCTATAATTCGAAATTTAAAGAAATTGAAATAATAGTAGTTAATGATGGGTCGACTGATAAATTCACATTAGACATATTAAATGATTATGGGAACCAAAATATAAAAATTTTGGAACAACCAAATAAGGGAGCTGCTGCGGCAAGGAATTTTGGAGTTAGTCATGCTAAAGGAGAGTTTCTTTTGTTTCTTGACAGTGATAACATAATTCGCCCAGATTATTTAACCAAATCTATAGAAGTAATGGTTAATAATCCTAGCATCGCCGTAGTATACAGCAAGCCATTTTTTTTCGGAGGAGATGCTGGGTCCAATCGTTTTGAAGTAAGAGATTTTTTATTTGACTCATTATTAGCAGGTAATTATATTGATATGTGTTCCTTGGTTAGAAAAAAGTTTTTTTTAGATTTAGGTGGATTTGATGAAAATAGAGAATTGTTTTTTGGAGAAGATTGGGAGCTTTGGATACGAATCTCACAAGCTGGTGGAGAGTTTTATTTTCTTAATGAAGTGTTATTTGAATATCGAATTAGAAGAGGTTCTCTAATAGATCAAGTTGATTTTCAAAAACGACAAACTACGCTTAAATATTTGGGGTCTAAACATGGTTATTTAATTCATTATCATTACAGACAATATTTCCGAATTTTGGAAAAAATCCAGCAAAATCCCTTTTCTTATTTTCTCAGAATTTTGTATTTCAAATACATTTTAAAAAAACCTCTGATCAAGTAGTTTAATCTCTTACATTTCTTGAATTCCATTTATTTCACACTCTGCTCCAATAATTATCTTTCCATGGCTATTTCACTGGGAGAGTCAATTATGCAATTTCTTCCTGATGCCAAATTTATAATCGGTTTGGTTGACCAATTTGATTCTTCGATAGATTATTCAAATATAAAGGATTTTGAAGTTTTGCCTTGTTTGGATTTGGGCTATCAAGAGTTCAAATCTATGCTTGATAAGTATGATATCGTAGAGTTTAATACAGCAGTAAAACCATTTTATTTCGAGTATTTATTTCAAAACTATCCTAGTACAAATCAAATTTTCTACCTTGACCCGGATATTGTCTTTTACCATTCACCTTTGGTACTGGAGAATGAATTTGGAAGAAATGAAGTCCTGCTTACTCCTAATCTGATTTATACTTCCAACAAACCGAGTTCTGGTGAATTTGCTTCACTGCGTCATGGTATGTATAATCTGGGATTTATAGGAATGAGACGGGGAAAAGAATCATTTCGACTGATCCAATGGTGGAAAGAACGGCTAAAGGAGCATTGCCGTATTGATAAGTGTCAAGGGATATTTGTTGATCAAAAATGGATGGATTTGGCTCCCATTTTTTTCGAAAAGATCATACCCGTCAAAAACCCCGGTTGGAATATGGCTTGGTGGAATTTTAGTGAGCGAAAACTTCTAGCAATCAAAAAAGGATATTTTGTAAATGAAATAACCTATCCTTTGATTTTTTTTCATTTCAGTGGCTTTAAACCAGGCTTGAAGAAAATTACAGAGCGAATTTTTTCTGAAATTATTAATCCCGAATCAGAACAAATTTTAACTGGCCTTTTTGAAGCCTACGAAGACAAACTTGTAAAGAATGGTTATCATAGTTTTAAAAATAAGAGGCCTCTTTTGAAATTTAATAATGAATCAAATTTATCAAAAATAAACTTAAAGGGTAGGCTGAAATCTAAATTAAAGAGATTTGTTAAAAAATTTTATTCTGAAGGCAGATGAATCCTGGTGTAAGCATTGTCATCTGTACCTATAATGGATTGGGGAAACTTTATGATACACTCCAACATATTTGCGAGCTAAAATCTAGGTATTCTTGGGAGTTAATTGTTATTGATAACAATTCGTTAGATGATTCATTTGAATTTTCTTTAAATTTTCTAAAAAAAACCAAAATAGATTATCGCGTTGAGAAATGTAAAGTACCAGGTAAAATGAATGCATTCTGGATGGGGATAAGGCTTGCCAATTATGACTATATATTAGATTGCGATGATGATAATCATCTTTTCTCTGACTACATTCAAACAGGATTAGACTTTTTGTTTTCTCATCCAACTATTGGAGCTTTGGGTGGATTAGGTATTCCGAAACTTGAATATACTCCGGATTGGTTCAGAAAATTTTCAAAATCCTATGCGGTAGGTCCTCAGGGGCAGTCCGGTGAAGTATTGGAACTGTACTCCCATCTTTATGGTGCCGGATGCTTTTATAAAAAAGCTCCTTTGCTTGAGCTTGAAAAAAGAGGGTTTACTTCACTTCTTACCTGCCGAAAAGGAGATTCTTTGAGTTCTGGTGGTGATGTGGAATTATGTTATGCACTTCAACTCATGGGGTTTGACTTGGTGTTTTTAGATAAATTGAAGTTTTACCACGCAATTCCACGTGAAAGACTAGATTTTGACTATTATCTTAAATTAAAAGTTGGAATCAGTTTAAGTTTTCCTATTTTGGCTAGTTATAGAGTAAATGAATTTAAAACTATAAGTCAATTTAAGAAACATTTATTTTATGCACTTTGGATCTCTTTAAAGGGGGTAATAAAGAGTTTTACTTTCCTAAATGAAACATATGAAGTACGTGTAAGTAAGGTGGTTACAATGACTAAGCTTAAATTTTTTTTTAAAAATTATTCCTTTGCAATTGCTGGATTCAATAGGAATAAAAAATTATTCAACCCCTAGTCAACCTTAAAATTTATTTATTAATTGAAGCCAAGATTTTCCGTCGTTATTCCAAGTTTCAACAGGGCAGCTACGTTAGAGAGGTCCATTGAGTCAGTTTTAGTTCAGACCTATTCACCACATCAAATTATTTTAGTTGATGATGGTTCTACAGACAGCACACAAAAAATTGTCTCTAAATTCCCTAAAGTTACATATCACTATCAAAAAAACAAGGGGGTTTCTGCTGCCAGAAATAAAGGTGTAGAGCTTGCTACAGGTGAATGGTTGATTTTTTTGGATTCAGATGATGAACTATTGCCAAATGCCTTATATGATTTTCAAAAAGAAATTGAAATATATAGGGACGTATTAGTATTCTCTGCTGGTTATATTTTGATTCAGGGGATAAGAAAAAATGAATTTATTCCAAAAGAAGGAAGATACATTGGACAAGTATCCGGAAGTTTTGTAATTAATAGAAAATTGTTTCTAAAGTTGGGAGGTTATGATACTCGTTTGAAGTTTGGGGAAAATACAGAATTATTTTTTCGAATTGAATGGCAGGGATATCAAGTAAAAAAAATCTTTAAATCGGTATTGTATTATTTTCAAAATCCTAATGGAGGAAACAATAATTTAACCAATGTCACTGAATCGCTAACTATTATTTTGGAAAAACATAATCATCTCTTATCCAATCGGATTAAGCGAATATATCATCAAATTCTGGGTGTGAATTTTATGAGATTTAGGAAGTTTTCTGAAGCTAGAAAACATTTACTTATAGCCTATAAGCTAAATTTTAAAAGGTTGGATACTTTTGGCAGATTATTTATTTCTTGTTTACCTTTCATCGCATTAAAGCTATATCCAGAAAGTCCTAAAAATTGACAAGATTAGGAGGTTTTATAGTTACCTACAATCGCCCACAGGTTCTATTGAGTACGATACAAAAAGTGTTTGACCAGAGTCATCCACCAGAGTTACTTTGGATTGTTGACAACTCCGATAACCTGGAAACTGATCATGCAATCGCCAGCCTTTTGGATTCTAGGCTTCACTATTATAGAATGGGTTATAATGCTGGTCCAGCCGGAGGGGCTGCGGTAGGTTTACAACTTTGTGCAGAATCTGGCATGGACTGGATTTACTGGGGGGATGATAATGATCCTCCATTCCAGATAGATTGTTTTGAAAAACTTTTAGCAATTAGGAACGATAATCATTTCGTTGGCATCCTAGGAGCAGTAGGCCATTTTTTTGATCGGAAAAAAGGGGTTATTAAGCGGATTCAATCCAGACTCTTGGAAAAAAAAGAGACATTGGAAGTTGATACTATAGCTGGAGGGATGTGCATGCTGGTGAATAGAAGGGTAGTGGATGAAGGAATTTTACCTGATCCTGAGTTGTTTTTCGGATTTGAGGAACTGGATTTCTGTCTGAAAGTAAGTCGTAAGGGATTTAGTCTATTGGTAGACTGCAAATTATTTTTAGAAGCAAGGGAGAGATTCAATAAAACTGGTTTTGAGCGACCCATTTACCTTAAAAAAGAGAATTTAAACCGTGAGTATTATAGTTTACGAAATTTACTTTTTATTTCAGATTCGCTAACGCTTAGGTCTATGCGTAATAATCTAATTTTAAAATGGATTCCTAAGTCTTTTTTTGGTTTCAGATATGGTCCAATATATGGGGTAAAAAATTTTAAAATGATTTATTTGGCATTTAATCATTATTTAAGAGGTATAAAAGGGGAAACTGTTTCCTTGCGAAATGATCAAAATTAATCCTTCAGTTATTTTTCTTATGGTGACTTATAACAGAAGAGATTTGTTGAACAGAATTCTTCAAGCAATAGAAAAGTTCCATTGGAAATTTACAGGTTTTATTATAGTGGATAATGGAAGTGATGATGGTACATCAGATGTATTAGAGGGATATAAAGAAAAACTAAATCTATTCGTGATATCAAGATCAGATAATATGGGCCATGGAGCTGGAATTGCATTGGGTCTCGATCATATTAGGTTGAAGAATCCTAATCTTGATTATGTTGTATTTTTGGAAGATGATAGTATACCCAAACCCGATTATTTGGAGTTCTTAGTAAATAAAATTCATTTTTCAGACATTTCAATGATTTCATCTGCAGGTTCCTTAGTCAGTTTGGGTAAACGAAAAGCTCTTTACCCCAATGAGGCAGAAATTCTAAAAGCAGATTTCGCATTATTTGATGGAGCCATTGCACGTTTTCAAGATTTACTTCAAGTAGGATTCCCTTTAAAGGATTGGTTTATGATGTTTGACGATTTTGAGTATTGCTACCGAATCCGAAAGGCTGGATTTAAAATTGGTGTGGTAAAAAATCCTTATTTGGAAATTTTACATGAGGGGTGGGGGGAAGGAAAGTCACACTCCCATCTTTGGAGGTCTTATTATCAATCTAGGAATTTTGTACACTTTGTAAGAATACATTTTTCACTCTTCACACTTCTAGATTGCTTGATTTTGCAAAGTAAGCGTCTTATTGGTGGCCTTTTTGCTGAAAACGGATGGAGAACATCAAAAATGAGATTGATGGGTATTTGTGCGGGATTTGTAGGAAAGAAGGGCAAGTCTTTGGATTTAAAGACCTTAAAGGAAGTTTAATTTATAAAAAGTCAGTTATCTAAGATTAAAAGGTGTGTGATTTTAAATTCAAAAAACTGGTTTTATCCAGTAAAGAAGCTATCTGGTGGTACCCACTTTTATTTTTTTCTAAAATATAGAACTAAATGTAATCTTGATATGATTTTCGATGTAGGAACAAATGTTGGTTCCTTTTTTAAAGATCTTAGTGACTATTTTCCAAAATCTAAATTTTATTGTTTTAAATCTTTTCCAAAATCTTTTGAAAAAATCACTTCTAATTTACCTGGGGAAATTTTTCAATTATATCAGCTTTCTTTTGGTGATCAATGGGGAGTGATATTAGTTAACGATAATGGGCTGACCAATTCAGAAACAAGTAGTTTTATTACTAATAAAATCGTAGTCAGTGATAAACATTGCGTATCAGTTCAGATTCATACTGTTGATGAATTCTAAAAAAGTTATTCAATCAATTCAATAGACTTGTTGAAAATAGACACTGAAGGATTTGACCTAAAGGTTTTGCACGTCGCTCAGAATATGCTAGTGAATGGCTCGATTAAATTGGTTTATATTGAATGCGGACTTGATCCAAGTATCGATTATCATGTATTTTTTCAAATATTCTTTCGTAATTAAACTCTGTTAATTTCATTTTATCGGAATTTTTCAAACAGATATTTAGTAAAATCAATAGGAGGGGACAATTTTCAAATGCCCTATTTATTCATAACTCAGAATCCCATAATGTCAAAACCTATTAACGATAATTGAAACTACTTTTCACTCAAGGTGTACTAGTAAACGCAAGAGCTGAACATAGCCACCCCTTCTTGGCCTGTGTCCTCACAGACCGAAACATAATATTGAAAAAAGGACTGGGAGGAGACAAATCCTTCGAAAAAAATAATTTATAAACCATGGTCTGATCCTTACCATGGTCCGTGTCTCCAACGACTGCTTGATAAAAATTTAACCTTGAAAATCCTCTTCACCCAAGATGCACTAGTTAATGCCGGGGCTGAACGCAGTCACTTAGAGATCCTTTCCCGATTTTCGGAGGAAGTTGATGTGGGCTTTGTGTATTTCTACCCTAAGGATGACCTCAAAAAAGCCTACCAGAGAGCCGGAATTCGGCTCTTTTTTTTGGATATCCCTGAATCATATCATTTTATTTTAGCGATCAGGCGACTAGTCAAGCTTATTCGACAAGAAAAGCCGGACTTGTTGGTTTCATCTCTCTGGCGAGCGGATATCATCACTCGGATTGCTTCCTGGATCACGGGAGTTCCTTTGGTAGGTACCTTAGTGAATGATAGCTATGCGCCACTCGCATGGACAGATAAGAAGGGACTGAAATATAAAGTAGTGTATTGGCTCGATCGATTGACTTCTAGTATTCCCATCCACTGGATCGCCAATGCAGAGGCCCTGACCAATTCCCATGTGAAAATGCTGGGAATAAAGAAGGATAAAATTTCCGTAGTTTATCGGGGTCGGCCTGTTCCTAAGCCTCGGTCTTTACCTGTTCCGCAGATGGAAGGTTTACCAAAGCCCGAATTAAATCATGAGAAATCTGTGGACTGTGAAGATATAGTTCAAGGTGATCATTCTCATCGGTCTGTGTCCTTACAGGCCGAGACCACCAATAGAAACTTCATCTCCTACGGTCGTCTTCTTGAGCGAAAAGGATTTCAAGATGCCATTTATGCTTTTTCAGAAGTCCAAAAAAAATACCCAGATTGTTCCCTGACTATCTTCGGAGAAGGACCTTACCGTAGAGAATTAGAAAGACAAGTCCATTACCTAGGCTTGGAAAAAACTGTTTTTCTCCCTGGCAAAATCCCAAATCCAATTGATACCCTAATCGATGGTTTTTACCTTGAAGTTTCAAATACTTCCAAACCTCAACACAAGGAAATTGTGAGTTCAACCTCAAAATCCACAATCTGTGTCCCCGCATACCGGAAAAATTACCAACAACTCACAAAAGCTCATTGCTTCCTCTTCCCAAGCTGGTACGAAGGCTTCTCCGGTGCCCTCATTGAAGCTATGATGGCGGGAATGCCCATCATAGCCTCAGATATCCCGATGAATTTGGAGGCCATTGAGAATCAAAAATCTGCTTTGGTATTTCCCGTTAAAGATGTTAAAGTCCTTTCAGAGAAAATGCTTTGGGCTATAGAAAATCCAGAAGTTATGACAATTTTAGGCAGTAAAGCTCAAAAGACAGCAAAGGAGCGATTTGATATCGATAAGATTGCCATGCAATATGAGGAAATGCTTTTCCAGGTTGCAAAAAGAAAAAAAATAGGTGAACCCAAGGTTAAAGAAAATGACCTGTGAAGCCACAGGACTTGGTGAAGAAAAATAATGGTAATGACGTGGCCAGTTTTCTCACAGACCACGTTGAGTGAAGCAATATCCCATCACTTGCCAGTGTTCTCACAGACCGAAATAAGATGAACATAGTAAACGTCTATCAAAATGAATGATTTTTTTATAACCGTCCGAAATTCACACATGGAATTCGATCAGGTTTAATTTTGGATTGATACAGTGAAAGATTGGAAGCAATTTTTCACAAGGATGGATTCAAGAAATTGATTTTATTCCCATTGAAAGAATTGGTCCAAAGTGGACGGATAATTATCTATGCTTTCGTCATTATGCCAAATCATATCCACTTGGTATGGGAAATGATAAAAATGAATGGAAAGGAAGCACCAGTCGCCAGTTTTAACAAATTCATAAGTCATTGAATTTCAAAAAGCCTCAAAGAAAATAATCCTGAATTAGGGGAATACCTCCTGTTCCTAGCCGAGAAAATAAACCGGACGGAAAATTTCGAATTTGACATAGAGATCCTTTGGTTAATGGATTTTTTCAAAAAGATTGAGCAAAAAATCACACATATTCACTTTAACCTTCTTCAAAGTCATTGGGATTTGTGTTTTCGCCCGGATGATTACCCCTAGTCATCGGCTATTTAAAAAAGAAGGAGTTGACCGGTTTAGGTTTTTGACTGATTACAGAAAAAGGTTTAAAGGGGAATATATTGGACTTAATTGGTAGGAATGCGGATCACGGGGTGAATAAATAAATGTGGCCTGTTTCGTCATAGACAACGGTAGAAGAAAAAAATGGGAAAATGGTTCGAATAGTTCTTTTATTGGATTCATTGGACGTATCGGCTTGGGTATGGGAAGCTGTTTTTCAAGTAAAGCAAGTTTCAAATGTCCAAATTGTCCTAGTCGTAATTAATGAATCCCCAAAAGCTAGTGGCAAAAAATCTCCCTTTCTTTATCGATTGTATCGCTGGATGGATCGAAACTTATTTTTAAAACAGCCTGATGCTTTTTCCAAAAAGAACTTGACTTCCATCCCTAATTGGGCAGTCCCGGAGTTACGTGTCAAACCAATCCAGAAAAAGTACTCGGATTACCTGGATTCCGAAACCTTACAACAAATCCAATCCCATCAACCAGATTTAATCTTACGCTTCGGTTTTCGCATTCTTAAGGGAGAAATTTTGAACCTCACTCGCTTAGGCGTTTGGTCTTACCATCATGGGGATCCAGCAGTTTATAGGGGAGGACCACCTGCTTTTTGGGAAGTAATCAAAAAAATCCCCATTACAGGTGTAGCCCTTCTTCAATTAACAGAAAAACTCGATCAAGGTCCAATCCTCTATCAGTCCTGGACTCAAACGGATCCACTTTCTGTGCAGCGAAATGCTAACCGGATTTTTTGGCTTTCTTCCTCCTTTCCAGCGAGGATACTCCAACTAATAAATCAAAACGAGGATTTTGACAAGGTAAAGAAGTTTCAAAACTATGGTCAACCAGTTCCTTTATGGAAAAATCCTAGCAATTGGGAGACACTAATTCATGTAGCCAAACTTTTTGGAAGAAATCTATATCGGAAAATTAAAGAACAAACTCAATTACCCCATTGGGAAATTGCCACACTTAATCTGATGGGAGTAAATAGCCTTAATGAATTAGATTTAACTAAGTGTAAAATTTTACATCCAGAGAAAGTAAATAACTATTGGGCTGATCCATTCCCCTTTTCTTTTCAGGGGCAAGATTACCTCTTTGTAGAGGAATTTGATCAAACTTTAAGAAAAGGATCTATTGCTTGTATTTTACCCGATGGGAATAGTAAAATAGTAGTGAACGAATCGTGGCATTTATCCTATCCCTTTATTTTAGAAGAGGAAGGAGAAATTCATTTAATCCCAGAATCTGCAGAAGCAGGTAAAATTTACCGTTATAAGGCTATTGAATTTCCTCTGAAGTGGGAGCGATTAGATGTATTTTTTCCCAAACCAGGCTATGACCCTACCCTTTGGAAAGATGAATCAGGATATTGGTTATTTATTAATGAAAAAGCTCATGAATCCTCCTCTCCATTTGACGAGCTTTTTTTATACCATTCCTTAAGTCTCGAAAATCCTGTTTGGAACCCCCATCCTAAAAATCCCATTGTATCGGATACCAGAAATTCAAGACCGGCAGGTAGACTTTTTTTTGAAAATGGAAAATTGTTTCGGCCCGCCCAAAATTCAGAAATCCGATATGGGTATGGAATTCAAATCAATGAGGTCAAGGTCTTAAGTGTGACAGATTATCAAGAAGTTGCCATTTCCAGCATACAGCCTTCATCCAACGACCCCTTTTTGGGTATTCACACCTTTAATCAAAACAAAGACTTGGTTTTTCTTGATTTTTACTCCCGAAGATGAAACTTGCTTTTTTGATTCATAAGGCCCAGCCTAGGGGGCAGGAGGTTTTCGCAGCACAATTGGGAAACCAACTCTTGCAAATGGGACATGAAGTAATTTTAATTTCGCTCTATGAAGGAAATTTTGATTTGGGTTTCAATGGTTCTTTTATTTCATTTAATTTTCCCTCCTCCATGGCACTTTGGCTGCCTTCAAGTTGGAAAAAACTAGACAGATTTATCCAAGGAATGCAGGTTGATATCATTCAAGCAAATGGTGGGGATACCTTAAAATACCTTGCTTTAAGCCGCATAATGTATCCTCTATCGGGTCGATTGATATTTAATAATGGAGGAGTGGTAGGTTATTATCTTACTACTTTTTTAAAGCGTAGCCTTTATCGTTTTTTCCTTATGAAATTTGATGCGGCAATTTCGGTAAGCCGTCATGCTCAATTGGATTTGTCCCAATGGCTTCCAGCTTCTTGTCTACAATTTCAGATCCCAATTGGTATTCCCCCCCATCAAACATTTAATCTCTCTAATGGTCCCAATCATCAGGTTTTTGTTCATATAGGCGGATTCAGTCCTGAGAAGAACCATAAGGAATTAGTTGAGATATTTATTAAACACCTAAAAAATCACCATGAGCATCAATTATGGATGATAGGAGAGGGGCCTAGCCGAATGGAGATTGAAGGAATGATTCAAGAACCGTACACTCAGTCTTTTCGATTTTTGGGTTCAGTAAAAGATCCTTGGGTATATGTTCCTCAAAATGCAATCCTATTATTGACAAGCCGAATGGAAGGTATGCCAGCGGTTATAGCTGAAGCCATGATGGCCAAAATTCCTGTTATCTCCTACGCAATAGGTGGTGTTGCAGAAATGGCCCAGGAGTTAGGCACGATTTCATTGATTGACTTTGGGGATCAAAGAAGCTTCTTAAAAGCTATGAAGTTCTGGTCAACAATGGGGCGAGATTCCATACAGGGCCAATTGCAAGAATCTTACGATTCGGCCATTAAACGATTTGATTTGAAGACAATTTCAAATCGTTTTTTGGATGTTTATCAAAAGGTATGCGGATAGTACAAGTGATTACTCGTCCCCAGCGAAGAGGAGCTGAAATTTTTGCCAGTCAATTGTCTGAACAGCTTGCAAAAATGGGACATGAAGTATTTCTGGTTTCGGTATATCAAGCTGACCAAGAACTCAGTTTCGATGGGAATCTCATCAAGTTGGACTTACCTTATCAGGGAAAACTAGATTGGGAAGGTTTTAAACATCTGTCTCAAGTATTTCGAAGGATCAACCCGGAAATAGTCCAAGCTAATGCTTCTGATACATTACGAATGTGTGTGGGGGCCAGTTATTTTTTTAAAGGTAGATATAAATTAATCTACAGAAATGCCAATCAAATGAGTGGATTACTGAAAAGTAAATTTCATCAATTCTGGAATCAATTTTTACTGTCCCATGTGGATGGAATCATTTCCGTAAGTAAAGCCTCAAAATCTGATCTTTTAAAGACTTTTTCTTTCTCAAAACCTATTACCGTCATACCTATTGGTCTTGTACCTAATGAAATTGAACAAAAATTACTAAAATCTGCTTCAGTTTTACCCAAGTCATATATATTACAAATAGGGGGACTAGTACCGGAAAAGGATCCTCTTGGGATGTTGGAGATTTTTATGAAGCTTGATATTCCTGATATGCATTTGATATTTTTGGGATCGGGTCCGCTAGAGGGGGAGTTAAAAAGACAAATAGCCGCAAAAAAATTAGAAAATCAGATCCTTCCTGTCGTAAACCAGGCTAATATTTTTCCTTTTTTATCTCAAGCTAAGGCATTGGTTCTACCCTCTAAAGTGGAAGGACTTCCGGGAGTAATTTTGGAAGCCATGTATTGTAAAGTTCCTGTAATTGCATACGACGTAGGCGGGATCCCTGAAGTAGTTATCAATGAAAAAACAGGTTGGTTGATACCTTACGGAGAGCAAGAAATTTTTGTAAAAGCCCTTAATCAAATTCTAAAAATAGAAGATCCTAAAACTATCCCACAAATACTCAATTCATACCAGCTAGTCACGACTGATTTTTTAATTCCTGAAATTTCCGAAAAATTTCTAGCGTTCTATCAAGAACTTTTTTCGCATTGATAATCAAACTCCCCACATACTTAAACTCATGAGTAGAATAAAACCTTCTCAACAGCGTAAATTTTGCTCACTTTATTTAATTCGACTAATGAATTAATCATAGGGTCTGTGCCCCCCTTACCGTTAGGCAGGTCTTCATAGACCATTTTTTTGTTCTAAATTTCTATCCCAGATAATGCTTTGAATCTAAAGTAATCTTTCTGGTCCCCATTTATCGGGATATGGGAAGTGATCAAACCACAATAAATCAAGCATTTAGTAAATCGGATAGAGCATCCCTACGGTGATTGAAATAAATGCAGTAAAGCGACGGATGAGATCGTAAAAAGAAGTCTAAGGCATATTTAGGGTTTAATTAGTTTGTCAATAGATTCTCTGCCTCAGCTATCTTTTGCCGTTCAGCTTCTACAATCCGATTAAATATTTGAGCTCTTTTTTTGATGCGGTTGGTTTTCTCCCAATCCATAAAAGCCACTACCACAAAAAGCATGTAGTACATAATTTGAGATTTCTGACGGATAATGATTCCCAGATTGGACATGATAAAGGTCATCGATATCGAAATAGAAATAAAGACTACAAAAGACATTTTAACCATGGCAGGGGCGATCCGAATGTAATCGATAAAGCGCTTTTTGAAGATTTTGCTAAACATGTAGATGTAAAGCGCATTTTCAAGTGATACTACCAAGCCCAAAGCATTGGGTGAATCAATAAACAAAGGGCGAAACCAAAAGGTGAATAATTTCATGGGTAAACTGTAATTATTCATATCAACACCGGATCCCGCAGATTGAAGGCGCTGAGCATTTAACGCCGATTCCTCTTCAAAACTATCAATCAGATTATTTGGATCATATCCTAGGTAAACCATTAAGTCTTCATATACAAAGACACTTACTACAAGTCCGGCTATAGCTACCAGATACTTTTGATAAACAGGAACTTTTTCTCTTCCCAATACAAAACTTACAGCCATCCCAATCAGTACTGCAAAAAGGATATGGGGTCGGACCATGTAGCATAAAAATCCTCCTAAGACTAAGTGATAGATTCGTTTCCCGGGCCAAGAAAGTCCATAGGTAAGAATTCCTATTCCAGCGAAAACTACCGCTCCTTTTCCCAATGAAGCAGTCCAAAAATGCATATTGGGGAGAAACATAAAAATCGTGATAGCATCCCAACCTTCAAACTTGGGATTGAAGCGTAGATTTTCTTTAAAAAAGCAGTAAAAATAAACGAAGCCCCAGAATCCTAACCAAGTGGTTAGGAACATCATCATATCGTAATTAAAACCAAAATAACGAATAAAAGGAAAGGCTAGCCATTCGACAAAGTCAGTTCCCGGGGCAAATGCATCAAACCAATTAATCCAGTGATTTTTTGTTTTAAGATAGTAAGAAACAGAATCTGATCTAAAAAATTGGGCATAAGTCCAATATACTAATCCAAAAAACATATGGTACCAAAACAGTTGATTCAATAGCCCCGCTTTCAGCCATTTATGTTCCTTTTGTAGATTGTTAAGGATAGGCTGACTGGCAAAAAAAAGAAAAAGAATAAGTAGTACGGCTCCTAGCAAAACATTTTGAATTGATGATTACAAGTTAATCTGTGGTTAAGGTTTTGCAAAAGAAAATAGGAGCATTTTTCATTTTAATAATACTAAATTTAGAAATTACTTCAAAGGTGGTATTAAGGATCTAGTTTTTTGGTTGTGAATTTTCCCGAAAAACTAGACCAGTCAAAGGTTTATTATTCACCCAATGAGGGAAGGAAAGTGAATACCTCAAGAAGTTCAATCCAAGGCGAGCTATTCACCTTTTTCAAAATAATTCTCAGAATAAACTGTCCGACTGTATTTTCCAATATTATAATTAATGCTTTCGGCTAATTCTAAAAGGTGTCTAGGATTAATATCATATAAATCACCTAGTTTAGCTGCTTGAAGTAAATCAAGTTTTTTAATCCCGTTTTCTATTGCTAAATACTCTTCAATTGAGGTGTCAATTTTTGCAGCAACTATATCAGAATCAAATTTATTTTCTTTTCTAAGTTTCTTTAAAATTGTATTTTTCATTTTTATTGATTGATTTTCAATGTTAGGTTTTTGACAAGTGATAAAAGTTCATTCTTTTCTTTCTTCAGTGTTTCTAACTCACTAATTAAGAAATTAATCTGAATATCTTTCTCACTGATAATCCTTTCATAGAGTTTATTAGGCTTGTCTTTATTTTCATTATAGGTTTTGGCTGCAAAAATTGATCTACTGTATTCCCCCGTATTATAATTGATTATCGGTAGTTCATTTGCCAAAAAATAATCTGGTTTCACATGGTAAAATTCTGCAAGTTGCTGAATTCGGTCTAAGGTCAGTTTGCTTTTCCCTGATTCCAGATTGGAATAGGTCTTTTGGTTGATGTTCAGGATATTGGCGACATACTCCTGAGAATAGTCTCGGGATTCTCGCAAAATCCGCATAATTTTCTGGGCATGGACCATAGTAGTACTTTTTTTACTAGACTAGAAATTCTTTTACTAAGGTAGAATTTTTTTACTTCACCTAAAATCTCTCCAAGAGCAATATTTGGATATGATTGATTACTAATACAATATAAGAAAGCTTTTGTGAGAAAAGAACAGAAATTGGGGAATAAAGTATTAAAAATCCATGAAACTGACTATAGACTTGATCATTTTAATATTTGAGAAATACAGTATTTTCCTACCAAATCTGAACTTATGGTACTCAGGATTGCCTTTGGACGAAAGACTTTATCCCCTAAAACCCAAACAACCTATTTAAACCTATTTTTTCCCCCGATTGCTTTCCGAAGGGCTTTAATTGCCTTCGGGAACCACCGCTACTGATCGGGGGGTGACGTAAATCCAGAAGGAGCTGATCGACTGCAGCGTATCATTTTTCCTTCTATTCTAATCTATTTCTTAATTCAAGACCGACCGATTCCGATGGCTATTGGGATCAGGACTGGAAAAGGTGTGTGCTTTCAGCAGACCGAGGTTTGATCGTCTTTTTTTGGATTATTCAGCTTCCTGCCTGTCTCTTCCATGCCCCCTTCCAGAAACAGCGGAGTCATCTGGGGTGAACCCATTTGAGAGGTGAGTCTCCACATCGAACTCCCGGTCTTTAACCTCTAACGAGCATGAAAAAAACACTACTTCCATGCTTCCTGGCATTGCTATGCCTATTTGGAAGCGAACTCAAGAGCCAAGTTGCTTGGTCACCGGAGGCGGATTTTCCCCACGGACACTATCTCCACCGGGGTGGGAATACCCATCCAGCTGATTTCCCCATGAACATATTTGGTTTAGTTGATAGCGACCAGGGCAGGAGTGCAGGGGAAAGGGCCCTCAGCTCGGACCCCGCGCCTGTCCCAGTCCTCACCAGCCAAAAGGAACAAAATTCAGAAAATCAGGAATCGGACCCGGAAAGTCCGAATTCTTGGGCCGTCTGTTTTGATTCTTCTCAGAATCATCCCATTGCCCCAAACCGGGCAAAAGAAGCTGCTTTCCCGGTGGCGGCGAATCACCCCGGGCGGGAGGAGTACAGCACTCCCGCCCAAAGGGGCGATTCACTTTCTGTAGGAGACCAGTTTCCTCCTCAACTCGGCTTTTCAGAGGTCTTAAACTACGATTCGGATGAACTGTATGTCTCGGACTTTCTGGGGAAATATGTCATTCTGCAGTTTTGGGCAACTTGGTGTTCTGCCAGTTCGGGTTCATTGCCCAAAGCTCAGCAACTGCAGGAAAAATATCGGGAGCAGTTCCAGTTTATCCCGGTCACCTATGAGTCCGCCGAAAAGGTGGAAAAGAAACTGGACTTCTATTCCTCCCTTCGATCACTGGATCTTCCGATGATAGTCAGTGAACGCCGCTTATCGGGACTATTCCCCCATATTTCCCTGCCCCATTTGGTCATACTGGATCCCAAGGGTAAAGTAGTGGCCATTACCGGATGGCAGGATATGAATGAAGCCAATTTGGATGAGCTGATTGCCACCGGCTCAGCGGACTTTCGACTGAAAGCCGATACCTCCATTCCCTTTTCCTTTGAGCAAAACCTGATCAGCGGCAATACCCATCTGCCTTCCAAAAACATCCGCTATCAGTCAGCCCTGACAGGTTACCTTCCTGGTGTTCCCGGAGGGTTGATGGATGATAGGGAAGACGGGGCGCACATCGTATTGGTCAACAATCCCCTGCTCAAATTCTACAGACTTGCCTATACGGGCAGAGACCTGGCCAATTACTTCGGTCCCAACCGCATGGAATTGGAAGGTTTTGAGGAAGATGAAATCACCACCCGAAAATCAGGACTGGACTACATCGAATGGATGGAGGAAGGCAACCGGGTATTCAGCTATGAGCTGATCGCACCTCCCGGAGTAGACCAATATCAACTGATGCGCGAAGACCTCAGACGCTACTTTCCCGAAATCCGGGCGGAGATTAAGACAAGAAAGAAAAAGGTCTGGGCCATCGTCCTGCCCGAAGGAAAATCCTATCCCAGGTCTACGGCGGAGAGTTCCTATGCCTTCAATCCCCATGAGGCCAAGCTGCGAAACTACCCTTTGCTCGGTTTGGTCTATCAGCTGAATATCTATTCCCTACAACGCTCACCTTATCCGCTGATAGACCTGACGGGGATCGATTACCCCATTGATTTGGATCTGAAAGCCAATTTCTCCCAACCCGAGGCCCTCAAAAAAGCCCTGCAGGAGGCAGGCTTGGATCTGGAACTCCGGGAAGCTGAGATTCCGGTATTGCACCTGAAGAAATTAGAAACCCTAACCCAAAAATAACCATGAGAAAATTTACCCTACTTCTGCTTGGATGGGGGATCCTGCTGATCCATCAGGTCCAAGCCCAGTCAAACGTCAGCATAGAAGGCCTCGTCAGGGACAGCCAAAGCGGCGAACCCCTTCCAGGAGTAACTGTATTGATTAGTTCGGAAAACAAGGGAACGGTCAGCGATGAAAGCGGAGAGTTCAGCCTGAAGATTGCTCCCGGGAGCTACGAGCTGGTCTTCTCCTACCTGGGATACGAAAAACAAATCCGCCGGGTGAATGCTACCGAGAACCTGAAGTTGCAAATCAGCCTCCAAGCTCTGGATATGGATTTGGAGGAGGTCCAGGTGCTCTCCACGGGATATCAGAGCCTTCCAGCCACCCGGGCTGCGGGCTCCTTTGCCCAGGTGGAGGAAGAATTGGTCAACAGGCGGGTCAGCACCAATCTGTTGGACCGACTGGAAGACGTTACCCCCGGACTGATCTTCAACCGGACCGGAGATGCCGCACGGGACCCGATCTCCATCCGGGGGCGAAGTACCTTGGGACGGTTTAACCAACCCCTGATCGTGATTGACAACTTTCCCTTTGACGGAAGCCTGGAGGATATCAACCCCAATGATGTGGAGTCCATGACCGTACTCCGGGATGCGGCGGCGGCCTCGATCTGGGGAGCAAGAGCCGGAAACGGAGTGATTGTCATCACCACCAAAAGCGGCAGAAAAGACCAGCCACTTCGGGTGGATTTTAATTCCAATGTGAACTGGATCGAGCCTCAGGATGCTTTCCGTTCGGAAGACATGGCCGTTTCGGATTTCATCGGAGTGGAGCGCATGCTCTTTGGAAACGGCTTTTACAATGCCACCGAAAACAGTCCCAACAAGCTTGCCTTGACGCCGGTGGTGGAAACCCTTATTTTGGAACGGGACGGGGTAATTTCAGAGGCGGAAGCCAATCAGCGGATCAGTCAGTTGGGATCCCATGACTGGCGGGCTGACCTCAACCGCTACCTGTATCAGCCTCAGGTGAATCAGCAATACAACGTGGGTTTGTCAGGAGGATCGGGCATCCAGTCCTATCGGTTCAGCCTGGGCTACGATCGCCTGGACGGAGCCCTACGGGGCAACCGTTCGGAGCGGTTAACGCTGAACTTCAGGGAAAACTTCTCCCTTCTGGATGACCGGCTGAAAATTGAGGCCGCTTTTTATGGAGTCAAGCAAAACGGGCTGGATCAAAATATCCGGCCCAATGATATCCGGCTCTCAGCCACCACGCCGATATACCCTTACGCAAAACTGGCAGACGAGAATGGGAATCCCTTGGAGATTGTGACCGAACTCCGGGAAGGATTTAAGCGGGAAGCCGAATCCGCAGGCTTGCTGGATTGGGCCTACCGTCCCCTGGATGAATTTGGCAAAGGAGTTACCCAAAGCAACCGCAACGATTACAGGATTAATTTTACCCTGGACTACCGAGTCTGGGATAACCTGAGACTCTCCGGCCGCTATCAATATTGGGAGCAAAACCGAAATTCGGAAAACCTGAATACCCTGGAGAGTTATTCCACGCGGGATTTGGTCAATACCTTCACCCAGGTGGAGGAATCGGGACAGTTGAGCTTTCCTGTCCCTCGTGCGGGGATTTTGAATGTGAGCAATGCCCAGTCCTCCAGCCATTCGGGCAGGATGCAGTTGGATTACTTTAAAGAATTCAATCAGGATCTGCGATGGGATTTGCTTTTGGGCGGGGAAGTCAAAGCCCTGAGGGGAAGAACTTTTGCCGCAAGACGCTATGGATACAATCCGGAATTGGCATCCAGTCAGTCCGTGGATTACTTTACCCAGTTTAGCCGCTATACCAACCCCAATGCCACGGTAAACATCTCCGACGTGCAAAGTCAGGGGTTGACTACCGACCGGTTTTTATCCGCGTTTGCCAATTCATCCCTGAGTTATAAAAACCGCTACCTGATTACGGCCAGCCTCAGAAGGGATGCCTCCAACCTTTTTGGAGTGGCTGCCAATATGCGGTCCGTTCCCCTGTGGTCAGCCGGGGCGGGTTGGACTATAAGTGAGGAAGAGTTTTATAATTGGTCCGGGATGCCCTATCTCCGGATGCGGTTCAGTTATGGATACAACGGAAATGTGGACCGCAGCCTGACCGCGTTCACCACCGCACAAGTGATCAATGTCAATTTCCTGACCCAGTTGAACTATGCGCAGATCATCAATCCGCCCAATCAAAACCTGAGATGGGAGCGGATTGCCATCGCCAATATGGGATTGGATTTTGAGACCCGATCCGGCAACATCTCAGGTACCCTGGAATTCTATTCCAAAAATGGACTGGATCTAATCGGTCAATCACCTTTTGCCCCTTCCACGGGGATTACGGTGTTTTCGGGAAACAATGCCAGTACCAACACGATCGGCTATGACTTGAATCTGACCAGTAAAAACCTGAATGGGAGACTGGGCTGGACCACCCATTTTCTCATCAGCGGTCTGAAAGAGAAAGTGACTTCCTACGAATTGGATATTCCGGCAGCCAGCCTGATCAACTACGGGGTATCGGGCAGGGGAGGAGAATATTATCCGGTGGAAGATCGGCCTTTGTTTGGGGTGTACAGCTATGAATGGGGAGGATTGAATCCCGAAACGGGAGCCCCCCAAGGCTTTCTGGAAGGGGATTTAAGTGAGGATTACCGCTCGATTATCAATTCGTCCACCTTGGAGTCTATCCGCTACCACGGTCCGGCCAGACCCACCTCCTTCGGGGCGATCCGGAATGACTTGAGCTGGAAAGGCTTTCATCTTTCAGTCAATATCAGTTACCGGTTGGGGTACTTCTTCCGAAGGAGGTCTGTGGAGTATTTCCCGATTATGAGGGCTCAGGGAGGGCACGAGGATTTTGCCCTGCGTTGGAGGGAGCCCGGGGATGAACTGACCACCCAAGTGCCTTCCATGCCTGATCGTCTGGACTCCTTTCGGGATCAGTTCTACCGAAGCGCTTCGCATCTGGTGGAGCGGGGAGACCATGTCCGTCTGCAGGACATTCGGCTGGGCTATGACTTCAGCGGAAATTCGGGGATCATGAGGGGGGTTAAAAACGCTCAGGTGTTCCTTTATGCCAATAATATTGGGATCATCTGGAAGGCTACCCAAACCGATCTCGATCCTGATTTTGGTTTCAACAGACCACTCCGTAGCCTGGCTGCGGGACTTCAACTTCAATTCTAATAGTTTACACCAAAAGGGAAAAGGCCAAACACTTTCTTCATAGAGGGGGGAGTTTCCCCCGGATTAATTCGGCCCGCCCGAGATCAAGCTCCGGGCCCCTTTTCAACTTACTTAACCATGAAAAAAACAATCAATATTCTTCTTCTTTCCCTCAGCGGAATGCTGTTGGCCTGTGAAGGCTTTTTGGATCCAAAGCCCGATCAGGGATTATTGGCTCCAGATTCCCTGGATGATGTACAGCTCCTATTAGACAATACCGATGTGTTTAACAGGCAGGCCTTCTTGGTCAATGTATCGGCAGATGATTTCCGGACTACTTCTGAGGCTTATCAGGGCATGAATGTATTGGAGCAGGGAGCCTACCTTTGGTTGGATGATCCCTATCAGGGCTCGAATATCCTGGATTGGGAAGTAGCTTATCGGCAGGTATTCTATGCCAACGTGGCTTTGGAGACCTTGGATAACTTTTCCGGCCCGGAATCGGAACGAGCTGATCAGCTCAGGGGTATGGCCTTGTTTTATAGATCCTATGCTTACTATCAGTTGCTGCAACAATTTGCTCCTGCCTATCAGCGGGATGGCGGGAATGAGGAACTGCTGGGAATAATCCTTCGGGAGCAGGCCGATATCAATGATGCTTCCCAAAGAGCAAGTCTTGCGGAATCCTATGAGGCTTTGTTGGGTGATTTGGAATTGGCTGTCGGATTACTGCCCACAACCCAAGAGCCGAAGACCAGGCCAACAAAGGCGGCAGGATATGCACTCCTGGCCAAAGTTCATCTGCTCCGGTTTGACTTTGAGCAAGCAGGGGAAGCCGCCGTAAGGGCATTGGAAAATTATCCGGACCGGCTGGATTTGAATGAAATCAATGTCAGTACCCTGCGTCCCTTCGAGCGTTTTGGTCCGGAGACCATTTTCTATTCCATCCTGCATTCCCATGCTTTTTCCAGAGGAACACAAACCTATGTAGACAGCCTTTTGATTCAATCCTACGAGCCTGGGGATTTACGCAAGGAAGCCTATTTCAATCTCAGAGAGGAAGGCTTGTATAACATGACCGGACACCACACCGGAAGCACCTTGGTATTTGGGGGATTGACGGTGGGAGAGCTTCAGTTGATTGCCGCAGAGTCCTTTGCCAGAATGGGCAATGAGGCTTTGGCCCTTACCTATTTGAATGACTTGTTGGAGAACCGGTACCATAGGGAAGACTGGGAACCCTTGGAAGGCTTGGTTGGAAATGAGCTGATGGACCGGATTTTACTGGAGAGACGAAAAGAATTGATGGGGAGAGGAATTCGGTGGACCGATTTGAGACGTTTGAACCAGGAAGAGGAGTTTAAAAAAGAACTGGTAAGAGAGATTGACGGGCAGGAATTTCGTCTGGAGCCCGAGTCCCCGGCTTATGTCTTTCCCATTCCCGACAATGAAGTGATCAGGAGTGGGGTGGAGCAAAATCCAAGGTAATTGAAAAACCCAAGGCCCGTCGGAAGGATTTTGTAAATCTCAGTAAACTAGAACCAGTTCAGAATCCAATCTGAACTGGTCTTAAAAATAGTTATTATTGAGTTTTAAGGAGATTTAAATTACTACTCTGCTACGATCAATTTGATCAACTCAACCCTACGGATAGACCTAAACTCATATTCAATTAAAATTACTGGAGATTTCTGGTTTTTTAATAGTTAGTTTGATCAACTTCACTACTTAAATCTGTAACCAAATGGCTTATTCTCTCCCTGTTAGTTCACTATTATTTGGCAATGTCTCTTTTAGAGGCCTTACTTGGTAATTCTATATCCTGACAGACAAACTCCAGTAATTTACAAGGATCCTCATCGATCGCTTTTGCAATCAGGTAAAGTTCAGCTGCTGTGAATTTGGTGTTAGGTCTAGTTGCTAATAAACTAATTCTTTGAGTTGTTAAGCCAGTTTTTCTGGCTACGTCTGATTGGTTTATTGATTTCTTACTAAAGTACTCTCCTAATCTTGTCATGAATAAAATCTTTATATGAATGTAATAATTATTGAAAAAAATCAAGAAAAAAGTGATAATAATTTTTTTGTTATCATTTAAAAAATGATAAATTTACAGAAAAACATGATTATGATTCAAAGAAACAAAGGTGATACCCAAAGGTTGAATGTCCATTTTAGTCTTGAAGCAAATCAAGCTTCAAAGATTAAAGAGGCATTAATTCGGACTTTAGACCGAATCTTAGTCCAAGAAACCGATCAGGAACAGCTAAATGATATTAGGGAAATTTATAAGCTATTGGAATATTTTTCAGAACCTGTTGAGAAAAAATGAAAGTGGCAAATATTCCTACTATAAAGCCAAAATTCTCTAATTGTATTGATTAGTATACCATCAGAAAAGATCAATCTATTACAGTATTAGTAGTGAAATATTACGCTGTGTAATTCACAGAATTTGAGGTCCATGTCCTTAAAAAATCAAAAATATATCTTGACTGGATTTTAAACTTAACACTTTTACTCACTGGAAATTCCGTAAACCCGGACGTACCATAATAAGCCAGTGGGCGACGATTAAAACGGCATCAGGTAGCTACCATTGCGTAGCAAAATGGTTACATTTTTACCTGATACTGGTATTTGGTTTAAAGCTTAGAGCTTTGCCTTTTGATTTATTTTGCTGCCTTAATTTGGCATGGTGGGAATTTAGTTTCCTTATGGCATACAGCCTAAAAACGTATGGGTTCTACTCGATTTGTAAACCGTAAAGCAATTAAATATGGAAAAGTCTTTACACTTTAAGATGAAAGGAATCAGCCCTTTTGACCGGCTCTTTCCCCGTAAACCCAAACAACCTATTTAAACCTATTTTTTCCCCCGATTGCTTCCCGAAGGACTTTAATTGCCTTCGGGAACCACCGCTACTGATCGGGGGGTGACGTAAATCCAGAAGGAGCTGATCGACTGCAGCGTATCATTTTTCCTTCGATTCTAATCTATTTCTTAATTCAAGACCGACCGATTCCGATGGCTATTGGGATCAGGACTGGAAAAGGTGTGTGCTTTCAGCAGACCGAGGTTTGATCGTCTTTTTTTGGATTATTCAGCTTCCTGCCTGTCTCTTCCATGCCCCCTTCCAGAAACAGCGGAGTCATCTGGGGTGAACCCATTTGAGAGGTGAGTCTCCACATCGAACTCCCGGTCTTTAACCTCTAACGAGCATGAAAAAAACACTACTTCCATGCTTCCTGGCATTGCTATGCCTATTTGGAAGCGAACTCAAGAGCCAAGTTGCTTGGTCACCGGAGGCGGATTTTCCCCACGGACACTATCTCCACCGGGGTGGGAATACCCATCCAGCTGATTTCCCCATGGACATATTTGGTTTAGTTGATAGCGACCAGGGCAGGAGTGCAGGGGAAAGGGCCCTCAGCCCGGACCCCGCACCTGTCCCAGTCTTCCCCGGCCAAAGGGAACAGAAAGCAGGAAATCAGGAATCGGACCCGGAAAGTCCGGATTCTTGGGCCGCCTGTTTTGATTCTTCTCAGAATCATCCCATTGCCCCAACCCGGGCAAAAGAAGCCGCTTTCCCGGTGGCGGCGAATCACCCTGGGCGGGAGGAGTACAGCACTCCCGCCCAAAAGGGGGAAGACTCTCCTTTTACACTAAGGATTGAAGTCAATGCCTCGGATACTGCCGAACTATCTCTTCAGCTAATCCATGACCAATTGGATTCCAAATTCGGATACCAAAGCATCAAAAATGTAAAGCTGGAGACCACTCCAGGTTCACTATTGGAAGGAATTCCCAGGCATAGATCCGCAACCGTTCAGGTACCCACCGCTTCCCCCTTCAGCAGGCTGAAAATCGCCAGCCGCAATCAGGAAATAGTCAAGGACCTCTGGATTCAACCCGGAGACTCTTTGGCTCTGAGATGGGACAATGAAAGCCGAAAATTGTGGGTATGGGGTCCCAGTGCCCCAAAAGTTAAAATCCAGCTGGAGCTCCTCCAGGTAGAGGAGGAAATGAAAATCCAACTCAGCCCCGCCATGATCATTTCCGATTCCATGGCCATGATCTCTAGTGCTGATCAAAAGAAGCGGTATCAAAATACAATTCAGGAATACCGTCCGGGATGGAACAGGAAAATCAGCTGGGCACAGACAGAGAGCCAAAAAATACAACGTGCGGACCAGCTTTTGGATTTGGCCAGCAACAAGCACCCAGTTCTTACCCAATTGGAGGCGTATCAAAACCGGTTGAATCCGGCGCTATTTCATTGGCTTCAGTCATTCTGGACGGGAAGACTGCTCAAACCGGCTTTGGAATTTGTCAGAATCTGCAGGCCACAGGCTGGAGAATGGGGTGAACTGATCCTCAATAATGGTCTTCAGGCAGAGGAGTATGCTGCTGATTTTTCAGGAGCGCTTTTTCCACAGGAATTCGTGGAGGCCCTCTACCTGGAACAGGTTATTCTGGGCAACCTAAGCGGAGTTTCCTTTGAGCACCTTTCAGAAGCCCTTCCCGATGCGCTCAGGAATCAAGTGAATGCATTCTACCTACTTCGGGAATATAAAAGTCTGGAGGATCCGGACTCCCTATTCAAGGCAACTTTAGCTTCCTCCAAATCGGAAGCAATAAATACCCATTTAACTCAAGTCTATCAGAATAATTTGAGAGGACGGGAATTTACCGCAGAACCATTGGAGGATAGAAATGGGGTAGAAGTCAGCCCGGAAACCTGGAAAGGAAAATTGGTATTTCTGGATTTCTGGCTGACCGGATGCGGAGCCTGCCTGAGTTTTGCCAGTGATCAGTTCCTTCCGGTAGTGCAGGAATGGAAGGATCATCCCGATCTTCTTTTTGTCACCATATCCGGAGACAGAGATCGGAATAGATGGCTTAAAAGCGTCGAAAGTGGGAAATATACTTCGGAAGAAAGCCTTAACCTCTACTCAGGAGGACCGGAGCACCCCTTACTCAAAAAATTTCAGATCAGATCTTTCCCCACCCAAATCCTTCTGGATCCCAAAGGAAAAATCCTGCAGACGGGAAACTTCCCAACAACCCCTGAAGGATGGTCGGATTTATTGGAAAACTACCTGAACACGGGTTCCAACCCTTCAAATTCTACCCCAACCAAAACTCCATTGCCATGAAAAAAATACATAATAAAAGACTGCCCAAACTGGCAGTTACCTTGATTTTCTGTTTGCTGTGCTGGTTTACGGCAACTGCCCAAAATACGGAGCGTAAATTCACTGTTTCGGGCAAACTGACCGATGACTCGACCAAAGATCCGCTTCCCGGAGCTTTCATTCTGGTCAGTGGACAAGCAGCCTCAGCCGTTTCGGATGAAGCGGGCTTATATTCCCTGTCACTTCCAAAAGGGAACTATGAATTGACCGTCAGTTTTGTAGGTTTTAAGTCTATTCAGCAGGATATCGAACTGGAGGCTGATCTGAAGATGGACTTTGCACTGATACCGGAGGATTTCAGCCTGTCCGAAGTAGAAGTGGTCTCTACCGGATATCAGGAGATTCCCAAAGAAAGAGTAACGGGATCCTTCGTGCAGCTCGATCAAGACTTGGTCAACCGCAGGGTGAGCACCTCCATTTTGGACAGGATAGAAGACGTATCCAGCGGGGTGATATTCAACCGGACCACGGGGGGCTCCGATCCCATCAATATCCGGGGAAGGGCAACGCTGTTTGGCAACACCACCCCGCTTATTGTGATAGACAACCTTCCCTATGAAGGTTCCCTGGAGTCAATCAACCCCAATGATGTGGAGTCAATCACCATTTTAAAGGATGCCGCGGCTGCTTCCATCTGGGGAGCCAGGGCCGGCAACGGGGTTATCGTAATCACCACCAAGTCCGGGAAGTTTGACCAGCCCCTCCGGTTTTCTTTTCAGGCCAATACCAACCTGATTGAAAAACCCGATTTATTCTATGCACCCCAGATGGAGATCAATGATTTTATCGCACAGGAAAGATCCCTGTTTGATGCGGGATATTACAACTCCATGATCACCTCAATTGCCAGACCGCCCCTGTCCCCGGTGGTGGAGACCTTACTTCAGGTGCGAGAGGGGACTCTGTCAGCCGCCGAAGGGGATCGGATGTTGTCAGAATTGGGAAGATATGACAGCAGAAGAGAACTTTTAAATTATTACTACCGGCCGGCAGTCAATCAGCAATATGCTTTTCAGGCTTCAGGAGGAGGAGCCGCCCATCATTTTAATTTTTCGGGTGGTTTTGATCGCAATGCGGCAAGTGTAATCGGAAATGAGGAGGACAGGGTAACCCTAAATGCCAGACAAACCTGGAAACTGCTGGGTCAAAAACTTCAAATCTCCACCGGAATCTATCTCAGTAGAGGACGGAGTATTCAGACCACCGAATTACCCAATCCCCGACCCTATGAGCGGTTGGCTGATGAGTCTGGAAATCCACTGCCCATAGTGGCCTCACTCAGTAACCGGTTTGTCGAAAGTACGGCAGACACGGATCTTTTGGATTGGAGATATATCCCGCTCAATGAAATCGGGAAGAGAAACCAGCGCTCAACCTCACTGGATTTCAGAGGAAACCTGGATTTGGTTTACCAAATCCTTCCGGGCTTGCAGGCCGAAGCCCGGTACCAATACTGGACCAACCAGTTGGAACAACGAAATCTGGAATCCCCGGAGCTTTATGAAATCAGGGACCAAATCAACCGCTATACCCAAGTTGGGGAGGACGGAACCCTGTCATTTCCCATCCCCAGGGGAGAACGGTTCACCAGCGGTCATTCAAATTCCATCAGCCATAACCTCAGAACGAATCTTCGATATCATTTAAAAAACAAGGATCACGAATGGAATGCTTTGGCAGGCTGGGAACTTCGGGATCTTACTATCTTATCCGATGAAATGCAATACTTCGGATACGATGACCAAAGAGGTTTGAGTATGCCTGTAGATTATTTTACCCGTTTTCCCCAGTTCCAAAATCCGGGACTTAGCCTGACCATTCCCTATGGCGGGGAACATTCAGGTATTACCGATCGCTACATTTCCTACTTTGGAAATTTGGGCTATTCCTTCAAAAACAAATACCTGTTGACTGCCAGTGCAAGAAAAGACCTGTCAAACCTATTTGGTGTGGAGACCAACCAGAGGGGAGTACCGCTTTGGTCTGCGGGAGCGGGTTGGATCATCAGCGAAGAGGCTTTTTACAACTGGAGCAAGCTGCCCTACTTAAAGTTGAGGCTGACCTATGGGTTCAATGGAAATGCGGATAAAAACACCACCGCCTTTACCACTGTCAACTACAGCAACAATCATCCCTACATTCCCGGGTACCGATACGCCTTCATCTCCAATCCTCCCAATCCCACCCTGCGATGGGAAAGAATTGGAATCTGGAACATGGCCCTTGATTTCGAATCGAAAAGCGGAAGGGTTTCCGGTTCCCTTGAATTTTACAACAAAAACGGGAATGACCTGATCGGGGAGACCGAAGTGCCGGATTCCAACGGAATCTATCAGTATCGGGGGAACTTTTCATCCACCCAAACCAGAGGGTTTGATATCACACTCACTACCCAAAACCTGAAGTCCTCCCTGGATTGGAGTACCCAGTTTTTGATCAGTGGCTGGAAAGACGAAGTCACCGAATTTGAAGGAGCCCGCTCCGCGATCCAGTATTTTGGAAGCAATGCAACCAATGTGATTCCTTTGGAAGGTAGACCCCTATTTTCCATTTATTCCCTTCCATGGGCAGGATTGGATCCTACAAATGGGAATCCGTTGGGATTTTTCAACGAGGAACCCTCGGATAATTACCTAGGGATTCTGACCTCGGCAACCCCGGAGTCCATCCGTTTTCACGGTTCGGCAAGGCCTACCCTTTTCGGTTCTGTCAGAAATAACCTGGCCTGGAAGGGCTTCTCCCTGTCGATGAATATCACGTTCAGATTGGGCTATTATTTCAGGAGAAGTTCGGTGGATTATACGGCCCTATCCAGAGGCCAAGTAACCCATTCCGATTATTCCCTGCGCTGGCAAAACCCGGGTGACGAATTGACTACCCAAGTGCCTTCCCAGCCCCCGGTTTTCAATTCCCTGAGACATACCTTCTATCAGGTTTCCTCGGTTTTGGTGGAGCGGGGCGATCATGTCCGACTTCAGGATATCCGCTTGGGATATTCCTGGTCCAGATCAACCAGTCCGAGTCTTCCGGTTGAGGGAATGGAACTCTATGCCTACTTCAACAATCTGGGATTGATCTGGAAGGCTACTGACCAACCTATAGATCCGGATTTTCCAACCCTAAAACCCCAGCGCAGTGCCGCCATCGGCTTGCGAATCGATTTCTAACCATAAATGACAACACGATGAAAAAATATAGTTTTATCTTCCTGGTCCTTGGACTTTGGTCCTGCGATGGTTTTCTGGACGAAAAGCCCAATAAAACCATAGACTCCCCGACCAGTTTCGAATCCCTACAGGCCATATTGGACAATTCGGGTACCATGAATTTACACCCTGCACTTTCCCTGATTGTAGGAGGGGAGTATTTCTCCGATGATGCAGGAGTAATGGCCCTTCCTCCGTGGCAGCAAAACCTCTACCTGTGGAAATCCCAGCCTTTTCAGATAGATGATCAGGTATTTGATTGGCGGAGTATGTATAATCAAATCCAGCATGCCAATGTAGTGTTGGAGGAGATTGAAAAATTACCTTCTTCAGACCCCCGTTGGAATACGATAAGAGGCTCAGCGCTTTTCTTCAGAGCTCATGCTTATTTCAATATTTATTCTCTTTTTTTGGATGGCCCCAATCTTGAATCGCAGGGTTTGGATGCAAAAGTTCCAATCCGGAAGGGTACGGCGATCACCTTAAGTTCGGAATTCGCAGGGAAGGAAGAAATCATTGATCTGATCAAATCGGATCTCAATGAGGCTGAATCGCTTTTGCCTTCTCAGGCACAATATCCCTTTAAACCCACCAAAGTAGCTGCACAGGCGTTGAAAGCCCGTGTGTTTTTGGCCTGGGAAAACTATGAAGAGGCTTTGCTGGAGGCTGAAAAAGTATTGGGCTCCTATTCGGAGCTTCTAGATTATAATACGTTGGATCCACAGGTGACCTATCCCTTTCCGCTATTTAACGAAGAGGTGATCTGGCAGTCCAGATTGGGAGGATATAGTTTTATGTATTCCCAAACAGCGTTTCAGGTTGATCCGGAATTGTATGAGCTATACGATTCTCTGGACTTGAGAAAAGAATTGTTTTTTGTCACCAGAACAAATGGATTTCTCAATTTTAGAGGGAGCTATGATGGGAGTATTACCCTGTTTTCCGGGATTACCACCGCAGAAATTTACCTGACCTTGGCCGAGAGCTTGGTTCGGACCGGGGATTGGATGACAGGGGTGGATTACCTCAACCAATTCTTAAGCAACAGATATCCTTCGGATATATCACCATTGGAGTTTAGTTCTCCCGAAGAAGCACTTACCCGAATCCTTGAAGAAAGACAAAAAGAGCTTGCATTTCGGGGAATCCGATGGTTGGATTTAAGAAGACTGAATAAAGATCCTGATTTTCAGGTAACCTTAACCAGAAATTTTGAAGGTCAGGAGTATAGGTTGGAGCCAGATGGTGCGGCTTACCTGCTTCCGATTCCGCCCAGAGAGTTGAGTTTTGCCAATTGATTAATCAGGGCAGAGAGAGCTCCTCTGCCCTGAAATCAACCATCAGCCTATGGAATTAAGACAAATTTTTTGTCTGTAGTTCCGATAGGGTTCATCAGATTCGGTTCACTGTATAAACAGGCCTCAGAACCGAGATCACATTGATAATTTACCGGGTTTTGGGGATCGTTGACCCTAACCCAAGTAATGCCACCGTCCGGTGTACCATATTCCGCATCTGAATTTTCACTTGACGGATTGGCGAAATTCATCGCCATGGCCAAGGTTGCTCCCAGCACCATAGCTAGGGCGGGGAGCAGGTTTTTGAATTTAATCATATAAAGTACCCTTTTTTAACAGATCAAAAAGAGCGAAACCGTTTGGGATTCCTTCGGGAAGCAGTATCAGTTGCTTCCTTGGGAACGTGGTTAAAGTGCCTACTCTGTTTCAAGGGTTTTCGGCTTCCCCCGGCAGGTTCATCGGTATTGGCTTGCTTCTCACCCAAGCCATCGAGAAGAATGAACCTGTTATTTTCTTGAGCTATTGTCTCATTTTTATTTCATCTTTTTCCGGATAGGGGCTCATCACCCCTAGGCCGTGGGGCAGTTCAGTACTCGCTGCCCCTAAATTTTTTTCTCAAACTCTTGAAGAGTTTTTCCTAGTTGGAAGTAAGTGTTTGGCGGGACTGGAATAAGCTTCTGATCCCTTGGAGGGATTTTGCTATCTGACTTTAGCTTTTAAGCGGGTCAGATTCGGCTATTCACTGTTCCTTACTTCTTCTTCTTTCATTAGTCATCATTTCTACCTCATGATTCGTTTATTTTTCTTTTTCTTTTTCCTATTTCTATCGATGGTTCATCCTGTGTGCTTGAGCCAACAGGTACCTTTAGATTTGATTTAAGCTGAGTACATCGATTCTTTTCTAATTTTCATTCCATCACGGGTTCTACTATTCCAAAGCCCATATACCGCCAGTCCTATCAATCCCAAATTCAAGACAAAATGCTCTGCCCATCCCAGGCTTTCGATGATCCCCGCACAATTGCAGGGTATCCTGGGAAATGCGCCCAGCCAGATCAATCCCACATAAGTGATAAACACCGTTAGAACCAGCAAGCTCCCAACGTATCCCCACCACCGAGTGACTGAAAAGAGTAGGAGCAGGGCAATTACCAACTCCACCCCGGGAACCACATAGCTCAGGGCTTCTGCCAACTCTCCCGGAAAAGTCTGATTGTGAAAGGCCTTTCGGCTCTGCTCGAATCGGATTATTTTTTCCAAACCGGTGTAGGCCCACACGAGAATCAGAATTAGGGTGGGTACGAGGGCAGTTTGTGAAGGCTTATCCATGGTTTATGTGATCTAGTTTCATCTGTGTATAATTTGTTTTTTAGCGGTCATATGGAATCTCGCAATTCTAATCATCCCGGTGTGTAACGGATACGTCATGCTCGATTTCATCCTTTATTTGATTTTGGCTCTGGCTTTATTTTTTCTCCTTCGATTGAGGCCTTGTTGTCGGGGTCAATCCATGTTTGGTAAAAATGGAAAAAAGGAAGTATTAAAATTCACAAGTTAGGACATGAACCATTTTTTGGTGTCAATGACACTTTTTTCGGGTGTAGCTCTTAGTTTTTCGGTTAAATATTTGGTTTTTAGAATTTTGGCATGTAAAATCCATCATGAACAGGAGAAAAGATAAATTCTTTCCTAGGTTGTATTGACCATTCGGGAAAGAGTTTAAACGCCTTTATAGATATTCTACATTTCTTTGCTGGTAATTGACAAGTTAGATTAAAAAAAGGTATTTTATAATTAATTATTGATAACAGCCTTTTTATAAAAAAAAACTATTTAGAAGTTAAATTATATAGAAAATTATGGATTTTGAAAATGAAATATTGAGTTTGATTAAAACTGGTAAGCTTGACTTGATTTCCACGCATAAGCACCTAAGCATCCCTGTAATCAAGCGTATTTACAAGAAAATGAAACTTAAACTTATATTTGATAGTATTCAGGTCGATAATGAAAACGTTATAATCAATGGACATCATCGATATATTGCTTCCAAGCTGGCTGATTTTAATTTAGACGTATCCACCCGAGCAACCCCGTCTTTGCTTAGTTTGATTTTTTACTAATGAAA